>NZ_JBMDTW010000002.1:511624-524673 GCF_048814985.1 Demequina pilifera
TACGCGGCACGCCCCTCGCCCTGATCAAGGGACTTGTGCCCCCTGAGTGTCCTGCTAGCCGGCCGTCCCGGCCGCGATCTCGCCGGCGATGATGCCCGCGCGAATCTCCTCGATGGCGGCGAGCGTCTCCTCGTCGACGGTGCCGTCCGCGAAGTCGGCCACGCCCACGCCCTCATTCTCGAGGGTGCCCACGTACGGCTCGTTGGAGAAGCCGTCGATCGAGGTCTCGATGGTGTCGAAGACCGCGTTCGAGATCTGCTTGAGCACCGACGTGAAGATGATGTCGGCGTACTCGGGAGCGGACTCGGTCCAGTCGGAGTCCACACCGATCATCCAGGCGTCACCGGCGGACTGGATGGCGGAAGCCGCACCCAGGCCCACGGGGCCCGCGACGGGCATGACGATGTCGGCGCCCTGGTCCAGGAAGCCCTGCGTGATGTTCTGGCCCTGCGTCTGGTCCTCGAAGTCACCCGAGAACGAACCCTCGGATCCGTCCCAGCCGAGCACCGAGACGTCGCCGCCGGTCTCCTCGTTGTAGTAGTTGGCGCCCGCGAGGAAGCCGTCCATGAAGATCGACACGGTGGGGATGTTCACTCCGCCGAAGGTGCCGAGCGTGCCCGACTCCGAGGTCGCTGCGGCCGCGTAGCCCGCAAGGAACGCCGCCTCGTCGGTCTCGAAGAACATGGGCTTCACGTTCTCGATGGGCTCGTCGAAGCCGAAGTCGACGATCGCGAAGTTGACGTCCGGGTTGGCAGCGGCGGCGGCAGCCGTCGCGTCGCCCAGGAGGAAGCCGACCGTGATGATCAGGTCGCAGCCCGCGGCGACCTGTGCGTCGAGGTTCGGGCCGAAGTCGCTCTCTGAGGTCGACTCTGCCTCTGCCATTTCGATGCCGAGCTCTTCGCTCGCGCGGACCAGGCCGTCGTAGGCGGACTCGTTGAACGAGGCGTCGTCGAAGCCACCCTGGTCGGAGACCATGCAGGCCTTGTAGTCGACGGACTCGGCGGGCGCCTCAGCGGAGGCGGTGGAGCCCGCGGTCTCGGACGAATCGGGCTCGTCCTCCGGTGCGGATGCGCACGCGGCCAGGACGAGAGCCGAGGCTGCCGCGAGGGCGCCGAAGCGAATCGTGTTCTTCATGTGTAACTTCCTTGAATCGTGAGTGCCTGTTTAAGTACGCCAGGCTGGTGCGTTGCTCTCCATGCTACGCACCAATAGTCCCGTAAAACGATGTGGAGGGTTGCGACACGACAACGAATCGGTATCGATGCTGGCCGCGGCGCCGGGATCGAGCGCCGCGCGTCAAGCCTGGAACCTGACGTCCTTCACCCGCTGCGCCGCCTCGCGCCGCGTCACCAGGATCGCCTCGTCGGTCTCGACCACCACGGCATCCGGGATGCCCACCACGGCGATCGGCTTGGAGCCGCCGACGATCAGGGTCCCTTCGGAGCCCACCAGCGAGACGTCCTCAGTGCGGCCGATGCGGACGGCGCCATCGTCGCCAGGCGGCAGCAGTCCGGCGAGGGTCGCGAAATCGCCCACGTCGTGCCAGAGGAACGGCCCGGGCACCATCGCGACGCCGCCCTCGGCGGCGACGGGCTCGGCGATCGCGTGGTCGATCGCGATCCGGGTGAGCGTGGGCCACACCCGGCCCAGGACCTCGGCCCGCGAGGGACCGTCCCACGCCGCCGCGATCTCGCGCACACCCGCCTCGAGCGTGGGGTGCAGGCGCGCGAGGTGACCCAGCAGCACGGAGGTGGACACCACGAACATCCCTGCGTTCCAGGACGAGCCGCCCTCGGCAAGAAGCGCCGCCGCAGTCTGCGCATCGGGCTTCTCGGTGAAGGCCTCGACCGCGAAGGCGCCCGGCGCATCGGCCAACGGCTGTCCCGCGCGGATGTAGCCGAACGCGGTGGACGGCTCAGTGGGCTCGATGCCGATGGTCACCACGCGACCCGTCCGCGCCGCCTCGACGGCAGTGCGCACCGTGGCACGAAAGACCTCGCCGTCGGGGATGACGTGGTCCGCGGCGAACGAGCCCATGATGCGCTCCCCCTCGCGCTCCTCGATGAGCGCAGCGGCGAGCGCGATCGCCGCCATCGAGTCGCGGGGGCTGGGCTCGGCGACGATGCGCTCGGCCGACAGGTCCGGAAGCTGCTCAGCGACCGCATCGGCGTGGCGCTCGCCGGTGACGATGTAGACGGACTCCCCGAGCGGCGTCAGCCGCTCGACCGTGTCCTGGATCAGGGTCGAACCGGTGCCCAGCAGGTCGATGAGGAACTTGGGCCGCTCGGGCTTGGACAGCGGCCACAGCCGCGAGCCCACCCCGCCCGCCGGGACCACGCAGACGAGGTGGGGGACGGGGCTGTCGTGGCTGGCACCGAGCATCATGATGACCACCTTAGAATGTCAGCACCGGACCATCGCCACTCAAAGGAGAAGCCGTGTCCCCCGCGCCCACTCTCTATCGCGGCCGAGAAGGCATGTGGATGTGGCTCGTGCACCGTACAACGGGTGTCGCGATCTTCTTCTTCCTGCTGATCCACGTGCTCGACACGTCGCTCGTGCGCGTCTCGCCCGAGGCCTACAACGAGGTCATCGGCGCCTACAAGACGCCCATCTACGGGATCATCGAAGCCGGCCTGGTGGCCGCGATCGTGCTGCACGCCTTCAACGGCCTGCGCATCATCGCCGTGGACCGCTGGACCTGGGCCCTGCGCCACCAGCGCATGCTCGTGTGGGTCGTGTGGGGCATCTTCGCGGTGATGATGGCCGCCTTCCTGCCGCGCCACTTCGGCTTCGTGTTCGGAGGTGCGTGATGACCGCCCCCGAGCTCAAGGCGCCCAAGAAGCCCATGAACCGCCGCAACGTCGGCAACGCGGAGAAGTGGGGCTGGATGTTCCAGCGCGTCTCCGGCGTGATCCTCATCGTGCTGATCTTCACGCATCTGTTCATCAACCTGATGACCGGCGACGGCGTCAACCAGATCGACTTCGCGTTCGTGGCCGGCAAGTGGGCCTCGCCGCTGTGGCAGTGGTGGGACTTCACCATGCTGGTGCTCGCGATGGTGCATGGCACCAACGGCATGCGGATGATCGTCAACGACTACGCACGTCGCCCATTCCTACGCCACATGCTGCAATGGGCGCTGAACATCTCGATGGTGGTGATCATCGTGCTCGGCACGCTCGTGATCTTCACCTTCGACGCCTGCCCCGTGGACGCTGCCGGCGAACTGCTGCCCGAAGTCCCGACCTTCTGTGAGGATGTCCGATGACCGACCACGAATACGACGTCGTGATCGTCGGCGCCGGCGGCGCCGGCATGCGCGCGGCTCTCGAGAGCTCGCAGCGCGCCCGCACCGCGGTGCTCACCAAGCTCTACCCCACCCGCTCGCACACGGGCGCGGCACAGGGCGGCATGGCCGCGGCGCTCGCCAACGTCGAGGACGACAACGCCGAGTGGCACACGTTCGACACGATCAAGGGCGGCGACTACCTGGTCGACCAGGACGCCGCAGAGATCCTGTGCAACGAGGCCATCGACGCGGTCCTCGACCTCGAGAAGATGGGCCTGCCGTTCAACCGCACCACCGCGGGCACGGTCGACCAGCGCCGGTTCGGCGGCCACACCCGCAACCACGGCGAGGCCGCCGTGCGCCGGTCGTGCTACGCCGCGGACCGCACCGGCCACATGATCCTGCAGACGCTGTACCAGCAGTGCATCAAGCAGGAGGTCGAGTTCTTCAACGAGTTCTACGTCCTGGACATGATCCTGGACGGCGACCCGCAGGCGGCCGCCGACGGCGAGGACGTCGCCGTGGCCGGAGTGGTCGCGTACGAGCTGTCCACCGGCAAGATCCACACGTTCCGTGCCAAGTCCGTGGTGTTCGCCACCGGCGGCGCGGGCAAGGTCTACAAGACCACCTCGAATGCGCACACGCTCACCGGCGACGGCATGGGCATCGCGCTGCGCGCGGGGATCCCCCTGGAGGACATGGAGTTCTTCCAGTTCCACCCGACGGGCCTCGCCGGCCTGGGAATCCTGCTGTCCGAGGCCGCGCGCGGCGAGGGCGGGATCCTTCGCAACGCCGACGGCGAGCGCTTCATGGAGCGCTACGCGCCCACCATCAAGGACCTCGCGCCGCGCGACATGGTGGCGCGAGCCATGGCGAACGAGGTGCGCGAGGGACGCGGAGCGGGACCCAACAAGGACTACGTGCTGCTGGACCTCACTCACCTCGAGCCCAAGCACATCGACGAGAAGCTGCCGGACATCACCGAGTTCGCGCGCACGTACCTGGGCGTCGAGCCGTACACGGAGCCGGTGCCGGTGTTCCCCACCGCGCACTACGCGATGGGCGGCATCCCCACGAACGTCAACGCCGAGGTGCTGCGCAACAACAACGACGTCGTCAAGGGCCTCTACGCGGCCGGCGAGGTCGCGTGCGTGTCCGTCCACGGCGCCAACCGCCTAGGCACCAACTCGCTGCTCGACATCAA
Source organism: Demequina pilifera (assembly GCF_048814985.1). Classification (NCBI taxonomy): domain Bacteria; kingdom Bacillati; phylum Actinomycetota; class Actinomycetes; order Micrococcales; family Demequinaceae; genus Demequina; species Demequina pilifera. Next base: position 516,121 of record NZ_JBMDTW010000002.1, read on the forward strand.
CGTGTTCGGCAAGCGCGCCGGCATCGCCGCGGCCGAGTACGCGGCCACCGCGACCGCGCCCGAGCTTCCGGCCGATGCGGCAGCCCGGGTCACCGCGCTCGTCGCCCAGTTGCGCGAGACGGTGGGCGGGGACGGCACCGAGCGCGTGGCACAGATTCGCAAGGAGCTGCAGGAGACCATGGACCTCAACGTCCAGGTGTTCCGCACCGCCGAGTCTCTGGCCGAGGCCAAGGAGCTCGTCCAGCGGCTCAAGGAGCGCTACAAGTCGATCGCCATCCACGACCGCGGTCAGCGCTTCAACACCGACCTGCTGGAGGCCGTCGAACTCGGGTTCCTGCTCGAGCTCGCCGAGGTCGTCATCGCGGGCGCGGACGGTCGCAAGGAGAGCCGCGGCGGCCACTACCGCGAGGACTTCCCCACGAGGGACGACGAGAACTACCTCCACCACACCATGGCGTACGCACGTCCCGACGGGATCGACCTTCAGTGGAAGCCCGTCGTGATCACCAAGTACCAGCCCATGGAACGCAAGTACTGAGCCGGGAGGCGCGACGATGACTGCCACTGCCGAGAAGACCGAGTCGACCGACGGGGTCGGCGCGATCCCCACGTTCACGGTCACGCTGAAGATCCTGCGCCACGACCCCGAGGGCCTCGACGGCCGCGAGGCCGGCGCGGAGTACTGGGAGGAGTTCACGGTCGAGGCCTTCGCCACCGATCGCGTGCTCGACGCCCTGCACACCATCAAGTGGGATCAGGACGGCACGCTGGCCTTCCGGCGCTCGTGCGCTCACGGCGTGTGCGGTTCCGACGCGATGCGCATCAACGCCAAGAACCGTCTCGCGTGCAAGACGCTGCTGAAGGACCTGAACCCCTCGCGCCCCATCACCGTCGAGCCCATCAAGGGTCTGCCGGTCGAGAAGGACCTGATCGTGGACATGGAGCCGTTCTTCGCCTCGTACCGCGAGATCATGCCGTTCCTGATGACCTCTGGCCCCACGCCGGAGCGCGAGCGCCTGCAGTCCCCCGAGGAGCGCGAGCGGTTCGACGACACCACCAAGTGCATCATGTGCGCGGCGTGCACGACCGCGTGCCCGGTGTTCTGGACGGACGGTCAGTACTTTGGCCCGCAGGCGATCGTGGGCGCCCACCGGTTCATCTTCGACTCGCGCGACGAGGGCGAGTGGGACCGGCTCGAGGTGCTCAACGACAAGGCCGGCGTGTGGAAGTGCCGCACCGCGTTCAACTGCACCGAGGCCTGCCCCCGTGGCATCGAGGTCACCAAGGCCATCTCCGAGGTGAAGAAGGCGCTGACGTCAGGCGAGGTCTGACCCCGCCTCAGTCGCGGCCGTCCTCGCACCACACCTGGAACCACGGCCGCCCGCGTTCGCCGCACGTGTCGCCGAACTCCTCGTACTCGGAGCCGTAGGGAGACTCCTGGTAGAGGTCGTCGCACGCGGCGTCGTCTCCCACCGCGCACTGGTCCCACAGCCCGTCGAGGTACGCATCGTCGCCGTACGCGCCGCCCTCGGCATACTCGGACCCCGCCTGCCCGGACTCGGCCGCAGGCTGATCGGCCTCGAACGCGGTCCACGCGATCGCCCAGGTGAGCGCGGCCGTCACTGCGATGGTGACCAGCATCCCCAGCACCAGCCCGACGACGGCCATCCAGGTGCCATTGCGCTGGCCCGAACCCGTGCGCCGCAGCCCGACCGCGCCCAGCGCGACAGCCACCGGTCCCAGGCCGAGGATCCCGGTCACGAGCGCGGCGATCGACACGCCATCGGTCGAGGTGGGGGTGGGCGACTGTGGGAAAGGCGCCGGAGGCGTGGAACCGTAGGGTGCCGGCGGGGCTCCGGCCGAGAAGCCTGGTGCCGTGGCAGGCGGCTGCTGCCCGGGTGGCGCGTATCCCGTTCCCTCATTGCTGGGGGCGGCAGGCTCCCACGCCGGCTGAGAGCTCGGCCGCTCGAACGGGTCGCGGGTGGTCACAGTGGAGTCCTCTCGTCTGTGCGCCGAGGGGACTCACGTCCCCCGCAACGCGTTCTGGGAGGACGCTAGCGCATCTGCTGGCCCGGACGGACGGTGGACTTGCGCGTGGTGACGCCGTTCGTCTGTCGGGGCTGAGACTCGGGGGCGTCGGATTCGATCTCCGGGTCCACGCGCTGGACGTCCCGGTTGGTGCCCAGCCACGCCGAGCTCAGCAGCAGGATCCGCGCGATGAAGTCCACGAAGATCAGCAGCGACACGATCGCGACCGCGGAGCCGAGCACCGCGTTCTCGCTCAGCGAGCCGACCACCAACGAGAACGCCTGGCGCAGGATGCCGATCGCGATGGCCGCGGCGAACAGCGCCCACAGCAGCGGGCGGCGCGGGCCCTTGTAGCGTCCGAGCACCACGATCGCGAGCGCGGCGAACGCCATGTCCAGCAGCACGCCGACCGCGATGGCGGGCCCGCGAATGATGCCCTCGGAGACCCACTCGACTGTGAACCAACTCGCCATCACCTCCGCGAACTGCGAGGCGACCACCTGCAGCACGAGTCCCAGCACCACCACGAGGACCAGCGAGAACAGCGCGATGAAGTCCCGCAGCTTGCCCTGAGCGGGAGGCGCCGCCTCCTTGCCCAGCATGGTGCGCACTCCGACGCGCATGCCGCGCAGATACCGGGTGGCGGTGTTGAACAGGATCAGAAAGCTGACCACCCCGACCACGCCGGAGACGGTCTGCGGCTCGAGCGACGACGGATCCACCAGGTCGTTCTCGCCGTCCCCCACGATGCCGGGGATCGACTCGTCGAGGAACGAGTAGAACCTCTCGTTCCATTCGGAGTTGCGGCTCACGAAGTAGCTCGCCAACGTCACGCCGATCACGAGTGCGGCGGCGATCGACGTCAGCGAGAAGTACGCGATTCCGCCCGCGAGGATCATGCCGTTGCCGTCATTGACGCGCTCGAGCATGCGGCCCGCGTGGGAGCGGTCGAACCGCTCCTTCAAGGACTTGCCGCGCTTGACGGCGACCTTGCTCTTGACCATGAGGCTCGCGTCCTTGGCCTCGAGCCGCTGCTGCTCTCTGCGGTAGACCGTGGTGTGCTGGAACGCCGAATCGGCGGCGTGGCGGTGAGGGTCCTTCGAGGCGGGCTTGTCCGGGTCCTCGCGCTCCGCCATTCCTCTACCTCCCGTGCATCGGGGCCAGCAGGCCCACCTTGTCGTACAGCCGCTCGAGGGTGGGGCGCGCGATGGCCGTAGCCCGTGCCGCGCCGTCCTCCAACACTGAGTCCAACCTGTCAGGGGACTCGATCCATTCCATCGCGGAATCGTGGAATGGCGTCAGGAACTCGACCACCGCGTCCGCGAGGTCGGACTTGAGGTGGCCGTACATCTTGCCCTCGTAGTCGTTGACCAGCTGGTCCACGCTGCGGCCGTCGATCGCCGAGTAGATGGTCAGCAGGTTCGAGACGCCGGCCTTGGCCTCGCGGTCGAAGGCGATCACGGAGCCCGTGTCGGTGACGGCCGACTTGATGTTCTTGGCCACCTTCTTCGGGTCGTCGAGGACCTCGATCAGTCCCTTGGGACTCGACGCGGACTTGGACATCTTCTTGGTGGGCTCCTGGAGGTCGAAGATCTTCGCGGTCTCCTTCACGATGTGCGGTTCGGGAACCACCACCGTGCCCTCCCCAAAGCGCGTGTTGAGCCGCTGCGCGAGATCGCGCGACAGCTCGAGGTGCTGACGCTGGTCCTCTCCGACCGGCACCACGTTCGTGTCGTACAGCAGGATGTCCGCCGCCATCAGCACGGGGTAGGTGAACAGGCCCACGTTGGTGCCGGTCTCCCCCACCTTCGCCGACTTGTCCTTGAACTGCGTCATGCGGCCCGCCTCGCCAAACCCCGTGAAGGTGCTCAGCAACCACGCGAGCTCCGCGTGCTCGGGCACGTGCGACTGGCAGAACACGATCGACCGGGCGGGGTCCACGCCCGCGGCCAGGAACTGGGCGGCGGTACGGCGGGTGCGCGCCCGCAGGGTCGCGGGGTCCGGGGTGACCGTGAGGGCGTGCAGGTCCACCACGCCGTAGATCGCGTCGTGGGTGTCCTGCAGCTTGACCCACTGCACGAGGGCGCCCAGGTAGTTGCCGAGCTGGAGGGAGTCTGAGGTGGGCTGCATCGCCGAGAACACGCGGGGCTTCATGCGCCCATTGTTCCGCAAGTCCGCGCGCGCACCGAACCCGGCCCCCGCATCGGCCGCTCGCCGCCCTCTCCCAGACTTTCACTGCGAACCACTCTTCGGGGCGACACCCCAGCGGCGCGACCTATACCGGGCTCCGCTCCGGCGCGCCGCGAAAAAGATGGTTCGCAGTGAAAGGCGGGGCGGCCGCGGGTCAGGTCGCGTCGGCGTCGAACGGGGCGGGCTGACCTGCCGGAGCGGGCGCGGTGCGTGCCGGCGCGGGCGCGGGAGTCGGCTCGTACAGCGCCTCGCGCACGATGCGCCGCGGGTCGTATTGGCGCGGATCGAGCTTGTCCCAGTCCACGTCGTCGCCCACCTCGGCCTTGAGCTGGGCGCGGCCCTTGTCGACCGCGCCCCTGAGGCCCAGCGCCCATTCGCGAAGCTGGCGCGCGTACTCGGGCATGCGCTCCGGACCGACCACCACGATGGCGATCACGATCAGGACGAGCAGCTCACCGCCGTTGATGCCGAACATGCGGACTAGTCTTCCGGCTCGGGCTCCACTTCGCCAGTTTCGTACTGCACCGAGGAGCTGGAGTCGAGCGTCACGGTGATGTCCTGCTCCGAGCCGTCACGCTGCACGGTGAGCGTCACGTCCTCGCCGATCGCCATCGCGCGGATCTGCACGATGAGCTCGTCGACCTGGGTGATGGGACGCCCGTCGATCGCGGTGATCACGTCGCCCGGCTCGATGCCCGCGGCTGCGGCAGGCCCGTCCGCGACCACGCCGGACACGTCGTCCACCACCTGCACGCCCTCGCCCCTGTAGCGCTGATCGAGCTGCACCCCGATCACGGGGTAAGTGGCGACACCGGTCTCGATGAGCTGCTCTGCGGTGCGCTGCGCCTGGTTCGCGGGGATCGCGAAGCCCAGGCCCACGGACCCGGAGGTGCCGCCAGCGCTGGGGAGGGCGGCGATCGCGGAATTGACGCCAATCACCTCGCCCTGAGCGTTGAGCAAGGGGCCTCCAGAGTTGCCCGGGTTGATCGCGGCGTCCGTCTGGATCGCGTCGATGAAGGCGGTGCTGTTCGCGTCTCCCGCGGTGACGGGGCGGTGCAGCGCCGAGACGATGCCGGTGGTCACCGTCCCCTCGAGGCCGAGCGGCGATCCGACGGCGATCGTCGAGTCACCCACCAGGACCTCGTCGGAATCGGCGAACACCATCGGGGTCATCCCGTCGGCATCGATCTCGAGCACCGCAAGGTCGTAGTCCGCGGTGGCCCCCACCAGCTCGGCGTCCATCTCAGAGCCGTCGGACAGAATGACCGTGATCGACTCCGCACCGTCGACCACGTGGTTGTTGGTCAGCACGTAGCCGTCTTCGCGGATGACGAAACCCGAGCCAGATCCTTCACCGGCCGCAGATCTCGCCTCGATCGAGACGACCGACGGCATGATCGAGGCCGCCACCGACGCGACCGAATCCGCGGCGCGCTCGACGGTCTCGCCGGACGCCAGTTGCATGGTCGGCGTGGTGGTGCCCCACTCGTCGTAGGCCCACGCTCCGCCGAAGCCCGCGCCGGCGCCGATCACGAGCGCGCCGACGACGACGCCCGCCACGGTGCGCTTGCGCAGTCGACCCACCGGCGGCTTGGGGAGCCGTGCGGCGGGCGGCGGCGTGTAGCCGCGGTCGTCGTGAGCGGGTTCCGAGGTGTACATCACGCCGTCCGCGCCAGGCGCGTACGGCGACTGGGCGGCCGATGCCGGGGCCGGGGCGCGCTCGGACGTCGCCTGAGCGGACCACGCCTGATCCGCGGGCGCCGGGGCTGCGCCGTCGCCCGACGTCGCCTGGTCGGACCGTGCCGGATGGGACGGTGCCTTATCGGACGGTGCGTCGTCGCGCGAGCTGGTCCAGCCCGGGGGCGCGAAACGGTTGTCAGTCATCGAATCTCTCTCATCTGGTCATTGAGGCAAAGGCAGTGAACTCCTGGATGCCGTCGGCCACGCGGTCCACGAAGCCGGGCTCCCCCTGCGCGGGGAAGCACGCGGCCACGGCCTCGAGGGTCGACAGCGCGCACGAGCACGTCGCGGAGATCACGACGTCGCCCGTCTGCCACACGAGCTGTCGCGGTTCAGCGCTCACGACGTACGCGACCGTGTGGCCAAGGTCCAGCGACTCGAATCGCTCCTCGAATGCCGACGACAGCCGACCGTGCTGCTCGGTGATGACCACGGGCTCGAGGTTCGCGAGGATGGTCGCGACGAACACGAGGTCGCCGCCCTGCGTGCGCAGCACCGCACCCTCGACGGGCTTGAGACCCGTGGCCTCCCAATCAGGGTGGACCCAGGAGCGCAGGGCGTCTCCCCCGCGCATGGTCTGCGCCGCGACGTACGTGACGTCGCCCGCGGCCGCGGCCTGGGTGGTCGTCGCGGGGCCTTCGGCGAACTCGAGAGAGACCTCGTCCGGGGCGCCGGCGACATACGCGGCCCCCACCCCCGTGGTCACGGCGACGAGCATGATCACTGCAGCCAGCATCGGCCGCCGGTGGCGTCCGCGCGCGGCGCGTGCCTGGTGGCGCGACTCGCCCTTGGCGATCTCAGCCATGCGGTCGCGATCGAGGAGCTGCTGCGCGAAGGTCATGTCGATGCCCGCCGAGGCCGTCTTGAGCGCCTCTCGCGCCTCACGCAGGTCGTCCCAGCGCATGCGGCAGTCGGGGCAGTGCTCGAGGTGGCTCATCGCCCGCGCCGTGCGCTCAGCGCTCAGCCGGTGGTCGAGGAGATCGTGAAGGTCGTCGCCGAGGTGCTGATCACTCACACGCCACCTCGCACCGGCGCGCGGTGAGCCAAGGACTCACGGAGCTTCGCACGGGCGCGAGACAGTCGGGAGCGGACAGTGCCCATCTTGATGCCGAGCGTGGCGGCGATCTCCTCATACGACAGCCCCTCGATGTCGCTGAGCACGACCGCGGCCCGGTACTCGGGCTGCAGATCGGACAGCGCGGCGACGATGTCGTCGCCGAGGTGGGACATGTCGAAAGCGTCCTCCGGCTGGCCCGAGCGCTCGTGGCGGTCGAAGCTGCGGGAGGTGGGGACGGAGACATCGTCATCAGCCATGAAGTCGAACCGGATGCGCTTCTTGCGGCGCATGCGATCCAGGAACAGATTCGTGGTGATGCGGTGCAGCCAGCCCTCGAACGTGCCCGGCTTGAACTGCGACAGCGAGTTGAACACGCGGATGAACACATCCTGCGTGAGGTCCTCGGCGTCGTGCTGGTTGCCGGTGAGGTGATAGGCAAGCCGGTAGACCCGGCCAGAGTGCTCCTCGACAATGCGTTCCCAGGTCAACTCCGGGTTCGCAGTCTCGGACGCGAATGGGGTCGCTTGAGGCGCCTCGTGCGTCGTTTGCGCATCGTGCATCATCAGCTCACCCTCTTTCACGTATCTGGCAACGGATACCTGTCTTCCTATGTTCCCACGGATAGCGCCGCGGGGCATCGGCCGGTGCGCCCGTGTGACGGATACCATGCCCTCAGGAGGCGATACATGACTACGGATGCCGCGAACTGGGCATATTGCGAGGACTTTGTCCCCGAGGACACCGTCCTGCTGGAGGCCCGTGACACGGCGGATCAGTTGGGCTGCGTGCCGGTTCATCCCGGTGCCGGCCGCGTGCTGCAGCTGCTGGCGCGCATCTCCGGCGCGCGCTCCGTGGTCGAGATCGGCACGGGAGCGGGCATCTCGACGACCTACCTTCTGCGAGGCATGGGCGACGCCGGCGTGGTCACCACCATCGACGTCGAGCCGGAGCATCACAAGGCCGCCCGCCGCACGCTCGCGGCCGGCGGCTTCGCGCCCGCACGCTCGCGCCTCATCACGGGACGCGCGCTCGACGTGCTGCCGCGCCTCACGGACGCCGGCTACGACATGGTGCTCATCGACGCCCGCAAGGTCGAGTACCCGCAGTACCTCGAGCAGGCGGTGCGGCTACTGAAGGTGGGCGGCATCCTCGCGATCGACAACTCACTGTGGCATGGCCGCGTCCCCGACCCCGCACAGCGGGACGAGGAGACGACGGCGGTGCGCCAGACGCTCAAGGCCGTGCGTCAGGACGAGACTCTCGAGCCGATGCTGCTGCCCAGCGGAGATGGCCTGCTCGTCGCGGTCAAGCACGCCGCCTGAGTGGCGCGTCGCGTCGGGAGTGGGCGGGCAGGGCTGCTCGCCTGATCCTGAGGGCTGCGTGGTCCTGCGATTCGCCTAGTCCTGTGCGGAGTCGCCTAGTTGTAGTGCCCAGGGACGTTGTTTGAGTTCCGGGCGATGAGGAGAACCTCCGGGCAGAGTGGAGCTGTCTAGTTCTTCGCTCTTAACCCGGAGGTTCTCGTGTCTCACGCTAATGCT
>NZ_JBMDTW010000003.1:0-12557 GCF_048814985.1 Demequina pilifera
CCTCCCTGGGCACTACACCTAGTCCTGCGAGACGGGCAGAGCACCGGCCAGGGCGTCGCGCAGCTGCGCGACCTCGTCGGCGTTGACCTCGACCACGAGACGGCCGCCACCCTCGAGGGGCACGCGCATCACATACCCGCGGCCTTCCTTCACGACCTCCATGGGGCCGTCGCCGGTACGGGGCTTCATCGCAGCCATATGTGATTCTCCTCGGGGATCTCGCGCCAACCGCGGGCTCCGCGGTACCAGATCCCATTCTACGCCGACCCAGGGGCAGCCCTCAAACCATCGGGGCCGGATCCGGCGTCGGGCCGCCCTCGTGCGACGAGCGCCCTACATCCCCTCGTCCGGCTGTCCCTCGATCGGCACCTGTGGACCGGTGCCCTCGCCGATGGCGTGGTCGACCACGATGCTCACCGCCTCCTCGATGTCGTCCGTGATGTGCAGCAGGTCCAGATCGGTCGCGGAGATGGTGCCTTGGGCCACGGCCGTGTCGCGCAGCCACGCGATGAGTCCGTCCCAGTAGTCGTGGCCCACGAGCACAAGCGGGAACCGCGTGACGGTGCGGGTCTGCACCAGGGTGAGCGACTCGAAGAGCTCGTCGAGGGTGCCGAATCCACCGGGCATGACGATGAAGCCCTGCGCGTACTTCACGAACATGGTCTTGCGCGCGAAGAAGTACCGGAAGTTGATCCCGAGGTTGACGTACTCATTGACGCCCTGCTCGAACGGCAGCTCGATGCCGAGGCCCACGGACACTCCGCCCGCCTCGTGCGCGCCCTTGTTCGCGGCCTCCATCACCCCAGGACCGCCGCCGGTGATGACGGCGAAGCCCTCCTCGACGAGCCTGCGACCAGCGACTTCGCCCTGGTCGTAGTCCAGGGAGCCGGCCTTGGACCGCGCCGAGCCGAACACCGAGATCGCCGGCCCGAGCTCCGCGAGCGCTCCGAAGCCCTCGACGAACTCGGACTGGATGCGCAGCACCCGCCACGGGTCGTCGTGCAGCCAGTCGGGTGGGTCCTGCTCGCTCAGCAGCCTGCCCGAGGTCGAGGACTTCGGCACGTTTCGGCCGCGCAGAATGACGGGGCCCTTGCGGTACTCGGCTTTCATCGAGGCACTCCTTCGGTGTGGGATCGCACGTGCGGGGATGTGCAGGTCACTTCGACAGCCACGCGGCCAGGCCGGCACGGCACGCGCGGATGTCGCTCACGGGGCAGCGCTCCTGGTCGGCGTGCGCGAGCTCGGGGTCGCCGGGCCCGTAGTTCACGGCCGGTATGCCGAGCTCACCGAACCTGGCGACGTCCGTCCAGCCCTCCTTCGCCCGAGGCGCGCCGGCACCGGTGCCCGCGACCGCATCGGCGAAGGACCGCGCCAGCGGCGCGTCCAGTCCGGGCCGGCATGCCGCGGCCAGGTCCGTCCACTCCAGGTTCCACTCGCCCAGACCGGCCGAACCGACAACGCCTTCCACGTGGGCCTGCGCCTGTGCCAGCGTCTTGTCAGGCGCGAAGCGGTAGTTGACGGTCACCGTGCACGCGTCGGGGATGACGTTGCCGGCGATGCCGCCGCGGATCCCGACTGCGTTGAGGCCCTCGCGGTACGTGAGGCCGTCGACCTCGATCGCCGCGGGCTCGTAGGCCCCGAGCGCCGTCAGCAGCGGCGCGGCGGCATGGATGGCGTTGACGCCCTTCCACGCGCGTGCGCTGTGAGCGGCGCGACCCTGCATGGTGACGTCCGCGCGCAGCGTGCCATTGCACCCGCCCTCGATCGCCGCGGAGGTGGGCTCGCACAGCACCGCGAAGTCCGCCTCGAGCAGCGAGGGGTGGCGCCGGGACAGCCTGCCCAGGCCGTTCTTGGTCTCCTCGACCTCTTCATGGTCGTAGAGCACCCAGGTGATGTCGCGCGCGGGCCGCTCGAGGGCGGCGGCCAACGACAGCATGACCGCGACCCCGGCCTTCATGTCGACGGAGCCGCGACCCCACAGCGTCGCGCCATCGTCGTGCCACTGGGCAGGAACGTTGTCCTTGATCGGGACCGTGTCGAGGTGCCCGGCGATGATCACCCGCTCCGCGGCGCCGGTCTCGGTGCGCGCGATCAGGGCGTCGCCGTCGCGGGTCACGGTGAGGTGCGGCAGGGCCGCCAGTGCCGACTCCACTGCATCGGCGATCGCGTGCTCTCCCCCACTGACCGAGGGGATGTCGATGAGCAGGCGCGCGAGCTCCTCGACGGGGGCGTTCAGGTCGAGGTCTGGCATGCGGCCAGCCTATCCGGCGCTGTGCCAGCACCTTCCGACGCGCCGATGCGCCTCTGACTGCCCTGTTGCACTGCCCGGCTGCGTCCCCGCCGGTCACCGAGCGCCTGCCAGGGCGCACGGGAGGGCGTGCCACCTGTCTCAACTACCCTGGAGGCATGACTCGAGCAGCGCACGGATTCGGACTGGCCACCATCGACGCGAGCGGAGCCGTGCTTGACACGTGGTTCCCCGCCCCCGCGCTCGGCGACGCCCCCGAGGGCGCATCGGCCCCTCAAACGCTTGTCGACGCGGCCCGCGAGGACGCCCTGCGCGACGTGACCGTGCGCGCGGTCAGCGTCGAGATCGACCTCGACACCCCGCCCGCCAGCGTCACCGACGCGTACCTGCGCCTTCACCTGCTGTCGCACCGCCTGGTGCAGCCCCACGGGGTGAATCTGGACGGGCTGTTCGGCGTGCTGAACAACGTGGTGTGGACCTCCGCCGGACCGTGCGCGGTGCAGGGCTTCGAGGACGTCCGGCTGCGGTTCCGGGCGGCAGGACAGACGCTCACGATCTACGGCGTCGACAAGTTCCCGCGCATGGTCGACTACGTGGTCCCCACCGGTGTGCGGATCGCCGATGCCGACCGGGTCCGGCTGGGCGCGCATCTCGCCGAGGGCACCACCGTGATGCACGAGGGGTTCGTCAACTTCAATGCGGGGACCCTCGGTCACTCCATGGTCGAGGGCCGCATCTCCGCCGGCGTCACCGTCGGCGACGGCTCCGACGTGGGCGGCGGCGCCTCGATCATGGGCACGCTGTCCGGCGGCGGCAAGGAGGTCATCGCGATCGGCGAGCGCTCGCTGCTGGGCGCCAACTCGGGTCTGGGCATCCCGCTGGGCGACGACTGCATCGTCGAGGCGGGCCTCTACGTGACGGCCGGGTCCAAGGTGCTGCTCGTCGGGCAGACCACCGATGCGGGCGAGCCGCGACTGGTCAAGGCCCGCGAGCTGGCCGGCACGAACGGCCTGCTGTTCCGCCGCAACTCCGTCACCGGCGCAATCGAGGTGGTGGCGCGCAAGGGCGACGGCATCGCGCTCAACGCGGCGCTGCACGCGAACTGACATGGCACGGCGGCGGCGTGGCGGCGGCGTCGCCGCGCTCGCAGTGCTGGTGGTGGCCAGTGGCGCCGCTATCGTGTGGGGTCCCGGGCTCTGGGATCGGTACGGCGACGAGGTCTTCCCCTCCGGGCAGTGCACCGTCACGCTGGGCGACCGGACGGACACCAAGACTGCGGAGCAGGCCAACAACATCGGGATCATCGTCGCCGGCTCGATCCGGCACGGGCTGCCGGCGCGCGCCGCGACCATAGGCGTCGCGACCGCGATCCAGGAGTCCTCGCTGCGCAACATCGACTACGGCGACCGCGACTCCGTGGGCCTGTTCCAGCAGCGCCCGTCCCAAGGATGGGGGTCCATCGAGGAGATCCTCGACCCGTACTACTCGACGGACCGCTTCTACGATGCGCTCCGCGACATCTCGAACTGGCGCGAACTCGACGTCACGGTGGCCGCGCAGGCGGTGCAGCGCTCGGGCTTCCCCGACGCGTACGCGGACCACGAGGAGGAAGGGCGGCTGTGGGCCTCAGCGCTCACCGGACACGGCGGCCAGGTCGACTGCGACCTCCGCGGCGCGGAGGCCACCACGGCACGGGCGTTCACCGACCGTGTGGCGGCCGACTTCGGTGACACCGTGTCCCTGCAGGTGGGCGACGTGAACACCGCATCCACCGTGCTGACCGCGCCGGGTGCATCCGCGACGATGGCGACGGCGCTGCAGCACTGGGCCGTCGCGGTCGCGGCCGCCGAGGGCGTCACCGCATCGGCGCGCCAGGATCAAGCCTGGCTGCGCGACGACGATGACGACGTGCCGACGGGAGACGGCACGAGGGTGGCGATCCGCACCGACTGAACAGCGCCCTCCTCCAGGAGAGCCGGATCGGAGCGGGGGAAGCGGCCTGCCAGCGTCAGCGCTGGTCCATCGCCACGTAGTCGCGAGCGACCTCACCGGTGTAGATCTGGCGGGGGCGGCCGATCTTGGTGCGCGGGTCCTCGATCATCTCGCGGTAGTGCGCGATCCAGCCCGGCATGCGGCCCAGCGCGAACATCGGCGTGAACATCTGACGCGGGAAGCCCATCGCCGAATACAGCAGACCCGTGTAGAAGTCCACGTTCGGGTAGAGCTTGCGCTCGATGAAGTACTCGTCGGACAGCGCGATCTCCTCGAGTCGCTGCGCCATCTGGAACGTCTCGTCATTGCCGCCGAGCTCGGCCAGCACCTTGTTCGCGACGTCCTTGACGACCGCGCCGCGCGGGTCGTACGACTTGTACACGCGGTGGCCGAAGCCCATGAGCCGCGCACCCTCCGCCTTGTCCTTGACCTTCGCCACGAACTGCTCGACGGTGTCGCCGGATTCCTTGATGCGGTCGAACATCTCGAGAGCGGCCTCGTTGGCGCCGCCGTGCAGCGGGCCGGACAGGGCTCCGATGCCCGCGGAGACCGAGGCGTAGATGTTCGCCTGCGACGAGCCCACGATCCGCACGGTCGACGTCGAGCAGTTCTGCTCGTGGTCGGCGTGCAGGATCAGCAGCAGGTCGAGAGCGCGGCGGACCGTCGGGTCGATGTCGAGCGAGCCGTCCGGTCCCGAGAACGCGATGCGCATGAACTCGTCGACGTACGTGCCCTCGCGAGAGGGCTCGATCAGGTCGCCGCCCGTGAAGCGGCGCTGGAGGTATGCGATGACCGTGGCGGTCTTCGCGAGCAGCTGCACGGTCGCGAGCTCGATCTCGTGCTCGCCGCGGCCCACCGACTCGGGGTAGAAGGTCGACAGGGCGCTGGTCGCTCCGGACAGCACCGCCATGGGGTGAGCGTCACGGGGGAAGGCCTCGAGGAACGACTTGATGCCCGAGTGCACGTGCATGTGGCGGGCCACCCGCTCGTTCAGCGCCGTGAGCTGGTCCGAGGTCGGCAGTTCGCCGTGGATGAGGAGGTGCGACACCTCGAGGAACGTGGAATTCTCCGCGAGCTGCTCGATCGGGTACCCGCGGTAGCGCAGGATCCCGGCGTCACCGTCGATGTACGTGATCGAGCTCTCGCACGACGCGGTGTTCATGAAGCCCGGGTCCACCGTGACCAGCCCGGTGTCGCTCAGGAGCGTCGCGACCGACACTCCATCGTTGCCGACCGTGGAACGCTCGAGCGGCAGCTCGCGCGTGGTGCCATCGACTGTGAGTCGGGCATCGACCGCTCGTGTCATACCTAGGGACCTCCCGTGCGCCGCAGCGCCATTGTGCGTTCGCTTTACAGCGAGTTTACCTGTCTTTTGAAAGCCTGTGAGTCCCGGCCCGCACACGTTCATTCGTCGCCGTCAGTGCGATGCGCACGTGACGCTCGCCCGCGACGCCGTAGAACGAGCCCGGCGCGGCAACGATGCCGCGTTCCGCGAGCCACTCTATGGTCTCCCAGCAGTTCTCGTCACGCGAGGCCCACAGGTACAGCCCCGCATCAGAGCCAGAAACCGAGAAACCGGCCGCTTGCAGCGCGGGCAGCAGGAGCTCGCGCCGGTTCCGATAGACGTCCCGCTGGGCGGCGACGTGACGATCGTCGCGCAGCGCCACGGTCATCGCCGCCTGCACGGGCGCGGGGACGATCATCCCGGCGTGCTTGCGCGTCTGGACCAGGTCCGCGATCAGGGCGGGATCGCCCGCCGCGAAGGCGGCTCGATAGCCCGCGAGTGAACTCTGCTTGGAGAGCGAATACAGCGCAAGCAGCCCGGTGTGGTCCCCGCCGCACACGTCCGGGTCGAGCACCGACGGCACGCCGTCCTGCACCCAGCCCTCGGCCCACGGCAGCGCCGCGTAGCACTCGTCGGACGCCACCACGGCGCCGATGCGTCGCGCGGCCGTCACGATGTCGCGCAGTTCCTCGCGTGACAGCACCGCGCCCGTGGGATTCGAGGGCGAGTTGATCCACACCAGCTTCACGTCGTCTCGCTCCGCCCAGTCGCCCACGGAGTCCGTGGCGACGGCCGATGCGCCCGCCAGGATCGCGCCCACGGCATAGGTGGGATAGGCGGTTGCGGGATGCACCACGACGTCCCCCCGCGACAGGCCGAGCAGCGCAGGCAGCCAGGCGACGAGCTCCTTCGAACCCACCGTCGGCAGCACCGCGTCGGGATCGACTCCGGTCACGCCGCGCGTGCGAGCGAACCAGTCCACGACGGCGCGGCGCAGTTCGACTGTGCCGTGCGTGGTCGGGTAGCCAGGCGCGTTGGCGGCGTCGGCGAGGGCGCGCTGGATCAGTGCGGGCGTGGGGTCGACCGGAGTGCCGACCGACAGGTCCACGACGCCGTCAGGATGCTCCTGCGCTCGCTCCCGGTAGGGGACCAGGGAGTCCCACGGGAAATCGGGCAGGGCGCGCGCGTGGAGGCCCATGGCTGCCCCGCGAGCCTTCTACGCCTGCGGCGGGAGCGACTTGATGAGGTCGTGATCGTGCTCGATGAGACCCATCTTCGCGGCGCCGCCGGGAGAGCCGATCTCCGAGAAGAACTCGACGTTGGCGTTGTAGTAGTCCGCCCACTTGTCGGGGGTGTCGTCCTCGTAATAGATCGCCTCGACGGGGCACACGGGCTCGCATGCGCCGCAGTCCACGCACTCGTCGGGGTGGATGTAGAGCATTCGTTCGCCCTCGTAGATGCAGTCGACCGGACACTCGTCGATGCAGGCCTTGTCCTTGACATCGACACAAGGCAATGCGATGACGTACGTCACTTCGTCTCCTCCACTCGAGGGTGTTGCGGGCAATTCATCATAGCGTCGCGAGAGCCTTGCGCAGTCACTCGCGACCGTGGGCGACGGTACGGCCCACGTCAGTCAGAGTCGCCGTCGTCCTCATCCTCGCTGACGCACTCGATCGCGTCATCGGGCTTGTAGGTCCAGGTGTTGGAGGTCTGGTCGACCTCCTCCCCCTCGAGGTACACCGTACGCGTGTTGGTGATCGTGAACCCTGGCTGGCCGGGCCCCTTGGGCTCGCAGTTCTCGCTCGAGACCTCCTTCACGCCCGGCTCGGTGATGTTGGTCTTGGGGCTCGCGCTGGTCGTGACCTCGAAGTGCTCGGTCGACCACACGTCGACGTGCAGGCTTCCGCCGTCCAGGTAGCTGTTGAACACCGCCGCGTACGGGGTGTTGTTGCGGAACTCGACGTTGATCGAGCCGGTGTAGAGGGTCGACTCGCGGCCGGCCGGGTACCTCGTGAACCACACCGAGTGGGGGCGGTGGTCGAGGATCTCGAAGCCCGCGAAGTAGCCGGCGTTGTAGGCCGTGGTCGCCATCTGGGACAGCCCCCCGCCCATTCCGCTGGTGAGAACTCCATTCACGATCACGCCCGCGTCGCGATATCCCTCTTCCTCGTTGATGGGAGACAGCGCCTCGGTGAGGTCGAAGGTGTCACCCGGCTGGACGATCACGCCCTCGACGTCTGCCGCGGCGACGCGCAGGTTCTCGGTGCGCACGGCGTCCGCGGTGAGAGGCGTGTCGAACGAGCTGATGACCTCCTGGAAGTCGGCGAGTCCCAGGTCCTCGGCGCTGACCTCGGGGTCGGCCGCCGTGTAGGGCAGCTCGCCGATGCGTTCGGCGCTTCCTGCGGCCGAGAGCACCGCCGCTCCCAGTGCTTCACCGTCGATGGTGACTCCGGGGGACCCCTCGTCGATCACGATCTCGTGGTTGTCGTCGAACGACACGGAGGCGTTGTCACCGTCAGTGGTGAGCGCGGGGTTGTCCTCGACGATCCGGCCCGCGAGCGCGCTCCCGTCCACGACCAGCTCCAGCCCGCCCGGGCCGGGCTCGACCCTGGACATCGCCGCGATCGTGGCCGGTTCGATGGTCGCCTCGGCATCGTCGCCCACCAGAGTGATGGGCGCGGAGAAGGTCTCAGTCTCGAGCTCCGTCGCGAAGGCGGCTGCGTCCTCGTCGGTGATCTCGGGAGGCTCGGTGTCCGCGATCAGGTCGATCGCCTGCGCCGCCGGCCATGCGGTCTGGACGCGCTGCGCCGACGCCTCTTGATCGACCGTGACCGAGGACCGGCCGGGCACGACCTCGACCGTGCCGTCGGAGACGGTGACTCCCGCGTTCTGCGCGGGCCCGTCGAGCTGGACGGCCGCGGCCTCGAGTGCGTCGGTGAGCGAGTCCTCGTCGACCGCGGTCTCGGGCGAGATCGGACCGCCACCGGTGATGTGGGCCCACAGCCGGTCCGGCGCCAGGGTGAAGCCAGTGACCTGATCGAGAGTGGCCTCGACGTCGACGGACAGCCCCGCGTCGCGGGCGGGCAGAGCGAACGACTCCGTGGCCGCGCGCAGCTCCAGGTCGGCGCTCTCGATGCCGCCCGCAGCATCCGCGACCTCTTCGGTCGCCGCTGCCGTCGAAAGGCCGCCGATCTCCAGCCCCAGCACCTCGGTGCCACGCGGGACGGTCGTCGACAGCAGCGCCTGCGCGCCGACGTACAGCACGGCGATCAATGCGATCACGAGCGGCACCGCCCATGCGGCCCGACGCCTCTTGCGAGAAGGGACCCGCGACTCGTCGTCGGCGCCGTCCTGCTCTGCGGATGCTGACCACGGCGGCGTCGCCGTCGCGGCGGAGTCGGACTGCGCGTCCACGGGGCTCATCACCTCCGTGTCACCCACGGCCGGGTGGACCGCCGTGGCGTCGTCGTCGGCGTGCTGCACCGGCATCTCCGAGGACGGAGAGAAGACGGAGGTTCGCTCCGGCGCGCCGGGGCCGGCGTCGACACCGGCTGGGTGCTGGTCCGGCTCGTCGGAACGCGGTGCGTCCACGTCAGCGGGCTCCTCGTCCGCCGGGGACCCGTCGCGTGCCGAGTCGGACTCCTCCGGTGAGTCGGAAGCCGCGTCCTCACCTGCGGCCAGCCAGGCGGGTGCGGTCAGTTCGCTCGTCGGCAGCCGGTCCGGCTCGTGCTCGGGCTCCTCGGCCGCAGACTGGTGGTCCTGCTCGACCTCAGGCTGCTCGGACGATGCCGGCTGGGCGGACTCGGGATCGGGCGCGGGGCTCTCGACGGCTTCGCCGCCGGGGCCCGCCGGCTGCTGGAGGTCCTCCTGGTCCGGCGTCCCGTCCGCCACCTGCGCCGAGCGTGCACCGGCACCCTTCTGAGCGCGTCGACGCAACGAGCGGTGGGCGGCGGAGTTGCGGCGGCTGCGAGCCAGCTCCTCCTCCGCCTGTCGCTTGGCGTTCTTCTTACCGCGGGCCATGACCACCTACCAGCAATCGGGACGGCAGGAGTGAGGCGACCACGATCGCGATGGAGCCGCCAGCCAGCCAGCCGATTCCGAGCGGGTCCTGAACGATCAGCACTGAGCCTCCCGGGCCTTCCAGCGCCCACACGAACGTCATCGTCATCCATGCGCCGGCGAACACCCCGAGGCCCGGCCAGGCGAGCCAGGTGCGCGCGAAGGCCGCCCCGAGCGCCACCATGAGCAGGCACATCACCAGCCCAAGCGGTGGATACGTGCGGTGCGCCACGGCACCGACCGTCGCGGTGATCAGCCCGCCGCTGAGCAGCACGACGTAGGCGAGGGAGTCCTTCATGCGTACCAGGATAGGTGCACGGACGGACAAGACCAGGGCACCCCCGTCACAGGTGACGATTCCGATGCCTGACCCAGCCCGCGCATCGGCCGCACCCCGGCGATGCGCCCGCGCGGGCCTATGCGTCCAGGCGCTTGGCCCGCGACGTCGCGCGTGCGCGCTCGGTCTGGTCCAGGATCACCTTGCGGATGCGCACGTTGGCCGGAGTGACCTCGACGCACTCGTCCTCGCGGGCGAACTCCAGCGACTCCTCGAGAGTGAGGACACGCGGCGGCGTCAGACGCTCAAGCTCATCACCGGTGGCCGACCGGATGTTGTTGAGCTTCTTCTCCTTGGTGATGTTGACGTCCATGTCCTCGCCACGCGAGTTCTCGCCGACGACCATGCCCTCGTAGACCTCTTCGGTGGGCTTGACGAAGAACGTGCCGCGGTTCTGCAGCAGCAGCAGCGCGTTGGTCGTGACGACCCCCGTGCGGTCCGCGACGAGCGAGCCGTTGGTCCGGAACTCGATCCCGCCCGTCCACGGCGCGTAGCCGTGAGCGATCGAGGAGGCGATGCCGGTGCCACGAGTCTCGGTGAGGAAGGTCGAGCGGAAGCCGATGAGGCCACGCGCGGGCACGATGAACTCCATGCGCACCCAGCCGGTGCCGTGGTTCGACATCGACTCCATGCGGCCCTTGCGGGCGGCCAGGAACTGCGTCACAGCTCCCAGGTGCTCCTCGGGCACGTCGATGGTCATGTGCTCCATCGGCTCGTGGACCTTGCCGTCGATCTGGCGGGTCACCACCTGCGGCTTGCCGACGGTGAGCTCGAAGCCCTCGCGTCGCATCTGCTCGACGAGGATCGCGAGCGCGAGCTCGCCGCGGCCCTGCACCTCCCACGCGTCAGGACGCTCGGTGGGCAGCACGCGCAGAGACACGTTGCCCACGAGCTCCTTGTCGAGGCGGTCCTTGACCTGGCGAGCGGTCACCTTGGCGCCCTTGACGCGGCCCGAGAGTGGCGACGTGTTGATGCCGATGGTCATCGAGATCGCGGGCTCGTCCACCGTGATGCGCGGTAGCGGGCGCGGGTCGTCCAGGTCGGTGAGGGTCTCGCCGATGGTGATGTCTGCGATTCCCGCGACGGCGACGATGTCGCCCTGCTTGGCGGACTCGGCGGGGACGCGGTCGAGGCCCTTGGTCTCGAGCAGTTCGGTGATCTTGACGCTCGTCAGCGAGCCGTCGGCGCGGGCCCACGCGACGGTCTGGCCCTTGCGCAGCGTGCCGTTGAAGATGCGCAGCAGTGCGAGGCGGCCCAGGAACGGCGAGGCATCGAGGTTGGTGACGTGCGCCTGAAGCGGCGCATCGTCCTCGTAGCTCGGGCCGGGAATGCGCTCCATGATGGTGTGGAACAGCGGCTCGAGGTTCTCGGAGTCCGGCATGCCGCCGTCCTCCGGCTGGCTCAGCGACGCGCGGCCCTCCTTCGCCGATGCGTACACCACGGGCACCTCGAGGAGCGCGTCGATGTCCAGGTCCGGGACGTCGTCGTGCAGATCGGACGCGAGGCCGAGCAGCAGGTCGTGCGTCTCCTCGACGACGGCGCTGATGCGGGCGTCGGGACGGTCCACCTTGTTCACGACGATGATGACGGGCAGGTGGGCCGCGAGCGCCTTGCGCAGCACGAACCGGGTCTGAGGCAGCGGGCCCTCCGACGCGTCGACGAGCAGCACCACGCCGTCGACCATCGACAGTCCGCGCTCAACCTCGCCGCCGAAGTCGGCGTGGCCAGGGGTGTCGATCACGTTGATGGTGACGCCGCCGGGCTCCGAGGCCTCTCCGAGGTACCGGATCGCGGTGTTCTTCGCGAGGATCGTGATGCCCTTTTCGCGTTCGAGATCACCGGAGTCCATCGCGCGGTCTTCGACGTGAGCGTGGTCGCCATAGGCGCCACCCTGGACGAGCATGCCGTCCACAAGGGTGGTCTTGCCGTGGTCGACGTGGGCGACGATCGCGACATTGCGCAGGTCGGAGCGCACGGGCATACGGGGACTCTTTTCGTAGGGAGGGGTGGCGGCGCGCAGGTGCGCCGACGGTCCATTCTAGCGGTGACCGCCCGCGAGCGGGTTTCGCGGTGTGCGAACGCGTCAAAGGCGAATAAATCCAACCCCCCGCGGCGTTGTCCACGGCAGCGAGGGCGCAGTGCCCTTGTGGCAGTTCATTCCCAGGAGGTACGACAATGACCACGGCACAGAGCACGATCGACGTGAACGTTCCGCTGAGCACGGCGTACAACCAGTGGACCCAGTTCGAGACCTTTCCGCACTTCATGTCCGGGGTCGAGTCCGTGACCCAGATCGACGATTCCCGCACCCATTGGGTGACGAAGATCGCCGGCGTCGAGCGCGAGTTCGACGCCGAGGTCACCGACCAGGTCGCCGACGACCACATCGCGTGGCACAGCATCGGCGAACTCAAGCAGGGCGGCCGGGTCGAGTTCGAGTCCGTCAGCGCCGAGGTCACCAAGGTGACTCTCACCCTCGACTGGGACCCCGAGGGCTTTGTCGAGTCCGCGGGCGCGGCCCTGCAGGTCGACGATGCCATGGTGAGTGGCGACCTCAAGGACTTCAAGAAGTACATCGAGGACAAGGGCGTCGAGGACGGCGGGTACCGCGGCGACATTCGCGGTGGGGGGGG
>NZ_JBMDTW010000003.1:12636-129765 GCF_048814985.1 Demequina pilifera
TGGGGGGGCGCCGGCGCCACCACCGACCCTCAGATCTAGTCCACGTCAGCACAGACAGGGCGGGTCCGCGCTGCGGGCTCGCCCTTTCTGCGTCTCAGGCCCACGCGCCGAGCCGTGCTTCACTGGCGGGATGCCACTGCTCCACATCGCCCGCCTGTCCGATTGGGAGGCCGCCGTACAGACGGGCACCTACGAGGTGTCCACGCGCGGACGGACGCTCGCGGACGAGGGATTCATCCACGTGTCGCATCCGCACCAGGTGGACCGTGTGGCATCGCGCTACTACGGCGACGACGACGCGGAGCTCGTGGTGTTGGTCATCGACCCGTCGGCCGTGCGCGCGGACGGGGTCGAGATCGTCGAGGAGGACGGCGGCACCGGCGAGCTGTTCCCCCACATCTACGGAGCCATCCGGCCCGCTTGGGTGGTGGAGGCGCGTCCGGCGCGATTCGAGCACGGCGACTTCGCGTGGTGACAGCCCCCGCGCGCGCCTCACTCACCTGAGCCGCCCCACGCGCCTCAGCCACCCCGCGCGCCTCAGCCACCCCGCGCGCCTCAGCCACCCCTCTCGCCCAAGCCACCCCGCGCTCCTTGGCCACCCTTCTCGCCCAAACCCACCCCTCTCCCTCCGCAAGTGTCGAAATACGTGCATTCCGGGCGGCCAAACCGCACAGAAATCGACACTCGCGGACGGGGAGGGCGGAACTGGGAGGGCTTGGGCGTCGCGGGACGGCCGATGCGCGGACCGGCTTGGGCGTCGCGGGACGGCCGATGCGCGGGCCGGCTTGGGCGACGCGAGCCGGCTCAGTGCGGGCGCACCGCCCGGAAGGCGTGGGTCACGTACGGCAAGGACATCTCGCCATGCGCGCTCGGCGCATCCGCGAGGACCGCGTCCACGTCGCGCTCGACCTGCGCCCGGTACTGCTGATCTCCGGTGATGTAGTGACTGCGGGAGCGCGCCATCGCGCGCACGTCGTCCGCGCTCATCGGGCGCGACCACTCCCAGGTGCGGCGTTCGAGATCGGCGAGCGGCGGTGGCACGCGTGGCCCGTCGCCCTCGACGAGCTTCTCCGCCGCCGAGCCCCGCATGGCGTCGCCGAGCCGCGCGACCCACGGCTCGCGGCTGTCGCGGATGTTCCACACCAGGCCGAGCGTGCCCCCTGGCCGGAGGACGCGCGCAATCTCCACGGCGGCCAGCTCGGGATCGACCCAATGCCAGGCCTGGCCCATCACGACGCCGTCCACGGACGCATCGGGCAGCGGGATCGCCTCGGCGCGCCCGGCAGCCGTCTCCACAGTCGGCAGGGCGCGCGTGAGGGACTCGAGCATCGCAGAGTCCGGGTCGACCGCGACGACCTCGGCCGCGATCTCGGCCACCAGGGAGGTCAACTTGCCCGTCCCCGCACCCAGGTCGAGAACGCACCCGGGCGAGGCGGGAAGAAGCCATGCGACCGCATCGGCCGGATATCCCGGCCGACCACGCTCGTAGTCCCCCGCTGCCGCGCCGAACGACGTGGCGTGAGTCATGCCGCCAGCCTACGGTCGGTTCAGACCGGGACGGGCGCCGGCGGGTCCGTGCGGGTGGGCTCCTCGGTCATGGACTCGACGACTGTCGCGGCCGGGCGCTCGCCCAGCTTCACGACGACCACGCCCACCAGGATCAGCAGCGCGCCCGCGGCCTGAACGGGGGCAGGGACCTGGCCGAGCAGCAGCCAGGCGAAGGCCGTCGCCGCCATGACCTCGGTCAGGGCCACGAACGATCCGAGCCTCGCGCCGAGCCGGCGGGTGGCAGCGATGCCGGTGACGTACGCGACCGCAGCGGTGATGACGCCCAGGGCGATCGCGACGGTCCACCAGGGGGCGTCGAACTGCACAAAGCTCACGGTGCCGGTCGAGAAGCGCATCGGCAGAATGCCCGCGAGGCCAGCCGCCGCAAGAACCACGAGAGCGACCAGCAGTCCGCCCGCTGCCAGGGTGATCGGAGGCAGGCCATTGCCCTCGTCGCCGCTGATGATGAAGTACACGGACGCCCCTACCATCGCGCCGAGCGCCCACAGCACGCCGATGATAGAGATCTGCCCTCCGCCGAAGACATTGAGCAGCATCGCGAGACCGAATGCCGCAATGGCGGCGCCACCGACCGTCAGCGGGGTGGGACGGTGGCCATGGCGCAGCCACAGCCACAGCACCACCGCGACGGGGGCGGTGTACTCAATGAGGAGCGCGACGCTCACGTCCAGGTACCCCACCGCGAGGAAGTAGAACAGCTGCGCGCCCGCGACCGCGAACACCCCGTAGGCCACGATGATCTTCCACGCACGACGCACCAGGTGAGTGCGCCCACGCACCGCGATGATCGCGGGCACGATCAGCACGGCCGCCGCGATCGCGACGCGGATGAGCGTCGCCGCACCCGCAGACCAACCGACCTCGAGCAGGCCTTTGGCGAGCGACCCCGACAGTCCGAAAGACGCCGCGGAGGCGAGCGCGAATCCCAAGCCGGCGGCGAGGCGCTCGCGGGTCAGGTCATGAGTCATCAAAGCCATGGCACATGACGCTATCCGCGGTTTGGTAACGTGTCAACATGCCTTTCGCCCATGACACGATCGAGGCCCTGGAGTCGGCGGCGTTTCTTGCCAACTCCGAGCTCGAGCCGGACACGCTCGTGAGCGCGGAGGCCCTCGACGCCTTCCTGACCGACTTCGGATACACCGGGCCCCGGGCCGCGCCAGGCGACCTCGAGTTGGTGCGCGCCATCCGGACGCGGCTGCGCGCGCTGTTCGTCGCATCACGCGACGACGCCGTGCCGCTGGTGAACGAGATCCTCGCCGAGCAGGCCGCCCTCCCCCAGTTGGTGCGCCACGGCGACGTCGACTGGCACATCCACGCGACCACGGACGACCGACCCCTTCACGAGCGCATCCTGGTCGAGACCGCCATGGCGATGATCGATGTGATCCGCGCGGACGAGATGAGCCGATTCGGGCGCTGCGAGATGGAGGACTGCGATGGGATCGTGCTCGACCTGTCCCGCAATCGCTCGCGCAAGTACTGCTCGGTGACCTGCACCAACCGCGCCGCCCAGGCCGCATTTCGTGCGCGGCAGGCCGACGAGTCCTGATGCGGCCACTCCGGAGCCGGCGCTAGTCCGCGCGGTCCGCCCAACCGGCCATGCGCGCCGCCGCCCGGCCCCTGCGGGACCGCGCGGCCGGCTCGAGGTGCAGCGTGACTGCGCGCACGAGCCACGAGTTCAGCGAAAGCCCCTCCGCGGCGGCCGCGGCCTCCGCCTGCTCCTTCAACGAGTCGGGGATCCGCAGCGTCGTTCGAGTCGCGGGATCGCCCGCGAGGCTCGCGACCTCCGCCTGCGCGCCCGCGACCGCGACGGCGTCCGCCTCCGCCGCCAGGCCCGGGTGCGGCACCGTCACGACGAAGCCGACCTCCTTGCCGCGAGCCCGCAGGTCGACGCCGCCTGGCTCGAGCTCTCGCGAGATCTCGTCGGCGGCCTCGGCCAGCGCCTCCATGAGCGTGAGACGGATGGCGGGGTCGAGTGCTGAGACAAGATGCGCCGCCGCCTCTCGCGCCTTCGGGGTGCCGGTCGCCGCAGCAGCCTCCAGCTGCGCCCGCAGCTGCTCGGAGTAGCGTGTGATGTCCATGGTGTCATTTTGACACCGCAATGACACCATCGCCACCGCACAGGCGACGTCCCCGACCCGGACACCGACCGCATCGGCCGCACGCCGGGAAATGGGGCGCCCCGCTGCCGCGTTGGTGCAAGTGACAGGAACGTTCCGGCGGCGAGAGGAGGCACCACATGAGCTCACTTGCGAGGACTCCCACCGACGCACACACCGGCAGGGCCGCATCCGGCAATGGGCTCGCCATGGCGGGCGGAAAGACGCCGGACGCCGATGAGCGCGTCAAGGACCAGAAGGACCTCATGATCGTGCTGGGGCCGTAGATGCCAGACACCTGCGTGGCGCGCGTGCCCGTGTTCGCCGGCCTATCGGAAGAGGACCAGACGGCCGTGGCGGGGCGCGCGCGTCCAGTTCACCTCGCGACGGGCGAGATCGCGTATGCCGCGACCGATCCCACGTCACGTCTGCTCGTCGTGCATACGGGACGGCTCAAGATCTTCCGCCTGTCCGCCGACGGCTCCGAACAGATCGTCCGGATACTCGGACCCGGCGACTTCACGGGCGAGACTTCGATCCTTACGGGCCGTCCGCCCGACGACTACGCCGCCGCCATGGACGATTCCCAGCTCTGCGTCTTCCGCCACGAGGACCTCGAGGAACTGGTGCGGCAGCATCCGGGGATCGCGCTGCGAATGCTCTCTACGGTGAGCGAGCGGCTCTCCGCCACCGAGCAGCGCCTCAACGCTCTTGGCTCTCACGATATCGAGAGCCGCCTCGCCGGCTATCTGCTCGGCCTGCGCGTCACCTGGCTCGAAGGCGAGGGCGTGGTGACGCTCCCGATGGCCAAGAAGGACGTCGCGTCCGTCATCGACGCGTCGCCGGAGAGTCTCAGCCGTGCACTGGCGAGACTGGCCAGCCGGGGCCTGATCTCCGTGGGTGAGGGTCGGTCGGTCTCGATCATGCAGCCGGCGCTCCTGCAACGGTTGGCCGACGGGGCGTGACGGCGCGGCGGCGCCTCCCGGGCAAGCGCCGGACGACCACCGCCGCGATGCCCCCGAAGGCGACAAAGGGCTGGTCCCAGACCCGCGAGTCTTCCGACGCCGCAGGGTTGTCGCCCGCCACGAAGTAGTGGGCGACCGGGACCGACCAGGTCTGAGTGAAGGCACCCCGCACCCGTAGTGCACCGCGAAGGGCGTCGCCGTTCACCACCAGCTGGCCCGCCTCGAGTTCGATCAGGTCGCCCGGCACACCGATCACGCGCTTGACCATGCGGCGGCCGTTGTGACGAAGCACCACGACGTCACCGCGGCCTGCAGGGGCACCGGGGTGTCGAGCCGGCCGCGTGAACAGCAGGTCTGACGTCCGGTAGGTGGGGCTCATCGACTCCCCCGTGACCCTGGCAAGACGCGTCACCGCTGCACCTCAGTGCTGGTGAGCGTGGGCCGCGTGGTGAGCGTGATCGTGGTCCTCGCCCTCGGCATACTTGAAGAAGTCGACGTACGCCGCGAGGTAGCGACGCCCTGCCACGACATCGTCCACGTCGAAGTCCTTGACCTCCATCGCTGCCAGGAAGCGCTTGTCGAGCTCCGCGCGTCGGTCGGTGGGCACCATGGGCAGCAGCGCCGCGTCTGTGCCGAGACGGATCGCCTCGTCCGCTGCCGTCACCACTGGGTCTACCTCGGTGCCGGGAGCCTGAATCCCGGTGAACGCGACCCCCTCCCCCATCCGGTGGATGCGCACCAGTGTCTCGAGGAAGAGCCGGTCAGACAGGTCGGCGGCGTCTGTCCCCAGGGTGCGGACCTCGATCGCCTTGTCGAAGACCTCGCGCAGCTCGGCCTCCCCGTCGGCCGGAATCCACTTGAGCGCATAGTTGATGTTGCCGGTGTCCAACGCCTTGCGGCCGCTCGTGACGGCGGGGCCATCGGCGGTGTCGCAGTGCGCCTCGACGGTGATGGGCTTGAACGAGGCGAGCAGATTGGTGATGCGTGTGGCGAGCATGGGGTTCTCCTTCTTTGGGTTCACCCTTGACGCTACGGAGACCGCGGTCGACGCGCCTTGACGTGCGTCAAGTGCCCTCACATCCAGCGCTTGGCCTTGAACACCCGATAGAGGCCGATCGAGAACGCGACCATGACCGCGATCGCGAGCGGGTAGCCGAAGGACCAGTGCAGCTCCGGCATGTTCTGAAAGTTCATGCCGTAGATCGCGGCGACGAGCGTGGGCGCGAACAGGATCGCCGCCCAGCCGGAGATCTTCTTCATGTCCTCGTTCTGCCGCTCGGCCACGAGGGTCGAGTTCACGCTGAGGATCTGCGTGAGCGCCTCCCGGTACTCGGCGATCAGCGCGCCGATGCGGTCGAGGTGGTCGGCGACGTCCTGCAGGTAGGTCTGGAGGTCCTCGGCGACCTCGTGCTTGTCGAAGCCGCTGCGAAGCCCGCCCAGCACCTCGACCAGCCAGGACGTCGCGTGCTGGACGTCGATGACCTCCTGGGTGAGGCGGTAGATGCGCTCGGCGACTGCAGGGTCCCCGCTGAAGACCTGACGCTCGATCTGCTCCTTGTCGATCCCTACTTCGTGCAGCACCGGCGCGTAGCCGTCGACGATCGCATCGAGCAAGCGGTAGGCGATCGCCTCGGGGCCGAGATGCAGCAGATCGCCGTCGAGCAGCGAGCCGAGGATGCGCTCCGCATCCGCGCCGGAGCCAGCAAGCGCATCGGCCGTGGTGCCGTCGATCCAGACGCCGTCCTGGCACAGGACGGCCGCCGCTCCCGGCCGCACGAGCACGTGGAACTCCGCGAGGTCGACCTCTTCGCGCTCGTCGTCGTAGTGCGCGGAGCGGACCACCAGGAACAGCACATCCCGGTAGCGCTCGAGCTTGGGGCGCTGGCCCGCGTGCAACAGGTCCTCAACCAGGATCGGGTGCAGGTCCCAGGCGTCGGCCAGGTCGCGGATCGCGGTCTCGCTCGGGTCCGGGTACAGCAGCAGCGCCATCTGCGCAGGCGTCTTGTCTCCGAACGCACGCGCATCGGCCGCCGTCGCGCCCTCAGGCGCCTCCGATACCTGGCCGTCGGTGACGAACCGGGTGACATGCTCGTCCGAGCCGTGGACCGCATCGGCCGTGGGCGGACTCGAATGCCGGCGCCTGCCCGCCATCCTGCCTGCCCTGTCTCGCACCCTGCTCACGCGTGCCTCCTTCTCGCCGGCGCCCACTGCATGTGGGGTCAACGGTAGATGCCGGGAGGTTACTCCCCTGGTGCGGCGTGCCGTGGCTTCTCGGTGGGGCTTCCGGAGTCTCCTTGATTGCGCTCCACGAACGGCAGCAGGCTCGAACCGTCGCCCATCGAGCCCTCGGCTATGACGCCCAGCGATCCGTCCTGGTGCAGGATCACCACCTGCACGCCCTCGAGCGAACCGTGACCGGACTGACGGACCACCGAGTGCACATCCGCCTCGGTGAGCCGATGCTTGTGCAGGGCCTTCGACTGGAAGTCGCCCTGGTAGTAGAGCAGGACGGGGGGCGCATCGAGAACCTTGCGCATCGCCGGCCACTTGGCGCGGAGGGTCGCGAGCGCCCACTGCACGGCGACCAGCAGCACCAGCGCCACGACAGCCTGGGCGAGGCTCACGTTCGAGGCCGTGACGACTCGACCGAAGGCCGATCCCAGCGTCACCGCGATGATGAAGTCGAGCGGGGTCATCTTCGCCATCGTGCGCGGCCCCGTGCCGCGCAAGAGGATGACCAGCGTGAGGTAGCCGACCGTGCCCACCAGCAGCGTGTGCCAGATGGGGGACCAACCGGTCCAGAAGTAACTGATGTCCATCGGGTCAGACTGTCACGGGCGCCGGGCCGACGACGGCCCAGCCTCGTGCCGGAACCTCCGCCGTGTCCGCGCCCGGGTCGATGGCCGCTTCTCCGGCCAGGACCGCGCCGCCTCCGGCGACGGGCGCCTGCTGGAGCTCGTGCGACAGGTTCAGCGCCACGACGAGCGCGTGGTCATCGGACGCGACCCGGTACGCGAGGACCTCGTTCGACAGGTGGAGGACCTCGGTGGTCGCGCGGTGAAGCCACGGGTGCCTGCGCCTGAGCCCGATGAGCTCCTGGTGCAGCACGAGAATGGGCTTGCCTTCCGGCGAGAGGTCGTCGGGGGACGGCGGAAAGGCCGGCCTGATCTCGTCGTCTCCGCCCTCTCTTTCCTCCTTGGCGCCCCGGTAGCCCTGCTCGTCCCCGTAGTAGATGGACGGCGTGCCACCGACGGTGAGCAGCACGACCACCGCGTGAGGAAGCAGCTCCGGGTCGGACAATTTGCTCGCGATGCGGGTCACGTCGTGGTTGCCGATGAAGGTGAGCGGCGCGTAGGTCGCGAGGAGGTCGTTGTGACGCTCGAGCGCGGACGTGAGCTCGTAGAAGTTCGCGTCGTTGAGCGAGCTCCAGACCGCCTTCCACAGTTCGTACTGGGTCGTGGAATCGAGGCCGCCGGTCTCGACCTCCGCCGCATAGTCGCCGTGAATGTACTCGCCCACGAAGTAGGCATCGGGATGGTGCTGCCGCACGCGCGAGGTCACTTGACCCCAGAAGGATGAGGGCACCGCGTAGGCGGCGTCGAGCCGCCAGCCGTCGGCGCCCCGCGCCAGCCAGTGCTCCATGACCTCGACGACGAAGTCGGCGACGGCCGGTTCCTCGTGGTTGAGCGCCACGAGGTGATGGTGCCCCTCGAAGTCGCGGTAGTCGGGCTCATCCCCCGGCGCCGCACCCGCCTGCCACTGCAGCGAAAACCACGCCCCCGCATCGGCCGCCGGCCCCTGTGCCAGGGCCTCTTGGAACGGACCGAACGACCTCCCCACATGGTTGAACACGCCATCGAGCAGGATGCGCAACCCGCGGCCATGAGCCTCAGTGACGAGGGCATCGAAGTCCTCGTCCGTCCCGAGCCTGGGGTCGATCGCGAAGTAGTCGGTGGTGTCGTAGCCGTGGGTCTCGGACGCGAAGATGGGGCCGAGCGCCAGCCCCGAGGCTCCGAGCTCCACGACGTAGTCGAGCCACGGAATCAGGTCGAGCAGCCGGTGGGGTTCGGCGGGCTCCGCAGTGGCGGACGTCTCCGCCCCCGTGAACCCCAGCGGGAACACCTGCCACCAGATGGCGTGCTCTGCCCAGTCGGGTTCGTTCACGGCGTTGACACTGTTCGGGACCATGGCAGGTGTAACGGCCGCACGGCAGTGGTCTGTTCCGCCACTCGCCTGGAGAGTCGCTGGTGGGCCCCGTCGCGGCCCCTGTCCGTACGATGCTCGTCGTGACCTCGTCCCGATCCTCAGCGCCCGCCTGATGCCGCCGCGCTCGCCTCTTCCCCAGCGTCACGGGCTTGACGCCGCGTGGATCCGCACGCCTGGAGTCGACGTCGATGGCCCTCAGTGGGAGACGATGCGCGACTTCCTGAGCGCGCGCCTGCCAGCTCACGCTCCGGTCGCGCGGATGCTGGAGGCGGGAGAGTTCGTCGACCAGGCGGGCCGCCCGTGGGACGGCGACGAGCCCTACCGGCCCCACACGTTCGTGTGGTTCCACCGCCCGCTCGCGCCCGAGACCGCGGTGCCCTTCCCTCTTGACGTTCTCGAGGTGAACGACCGGTTCGTCGTGGTGGACAAGCCTCACTTCATGGCCACCACCCCGCGCGGGTCCCACGTGCAGGAGACCGCGCTCGTGAAGGCGCGACTGGCGCTGGACCTGCCGGAACTGGCCCCCGCGCATCGGCTGGACCGCCTGACCGCAGGAGTGCTGGTGCTGTCCACTCGCCGCGAGTACCGCGGGGCCTATCAGGGGGTGTTCCAGTCGGGCCTCGCGCTCAAGACATACGAGGCCATCGCCCCGTACGACGCCGCGCTCGAGTTTCCCCGCCGGCTCACTGGCCGGATCGAGAAGCGGCGGGGCGTCATGCAGTCCGAGCTGGTGCCGGGCGAACCCAACGCCGAGACGCTCGTGGAGCTGTTGGAGACCCGCGGTGGCCACGCGCGCTATCGGCTCACGCCGGCGACGGGCAAGACTCATCAGCTGCGCCTACAGATGGCTGACCTGGGGGTCCCGATCGTGGGCGACACACTGTATCCACACGTGCAGGAGGTCGAGGCGGGCGACTTCACACGGCCCTTGCAGCTGATCGCTCGCCGCCTGCGCTTCACTGACCCGATCGATGGCAGCCGGTGCGACTACTCGAGCAAGCGGCGGCTCGTATGGCCTCCGGAACAGCCTCAGGTTCCGCAGAACGTCTGATAGGCCCCGAAGTCCTCCGGCGCCCCGGCGGCATACCGTTCCAGTCCGGTCCGCTCCTCGTAGGGGCGGGTCACGGCGTCCACGAGCCGATGCAGGGGTTCGAGGTCTCCATCGGTCGCCGATGCGAGGGCTTCCTCGACGAGGTGGTTGCGGGGGATATAGGCGGGGTTGACCTGGTTCATCAGTGCGGCATCGGGCCGATGCGGCAGCCAGCGCTCCAGCCAGCCGTCGAATTCTGCGGGGTCGCCGAACAGTTCCCGCGCCGGCTCGGGCGCACCGGAGGCGGCGCGGCTGAGGCTGCGGAAGAGCTGGGTGTAGTCGACCTCGTGCGCCTCAAGCAGCGCCAACAGCTCCTTCACCAACCCGGACGCGGTGTGGCCGTCGACGTGGTCTCGCAGTCCGATCTTGGCCTTCGCGCCGCTCGACCAGGCGGCGTCGTATTCGTCGTCAAAGCCGCCGAGCGCCTCGGTGGCGATGGCCACCGCTTGCTCCTGATCCTCGTGCAGCAGGGGAAGCAGCGCCTCCGCGAGCCGGGCAAGGTTCCACCGGGCCGCCAGCGGCTGGTTGGCATAGGCGTAGCGTCCGCCCTGGTCGATGGAGCTGTAGACCGCGCCCGGATTGTAGGCATCCATGAACGCACACGGCCCATAGTCGATGGTCTCGCCGGAGATCGTCATGTTGTCCGTGTTCATCACGCCGTGGACAAAGCCCACGAGCATCCATCGGGCGACCAGCGACGCCTGGGCGGTGATGACTGCCTCAAGGAGCCCGACGTACGGATGCTCTGCTCCCGCGACCTCCGGATAGTGACGGTCGATCGCGTGATCGGCGAGCCTGCGCAAGAGGCCGTCGTCGCCGGTGGCGCGCGCGTATTGGAAGGTCCCGACGCGCAGATGGCTGCTGGCCACCCGCGCCAGGACGGCCCCGGGCAGTTCCGTCTCACGATGGACAGCGCTTCCGGTACCCACGACGGCCAGGGAGCGCGTGGTGGGGGCACCCAACGCGTGCATCGCCTCGCTGAGGATGTACTCGCGCAGCATCGGGCCCACCGCCGCCAGCCCATCGCCCCCGCGCGCGTACGGCGTCCGTCCCGAACCCTTCAGGTGCACGTCCCGGAGTTCTCCGTCGACGCCCGTGATCTCGCCCAGCAGCAGCGCGCGCCCGTCCCCGAGCCGAGGAGAGTAGTGGCCGAACTGGTGCCCCGCGTAGCCCTGGGCCACCGGAGCGGCGCCCTCGGGCACGAGGTTGCCCGTCAACCACAGGGGCCCGTCGGGACCGCGCAACACAGATGGGTCGACGCCGAGCTCGTGGGCCAGCCGCTCGTTGAGGACCAGCAGCCGCGGATCACGCAACTTCTGCGCCTCCCAGGGCGTGCACAGTTCCGGCAGTTCCCGGGCGAAACGGCTGCCGAGCGTGACCGTGGCTGGTGGAGAGACACTCATCCACCGAGGCTACCCGCGGCCGCACGTTCCGATCACGGCCGCCTCGTGCACGCGATGCTCAGCCCTCAAACGTGGAAGCGGAACTCCACCGCGTCCCGTAGCCGACCAACAGCTCGGTCCCGTTCAGGCGCTCAGCACCGCGTTCAACTCACAAGTGGTGCGGGAGCGATCAGACCCCCCCGGTCAATCATCGCCGGGGCAGCCCCGCATCACCTCAACGTTCAGCAGTTCTCCACTCGGGGAACGTCAGTAGGCGACGGGCGACGTCGTCGGGAGCCGGACCGTCTCGCGTGATGAGCCAAAGGTTGCTTGTCATGCGCTCTGCAGCGGTGTGATGGCCTCGATCTGGCTAGCCAAACGGTCCTCAGCGAGCTCAAGCTCGTAGTGAGACTGCAGGTTCAACCAGAACTGCGGGTCGATGGCGAAGTACCGGCCCAGCCGAAGCGCGGTATCGGCTGTGATGGCGCGCTTGCCGTGGACGATCTCGTTGATTCGCCGCGGCGGCACACCGATCGACACCGCCAACTTGTTCTGGGTGATCCCGAACCCGTTGATGAAGTCCTCCATGAGGACTTCCCCAGGGTGAACGGGCGCCCACCTCTCAGTGGTAGTCGACGAGTTCGACATCCTCAGCACCTCCTTCTGTCCAGGTGAAGCAGATCCGCCATTGGTCGTTCACTCGAACGCTTTGCTGACCTGCGCGGTCACCCTTGAGTTGCTCCAGCCGGTTTCCCGGTGGCACCCTCAGCGATTCGAGGAATCTGGCCGCATGGATCTGCGTCAGCTTCCGGAGGGCAACCTTCTGCACACGGGGATCGATCGACGGCACCTTGTCCCGGTGCCACAGCCGTTCGGTCGCCTTGTCTGCGAACGATCGGATCACACGACCAGCATGACAAACTTAACGCGCCGCGTCAATAACGCTATACGTTAAAGCGGAACTCCACCACGTCGCCGTCGTGCATGACGTAGTCCTTGCCCTCGATGCGCACCTTGCCGGCGGCCTTCGCCTCGGCCATCGAGCCGTACTGCATGAGGTCGTCGAAGCCGACCACCTCGGCCTTGATGAAGCCCTTCTCGAAATCCGTGTGAATCACTCCGGCGGCCTGCGGGGCGGTCCAGCCCTTGCGGATGGTCCACGCGCGCGACTCCTTAGGGCCGGCGGTCAAATACGTCTGGAGCCCGAGGGTGTCGAAGCCGATGTGCGCGAGCTGCGACAGTCCGGATTCGGTCTGCCCGGTCGACTCGAGCATCTCGCGGGCCTCCTCCTCGTCGAGCTCGATGAGCTCGGACTCGAACTTGGCGTCGAGGAAGATCGCCTTGGCCGGCGCGACCAGCGCCTCGAGCCGGGCCTTCTTGTCCTCGTCCATGAGGCCGGCATCATCCGTGTTGAACACGTAGATGAAGGGCTTGACGGTGAGCAGGTTGAGCTCGCGCAGCTCGGCGGTGTCGAGACCCGCGGCGGCAGCACCCGCGAACAGCGTCTGTCCGGCCTCGAGGATCTCCTTGGCCTGCGTCACGGCGTTCAGCAGCTCGGCGGGGCCCTTCTTGGTGCGGACCTCCTTCTCGAGCCGCGGCAACACCTTCTCGATGGTCTGCAGGTCCGCGAGGATCAGCTCCGTCGAGATGGTCTCGAGGTCGCCGGCCTCGTCGGTGGACCCGTCCACCCGGGTGACGTCCGCATCGTCGAACGCGCGCGTGACCTGGCAGATCGCATCGGCCTCACGAATATTGGCGAGGAAGGCGTTACCCAGGCCCTCGCCCTCGGAGGCGCCCTTGACGATGCCGGCGATGTCGACGAACGACACGGTGGCCGGCAGCTCCTTCTCGCTCTTGAACACCTCGGCGAGGCGGCCCAGCCGCTCGTCCGGCAGCGGCACCACGCCGACGTTGGGCTCGATCGTCGCGAACGGGTAGTTCGCGGCGAGCACCTCCGCCCGCGTCAGAGCGTTGAACAGGGTGGACTTGCCCACGTTGGGCAGTCCGACGATTCCGATAGTGAGAGCCACGGGGATCAAGTCTAGTTGCCGCCGCCGTTTCGACACGACGCGCCACTTCTGACCGCGGTGCGCCGCCCACGACGGCCGATGCGGGGGCTGGGTGGGGCCGTCCGGCGCCTCAGTGGTCCGCGGCGCCTCGTGCGGATCGGCAGGGCGGGCTAACGTGAGCACCATGACCTTCGCGAACGTAGGCACCCTCGGCGTCCAGCCCGGCAAGCGCGACGAGGTCGTCGCAATTCTGACCCGGCCCAACCCCCAACTCGACGAAGCCGGGTGCCTGCTCTATGAGGTGGGCATCGACGATGACGACCCGGACACCGTGTTCGTCGCGGAGCTGTGGACCTCGGCCGAAGCGCATCGCGCGTCGCTGCAGCTCGACAGCGTGCGCGCGGCGATTCAGGAAGCGATGCCGCTGCTGACGGGCCAGATGGGCGGCATCACCTTCGCCGTCTCCGGCTCACCGCTGCGGAACTGACCCCCGGCTCTACCCTGCCGAGAGCACGGGCAGATCTCCCGTGCCGACGAGACGGGGCGGGCGTAGTCTCGGACCATGACCGAACTCGGATCGATCTTCAACCCCGGCGAGGCCGAGATGGCCAGTCACCTGGCGTCGGAGAAGATCCTGCCCGCGCCATCTCCGGTGGCCGGCCCGCCGCTCACCGACGCGAACGGCGACGAGGTGCACATCCCTGGAACGGACGAGCTGCCCGAGCCCTTCTCCCCCGAGGCCGCCGTGCTGCCAAGACCGGTCCGAGCCGCGCATCGGCCGGATGGAAGCCCTATCCCGGACTGACTGACACCCGCGCACCGGCCGTGGCCGAGCACGAGGACTAGTTGCCGCCTCCGATGACGCGGCTCCCATTGAACGGCTGGGGAGGACCGTCACCACGTTCCGGCGAGTGCTCGACGTGGAGGCCGTGGTCCTCCTCGCCGACCTCCTTCATGAACTCGTAGCGGGCCTTGCGGCGCGCGAGCTGGTCGTCGGGATCCGGCACCGGCGCGGCGATCAGCAGCCTCTTGGTGTACTCCTCGGTGGGGTTGCTCAGCACCTGGGTGCGGTCGCCCTGCTCCACGACGGCGCCGTCCTTCAGCACCACCACGCGGTCGGCCAGCGTGTCGACGACCGCGAGGTCGTGGCTCACGAACAGGCAGCCGAAGTCGTAGCGCTCCTGGAGAGCCGTGAACATCTTCAGCACGGAGGCCTGCACCGACACGTCGAGAGCCGAGGTGGGCTCGTCCGCGACCAGGAACTCGGGGTCGAGAGACAGGGCGCGGGCGATCGACACGCGCTGGCGCTGTCCACCCGAGAGTTCGTGCGGATACCGGTTCGCGACGCTGCGGGGCAGCTCGACGGCCTCGAGGAGCTCGGCCACCTTGGCCCGGCGCGAGGCCTTGTCGCCGATCTTGTGGACCTCCATCGGCTCGGAGATGCAGTCACCGACGGGAAGCCGCGGGTTCAGCGAGCTGGCGGGATCCTGGAAGACCACGCCGATCCGGCGGCGCAGTGCCTTGAGCTCGGCGCGCTTCATGGAGGTGATGTCCTGGCCGAGGATCGACACGGTGCCCGACGCGGCGGGGATGAGTCCCAGAACACAGCGGGCGATCGTCGACTTCCCCGATCCGGACTCGCCGACGAGCCCCACGATCTCGCCCTGGTTCACATCGAATGTGACGCCGTCCACGGCCCGGAACGGCTCCTTGCCGGTGCGGTGGTACTCGACGACGAGGTCGCGTACCTCGAGCGACCGCGGCGAATCTCCCTGCACGACCGGCGGCGTCTCGCCGCGGCGGCCCAGGTGCGGGACGGCGTCGAGCAGGCGCTTGGTGTACTCGTGGCTCGGACGGGTCAGGACATCGTGCGCGCTGCCCGACTCAACCAGGTCGCCCTGATACATCACCGCCACACGGTCGGCCATATCCGCGACCACACCCATGTTGTGCGTGATCAGCAGGATGCCCGTGTTGAGCTCATCCTTCAGGGAGCGCAACAGGTCAAGGATCTCAGCCTGCACCGTCACGTCGAGCGCGGTCGTGGGCTCGTCCGCGATGATCACCTGCGGGTCGCACGAGATCGCCATCGCAATCACGATGCGCTGTCGCTGCCCGCCGGAGAACTCGTGCGGGTACTGGTGAATGCGCTTCTCGGCATCGGGGATGCCGACCATGCGCAGCAGTTCGATGGCCCGCGCATCGGCTGCCCTGCCGAACGCGATGCCGTGGAGTTCGAGCGCCTCGGTCAGCTGCGTGCGGACCGTCAGCACCGGGTTGAGGGCCGTCATGGGCTCTTGGAAGACCATCGCGACGTCGTTGCCCCGCAGTTGGCGCAGGCCCTTGTCGCTCAGCGAACCGATCACCTTGCCCGCCACGGAGATGTCCCCCGAGATCCTGGCGTTGCCGGGGAGCAGCCCCAGCGCCGACATCGAGGTCACGGACTTGCCCGAGCCGGACTCGCCGACGAGCGCCAGGACCTCGCCCGGGTGCACCTCGATCGAGATGCCCTTGACCGCGTGGACCTGTCCGAACTCGGTCCCGAACTGCACGTTCAGGTTGTCGAAGGACAGCACCGGTCCGCCCCGAGCGGGCTCACTCTCGAACGTGTTGACGTCTGCCGTGGTGCTCATCAGCGACCGTCCTTGTTCTGACGTGGATCGAAAGCGTCGCGCAGTCCGTCTCCGATGAAGTTGACGCTCAGCGCGATCGCGAGAATGAACATGCCCGGGAACCAGAACAGCCACGGCCGCGAGGTGAACGCGGTCTGGTACCGGTCGATGAGCGAGCCGAGCGAGATGTCCGGCGGCTGCACGCCGAAGCCCAGGAAGCTGAGGGCCGTCTCGAGCAGGATGGCGGCGGCGATCGCGAAGGTGGTGGCGACGATGATGACGCCGACGGTGTTGGGCAGGATGTGACGGAAGATGATTCGCCCCGAGCCCGTTCCGATGGCCCGTGCGGCGGCGACGAACTCGCGTTCGCGCAGGGACAGCACCTCGCCTCGCACCAGGCGGGCCAGCGACGTCCACGTCACGGCCGCCAGCGTGAGAGACAGGACCACGATGCCCTGATCGCCGGCGATGCGGCCGAGCACGGCGGCCAGCACGAGCAGCGGGATGATGATGAACAGGTCGGTCATGCGCATCAGGAACGCCTCGGCCCATCCGCGGAAGTAGCCCGCGATGGCGCCGATGATCGTGCCGATGATCGTCGACACCAGCCCCACGATGAAGGCGATGGTCAGCGAGATCTGGGTGCCGCGCATCGTCAACGCGAAGAAGTCGCGTCCCGTCTGATCCTGGCCGAAGGGGTGCTCACCGAGCGTGAACCAGCCGATCGTGGGCCGGCCCCCATCGAGGATCGGTCCCGTGTCGGTGAAGTTCTTGCCCCACCACCCGGGGACGGGGCCGAACCCGATCGACGTGAACGCCAGCAGGGTGACGAAGATGAGGACGCCCAGCGCGACCATCGCGCCCTTGTGACGGAAGAAGCGGCGGCGGACCAGCTGGCCCTGGCTGTAGGACTTCTGCTCGCGATCAGGTCCGTCGACCACCGTGCTCTCCGGCGCCGCGACAGGGCCCTCCGGCATGCCGAACTCAGGACGATCACTCATGGCCCTACCTCCTGATCCTGGGGTCGAGGAACGCGTAGCTGATATCCGCGATGAGGTTCATGACGATCGCCGCGATCGCGGTGACCAGGAAGAACGCCATCACGGGCGCGGGGTCCGTGTGGCTGAGGCCGCTGCGGAACAGCTCGCCCATTCCCTTCCAGCCGAACACCGCCTCGGTGATGACCGCGCCGGAGATCAGGGCCGCGAAGTCGAATGCCACGATCGTGGTGATGGGGATGAGCGCGTTGCGGAACGCGTGCTTGACGATCACGGTGCGCTCGGAGAGGCCCTTGGAGCGGGCGGTGCGCACGTAGTCCTGGTTGAGGGTCTCAAGCATCGAGCTGCGCGTGTACCGCGAGTAGGTGGCCACCGAGATCAATGTCAGCAGCATCGTGGGAAGCAGCAGCTGGGTGCCGAGGTCGAGCGTTGACTCCCAGAAGTCACCGCCGAAGTTGGGGGTCTGCGATCCGATGGTCGAGATTGGTCGCGGCTTGAGGTCGAGGAACCCTGCCCAGGCATAGACGACCCGGTCCGCGGCGGTCATGAACGCCATGAAGGCGGCGGTGATCGCGGACAGCGCCATCGCCACGCCACGCGAGTAGCCGCCCCACAGTCGTCCCACCACGAGGCCCACCACTATGGCGGAGATGAACAGGCCGATGAGGATGAGCCAGTTCGGCTCGTCGAGGAGCGGTCCGACGGCGAAGAACATGATGGTGCCCACGCCGACGGTGGTGAGCGTCGAGTACAGCACCCGCCTGTTGTCGATGCCGGTGATCAGTGCGGTGATCCCTACGGCGAAGGCCGTCGACACGATCAGCACCAGCCCGATGCCGAGAGCGGGGTTGCGCCACCATCCGATGTTCGTGAAGACCAGCAGGGCGATGATCGCGAAGGCGCCGCTCGTGCTGGCGGTGAGCAGCCGGCGTCTCAGCCCGCCGCCGAGGATCGCCTGCAATATCAGCGCGATCACCACTCCGATGATGATCGCTTGTGTGACGGATATCTGTGGATCCGCCATCCAGTCGTTGTAGCGGATCGCGCCGTACTCCTTGAGCAGCACGGCTGCCCAGAAGACTGGCAGGGAGAAGAACAGGAACGCGAGGAACGTCACCGCGTAGTCGAAGCCCGAGTACTGCCTCAGGGCTGTCAGGATGCCGACGATCACGCCGATGATGATCGCCGCGAAGGTGGCGATGGTGACCAGGCGCAGAGTCGAGCCGGCGGCCTGCTCCAGCAGCGCGCCGACATCGGAGCCGGCGCGGTCGGTGCCGAGGTCGCACTGTCCGATGATGCAGCCAGCGGCGCCGGTGAGCCACTGGCCGTAGCGCTGATACCACGGGAGGTCGAGACCCATGTTGTCGATCCGGGACTCGATGAGCTGCTCGCGGTTCGAGGCGGTCGACTCCCTCAGATCCTCCAGCGGGTCGCCGGCGTTGATCGTGAGGACGAACATCAGCAGCGAGCCGACGAGCAGGATCACGCTCGATACAGCCAGCCGTCTGAGGACAAACCTGGTCATAGATGCAGAACTTTCTCGTGGTGAGTGGTCAGGCGCGTCCGCGACCGACTCGTCGCGTCACCGTCGACGCTCCGACCACCCATGCATGACCGGTGGGGAGGGGCGTGTGCCCCTCCCCACCGGTCGAGTGCAAGGTCAGTCCGTGCCTACTCGGAGCGAACCCACTCTTCAGCGTTCCACACGATACCGGACTGTGCGGAGCTGGGCTCGACGTTCTGAATCGTCGAGTCCCATGCCGCGACACCGGGGTGCGCGAAGATCGGGATGCCGTAGAGGTCCTCCCAGAGCGCACGCTCGATGATCTTGGTCTGCTCCAGCTGCTCGTCGGTGTCCAGCGTCGAGGTCAGGATGTCCCAGGCCTCGTCGACCGTCTCGTTGGAGTAGTTGAGGTAGTTCTGCGGGCGACCGGTCGCGTAGATGTTCTGACCGGACGTGATCTGGCCCGAGCCGGACCAGGCGAACAGCGCGACGTCGAAGTCACCGGTGTCGAGGTTGCCTCCAGCGGCGAAGAAGTCGGGGTTGCCGATGTCCTCGATCTCGAAGCCAGCCTGGTCACAGGAGTCCTTGATCAGCGCCACCTGGTCGGTGCGGCGGGGGTTCGGTCCCGAGTAGCCGATGCGGACGTTGACGGGGGTCTCCACGCCGGCCTCGGCGATCAGCGCCGAGGCGCCTTCGATGTCGACCTCGTCGTACTGACCGTCGTAGGCCGCGTCGACGACCTCGTCGTAGGTGTCCTGGAACGGGAACACCTCGCGAGCGTTCATCACGGTCGCGTCGGGGTTGATCGGCTTGATCAGGTTGTCGACGATGAGCTGACGGGGCACGCACATGGCGAACGCTTCGCGCAGCTCGGCGCTCTCGCCGAGGGCCGCGCCCTCGCCACGGTTGATGTCGAGGTGCTCCCAGATCAGCGTCTGGTAGGTGCCGAGCGTGACGGACTCGCCCAGCGCCTCGATCTGGTCGATCGTGTCGACGGTGGCCTGCGGCTCGACCACGTTCAGGTCGCCGTTGGCGAGAGCCTGCACGTGCGAGTCGGCGGATGCGAAGCGGAAGACGAGCTCACGCGTCGCGGGAGCGTCGCCCCACCAGTTCTCGTTCGGCACCAGCGTGATCGACTGGCCAGCCTCCCACGAACCGTACGTGTACGGGCCCGAGGACAGCGCAATCGACGGATCGGGCAGCTCGCCCGGCGTGCTGGAGATCCACTCGGTGTTCCAGAACTCGGCGGCGGGGCGCATCGCCTCGACGTCGCCAGCCTGGATCGCCGTGACCATCTCTTCGAGCGTCATGCCGGACTGCTCCGCCACCACGTGGGCCGGGAAGTCGATGACGGTGGTCAGCAGGTAGTCGGGGTACGGGTTGGTGTACTCGATGGTGAACGACTTGCCACCGGGCTCACCCTGCGGACCCTCGGGCACGCGGTCGCCGTAGTCGAGGCCGCTGACGTGGTCGAACAGGGCGACGGGGTTGCCGTCCTCGTTCTCGCCGTCGGTGAGCGACTGCGACGCCCACGTCATGAGGACGTCCTCGTACTTGATGGGCTCGCCATCGGACCAGACGGCGTCATCGTTGATGGTGTACTCGACGACCATGGGGTCCTCGGAGACCAGCTCCACATTGCCCATATCCTCGTTGATCTGGATGGAGGCGTCAGGTCCGAAGTAGGTGAATCCCGAGCGCACGCGCTCATTGACCACCGAGTTGTAGGTGGAATAGGTCGCCGACGTGAGGTCGTTGTACCCGTTCCACTCGACCTCGCCGGCCGAGAAGTAGATGGTGTCGTCGTTGGTACCGCCGGTCGGGGCCGATTCAGTAGCCGAGGTCTCGGGCGTCGTGTCGCCCTCCGGGTCCTCGGAAGTACATGCGGCGAGGGCGAGGCTCGCCATCGCGACGACGGCGGCACCCTTCCCAATCTTGCCGAGCTTCATTCTGTGTCCTCTCACTTCACACGCCTACGTGTGTCGACCCGGGGTTCGAGCGCATACACGGGCGTGAAGGCAACGGGGAGTTTCCCCGCGGTGCCGTCCAGGGTACGAAAAGTTCGGTAACGATCGTGTTTCGGGTACTGCTCGTACCGATATTCGTGCCCAAAATGTGACTAAGACCACATCCTAGGTGCGCATTGAGCGCCGAACTGGGACCAACGTCGTGCGTTTCCGCAACCGCGTTGTGAGCCCGATGCGCGGGTCGGCCTGGGCATGTCACACGCGAGTGGGAGCGTGGTGCCATGGTTGAGATCCTCATCGCCGCATCGGCGCTCCTCGCTGGGCTGGCGGCGGGCTACCTGCTCGCCGCGCGTCGCTCGGCGGCAGCCCAGACCCAGGCCGCGATCGCGCGGGAGCGCGTCGCGATGCTCGAGCAGCAAGCGCGACAGCAGGCCGATGCGTGGGCCCAGCGGGAGGCCGATCTCACCGCCGCGCACGAGCGCTACGTCGCGCAGGTGCGCGGAGACCAGGAGACCATGCGCCAGCAGTTCGCGGTGCTGTCCCAGCAGACCCTCAAGGCGAGCCAGGAGTCGCTGCTCGAGGTGGCGCGCGAACGGCTCGCGCGCGAGCGCCAGGCGGGCGAGGCGGAGCTCGCCAAGCGCGAGCAGGCCGTGCGTCAGCTCGTCGAGCCAATGGCGAAGGCCCTCGACGTGGTGCAGCGGCAGACGGCCGAGGCGGACAAGGCCCGTGCGAGCGGACACGCGCAGCTGTCGGAACAGGTGAGGCAGATGCTCGCCGCGTCGGACAAGCTCGACAAGCGCACCTCCGACTTCATCAACACGCTGCGCCGTTCAGACGTGCGCGGGAACTGGGGAGAGGTGCAGCTGCGCCGCGTGGTCGAGCTCGCGGGAATGGTCGAGCACGTGGACTTCACCGAGCAGGACTCGGTGCGCGATGGCGAGGGACGGCTGCAGCGGCCGGACTTGACCGTCAAGCTTGCCGGCGGCCGAACGATCGTCGTGGACTCCAAGGTCGCGCTGTCCGCGCTGATCGAGGCGTTCGAGACCGACGATGAAGAGGTGCGCGCCGACCGCCTGCGTGCTCACGCGCGTCACATTCGCAAGCACGTGGACGAACTGGCGGCCAAGAAGTACTGGGAGCAGTTCGAGTCCTCGCCCGAGTTCGTGGTGATGTTCGTGCCGTCAGAGGCCTTCTATCAGTCGGCGCTCGAGCAGGACGGGGACCTGCAGGAGTATGCGTACGGCAAGCGGGTCTTCATCGCGACGCCCACCACGCTCGTGGCGATGCTGCGCACGGTCGCGCACGCGTGGAAGGAGGACGCCTTGGCCAAGAACGCGCAGGAGGTGCTCTCGACGGGCAAGGAGCTGTACGACAGGCTGTCGACCATGGGCGAGCACCTCGCCAAGGTGGGACGTGCGATCGAGGGCGCGAG
The DNA here is from genome assembly GCF_048814985.1 of Demequina pilifera. NCBI lineage: Bacteria > Bacillati > Actinomycetota > Actinomycetes > Micrococcales > Demequinaceae > Demequina > Demequina pilifera. The sequence goes on from NZ_JBMDTW010000003.1 coordinate 34,473, forward strand.
CCGTGCCTACAACCAGACGGTTGCGTCGCTCGAGTCGCGCGTGCTGGTGAGCGCCCGCAAGTTCCGCGACATGCAGCAGATCGACGCGCCTCTGCCCGAGGTCGACCAGGTCGCGACCGAGCCGCGTGAGCTGAGCGCCCCGGAGCTCACCGACCGCACCTAGCCCTGCGCACTCTCACCGTCACTGAGTGCCCTCTGGGATACGCCGACGCCTCGATTCCGACACTGAGCGACCACTGGGACGCTAAGGCGGAGAAGCGTGGGTAGAACTACGCCTGCATGGCGCGCTCGGCCTCCTTGGCCTTCATGTCGGCACGGATCTCACGCGGGAGCGAGAACATCAGGTCCTCCGTCGCCGTGCGCACCTCTTCGACCGTCTCGTAGCCACGCTCGGCGAGGAAGCCGATGACGTCCTTGACGAGGATCTCGGGCACCGACGCGCCGGAGGTCAGCCCCACGGTCGTCACACCCTCGAACCAGGCCTCGTCGATCTCCTTGTAGGTGTCGACGCGATAGGACGAGCGGGCGCCGGCCTGCAGCGCCACCTCGACCAGCCGCACGGAGTTCGACGAGTTCGCGGAGCCGACCACGATCACGAGATCGCACTCGGGCGAGAGCTTCTTCACGGCCACCTGGCGGTTCTGGGTGGCGTAGCAGATGTCATCGCTGGGCGGGTCCTGCAGGTTCGGGAACCGCTCGCGCAGGCGGTGGACGGTGTCCATGGTCTCGTCGACGGACAGCGTGGTCTGCGACAGCCACACGACGTTGTCGGGATCGGGCACGACCACGCGATCCGCCTCTTCGGGCGAGTTCACCACGATGGTGTGCTCGGGCGCCTCTCCGGCGGTGCCCTCGACCTCTTCGTGGCCGTCGTGGCCGATCAGCAGGATCGTCTGGTCCTCGCGCGCGAATCGGATGGCCTCCTTGTGCACCTTGGTGACCAAGGGACAGGTGGCATCGATGGACACCAGGCCCCGCGCATCGGCGCTGTCCCGGACCGCAGGCGAGACGCCGTGAGCCGAGAACACCACGCGGGCGCCCTCGGGCACCTGGTCCGTCTCGTCGACGAAGATCGCGCCGCGATCGGTCAGAGTCTCGACCACGTATTTGTTGTGGACGATCTCCTTGCGGACGTAGATCGGGGCGCCGTGCATCTCGAGGGCCTTTTCGACCGCGATGACGGCGCGGTCCACGCCGGCGCAGTACCCGCGCGGTGCGGCGAGAAGGACACGCTTGTCTTGTGTGGAAGGCATATGCTCCATCCTACGTGGCACGCTAGAAGGCGTGACCGACGGTTTGCTCTCCCCCGACAACGCTTCGCGCGGCCCCGATGCTTCCCGCCCGGCGCCCGCCGAACTCCCAGGCACGGCAGCCGACACCACCGCCGAGCAGCCCTGGCCCGTCCATCACCTCACCGGCAAGATCGGCCAGTACGTGCACCGCATGGGGCCAGTCTGGGTCGAGGGCCAGGTGCTGCGGCCGTCGCGGTGGAAGAACCTCGTCTTCTTCGACCTGCGCGACCCCAGCGAGAACGCCACCCTGGGCGTCTCTGCGCTCGCCTCGGTCGTGGACCGGATGGGCACGTCCCTCGACGACGGCTCGCGCGTGGTGCTCCAGGCGCGGCCGCGGTGGTGGGCCCGGTCCGGCGCCCTCAAACTCGACGCCGCCGACATCCGCCACGCAGGGGTGGGCGACCTGCTCGCGCGCATCGAGGCGCTCAAGGAGGCGCTGGCGGCAGAGGGGCTGTTCGACGCCGAGCGCAAGAAGCCGCTGCCCTTCGTGCCCCGCACCGTCGGGCTCGTCTGCGCCACTCAAGGCGAGGCGGAGCACGACGTCGTCGTGAACGCCACGCAGCGCTGGCCGTCGGTGCGCTTCGAGATCCGCCGCGTCTCGGTCCAGGGCCAGCACGCGGTCAGGGAGGTGAGCGAGGCCATCGCGGATCTGGACGCGCATGACGATGTCGACGTGATCGTGGTCGCGCGCGGCGGGGGCTCGTTCGAGGACCTCATCGCCTTCTCGGACGAGCGGGTGGTGCGGGCGGCCGCGGCGTGCGCGACGCCCCTGGTGAGCGCGATCGGGCACGAGAAGGACTCCCCCGTGCTCGACCTGGTCGCCGACTACCGGGCCTCGACGCCCACCGACGCCGGCAAGCGGATCGTGCCCGATGCGGCGCAGGAGCACGCCGGAGTGGACCAGGCGCGACGGGACATGCGAGCGGCGCTCGAGGCGCTGGTCGCACGCGAGTCTCGCGGGCTGGAGCAGTTCCGCTCCCGGCCGGTCCTCGCACACCCCCAGCGCATGCTGGACCCCTACCGCGAGGCCGTCTCTCACGCGCGGCAGGCGGCCGGGCGTGCCCTCGTGACGATCCTGACGGGCGCCGACAGCGCCACGCGCGAGCTCACGGCGGCGCTGCGGGCGCTCAGCCCCCAGGGGACCTTGGACCGCGGCTACGCGATCGCACGCGACGCCGCGGGCGCGGTGATCCGCGACGCGGAGTCGCTCGCGCACGGCGACGCCGTCCGGCTGCGGTTCGGAGTGGGTGCGGCCGATGCGTCCGTCACCGAGGTCTTCGCCGGCCACCAGGACTAGGGCCGGCCCGGCGAGCCATCGGCATGACGGCTGGCCAGCGCCGGCAACGTCGGCGCGCGACCGCTACCCCGTGGGGATGCCGAGCCGGCCGAGCACCCCGGCCGCCCCACCCTTGGACGCGAGCCGGTGACGCGCAGCGGACGCGTACTCCTTGTGGAACTGCCGCGCCAGGCGCCCGACGAGCGCGTCGGACACCGCGGGGTTCTCGATCAGCGCGAAGACCACCTCCGCGGACTTGTCCTCCGCCAGCTGCGCGTGCAGATCGGCGGGCATGTCGGGCCGTTCGTTGCGGGCGACGCCCGCCCGCACCACCATCGATTCGTCGGACGCGAGCTTGAGGAGCGTGGTGAGGGGCGTCGCGGGGCGCTCGGCGACCGCCGCACGCACCTTCACCTCCTCCGACCGCGCGAGGAAGGCGAGTTCGCCGTCGCTGAGGTCGGGATCGAGCGCCTTCTGCACGCTCGCAAGCGCCGTCTGGCGCGAGTAGTTCTCACTGAACATCAGTCGTCACCCCATTGTGAAGAGAGATTGCACACCGGTACACGATGAGAGTGCCGTATCGGCGGATCATGACGCGATAGCGTGTGGCATATGCCTCACGTTGACGACGTCTCTACGCTCACCTATGAGCAGGCCCGCGACGAGCTGATCGCGATCGTCGCCAAGCTCGAGGCCGGAGCGGCCACGCTCGATGAGTCGGTGGGCCTGTGGGAGCGGGGCGAAGCGCTGGCCGCGCGCTGCCAGGAACTGCTCGAGGGCGCCCAAGAGCGCATCACGCGGGCCCGGGGCGAGTCCGACGACGCAGACGATGACGTCGCGGACGCCGGCATCATCGGCGTGGTCCCCACCGACGAGGCTGACGACGACGACTCGACGGAGGCCGACCGATGAGCGACGCGACCCGAGAGGGCAGCGCCCTGGTGATCGGGGAGGTGCTCGTCGATGTGGTGCGGCGCCCCGACGGGACCGTCGAGAGCCACCCGGGCGGATCGCCCGCCAACGTCGCGATCGGCCTGGGTCGCCTGGGGCGCGACGTGTCGCTGCTCACGAGCGTCGGCAAGGACCCGCACGGCGACATGGTGCGCGCTCACCTGGAGGACTCGTCCGTCGCCCTGGTCGAGGGATCGGCCGATGCGCCCCGCACCTCGGTCGCCACCGCCACCTTGGACGGCGAGGGAGCCGCCACCTATGACTTCGACCTGGCCTGGGACATCGACGCCGGCGCCGCCACCCGCACGGACCCGGTGGTCGTTCACACGGGGTCCATCGCTGCGGTCCTGGCCCCCGGCGGCGACGCCGTGGTCGAGATTCTCGAGTCTGTGCGCGATCGCGCGACGATCACCTACGATCCCAACGCCCGTCCCGCGCTCATGGGCGACCCCGGCGATGCGCTGGCCGCCATCGAGCGGGTGGTCGCGCTGGCGGACGTGGTGAAGGCCTCGGACGAGGACCTCGCGTGGCTGCTCACCGGGCGCCCGAGCCAGGGGGCCGGCACCGATGCGGGTCAGGCCGACGCGATCGGCGCGCTCGCGCGAGAGTGGGCGACGCGGGGACCGGCCGTGGTGGTCGTCACCAAGGGTGGCGACGGTGCGACGGCCTACCTGAGCAACGGGCGCCACGTGAGCGTCGATGCGCCGCGGGTCGAGGTGGCGGACACGGTGGGCGCCGGCGATTCCTTCATGAGCGGCCTGATCGACGGGCTGTGGGAGGCCGACCTCCTCGGATCACAGCACCGCGACGAACTGCGCGGCATCGACGAGGCGACGGTGACGGGCGTGCTCGAACGCTGCGCGCGCATCGGCGCGATCACCGTGTCGCGGGCGGGTGCGAACCCGCCCACCCGCGCCGAACTGGGCGAGGCCTGAGAGCCCCTCCCCCGCATCGGCGCTCTGCGACAATGGGCGCCATGACTGACAACACCGGCAACGCCGCCCACGCCCTCCCCGACGAGCGCGACTACCGCATCGAACACGACACCATGGGCGAGGTGCGCGTGCCCGCACACGCCCTGTACCGAGCGCAGACCCAGCGCGCCGTCGAGAACTTCCCCATCTCCGGCACCACCCTCGAGCGCCGCCACATCGAGGCGCTCGCGCGGGTCAAGAAGGCGGCGGCCCGCGCCAACGCCGAGCTGGGCGTGCTGCCCGGCCCCATCGCCGATGCCATCGTGGCGGCGGCGGACGAGGTCGCCGGCGGCGCGCACGACGAGCACTTCCCGGTCGATGTGTTCCAGACCGGCTCGGGCACCAGCTCGAACATGAACACCAACGAGGTCATCGCGACGCTGGCGAGCCGCTCGCTCGAGGACGACGTGCACCCCAACGACCACGTCAACGCGTCGCAGTCCTCGAACGACGTGTTCCCCACCTCCGTGCACGTCGCGGCGACATCCACGCTGGTCAACGACCTCATGCCGCAGCTCGAGCGCCTGGCGCAGTCGCTCGAGGCCAAGTCGACCGAGTTCGCCGAGGTGTACAAATCGGGGCGCACTCACCTGATGGACGCCACCCCGGTGACGCTGGGTCAGGAGTTCGGCGGCTACGCGGCCGCGGTTCGGCGCGGCATGGAGCGGCTCGAGGCCGCCCTGCCGCGCGTGGCCGAGGTGCCGCTGGGCGGAACCGCGGTCGGCACCGGCATCAACACCCCCGACGGGTTCTCGGCCCGCGTGATCGAGCTGCTGTCCGAGGACACCGGGCTGCCGATCACCGAGGCACGCGACCACTTCGAGGCCCAGTCGGCTCGTGACGGCCTGGTGGAGGTCTCGGGGGCGCTCAAGGTCATCGCCGTCTCCCTCACCAAGATCTGCAACGACCTGCGGTGGATGGGCTCGGGCCCGAACACCGGTCTCGGCGAGATCCAGTTGCCGGACCTGCAGCCCGGCTCCTCGATCATGCCCGGCAAGGTGAACCCCGTCGTGCCCGAGGCGGTGCTGATGGTGTGCGCCCGAGTGGTCGGCAACGACGCGACAGTGACGTGGGCGGGCGCCTCAGGCTCCTTCGAGCTCAACGTGCAGATCCCCGTGATGGCGCTCGGGGTGCTCGAGTCGATGCGCCTGCTGGGCAACGCCTCGGCACTCCTGGCGGAGCGCACCGTCGACGGGATCGTCGCCAACGTGGACCGCGCGCGCCGCCTCGCCGAGGCCTCCCCCAGCATTGTCACGCCGCTCAACCGGGTCATCGGCTACGAGAACGCCGCCAAGATCGCCAAGCACGCGGTGGCCGAAGGACTCACGGTCCGCGAAGCCACGCTCGCCCTGGGATTCGTCGAGCGCGGCGACATCTCGATCGAGCAGCTAGACACGCTGCTGGACGTCACCACCATGACCGGCGAGCGCTGACCCGGACCCGCTCCACGACCAAGGGCCCCGGCACCTTCTCGGTGCCGGGGCCCTTGGTCTGTGCTCGCTGCTACCTGTCGAGCTGGTCGAACCGGTAGAGGAACGTGGCCATCGCGTCGCGGGTGGTCTCGTTGAACGGACGGAACTCGTATCCCCCGTCGACGGCCCAGCCCTCGGTGACGCCCGTGGACTGCAGCCAGGTGATCTCCCGGTAGAAGTCCGTGTTCTGAGTCGTGATGTCCTCGAAGGGCGACACCACCGGCGCGAAGAACGTCGGCTCTCCCGCCATGCGGTAGAGGAACGCCGCCATCGCGTCACGGGTGATCGGCTCGAAGGGACGGAACTCCTGACCGGCGCCGGTGTCCCAACCCTCGGAGATGCCCTCCTCGGCCAGCCACACGATCGCCTCATAGTGCTCCAGCGACGCGTCCGCATCCACGAACGGAGACTCGTCCGGGAGCGTCACCTCCGGAGAACCGGCATAGCGATACAGGAACGCCGCCATCGCATCGCGAGTGATCGAGGCGAACGGACGGAACTCGGTGCCCGTCTCGGTCTCCCAACCTGTCGAGATCCCCTCTGCAGCGAGCCAGGCGATCCCGGCCGCGTGCTCCGAGCCCGCCACATCGACGAACTCGACCGGAGCGGCCTCGTCGTCGCTCACCGTCACGTTGAACGACGTCGTGATCGACTCGTCCGCCGTCAAGGTCACCGACAGCCTCACCGTGGCGGGCGCCGACGAATCGAAGCCCGTCACCGTGAACTCGCCCTCGGTCAGCACCTCGGTGGTCGAGTCGGTCCACGTCGCCGTGACCTCCAGACCATCGAGGTCCAGCGCGTCACCCACCATGTACTCGGTGGTGGTCGGCAGCTGCGTGACCGCGATCGACTCCACCTCGGGCTGGGCGATGACGATCTCCTGCGGGTCGACTGAGCCGAGCGTGGGAATGACCTCCTCCATGAAGCCCGTCACCTCGTTGAAGGTGAGCCGGTCGATGGTGGTCTCCCGGTTGGTGCCGTCGCCTCCCGGAATCGCGAACCGGTGGTACGCGATGTACCAGTCGTCGGTGCCAGGAACGTTCAGCACCGAGTTGTGTCCGGTGCCGAGGATGCCCAGCGACGGGTCCTTCTCGAGGATCACGCCACGGTACGTCCACGGGCCCTCGGGGGTCTCGGACGTCGCGTAGCCCACGCGGTAGTTCTCGCTGCCGGTGTCGTCGATCGAGTAGGTGGCGTGGTAGAGCCCGTCCCGGTAGACCATGAAGGTCCCCTCGCGGTAGTTCGTGAGGCCCGGCATTCCCTGAATGGTTCCGGGCTCGAGCGACACCATGTCGTCCGCGAGCTCGGCCATCACGGGCGAACCGTTGCCCCAGTAGATGTAGTAGGTGCCCGAGACCGGGTCCTTGAACGCATGAGGATCGATGGCCTGACCGGAGGTGACGGCCTCGTTGTTGAGGATCATCGCCTCAGGCTCCGCCACGAACGGCCCCTCGGGGTGGTCCGCGACAGCGACACCGATGGTCTTGCGGTCAAGCTCCTCGTTGTGGCCGGAGAAGTAGAAGTAGTACTTCCCGTCACGCTCGATCGCGGTGGGCGCCCACGCGTTTCCGACCGCCCACGGCACATTGCCGTTCTCGCCGTCGAGAGTCAGGAACGGCTCTGCGGCGCGCTCCCAGTCGACGAGGTTGGTGGACTTCCACGTGTAGAACTCGTTGCCGCCCCACCCGGGGTAGCCGTCCGACGTCGCGTAGATGTAATACGTATCGCCGAACGCGATGATGTTCGGATCCGCGTACAGACCCGGCAGGACCGGCGACCGCATCTCGACGGCCTCCATGGTCCAGGTCGCGTCGGAGCCGCCAGCCAGCTGGTAGGTGACCTCGGAACTGAGGTCCACCACCGTGCCTGACGTCGGGTCCGAGGTGACGCCCTCGACGGTTCCGAACACCGGCGCGAGTGCGGTCAGGTCGGTTCCGGGCTCGACGGGGAACACAACCGTGCGCTCCGTCTGGTCGACGATCGGGTCGACCTTGAGAGCCGACTCGTCCGCGAGGGTGACGTCGAGGAGCACGTCCGTCTGGCCGGATCCCGCGAGGACCTCCTCCGGGCTCAGCGCCCGGTTGTACAGAGCGAACTCGCGGAATTGGCCAACGAAGAGACCGTCGGCGTCGTAGTTGGACCGGCCCAGGTGGTTCGCGGTCGTGAAGCCCGCCCCGATATCGCCGGGGTCGGCAGTCACGGTGCCGGAGTCGACCTCGACGCCGTTGAGGTACAGCCGCGCGGTGTCGCCGCTCAGCGTGTAGACCATCGTCACCCACTCGCCGCGAGGCAGCGCCTGGCCCGAGCCCACGGTCTCTTCCGTGGACCAGTTGCCGGTGGCGAGGCTGGTGCGGTACTGCGTGTTGCCGGTGGTGAACAGGTACCCGTTCCCCGCTCCGGCGCTGTCCGTGTTGCCCAGGCCGTAGATGAAGTAGTTGCCTGACAGCGCAGGGTCAAGGTAGACCTCTGCCTCGATGGTGACGTCCTCGACTCCCGCCATGATGTTGTCGGGCAGGTCGACGTAGTTGTCACCGGTGAACTCCAGTGACCCGTCCACGGGCTCGCCGCCATCCACGATCGTGCCGTCGTAGCCGTTTCCGGTGACGTCGGTGAGCGTGGTGCCGTCGTACGACTCGAAGTCGTATCGGAGCACCTGGCCGTCCTCGTCAGCGGTCACGGGGTCGGCCGACAGGATCTGCTCCCGCATCCCCGCGAGCTCGTCGGCGGTCACCGGGAAGACGGTGCCGTGGCGCGGGCTGGCGGGCAGGTCGTACTCGTCAGAGATCTGCCAGTCAGGGTTCGTGATGTCCGCGGTCTCCAGCGGCACGTAGCCACGGCCCCCGTACTCGTCGACGAACAGGTAGTACTTGTCGCCGTTGACGTCGTCCGGGTTGGACTTGAAGATCGACGGCCCCTCGACCGCTCCCGTCCCGGCGTCGCGGCCGATGCAGCTGGCCAGCATCGTCCAGTCGTCCAGCGGTGCGCGGAGCTGGTCCGAGTACTCGTGAATGATGTCCGAGCAGCCGGTGGTGCCGGCACCCTCGTCCTTGGTGAAGCGGTGGTAGACGCCGTTCTCTTCGAGCACCGTCGAGTCGATGCGCGAGATGCCGGTCTGCCAGCCCTGCGGCTCCGAGAAGTTCACGAAGTCCCGAGTGGTCGAGTACAGCATCTCGTTGGGAGGACTCGTGGTGCGGTCCGGGTCATCCTCCGGATACAGCTTGGAGGCCCAGAACACCACGTACTCGCCGATCGACTCGTCGTAGTAGGCCTCGGGCGCCCACAGGTTGCCGGCGTTGTCCGGGGCGACCTTGACGTGGCGCTGCTCCGACCAGTTCACGAGGTCGTAGGACTCCCACACCTCGAGGTACTGAGAGCCGAAGCGCTGGTGGTAGCCCCAGTCGCCGTTGCGGCCGATCGACAGGTCGGTGGCGATCATGTAGAACTTGTCGCCCTCGGGGGAGCGAATGATGAACGGGTCGCGCAGACCCAGATCGCCGTACTCGGACTCGAGCGTCGGCTCTCCGCCGTTGAGCTCGTCCCAGGCCAGGGCATTGTTGCCGTCGGAGGCGGCGAAGTAGATCTTCTCGCCGTCGATCGAGTTGTTCACGAAGTACGAGAACCCGTAGCCCTCGAACGGTGCGAGCTCGATGGCCGCCAGCACGTTCGCGGTGAACACGCGCTCGGCGGTGAAGTCTCCGTTCGTGACGGTCGCCGTGAGCTCCACGTCGGTGTCGACATCGGGCCGGTTCACGATTCCGTCCGTGGAGATGATCGCCTCGTCAGCGCTCGCCCACGTCACGGGCAGCCCCTCGACCTCCGTCGGGAGGTGCAGGTTGCCTCGCACGTCATCGATGTTCGTGACCTCGAGGGCGGCAGCCGCGCCGTCGGCGATCGACTGCGGGTCCGACTGGGCGAGCACGGTGACGGTGAAGTCGCGCGTCTCCTGCTCCGTTCCCAGGGCGATGGTCGCGGTCAGCGTGACCGTGGCATCGTCCTCGAGCGCCTCGGGGCGGGTGACGGTGCCGTTGGTGGCGACGGTCGCCTCGTCGGAGGAGCTCCACGCCACGGTCGAGCCGTTGATTCCCGTCGTGGGAAGCGTGAGGTCCTCGGTGACGGCGGAGGTGTCGCCCAGTTCCAGGACCGCGGCGTCGCGTTCCACGCGGGTCGCGTCGGAGGGCACCAGCGAGGCCACCTCCTGAGCCGAGAGCGCGGAGTCGTACAGGCGGAAGTCGCGGACGGATCCCGCCAGCAGGCGGTCGGTGTCGTACGCCGAGCGGCCGATGTAGTTGGCGGTGGTCTCTCCGCCGCCCAGGCTGCCGGGTGTGATGGTGGTGGTGCTTTCACCAACGTTCACACCGTCCAGGTAGGTGACGGCAGTGTCCGTGTCGGCGTCGATCGTGTACGTGATGGTCTTCCACACGCCGCGCTGGAGGTTGCCCTCACCAGCGGTGTTCTGCTCGCCGCTCCAGTTGCCGGGGGTGATGGTGTGACGGTACTCATTGCCGGTCGCCATCATGTAGCCGGAACCGCTGTTGCTGGATGCCGGGTTGCCGATGTTCCAGATGAAGTACGGCGTGGCCTGGTTGGTGCGGATCAGCACGTCCATGCTCACGGTGACGGAGTCGATTCCCGTCACCAGGTTGTCCGGCAGGTCCACGTAGTCGTCCGCGCCATCGAGGCGCACTCCCGCGTCACCCTGCAGCTCAGGACCGCCCACATAGGTGGCGTCGTTGCCGTTGCCCGAGCTGTCGACCGCGACCGTGCCCGACGCGTCGTCGAGTCGGTAGTGGGCGACGGCGGGAATCGAGCCGTCTCCCGTGACCGTCACCGCGAAGGTGCGCTGAGCAGTCGCGCCGGCGAGCGCGAGGTCCGCGGTGAGCGTGACCTCGGTGTCGGCGGACGGCTGCGTCACCGTGCCGTCCGGCGCGATGATCGTGGGGTGCGAGCTGGTCCACTCGATCTCGGACCCGTTCGCACCAGCAACAGGCAGCGCGAGGGAGGTCTCCGTCGTCGCGTTCACGGCCAGCGCAGCGGCGTCCTCGTCCACGGCGGCCTGCGAGGCGACGGTGTCGCCGAGCTCCTCGTAGTACTGAGCCGCGGCCTGCTGATCCGTCATCGCAGCGGAGTAGACCTTGAGGTCCTGAACCGTGCCATCCCAGATGGGGTCGCCCCACCCACTGTAGGGAGACGTGCCGATGTAGCCGATGAGGCCGGTGCCGAACTCGGTGACCGTGCGCGACAGAGTCGTCGTGCCGGTGACCTCACCGTTCAGGTAGTTGGTGAGCGACGTCGGTGTGATCACGGTCGTGTAGAGCGCGAAGCCCTCAACCGAGGCGGGACCGATGTTTCCCACCTCCGTGTCCCAGGGTGCTCCCGCGTCCAGCGAATCGGTGAAGACCGACTTGATGTTGTTTTCGCCATTGGCGGGGTTGAGTAGCCAGTACTGGGCCGGTGGGGGGCCGTCGGGAGAGCCGAAGTACAGCGCGTTGTAGTTGCCGCCTTCCGCCATGTCGTTGCGCAGCCATGCGGAGATGGTGAGGGCGTCGTTGCCCTCGAAGACGGCACCCGGGATCTCGACGAAGGTGTCGTTCGTCAGCTCGATCGCGCCGTCGACGATGGACGCGCCCGACCCGACGACGGTGCCGTCGAAACCGTTCGTGCTCTTGTCGGGGATGGTGCCGCCCGCGATCGCGTCGGCGAAGTCGTAGTGCAGTGCCAGGTCGTCGGCCAGTGCGTCGAGCGGGGCCGCCTGCGCCGGGACCGTCGCGGCGACTGCGAGAGATCCCGCGAGCCCGGCAGTCGCCAGGCCTGCGCCCCACCGCCTCCAGGGGCTGGTCAAGGTGTCGTTCATTGCTTTCCTCACGTCGTTGTGTGCCATCGGTGGTGCTCGGTGCGGCGAAGCGGGAGCCGGGGCGCGCGCCCGCACCGCGTGCGCGCGCCCCTCCGCCTGGTACTAGCCGTTCAGGTTGTCGTAGCGGTTGAGGAACGCGGCCATCGCATCGCGCGTGGTCTCGTTGAACGGGCGGAACTCGGTGCCCGCAGGGGTGCGGTAGCCGGTCGTGATGCCCGTGTCCTCGAACCAGGTGATTTCCGTGTAGAACTCGGTGTTGTCCATCGTGATGTCGATGAACGGAGACTCGGCCGGATCCGTGTGGTCGGGCTCACCCGCGTAGCGGTACATGAACGCCGCCATCGCGTCACGAGTGATGGGCTCGAACGGGCGGAACTCCATGCCCGCAGACGTCTCCCACCCCTCGGTGATGCCCTGGTCCTCGAGCCACACGATCTCCTCGTAGAACTCCGTGTTCGTGGGCGTGATGTCCACGAACGGAGACTGCGCCGGAAGCGTGACGTCCGGCGAACCGGCATAGCGGTACAGGAACGCCGCCATCGCATCACGCGTGATCGAGTCGAACGGACGGAACTCCTTCCCGGCGCTGGTCTGCCAACCGGTGGCGATCCCCTGACCCGCGAGCCATTGGATCTCGTTGTAGAACGCCGACGATGACGACGTCACATCCGCGAACTCCACCTCGTGGACCGTCGCATTGAACGCCGTGGTGATCGAGTCATCGCTCACCAGGGTCACCGCGAGCATCAACTCCACGGGCCTCGACGAGTCGAAGCCGGTGACCGTGAACTCGTCCTCAGTCAGCACCTCGGTGGTCGAGTCGGTCCACGTCGCCGTGACCTCCAGACCATCCAGGTCCAGCGCGTCACCCACCATGTAGTCGGTCTTGGTCGGCAGCTGAGTGACCTCGATGGACTCCACCGCCGCCGTCTCCTCCGCAACGGTGACATCGAACGACGTCGTGATCGACGCATCCGCGCCGTACGTGACCGTGAGAGTCACGTCACCGGCGGCCGAGGAGTCGAAGCCAGTGACCGTGAACTCGTCCTCAGTCAGCACCTCGGTGGTCGAGTCGGTCCACGTCGCCGTGACCTCCAGACCATCCAGGTCCAGCGCGTCACCCACCGTGTAGTCGGTCTTGGTCGGCAGCTGAGTGACGTCGATCGACGCCGCGACGGGCCCCTCGACCGTGACCTCGATCTGCACATCCGCGATGGCGGGGTCGAGCTCCTCTTCCTGCGACATGTCGAGGATCGGCATGCCGTTGGAGTTGAAGTGCACCAGCTTGGCGTGAGCGTTGCGGCGCGGGTCGAACAGTCCACCGTCGGTCGCGGAACCGGAGGGGAGGTCCGTGTCCGCGTACGAACGCGCGTGGTAGACGATGACGGGATTGCCGAACTCGTCCACCGTGAACGAGTTGTGGCCCATCCCGTACATGCCGGCCACGTCCCCGGTGCCGAAGTAGGGGTACTGCGCCTTGTGCCACGAGGCCGGGTCCAGCAGATCCGCGTCCTCATCCGCCCACAGGAACGAGATGTTGTAGGACGTGTTGACCGCCGACGACGAGAAGGAGATGAAGATCCTGCCGTCGTGCTTGAGCACGGCCGCTCCCTCGTTCACCGGGGTGCCCGATTCGCTCTCGATCTCCCATGCATGTTCGGGAGCGGTGAGCTCGATCGAATCGCTGGTGAGCTGAAGCGGGTTGTCGGTGTCCACCGACGCCATGCGCATGGTGGACAGCTCCCACTTGTCGGCCCAGACCATGTAGTCCGTGCCGTTGTGCTCGAAGTGAGTCATGTCAAGGGCGAAGTTGCCACTGAAGGCGGTGCTGTCCGACGGCGCTGGCACGTTGTAGCCCAGCGTCTCCCAGTTCTCGGGCTGCAGCGGGCCGTCGCCTGCGAACTCGCCACCGGTGTACTTGAGCAGCGCGGGCTGCTTGTCCCACACCCCACGCCCATCACGGGCCGTGGTGAACATGATGTACCAGTCGTCGCCGATCTTGGCGAGCTCGGGTGCCCACACGTACGTGTTGAAGTTCGGGTGGTCCTCCTCGTGCCAGATCGTCACCTCTTCCGAGGCTGCGGCGTTCAGGCCCTCGAGGGTCTCGGCGCGGCGAAGCACCACACGGTCGTAGCCGTCCGGGTCACCCGAGCGGAACATCGGGTACGAACCGGTCAGGTAGTAGAGCCCGTCGTCGCCGATGGTGACGTCCGGGTCGGCACGCTTCTCCGCCAGCCAGTCCATGTCCGTCGTGTACAGCGGCGCCTGCACGGTGCCGTTGATCGTGTGGGTGCCAGGCGTGGTGGGGACGTCGTCCCACTCCACTCCCATCTCGACCTGCTCGCCCGAGGTGTAGTTCACCATCCCCGAACCCGGCAGCGCCGAGTCGTCGCCGGCCGCAACCGTCACGGGTCCGAAGGGATCCACGCTGGTGGAACGCACGCGCTCCAGCAGCAGGTCCACGGCGATCTTGTCGTACTCCGCGGCGGTGATGCCGATCGAGTCCGTGTCGAGCGCATCCGCGGGGAACGTGCCCGACGTGAAGCTCGGCGCCGTGGCCGACTCGACGGGCTCAGAGAAGGACGAGAAGTCCTCGGTCGTCACCTCGAAGTCAGTACCGCCAGAGGTGTACAGCAGGCGGTAGGCACCGAGGCCGTTGTCGTACTCGACCTCCACACGAGAGACGTTCGCGGTGCCGGGTGCGAAGGTCACGCGCCGCTGGTTCTCGTAGGTGGAGAGGTCACTCGTCTCGTACACGTACGCATCGTTCGCGGTCGTGCCCGGGATCGTCGTGAACAGGCCGTATCCGCCGTCAGGACGGTGGAAGACGGTCGGCGACGCGATCTCGCGGTTCACGTCCGTCCACCTGTCCGCTGCGGAGGGGAACAGCACGCCCTTGTTGTCGTTGAGCGCCTCGAACGTCGAGTCGTCTTGCGACAGCGCCAGGTGAACGCTCGCGGTGTCATCGTCGGTCCGCTCGGAACGGATGTAGGTGCCCAGGTAGCCGCCGACCTCAGGCAGAACGGTGACGGCGAGGTCACGGTCCACTGAGGCATCGGCGTTGCTGAAGGTGGCCGTGAGCGTCACCGCCTGCTCGGCTGCGGCGCGGTTCACCACGCCCGCCGAGGAGACCGCGTTCTCGTCCGACGAGGACCACGCGATCGTGATGTCCTCGCCGAGCGAGTCGGCGAGAGTGATGTCGTCCCACAGCACCGAGACGCCAAGGTCGAACGTCTCTGCCTGGAAGGCGAGCTCGGCCTCGGGGTTGTCCGCGATCACGGTCACGTTGTAGTCCCGCACGTACGTGCGTCCAGCGAGCTCGAACGTCGCAGTGAGGGTCACCGTGGCGTTGTCCGCCGCGGGTCGCACGACGGTGCCGTCGGTGCCGATCACTGCCTCATCAGACGAGGCCCAGGTGACCTGCGATCCACTGTCGCCCTCGAGCGGAAGGGTCACGTCGGTCGTGACCGACGTGCCGTCCAGGTCGATCGCGTCGGCGTCGGCCGCGAGCGCGGCGTCGACCACGTCGTCGCCGGCCGTCGCCCAGTAGTGCGCTGCGATCTGCTCGTCGGTCAGCGCCGTCTCATAGACGCTCACCTCGCGGAAGTCGCCCTCGAAGAAGTCATCTGCATAGGAGGAACGCCCCAGGTACGCCACCAGGTCGGTGCCGAACTGCGTCACCGTGCGGGACACCGGGACCGTACCGACGAGCTCACCATTGAGGTAACCGGAGAGCGAAGTCGGGGTGATGACGGTGGTGGCCTGCATCCACTCGTTCTCGGGGCTGATGGGGCCCTGGACACGGTTCGCCGTCGTGCCGGTGGTGATCCCTGCCTCGGTGGTCCACGGCTGAGTGGTCGGGTTGCCATTGGTGAGAACGGTCTTGAAGCGGCCCTCGGGGTTCTTGGGGTTCAGCAGCCAGTACTGGAGAGGCGGGCTGCTCGGCTTGCCGAAGAACATCGCGGCGTAGTTGCCCGCGCCCGTGCGGTTGCGCAGCCAGGTCGAGATGGTGAGCGTGTTCCTGCCCTCGAAGACGTCCGCGGGGATCGTCACGTGGCCCGCGTCGGAGCCGCTCTCGCCGCCCGGGAGGCTCAGCACGCCCGCTTCGGTGTCGACGGACGCGCCGGAACCCTCCACCGTGCCGTGGAAGTCGTTGCCGCTGAGGTCGTCGATCGTGCTGTCGTCGATGGCGTCGGTGAAGTCGTAGCGTGCGACGAGCGCGGCATCCGCGTCACCGGTGACGGTGACGTCGAACGTGCGCTGCGCCGAGGCACCCGCCAGCGTGAGATCGGCGGTCAGGGTGACGACCGCATCGGCCCCCGGAGTGGTGACCGTGCCGTCGGGCGCGATGATCGCGGGGTCCGAGCTGCTCCAGACGATCTCGGAGCCGTTCGAACCTGCGGTCGGAAGCACGATGTCGGACACCGCCGTCGACGAGACCGAGAGCGCCGCGGCGTCCTCGTCCACCGCGGCCTGAGAAGCGAGCGGGTCGCCGAGCTCCTCGTAGTACTGGGCTGCGGCCTGCTGGTCGGTCATGGCGGCGGTGTAGACCTTCAGGTCTGCCATCGCGCCCTCCCACACCGCATCGGGGTAGGGAGAGGTGCCGATGTACGCGACGAGATCCGTCCCGAACTCCGTGACCGTTCGAGTCACGGGCACCGAACCGACGTTCTCGCCGTCGAGGTAGGCAGTGATCGAGGTCGGGGTGATGACGGTCGTATAGAGCGCGAGATCAGCCGTCGCCGCCGGTCCCTGCACTCCTCGCGATGCGTCGGTGGGCGAGATGCCCGCCTCCGTCTCGTACGGTGCGACCTCGTCGAGCCCATCCGTGAGCACCGACTTCACCACGCCGTCGGTATTGGCGGGGTTCAGGAGCCAGTACTGCGACGGGTACGACGAGCTGCCGGCGAGGTCGGTGCCGAAGTACAGCGCGGCGTAGTTGGCGTCGGGCATGTCGTTGCGCAGCCACGTGGAGATGGTGAGGGTGTCGTTGCCCTCGAACACGGTGCCCGGGATCTCGACGAACGTGTCGTCAGTCAGTTCGATCGCGTCGCCGACGAGCGTGGCGCCGGACCCGACGACGGTGCCGTCGAACCCGTTTCCGCTCTGGTCGGCGATCGTGGCGCCGTCGATGGCGTCGAAGTCGTAGTGCAGAGCGACGTCGCCGCTCAGTGAATCGAGGGGGGAGGCCGTAGCGGGGCTTCCGGCGGCGCCGACCGCCGCGAGAGCGAGGCTCGCAACGAGGGCCGAAGAGACGATCCGTTTTGTGGATCGGGTGGGCAAGGTGGTCTTCATGTCTTCATCACTCCATCGTGAGATGCCAGCAGGGGGGTCTCCAGACCTTCGCCTGTGAACGATAACATGGGTCCCGAAGACATTGCACTACCCGATCTCATGAATCCACCGGAGACAGGGAATGTCGGCACGGCCGACGTTGTCCTCCTATGCGTACGCACGTCCAGGCGCTCCTGCCTGCGTGACCGTCGAACCGAGGAAGTCATGACCACACGAGTACTGATCCTGGGCGGCGGATATGTCGGCCTCTACACGGCCCTCAGCCTCAGGCGCAAGGCGAAGGACCGGGTGGAGATCACGGTCGTCGACCGCCGCCCCTACATGACGTACCAGCCGTTCCTGCCCGAGGCGGCGGCCGGCTCCATCGAGGCGCGGCACGTCGTCGTACCGCTGCGGCGCGAACTCGAAGGCGTGCGCATCGTGCAGGGCAAGGTGTCTGAGATCGCTCACAACGAGCGCCGCGCGCGCGTCGAGACCGACTTCGGGGACACCCTCGATCTGGAGTACGACGAGGTGGTGGTCGCCCTCGGGTCCGTCCCCCGCACGCTTCCGATTCCCGGCCTCGCGGAGATGGGGATCGGCTTCAAGTGGGTGGAGGAGGCGATCAACCTCCGCAACATCGTCCTGGGGCGCATCGCTCGGGCTGCATCCACCGAAGACCCGGACCGGCGTCAGCGGCTGCTCACGTTCGTCTTCGTCGGCGGCGGGTTCGCCGGGATCGAGGCGTTCGCGGAGACCGAGGACATGGCCCGCGCGGCCCTGCGCTACTACCCCGAGCTGTCCGCCGACGATCTCAAGTTCGTGATGGTGGAGATGGCGGCGGGGATCCTCCCCGAGGTCGGCCCCGAGATGGGCGCGTACACGCTCAAGGAGCTGCGCCGGCGCGGCATGGTGGTCCACCTCGAGACCAAGTTGGAATCCGCGGTGGACGGCGTGATCGAACTATCCAACGGAGAGAAGTTCGAGGCCGACACCCTGGTGTGGACCGCAGGAGTCAAGCCCAATCCGGTCATCGGCGCATCCGATCTGCCGACCGGCCCCAAGGGACACGTCAACGCGCTGCCCACGCTCCAGGTCGCCACCGAGGACGGCGACGTCATCGCTGGGGCGTGGGCCGCGGGCGACTGCGCCCAGGTGCCGGATCTCGCCCAGGGCGAGGGCGCGTGGTGCGCGCCATCCGCTCAGCACGCGGTGCGTCAGGCACGGCTGCTCGGCGCGAACCTCGCCAAGCACGTCCAGGGGCACGAGCTCAAGGAGTACCGGCACAAGAACCTGGGCACGGTGGCCTCGCTCGGCCTGCACAAGGGCGTCGCGCAGGTCATGGGGGTCAAGCTTCGCGGCTGGCCCGCATGGTTCATGCACCGGACCTATCACATGGCGCAGATCCCGAGCTTCAATCGCAAGGCACGAGTGGTGGCCGACTGGACGGCCGCGCTGTTCTTCCGGCGCGACCTGGTGTCCATGGGCCGCCTACACGAGCCGCGGCGCGCGTTCAAGGAGGCGGCGGACGGCTGATCCCCCGCGGGGGATCAGCCCGTCACGCGAGGGACAGGAACACCTTCTCGAGGCGACGCAGGCTGTCGTCGCGCGCGTCCCCATGAGTGGTGTCGAGGCACTCCTGCAGCCCGGAGGAGATCAGCGTGAACCCCGCGCGGTCGAGCGCCTTGGACACCGCCGCGAGCTGCGTGACCGTCGACTCGCAGCTCTGGCCCTCCTCGACCATGCGGATCACCGCGTCGAGTTGACCGCGTGCGCGCTTGAGCCGGTTGACTGCCGCTCGCGCGGCCTCGGGTTCTGCCATGATCGCTCCGTTCGCCGGGGCCGAGTCTAGCGACGCAGCCACGGGAAGATGCTACGTCCGGCGGAGGCTTCGTGCCCCCCGCACCACTGGCTGGCGGGCACTTGGGCCTTCACTGAGTCGACGTGCTGTCCGCAGCCGGTCCAGGTGGTCTTGCCGCACTGGCGGCAGGTGGTCGGTGAGCACATAGGACTTCCCTTCAGAGCGTGGCCGCGACCCTGTGTCGCGACCGGATGACAAAACTATACCCCGGGGGGTATTGTGGTCGCAACACATCACCACCTTGGAGGTCACATATGAAGGTCGTCATCGTCGGCGCGGTCGCCGCCGGAATGTCCGCCGCCACCCGCTTGCGCCGTCTGGACGAGAACGCCGAGATCGTCGTGCTCGAAGCCGGTGCACACGTCTCGTTCGCCAACTGCGGCCTGCCGTACTACGTGGGCGGCGTCATCGAGGACCGCGGTTCGCTGCTGCTGCAGACGCCCGAGTCCCTGCACGCGCGATTCGCCCTCGACGTGCGCACACACAGCCGAGCGGTCGACATCGACGCCGAGGCGCACACCGTCACCGTCAGCACGGCCGACGGCGACACCTACCTCGAGAGCTACGACCACCTGGTGCTCTCTCCCGGCGCCCGCCCGATCGTTCCGGATGTTCCCGGCGCCGAGCGCACCCTCGTCCTGCGCGACGTCGCGGACGTGGACCGCATGGCCGAGCACACGGCCGATGCGCGCACGGCCGTGGTGATCGGCGGCGGCTTCGTGGGCCTCGAGGTGGCGGAGAACCTGCGCCACCGTGGCCTGGACGTGACCGTCGTGGAGCTCGCTCCCCAGGTGCTGGGCGCGCTGGACGCCGAGATGGCCGTGCGGGTCCAGGACCGTCTCGAGCGGCACGGCGTGCGGGTCCTGACCGGGGCGCAGGTCACCGAGATCACCCCCGACTCCGCGGTGGTGAGCGGACCCGAGGGCGAGCAGACCCTGCCCGCCGACATGGTGGTCGCCTCGATCGGCGTGAACCCCGACTCGACGCTCGCGCGCGCCGCCGGCGCCGACCTGGGACCTCGCGGTGCGATCCTCGTGGACGACGACATGCGCACCTCGGTTCCCGGCATCTACGCGGTCGGAGACGCCGCCGCCAAGCGCGACGCGTTCGCGGATGGGCCGACGCTCATCCCGCTGGCCAACCTCGCCAACCGGCACGGACGGCGGGTCGCCGACGTGATCACCGGTCACGCCGGCCGCGGCCGCCCCAGCATCGGCACCGCCGTGGTCGGGGTCTTCGGACTGACCGCCGCGGTCACCGGGCGCACCGAGCGCCGCCTGCGCGGCGAAGGCCGCGCCTGCCGAGCCATCCACACCCACCCGATGGACCATGCCGGCTACTACCCTGGCGCATCGGCCATGGCGCTCAAGCTGCTCGTGGACCCGGTGACGGACCAGATTCTGGGCGCGCAGGGCGTGGGCGAGGCAGGCGTGGACAAGCGCATCGACGTGATCGCCACGGCCATCCATGGCGGGCTCACCGCCTCGGAGCTGGCGGACCTCGAACTCGCCTATGCACCCGCGTACGGATCCGCCAAGGATCCCGTCAACATGCTCGGCTACGTGGCAGAGAACCTGAGCGTGGGCGAGTCGCCGTCGATCCAGTGGCACGAGCTGGCCGACGCGGACGACGCGCCGATGGTGGTCGACGTGCGCTCCGCAGCCGAGCACTCACGCGGCACAGTGGTCCCGCCGTGGGGGCAGGAGCCGGTCAACATCCCCGTCGACGACCTGCGCGCGCGCCACGACGAGCTGCCTCGCGATCGCCGCATCGTGGTCCACTGCCAGGTCGGACAGCGAGGACACACGGCCACTCGGCTGCTGCGCCAGCTCGGATACGACGCCATCAACCTCGACGGCGGCTACCTGACGTGGCGCGACGGCGTGCGCACCCTGCAGCCGGTGGCGGCACCCGCCTGATACCCACGCTCGGTTGAACTGCGAACCGCTTCGCGGCATGACACCCCGTCGCCGGCACTCCTACGAGGGCTGGCGACGGGGTGTCGGCACGAAAAGTGGTTCGCAGTTAAAGGGGCGAGTCAGCCGGCCGATGCGATGGTGGGCTTGGCGGTGCGGCCCAGGCAGCAGTCGGTGGGGCAGACGTCCTGCCACGGGCCGATCTCGGTGAGCGCGGGGCGTGCGCGCGGCACGTCGCCGTCGCTCGCCACGTGACGCTCCTCGACCAGGTCGATGAGGCCGGACACGAACGCGGGGTCGATGCCCACGGTGGGCACGCGCACCATCGGCAGGCCGCGACCCTCGGCGGTCTCGAGCGCCTCGTTGTCGAGGTCCCAAGCCACCTCCATGTGGTCGGAGACGAACCCCACCGGCGAGACCACGAGGCCCGATACGCTCTCGGGCAGCGCCTCGATCGCCAGGTTGATGTCGGGCTCGAGCCACGGCACCGACGGGTCGCCCGAGCGGGACTGGTAGACCAGGCTCCACGGCACGTCGGGGAACTCGTCCGCGATGCGCTCCATGATGAGCGCCGACACGGCGCGCTGCTGCTCGGCGTACCAGCCGCCGCCCGCATGCCACTCCTCGCCCCCGCCAGCGGGCACCGGAGTGCCGTCGGGCAGGGTCTCGCGCGGACCGGAGGCATCGGCCGCGGACGACGGGATCGAGTGGGTCGCGAACATCACGTGCGGCGACTCGCCCTTGCCCGCGGCCTCGAGCTCGCGCAGGCCGGCGCGGACGGCGTCGACGTTGGGCTCCACGAAACCGGGGTGGTCGAAGTACTGGCGCACCTTGTCGAGCTCCAGCTCGCCGGTCAGTCCGGCCTCGTCGAGAGCGGTCGCGAGGTCCTCGCGGTAGGCGCGGCAGCCCGAGTAGGACGAGAACGCCGTGGTGACCAGCACCAGCACCTTGCGGTGGCCGTCGGCGTGCAGCTCCTTCAGCGCGTCGGCGAAGTACGGCGCCCAGAAGCGGTTGCCCCAATAGACGGGCAGTCCCAGGTCGCGGCTCGCGATCTCGGCCTCCAGCGCCGCCTTGAGGTCGCGGTTCTGCTGGTTGATGGGGCTCACGCCGCCGAAGTGGCGGTAGTGGTGCGAGACCTCTTCGAGTCGCTCGTCCGGCACGCCGCGGC
Organism: Demequina pilifera; assembly: GCF_048814985.1. Classification (NCBI taxonomy): domain Bacteria; kingdom Bacillati; phylum Actinomycetota; class Actinomycetes; order Micrococcales; family Demequinaceae; genus Demequina; species Demequina pilifera. The sequence goes on from NZ_JBMDTW010000003.1 coordinate 56,508, forward strand.
CACGGGTCACGTTGCGCAGGAACGGGATGACGTCGTCCTGACCCTCCGGGCCGCCGAACCCGGCGAGCAGGATGCAGTCGTAGGTGGTCGCCGGGCGCGTTCGGGTCGACGCCGCCAAGGGGGGAAGCGAGTCGGTCATGACGCCAGCACCTCGACGGCCTCGGCGGTCTCGACGCGGCGGCCCGTGTAGAAGGGCACCTCCTCGCGCACGTGACGACGAGCCTCGGTGTAGCGCAGGTCCCGCATCATGTCCACGAGGTCGGTGACCTCATCGGCCTCCATCGGCAGCAGCCACTCGTAGTCGCCCAGCGCGAAGGCCGCGACGGTGTTCGCGACCACTCCCTTGAAGGCCGAGCCCTTGATGCCGTGCTCGCGCAGCATGTGGCCGCGCTCCTCATCCGTCAGCAGATACCACTCGTAGCTGCGCACGAACGGGTAGACGGTCAGCCAGTCGCGCGGCCGCTCCCCTCGCAGGAACCCCGGCACGTGCGCCTTGTTGAACTCCGCGGCGCGGTGCACCCCCGCCGCCGACCACGTGAGCTGGGTGTCGGCGAGCAGCTCGGTCGCGCGCAGCTCCCGCAGCGCGAGCTGCAGGTCCGCGAGGTCGGGGCCGTGCAGCCACAGCATCACGGTGCCGTCGGCACGCAGCCCGGAGACGTCGTAGATCCCGCGCAGCGTGACGTCGTGATCCGCGAGTTCCGCGACCGCGGCGTCGAAGTGCTCGACGACATCCGGAAGCTCCTCGTCAGGGGCGTCGAGCAGCCCGTCCAGAACAGAGAACAGTGTGAATCCGTGCGGTTGGTCAGCCATGGCCCCATTCTCGTCTTCCAGGGGGCGGAAAGGAAATCCGCTCCCTGCCGTCCCGTCAGCCGGAACCAGCCTCGCCCAGGCCCGAGGCGGCATCGGCCGCGACGATCGCCGCGATGCCGCTGAGACCCGCCGCGGAACCGACCAGGTGCAGCCCGCGCACCGGCTCGCGATCCTCGACGGCCGCCGGCGCCGAATCGGCCCACTGCACGCGCTCGATGTCGCGCACCTGGGCCTCCTTGAGCGCGACCCCCAGCAGCGCGGATGCATCCGCCAGCGCGTGCTCGCTGGCGTCGCGGGCGTTGTCGATCCCGTAAGACAGCCGCACCACGTGACGGCCCTCGGTGCGGTCGGCGAGCCAGCGCCACTTGGCGGTCGAGTGCGTGAGCGCCTTGGCGCCCGAGACGTTGCCGACCGCCAGCACCCCCGTGCCGCGCGGCGCGGAGTCGAGCTCGGGAGCGTCCAGCACGAGCGTGACGATCGCGACCTGGCGATCCTCGGCCCACGCGACGTGGGGCACGAGCGCGGACACCACGGGCCGCGGCACGGCGAGCACGACGCCGTCGGCCCGGTGCTCCTCAGCCCCGGTCCACACCTTCCAGGCGCCGTGGGCGTTCTCGAGCGCACCCACCGGCGTGTCGAGGGCGATGGTCACGCCGCGGGAGCGTGCATCGGCCGCGAGCGCATCGATGAGCGACGCCATGCCGCCGGCCAGCCCCTGCACCGCGGAGCCGGCGGGCGACGCCGCGCGCCTCGCGGCGGCCGCGCGCATGAGGCCGCCCCTGCGGGTCACCTCCGCCCCGAGGCCGGGCGCGATGTCGCCGAGCGCGATGTCGTCGAGCGGCCGCGAGTAGATGCCCTGCACGACGGGGGCCACGAGTCGCTCCGCGGCACGCTCGCCGAGCCGGTCACGCACCAGCTCACCGAGGCTCGTCGAGTCGTCGACGTCCCGGACCGGCCTGACGCGGTCGCCGAGGATCCGGGCGATCCCCCGCCAACCGATCGCCCGGCGCAGGTCGCGCGCCAGGGCCGAGGTCGGCACGCCGAGCCAGCCGGCGGCGGGCAGCGGGTACGCCGCGTCGGGCGTGACCACCCACGCCGGCCTGCGCTCGGGATGGACGATGCTGTCGGCGAGCCCCAGCTCGGACAGCAGCGCGGCCACGTGGCCACCGCGGGTGGCGAAGGACTCCGCGCCGGCATCGAGAGGGAGCCCGTCCACCGTGACGCGCGAGATGCGCCCACCCACGTGGTCATCGGCCTCCATGAGGGTGACGTCGTGTCCCGCGGCCGCGAGCCGACGGGCGGCCAGCAGTCCGCCCACCCCGCCGCCGACGACGATCCAGCGCTGCGGTTCAGCCGTGTCCGTGGAACCCCCGTGGCTCATGCAGCACCATGCTCGTGCACCAGGTCGACGATGCGCTTGACCACGTCCGGATCGGCGTGCGGCGGCATGCCGTGACCGAGGTTGACGACGTGGCCCGGGGCCTCCGCACCGCGCGCCAGCACGTCCTTGACATGCCTGGCGAGCGCATCCTTGGGTGCCGCGAGCATCGCGGGGTCGATGTTGCCCTGCAGCGGGAACCGGCCACCCGTCATGCGGGCCGCGGCGTCGAGCGGCGTGCGGTAGTCGACTCCCAGCGCCGTCGCCCCGGCCGCACCCATCGCGTCCAGGAGGTGACCGGCGTTGGCCGCGAAGTGGATGCGCGGCACGTCGAGATCGGCGACGGACATCAGCGCGGTGCGCGATCCCGCTGCGCAGTGCGCGACGTAGTCCGACTCGGCCAGCGAGCCGGCCCACGAATCGAACAGCTGCACGGCCGATGCGCCCGCCAGGACCTGGGCGCGCAGGAACAGTCCGGCGGCGCGGGAGGTCCACGTCACGAGCGCGTCCCACACGTCGGGGGCCGAGTGCATGAGCTCGCGGGCGCCCATGTGATCGCGCGAGGGACGCCCGTCGACCATGTAGGCCGCGAGGGTGAACGGTGCGCCCGCGAAGCCGATCAGCGGCACGTTCTCCAGCTCGTCCACGGTGATGGCCACGGCGGAGCGGATCGCGTCCAGGCCGGAGTCGAAGGACCCGCGGTCACCGATGACGCCGAGCGCCGGCAGCGCCTCGACATCCGCCATGGTGCGCACGGGACGGCCGAACACCGGGCCGACGCCTGGCTGGATGTCGACGTCCACGCCGGCGATGCGCATGGGCACGACGATGTCCGAGAACAGGATCGCCGCGTCGACTCCGTAGCGGCGCACGGGCTGCAGGGTGATCTCGGACGCGAGCCCGGGGGTGAGGCAGGACTCGAGCATGCCGGTGCCGGCGCGGGCCTCGAGGTACTCCGGGAGCGACCGGCCCGCCTGGCGCATGAACCACACCGGCCGATGCGCGGGCCGGCTGCCGCGCAACGCGGCCACGAGCGCGGAGTCCCCGGTTCTCCCGTCGACGAGGGGGTGGGCGGCGGGCAGCGCGGATGACGTCATGCACCGATTCTGCCTTGTTCGCGCGCCGTGTCAGAATGGAGCGGTGGTTCTCATGTCTCTCGTGGCCAGCCACCGCAACCGTGACCTCACGCTGCTGGAGCAGTTGAGCGTCGGATCCGACGCACTCGGGTCAGCCGTTGCGGGGAGCGGGTCCCCCGTGCGCGGTGCCGTGGTCCTCCCCACGTGCAACCGGTTCGAGGTGTACGTCGAGACCGACGACCCGGAGGCCGCCCGCGCCGCGATCATCGACGCGCTCGAGCGCGCCACCGCCCTCGAGCGCGATGCGATCGAGACGGCCCTCGCCACCTACGAGGGCGACGACGCCGTGCAGCACCTGCTCTCCGTCGCGACGGGTCTTGACTCGATGGTGGTCGGCGAGCGCGAGATCTCGGGACAGGTGCGCCGCGCGCACATCGACGCCCAGGCCGGCGCCCACCTCACGCCCCAGCTCGACCGTCTCTTCCAGTCCGCGCTGCGCACCTCGCGCGTGGTCGCCTCCTCCACCGGGCTCGGCACCTCGGGTCGCTCCGTGGTGTCCGTCGCCTTCGATCTCGCCTCCGAGACGGTGGTCTGGCCGGGCGCTCGTGCGCTCGTGATCGGCACCGGTGCTCTCGCCGAGACGGGAGTGGGCTCGCTGTTGAGCCGCGGCGTCTCGATCGACGGGGTCTTCTCACCATCGGGCCGCGGCGAGGAGTTCGCGGCGCGGCACAGCCTTCGGGCCCTTGACCAGGACGGACTGCGCGCCGCGCTCAGCGAGGTCGACCTTGTGCTCGCGTGCTCGGGCGGCGAGTCGATCGTGTTGACGCCGGCCATGGTCGCCGCCGCCCGTCCGGACAACGACAACCCGCTCACCATCGTCGACCTCGCGCTGCACCGCGACGTCGCCCCCGGCGTCGCACAGATGCGGGGCGTGACCGTGGTGGACCTGGAGTCGGTGGGCGCTCACGCACCCGAGGAGTCGGTGGGAGCCATCGACGCCGCCCGCTCGATCGTGGCCCACGCCGTCGCGCGGTTCGGCGACGGCGAGCACGCACGCTCCATCGACCCGGCGGTCGTGGCGCTCCGGGAGCACGTGTTCGGCCTCCTGGAGCGCGAGCTCGCTCGCGTGCAGCCCCCGGCGGGCGCCTCGGAGCAGACCATCGCGCAGGCGGACGCGACCGAGCAGGCCCTGCGCCGGTTCGCCAAGACGCTGCTGCACATCCCCACCGTCCGCGCGCGCGAGCACGCGCAGGCCGGGGAGGCCGACCGCTACCTCGGCGCGATCCGCGCCCTGTACGGCATCGACGTCGGCATCCAGGACGACGCGTGCCCGGCTCCCGAGATGGACGCCGCCACGGACGCGGACACCACCACCCGCCACTGAACAGCCGCCGACCGGTCAAGCGGGTACGAGCGCGCCCGCACGACCTGGCCAGGCGGCACTGCCCAGCCAGCCCGCGCATCGGCCGCACCGGGCCTCGTCAATTACGACATGAGGGCGTTGGATAAATCAGTCTCTTTGGGCTAGGTTAGGCGAGCCTCACCTGGCGCACTCGGATGTGCGCCGTCCACGCCACCCTGGGAGACCGATGCGCCAGCGCGCCCTCATTGCGATCGCCACCGCGGCGGTGCTCGCATTGGCCGTCGCGCTGTCCTTGGCGCTGGGGTCTCGCGCGATCGACCTCGGCACCGTGTGGGCGGCGCTGACCGACCTGGACGCTGAGGACCCCGAGCAGCTCATCGTGAGAGAGCTGCGGGCCTCGCGCACGCTGATCGGTGTGCTCGCCGGGTCGGCCCTCGGCGTCGCGGGAGCGCTCATGCAGTCGCTCACCCGCAATCCCTTCGCCGATCCCGGGCTGCTGGGCATCAACGCGGGCGCCTCGCTCGCCGTCGTGATCGCGCTCACCGCGGGCCTGGGTGGCGGCTTCGCCGCGCAGGTGCCCGTGGCGTTCATCGGCGCGGGCCTCGCCGCCGTCGTGGTCTACGCGATCGGCGCGCGCGGCGCCGCGGCGGGCGCTCCGGTGCGGCTCGCGCTCGCCGGCGTCGCGCTCACCGCGCTCATCACCTCGATCACGTACGCCGTCCTGCTGCTCGACGAGGCGACTCTCGAGCAGTACCGGCTGTGGGTGGCGGGGTCGCTGACGGGACGCCAGTCCGAGGACGTCGCGGCCCTCATCCCGATCGTGCTGGCGGGCATCGCGGTGGCGCTCATCGCGTCGCGCCAGCTGCAGGCGGTGGCGCTCGGGGAGGACGCGGCGCGGGCCCTCGGCATCAGCATCGGCGGCATCCGCACGCTCACGATCATCGTCGTCACCCTGCTCGCCGCCGCGGCGACGGCCGCGGCCGGCCCGCTCGTCTTCGTGGGGCTCGCCGTCCCCCACCTCGCTCGTGCTCTCATGGGAGCCTCCCTCCCGTGGCTGCTCATCGTCAGCGCGCTGGGGGGAGCCGCGCTCGTCCTCATCTGCGACGTCGTCGGACGCCTCGTCGCCCCTCCGTCCGAGATCGGGGTCGGCATCATGACCGCGCTCATCGGCGGCCTGATCTTCGCCCTCATGGCCCGCCGCATGAAGGTGGTGGAACTGTGAAGAACCTGACGCTCGGCCGGCTCGGCATCACCACGCACCGCCGCACGTTCGCGGTCGGCCTCGTCCTCGCGGCCGTCCTGGCCGGGCTGTTCGTGTTCGCGCTGGTCGTCGGCAAGGCGGACGTCACCGTGTGGGACGGCATCCGCGCGGCGGTCGGGGTGCCCGTGGGGCCGCCGGGAGAGTTCATCGTGGGCCAGGTGCGCGCGCCTCGCGCCCTCACCGCGATTCTCATCGGCGCGATGCTGGGACTCTCCGGCGCGATCCTGCAGTCGCTGACCAGGAATCCGCTGGCCTCCCCCGACTTCATCGGGATCACCATGGGCGCCGGCACCGGGGCAGTGCTCACGCTGTGGCTCGTCACCGCGACGTCGCTGTGGATCACCGCCGCCGGCGCCGCGATCGGCGCTCTGGTCACCTCGGCGCTCATCCTGGTGCTCGCGTGGCGCCGCGTGATCGTGCCCTTGCGACTGATCCTCGCGGGCATCGGCATGGGGTTCGTCGCTCAGGCCACCACTCAGTACCTGCTGACGCGCATGGACGTGCACGACGCGGGCAACGCGCTGGGCTGGCTCGTGGGCTCGACCACCGGTCGGACGTGGACCCACGTCACGTTCGCGGCGGTCGCCTTGGCGGTGCTGGTCCCCGTGCTGCTGTGGCATGCGCGGGCGCTGCGCACCATGGAGATGGGAGACGACACCGCGCGGGCGCTCGGCGTCTCCGTGGGCCGATCGCGTGCGGTGCTCGCCCTGTGCTCCGTGCTGCTCGCGGCCGCCGCGACCGCGGTCTCCGGCCCCATCGGCTTCATCGCCCTGGTCGCCCCCGCACTGGCTCTCCGCCTCACGCGCTCGGCCGGAGTCGCCCTGATCCCCTCCGCGCTCATGGGCGCGGTGCTGCTGCTGGTCGCGGACCAGGCATCGCAGCTGAGCCCCGCGGATCTGCAGTTCCCCGTGGGAATCTTCACCGCCGCCGTCGGCGCCCCCTACCTGCTGTGGCTGGTGTGGCGCGCATCCCGAGGAGGTCAATCATGAGCAGGCTCGAGGCCCGCGATGTCGTGCTCGGCTACGGCGACCACGTGGTCGTGCGGGGCGTCGATGTGGCCATACCCGACGGGCAGATCACTGCGATCGTGGGGCCCAACGGGTGCGGGAAGTCCACGCTCCTGCGGTCGCTGGTGCGGCTGCTGTCGCCCCGCTCGGGCACCGTGCTGCTCGACGGCGAGGACATCCATCGCACGCACACCAAAGAGGTCGCGCGTCGAGTGGGGCTGCTGCCCCAGTCGCCGATCGCGCCCGCAGGCATCACGGTGAAGGAGCTCGTCGCCCGGGGACGCACGCCGCACCAGAAGATCCTGCGGCCGTGGAGCGACACCGACGAGACCGCGGTCCTGTCCGCCCTCCACTCCACGACCCTCACCGAGATCCAGGACTCGATCGTGGACGAGCTCTCGGGCGGACAGCGTCAGCGCGCCTGGATCGCGATGGCCCTGGCGCAGGACACGCCGCTCATGCTCCTGGACGAGCCCACGACCTACCTCGACATCGCCCACCAGTACGACGTGATGGACCTCCTGCACCGACTCAACACCCGGCAGCAGCGGACCATCGTGATGGTGGTGCACGACCTTCACCAGGCCGCCCGCTACGCGCACCACGTGGTCGCGATGCACGACGGCGAGATCGCCGCCGCAGGAGCGCCGGCCGAGGTGTTCACCGAGGACCTGATCCGGCGCGTCTTCGCACTCGAGGCGCGCGTCCTCACGGACCCCGTCACCGGCACGCCCATGGTCGTGCCCGCCCACGGCCCCGGGGGCGTCCGATGACCATCCACGACTTCATTCACCCTCGACGTACCTGACACCCACCCCTACGAAAGGACCATTCATGTTCACGCTGACCAAGCGCCGCGCCGGCGCCGCAGGCATCACGGCCGCGGCGGCCCTCGTGCTCGCGGCCTGCTCCTCGGGATCCGCCCCGGATGAGCCGAGCGACGAGCCCACGGACGCCCCCACGGCCACGGCCGAAGAGACCGCGACTGAGGCCTTCCCCGTCACCCTCGACACCGTGATGGGCGAGGTCGTCGTCGACTCCGAGCCCGAGCGCGTGGTCACGCTCGGCTCTCACGAGCACGAGTACCTGTACGCGCTGGGGGTCGCCCCGGTCGCCGTCCCCGTGAGCTGGCAGGGCTACGACATGGGTACCGGCCCGTGGGCCGAGGAGGACCGCATCGTGGCGGGCGCCGAGCCCGAGACGTTCGAGCCCGGCACCACCACCTACGACGCCGAGGCGATCGCGGCCTTCGAGCCCGACCTCATCGTCGCCACCTACCCGAACCACACCATGACGGACGAGGAGTTCGAGCTGCTGTCCGGCATCGCGCCCGTCGTGACGCGTCCGGCGACCGATTCGGACGGCGCCGAGACCGTCGAGTGGGGGGTGTCCCTCGCCGACGAGCTCACGCTGCTGGCACAGGCCACCGGCACCACCGACAAGGCCGAGGAGATCATCGACGAGATCGACACGGCGTACGCCGAGGTCCGCGAGGCGCACCCCGAGTGGGAGGGCAAGACCTCCCAGGTGGGCGGCTACTACGAGGGTCAGGCCTTCGTCTACGCGGCCAACGACACGCGCAATCAGTTCCTCGCGAACCTGGGGCTCGACGTGACCTCGATCGAGGGCACGGACGAGGCCTGGTTCCAGATCAGCGCCGAGCAGCTCGACGTGCTGGGCGACCTCGACTCTGTGGTGTGGCAGGTCGCCACGACCCCCGACGCGAAGGACGAACTCCAGGCGCTGCCGCTGTTCGACTCGCTGCGCACCACCGAGATCGGCGGCAACATCTGGCTGGCGGACCCGGTCCTCGAGGGTGCGTTCTTCGCCAACTCCCCCTCGTCCGTGCACTACGCGCTGGAGGCCTTTTTGCCGATGCTCGAGGCCGCTCTCGACGGCGACCCCGACACCGAGGTTCCGGCCTCCACCACCGCGGAGTAATCCAGCGCGGAGGCGCCGGGCCCGCGCCCGGCGCCTCCCGCATCGGACCCTTCCCTGTCGATTGAGGAGACGCACATGAGCGACTCATACCTGGTCCACGTGGCCACCGCAGAACAGATCAGCCCGAACCTGCGCCGCGTGACCCTCACGGGCGACGCCCTTCGCGCCTGGCAGTCCACCGGCCAGCCGGACGAGTTCGTGCACGTCCACATCCCTGACGCCGAGCCCGCCGCCGGCTGGGAGGACGACCACGACATCGCGCGTCACTACACGATCCGGCGCTGGAACCCCGAGGTTCCGAGCGTCGAGATCGACGTGGTCACGCACGGTCACGGCCGCGGCGCCACGTGGGCGCGGGACGCTCAGCCGGGCGACGCGGTCGCGATCAGCGAGGCGCACGGCTACTACAAGACCCCCGAGGGCTCGACGCGGCGGCTGCTGCTCGCGGATGCCACCGGCCTGCCCGCCGTCGCGCGCATCCTCGAGGAGGCCAGCCCCGAGGAGCACTTCGACGTGGTGGTGGAGCTCATCACCGCCGACGACGCGATCGCACTGCCCTCCCCCGCGACCGTCGACGTCGAGTGGAAGGTCTCCGGCAATGGCCGCGGCCCCTCCGCGTTGCTGTCATGCATGGAGCGCCTGGGTACGCCCGGCGACGACACGTATGTGTGGCTGGCATGCGAGTCAGCGCACTCCCGCAAGGCGCGAGGCTTCATCCGCCGCGAGTGGCCGCGCCACCACAGCCTGTACCGCATCGTCGGCTACTGGCACGTGGACGCCGAGGAGCAGCTGCGCAAGTGGAACGCCCTCACCGACGAACAGCAGGCGCGTTACATGGAGATCTGGGATGAGTCCCGCCCCGACGAGGTGAACTGGCTCGAGCTCGAGCCGTACCTGCAGGAGCTCGGCCTCTAGCCCCCCCTGCAAAAGGCGAAGGGCCGATGCGGGGGTGACCCCCGCATCGGCCCTTCACCATCTCAGGGACCGGTTGGGGCTACAGGTCCAGCCGCTCCAGCATGTCCGTCACCAGTGCCGCCACCGCAGACCGCTCGGAGCGCTCGAGGGTGACGTGAGCAAAGAGGTCGTGGCCCTTGAGCGCCTCGATGACCGCGGCGATGCCGTCGTGGCGGCCCACCCGCAGGTTGTCGCGCTGCGCGACGTCGTGGGTGAGGATCACGCGTGAGTCCTGGCCGATGCGGCTCAGCATGGTCAGCAGCACGTTGCGCTCGAGGGACTGCGCCTCGTCGACGATCACGAATGCGTCGTGCAGGCTGCGACCACGGATGTGCGTCAGCGGCAGCACCTCGAGCATGCCGCGCGCCATCACCTCCTCGACCACCTCGGTGCTGACCATCGCCCCCAGCGTGTCGAACACCGCCTGCGCCCACGGGTTCATCTTCTCGGCCTCGGATCCTGGCAGGTAGCCCAGGTCCTGGCCGCCCACGGCGTACAGCGGGCGGAACACCATGATCTTCTTGTGCTGGCGGCGCTCCATGACCGCCTCGAGGCCCGCGCACAGCGCGAGTGCGCTCTTGCCCGTGCCGGCGCGGCCGCCCATCGACACGATGCCCACCGCCTCGTCCAGCAGCAGGTCGATCGCGATGCGCTGCTCGGCGCTGCGGCCGTGGACCCCGAACACCTCCTGGTCGCCGCGCACCAACTTGATCGCGCCGTCGCTGGTCACCCTGCCGAGGGCCCCGCCACGCCCCGAATGGATCACGAGGCCGGTGTGGACGGGCAGCTTCGCGACGTCCTCGCCGCAGTGCTCCTCCGGCGGCGCGGCGAGCGACTCCGTGTCGTACAGCGCGGACATCTGCTCCTCGGACAGCTGGATCTCGCGCATGCCGGTCCAGCCGGAATCGACCGTGAGCTCGGCCTTGTACTCCTCAGCCTCGATCCCGAGCGCCGAGGCCTTCACCCGCATCGGCAGGTCCTTCGACACCACCGTCACGGCGAGGCCCTCGGACTTGAGGTTCGCGGCCACCGCGAGGATCCGGGTGTCGTTGTCGCCCAGCTGGAATCCGCTGGGAAGCACGCGCTGGTCGCTGTGGTTGAGCTCGACGCGCACGGTGCCGCCGACCTCGTTCGCGGGGACCGCCTCATCGAGCTTGCCGTGCCTGATGCGCAGCTCGTCGAGCATGCGCAGAGCGGACCGCGCGAAGTACCCGAGCTCCGGGTGGTGGCGCTTGGCCTCGAGCTCCGTGATCACCACCACCGGCAGCACCACCGCGTGCTCCGCGAACCGCTTGAGGGCCCGCGGATCGGACAGCAGCACCGAGGTGTCCAGCACGAAGGTGCGCAGCTCCGTCGCCGTGGCGGCATTGATGGAGGGGGTGGTCTCTGGCTGAGTGATGGTCACAAGTGCTCCCCGCGTCTCGAGCCGCAGGGCGCCGAACGCCCCTTGGCGCTCGGTTCAGGCCGGTACCGGGATGGTCCGACGTTGTGCTCTTCCCACGAGCCTGACGCTACGCCCGGGACGATGAGCGGGAGAGCGACACGCCGCGATTCACGCGTTCGTCACATGGGCCCGAGGACCCGTCGTCACGCACGACTTGCGATTCGTACGTGACGAGAGCGGGCATCGGCCGTCGTCACTCACGCACGGGCGAGCGGTGCGTGGCGACGGACGCGGCCTACCGCCCGTGGCGGCGCTCGCGCTGCGAGAACGCGCGCAGGGCACGAAGGAAGTCCACCCGGCGGAAGTCGGGCCAGTACGCGTCGCAGAAGTAGAACTCCGAGTGCGCGGACTGCCACATCAGGAATCCGGACAGCCGCTGCTCACCCGACGTGCGGATCACCAGATCGGGATCCGGCTGACCCTTGGTGTACAGGTGCTCGGCGATGTGCTCGACGGCGAAGGACTCGGCGACCTCCTCCAGCGAATGGCCCGCATCCACGCCCTCGCGCAGGAGGGAGCGCACGGCGTCCGCGATCTCGTGCCTGCCCCCGTACCCCACCGCGACGTTCACGTGCAGGCCGGTCGCGCTCTCCGTGCGCGCGACGGCCGCTCCGAGCCTGGCCGCGGCATCGGGCGGCAGTATGTCCGTGGACCCCACGTGCTGGAGCCGCCATCGCCCGTCATCCGCGAGCCGCTCGACCGTGGAGCAGATGATCTCGAGGAGGGCGTCGAGCTCGTCCGACTCCCGCTCCAGGTTGTCGGTGGAGAGCATCCACAGCGTGACGACCTGGACGCCGGCGTCCTCGGACCAGCCCAGGACCTCCGAGATCTTGTCCGCCCCGCGCTGGTGTCCTTGAGCGGTGGGGGCGCCGGACTGGCGTGCCCACCGCCGGTTGCCGTCGAGGATCACGCCGATGTGGCACGGGGGGTTGCCCTTGTCACGGAGGGTGCGCGAGAGCTGTCGCTCGTATGGCCCGTACAGCAGGTTGCGCAGGCTCATACGACTCCTTTCAGCGGGGGACACCGACTGCGCCTACGGTATACCCGGCCAGCGGTGCACCGCCCTAACCTACGGTATCGTAGGTTCATGGCAGAGAACCTTCCCGTACCCGGCAAGCCGCTGCTGCGGGGGTGGCTCCACCTCGGCGCGGCTCCGATCGCGCTCATCGCGGGCATGGCGCTCGTGGTGTACGCGCCCACGCTCGCCGGACGCTTGTCGACGGCGATCTTCACCCTCACCGCGGTGATGCTGTTCGGCACCTCGGCCGTCTATCACCGCGGCAACTGGGCGCCGCGGCCGCTGGCCGTGCTCAGGCGCATGGATCACGCGAACATCTTCCTCATCATCGCGGGCACCTATACGCCCCTCACAGTGATGCTGCTCGACGGCACCACGCGCACAGTGGTGCTGACGCTCGTGTGGGCAGGAGCCCTCGTCGGCACGCTGCTGCGGGTGTTCTGGCTGGGCGCGCCCCGTTGGGCATACGTGCCGCTGTACCTGGCGATGGGCTGGGTCGCCGTCGGGTTCATCGGCCCGTTCTACTCCGCGGGCGGTGCCACCGTGGTGGGCTTCATCATCGCGGGCGGCCTGTGCTACACGGTCGGCGCGGTCATCTACGGCACCAAGTGGCCGCGCGGCTCGGAGCGCTACTTCGGCTTCCACGAGATCTTCCACGCGCTCACGATCGCCGGCTTCGTCGCTCACTACGTCGCGATCGCGGTCACCATCTTCGCCGTCGAGCGATAGCGCGCATGCGGGTCAGGCGACAGCGCCGATGCGCGTCAGGGCCGGGTACGCCCGTCGCCGTCGTTCGGCTCGGCTTCACTCGGGCTCGCCGCACTGGCCTCACCGCGCTCGGGCGGCGCGGAGACCGAGCCCGCCCCGGCATCGGCCGGCGGATGGGTGCGCACCTTGCGCAGGTGCTTGCCGAGCGATCGGAACAGCAGAATCGCGCCGCCCACCATCGCGAAGGTCGCGATGAACGCAAGCAGGCCGGGCCCGCCGGTGAAGTCAGCCACGTCCACTCCCTTTCCTCTGTGAACTATCCTGCCTCATGATGAGCACTCCAACCGCCGATACCCGCGAGCCCCAGGACGGGGGCGGCGCGCGCCCGCAGCTGTCGCGAGCCAGGTGGGCGCTGGTGGCGATCGGGCTCATCGTGCTGACCGCGATCGTGGCCTGGTTCGCGGTGGACTCCGCGTCTCAGCCCGTCCGCTGGCAGGACGTGGGCTTCTCCGTCGAGTCCCCGACCGAGACCGAGGTCACGTTCGACGTGTACTTCTACTCTGACGAGCCGGTCACGTGCTACGCCCACGCCATGAACGTGCAGTACGCGGAGGTGGGCGTGGGAGAGGTCGACGTCGACCCGGCCGACGGCGACGAGCAGCGCTTCACCCTCACGATCCCCACCGTCGAAGAGGCGAACACCGCCCTGCTGCGTGGGTGCGCTCCGCGCTGACCGCCCACGGCCGATGCGCCGACTACGGGGCATTTCACTTGTCAGTGGGCCCTTGGTACGGTGGCATATTCTGTCCACAAGGAGGCACCCGTGACTGAGACGACCGGAACCTGGCTGACCCAGGAGGCGTTCGACCGACTGCAGGCCGAGTACAACCACCTCGTGACCGAGGGCCGTTCGGCGATCGCCAAGGAGATCGACGAGCGTCGCCAAGAGGGCGACCTCAAGGAGAACGGTGGCTACCACGCCGCCCGCGAGGAGCAGGCCAAGCAGGAGGCACGGATCGATCAGCTGCGGCGCATCCTCGAGACCGCCACCGTGGGCGAGGCGACGGGGACCGCCGAGGTGTCCTCCGGAACGGTCGTGACCGCCGAGGTCGCCGGGAACGAGATGAAGTTCCTGGTCGGCTCGCGCGAGGTCGCCGGGGGTACCGACATCCAGGTGTTCAGCCCGCAGTCGCCGCTCGGCGAGTCGCTGATGGGCCTCAAGCCCGGCGAGGACACCAGCTACGAGGCCCCGAACGGCAACAACATCGCCGTCAAGGTGATCGCCGTCGAGCCCTTCTCCCCCTGACCGGCCCACCACGCCCCCGCCTTAGCGTCGCAGCGGACAGTGAGTGCCGGATAGGGCGCCGATTTACGCCCTAGGGGACAATGAGTGCCGGACAGGGGCTAGTGGCGTTCTAGCAGGACCGCCACCTCGCCGTGGCGCGTGTGCGGGAACATGTCCAGCAGCCGTGCCTGGCGTGCCGCCATCGACGGCATCCAGGCGAGGTCGCGCGCGAGCGTCGTCGGGTGGCAGCTCGAATAGACCAGGGTCTGCACGCCGCTGGCGTCGATCCACCGCGACAGTTCCTCTCCCAGCCCGCGCCTGGGCGGGTTGACCACCATGGCGGCGGGCGCATCGGCCTGCCGCGTGGCCCATGCCACGGCATCGTCCGCCACGAACGAGACGTCGTCCATCGCGGCGTGGCCCTCGGCGCGGAGATCGTCTCGACTGCGCCGCGCGCTGGCGACCGCCTGTGCGCTGGTCTCGACCCCCGTCACGACACGCGGCCCGTCAGCGCCCGCCCCCGCGCAGTGAAGGGCGAAGCCGCCCACGCCGCAGTACAGGTCCCACAGGCTCGCCGGGCGGGCGTCCGCGATCCACTGCGCCACCTGCCGGTACAGCGCGGCCGCGACGTCCGTGTTGGTCTGGAAGAAGCTCTGCGGGCGCAGGTGGAGGTCGATGCCGTTGACGGTCATCGTGAGAGTCTCGCGCTCGGTCAGCACGACCTCGGCGTCTCCCTCGAGCACCGCCTTGTGCTCGGGCTGGATGTTGACGGACGCCACCGTGAGGCTCGGCAGCCGCTCCTGCAGCCAGGGCAGGTGCTTGCGGATGCGCGACAGCGCCTCGGTCGAGCGCAGCACCCACCGCACCATCAGGTCGCCGTTCGGGGCGAGCGTCACCAGCACGTGCTTGAGCTCGCCGCGCCGATGCGGCACCGAGTACGGCGCGAGCCTCGCCCGGGTCACGAACTCGGCCAAGAGGGGGAACGCCGACCCGAGAGCGGGCGGATACAGGGGGCACTCGCGCAGGTCCTGGCCCTCGCCCCTGGCGTCGAGGATGCCGATCGTCGGGGACTCGACCGTCCCCGCCACCACCATCTTCGCCTTGGTGCGGAACCCCGCCTGCTGGCTGGGCACGGCCGGCAGCCATTCGAGGCTCGGCGCGAAAGGTTCGAGCAGCGCGGCCGCGTGGGACTGCTTGTCCGCGAGCTGTCGCGGGTACGGGGTCTCGAGAATGGTGCACGAACCGCACAGCCCTGCGGCGTGATAGTCGCACCGAATCGCCTGATGGACAGGCAGGCGGTTGCCGGTGGCCTCCGGGGGCACGCTCGCGCTCACTTGTCGGGGGTGTCGGGCCCTCGCGTGGGGATCTGCTCGCTCTGGGGCTCGGGCTCGGAGCCCCCAGCGGTCCGGCCCCGCGCCGCGGGATCGGACGCGGCCTGGCGCCTGACCCGGACCTCGCCCGTGTGCGTCATGGCTCCGCGGGCGCGCTGAATGGCCTCTTTGGAGCGTTCGGCGAGCACGGGTATCTGCGAGGTGATGGGGGGCCGGTCGTCGTCATCGTCCTCGTCGGGTCCGCGACGCAGCCCGCGGTTGAAGGCGTAGAGCGTCGCGACGACGGGCACGGCGATCACCGCACCGATGATGCCGAGCGTCAGCGTGCCGGCGGAGATGGTCAGCAGCACCGCGAGCGGGTGAATCGACGCAGCCTTGCCGAACAGCCACGGGTACAGCACGTTGCCCTCGATCTGCTGCACGATCAGCACCGCACCGAGCATCAGCAGCGCGGTGGTCCACCCGCCATCCACGAGCGCGACCAACGACGCGATGATGCCGGACAGCGTCGCACCGATCAGGGGGATGAAGGAGAACAGGAACACCAGGATCGCGATGGGCAGCGCGAGCGGCACGCCCAGGATCCATGCTGCGAGCCCGATGCCGACGGCGTCGGCGAAGGCCACGAACACCGTGGTCTGGGTATAGCGCCGCAGCGTGATCCACGAGTGCAGGCCGGCCTTCTCGACGCGCTCCACGGCCTCGTCGGGAACCAGCCCCGCGGTCCAGTGCCAGATCTGACGACCGTCGCGCATGAAGAAGAACAGCGCCACCAGGGCGATGACGATACCCGCGAAGATCGTGCCGATCGCGGAGCCGACGGACAGCGCCCCCGAGGCGAGCCCCTGGGCGTTGTCCTCGAAGAAGGTCTGAATGGTACCCACGAGCTCGTCGACCTGGGATTGATCGACGCCTATTGGCCCGGTGACCAGCCAATCGATGAACGTGTCGAACCCCTCGACGGCCGCGTCGCGGAGGTCCTCGTATTCGGACATGAATGCGGTCGAGGCCAGGGTTCCGAGCCCGGCCGCCACCAGGATCAGGACGAGGATCGCGATGAGAGAGCCGAGCGCGCGCGGGAACTTGATGCGCTCCATCCACGTCACGAGGCGCTCGAGCGGCGCGGCGATGATCAGGGCGATCACCAGCGGCACGAACAGCGCCGTCAGGCTCGTGAACGTCCACACGCCCGCGACCACGATGATGCCGACCACGATCGCGCGCCAGGACCACGCCGCCGCCACGCGCAGCGTCAGCGGCACCTTATCGACCACGGACGCCTCTTTGGTGTAAAGGACACTCGAGGTAGGCCGCTTCTCAGTAGTGTTCTCGGGCATGACGCGAGCCTAACCTGCGCGCCCGACGTGAGCGGGACATGGACGGCGGCGCAGCGAAACCGCGCGGAACATGCCGGCGCGAGCGAGCGTTCTCTGGACCGGAGAGGAGTCACCGATGTTCGGAAGTTCAAAGACCAGCATGATTTCCAAGGACGAGGCGCTGCCCGGCCGTGACGAGCCCATCGAGGTGACGAACCGTCACGTGGTGCTCGGCACCCCGCTGACGGGACCGTGGCCCGAGGGTCACGAGGTGATCTACGTCGCGATGGGCTGCTTCTGGGGCACGGAGCGCGTGTTCTGGCAGATCCCTGGTGTGTACTCGACCGCCGCGGGATACATGGGCGGCTGGACGCCGAATCCCACGTACGACGAGACGTGCACCGCGCGCACCGGCCACGCTGAGGCGGTCCAGGTGGTCTACGACCCCAAAGAGGTGTCGCTCGACGACCTGTTCGCCGCGTTCTGGGAGAATCACGACCCGACCACGCTCAATCGCCAGGGCAACGACGTGGGGACCCAGTACCGCAGCGAGATCCTCGCCACCACGGACGCTCAGCTCGCCGCGGCCGAGGCCTCTCGCGACCGCTACGACGCGCTGCTGCGCGACAAGGGCTACGGGCAGGCCACGACGCAGATCGTGCGCGACCGCGACGCGGGCGACGGCACGTTCTACTACGCCGAGGACTATCACCAGGGCTACCTGTACAAGAACCCCGGCGGCTACTGCAATCACGGCTTCTGCCAGGTGGGGTACTCCCCCGCCTGACGCCTTCCCCAAGCAAAGCGGCCGATGCCAGGGTGACCCTGGCATCGGCCGCTTTGCTGGCGCCGGCTCGGCTGTGGGTATCAGCCGACCAGCGACTGCACGAACTCCAGTTGACGCGTGGTCTGGTGCGCCTGGCCGCCCTCGTGGCCGTTGTACGGGTAGACGGCCATCTCCTTGCGGACGTCCGGCGCGGAGCGGTCGCCGTACCAGTTGAAGGCGGCGTATCCCGTCGACGGCGGACACACCATGTCCATCAGCGCGACGGACATGAGGGTCGGGGCCTGAGCGCGCTTGGCGTGGTTGACGCCGTCGAAGTAGGACAAGGTGTCCAGGGTGCGCTCGCGCTCGCCGCGGAACACGGACAGGTACTGCACGACCTCCGCGTAGGGGAACTCGCTCGAGAGATCCAGCGATCGCTCGAAGTGGCACAGGAAAGGAACGTCCGACATGACGCCCGCCAGGTCCGGCACCAGGCCCGCGACCGCGAGGGCGATGCCGCCGCCCTGGGACGCTCCGGCGAAGATCACGCGCTCGGCGTCCACGCCCGGCAGGCTGCGGGCCGCGTCGACGGCCCGCACGGCGTCCGTGAAGACGCGGCGGTAGTAGTAGTCCGTGGGCTCGGTGATGCCGCGCGTCATGAAGCCAGGCGTGGCGGGGGTCGAGCCCACCGGATCAGGGGTGTCGCCGCCGCTGCCCCAGCCCGCGCCCTGTCCCCGGGTGTCGATGTAGAGGTGGGCATAGCCCGCGGCCGCCCACACGGTGCGCTCGATCGCGAGGCCGCGGCCGCCGCCGTAGCCGTTGACCTCGACCACGCACGGCAGCGCGCCGTCGACGCCTGCGGGGCGGGCGTACCAGGCCTTGATCGGATGGCCGCCGAATCCTGGGAACGTCGCGTCCTGGATCTCGACCGCGCCGAGCTCGACGGGGCCCGGGGCGAGCGCGACGTTCAGATCGTGACCACGGGCCTCGGCGAGGGTGTCACGCCAGAACTCGTCGAAGCGGGCGCTCTCGCGCACGTCGGGCCGGTACGCCTCGAGCTCGTCGAGGGGCAGGTCGAACAAAGCCATCACGCCTCCAAGGGCTTCACCAGTGCCGGCTGCGCCGGCGCACAGACGGCCGATGCGGTGGTCACCGCATCGGCCGTCTGTCTACGTCAGTCGCGGCCCTGCAGGATCGCGATGATCCGCAGGAACTCGATGTACAGCCACACCAGCGTCAGGACGATGCCGAACGCGGCCTTCCAGTCGAAGTGGGCCGGCAGGCCGTTCTTGACGCCGTTCTCGATGAAGTCGAAGTCGCCGATCAGCGAGACGCACGCGAGGATGATCGCGAAGGCGCCGATCAGGATGCCGAGCGGGATCCCGAGGATCTCGATCTCGGTGCGCAGGCCCCACGCGGAGTCGGTGCCGCCGAAGATCATCATTCCGACGTTGACCAGCGAGAACGCGATGTACGAGATGCCGCCGATGAGCAGGAACTTCTGCATCTTGGGGGTGTAGCGCACGCGGCCCGAGTGGTAGAGCCACAGGCACACCGCGAACGTGCACGCGGTCGCGATCAGGGCCTGCAGGCCCGCACCGGGCGCGTTGTACGAGGTCTCGATGAAGGTCGTGATGCCGCCGAGGAAGTAGCCCTCGACCGCGGCGTACGCGATCGCGAGCGCCGGGGGGGTGACCTTCTTGAAGATGAGCACCAGGCTCAGCACGAACCCAATGACGCCCGCGCCGATCGTGAGACCGATGTTCGGGAACATGTAGCCCGGAATCGCGAGCAGACCCGCGAGCACCACCATGCCGGCGGTCTTCGAGATCACGCCCTCGTAGCTCATGCGGCCGGTGTCGCCCGGGCCCGCGGAGGGCTGGCCGAACTGGTGGTCCAGGTCGGCGGCCGAGACTTCCTTGCCGTTCTGGTCGTACGTCGCTCCGGGCTTGAAAGCGCTGTTGGTGCTGAATGCGGGGCTGGCCACAAGGTCCTCCTCGATAATGGTCTGCCCAATCATAACTGCGCGCTATGACGCCCCGGCATCGTCCGATCGGACGAGTCTGGTGCCCCCGACGGGATTCGAACCCGTACTGGACCGGGTTTAAGCCGGTTGCCTCTGCCGGTTGGGCTACGGGGGCGTGGGGTCGATCATCCCGCGCCACGACAGTTTGAACCAATCCGACCCCGCCGCGCGTCCGACGGGCCGGATGAACTCGGTCGCGATCGCTGGCGCGCGCTCAGGGCTCACTGCCGGGCACAGTTCATCCGGTCCGTCGATGGTCGCGAAGACACGACGAGGGCCCCGGCACCGTGTCTGGCGCCGGGGCCCTCGCTGGTGCTCAACGGTTAGCTGTCGAGCCCGTCGTAGCGGTAGAGGAACGTGGCCATGGCGTCACGGGTGGTCTCACCGAAGGGTCGGAACTCGACGCCCGCAGACGTCTCCCAGCCCTCAGTGATGCCGGTGGACTCCAACCAGGTGATCTCCGTGTAGAACTCCGTGTTCGAGGTCGTGATGTCCTCGAACGGCGAGCTCGTGGGTGCCTCCCAGTCGGGCTCACCCGCCATGCGGTACAGGAACGCCGCCATCGCATCACGCGTGATCGGCTCGAAGGGACGGAACTCCATTCCCTCGTCGGTGCTCCAGCCCTCAGTGATGCCCTGGCCGGCAAGCCACACGATCTCCTTGTAGAACTCCGTGTTGTCCGGGGTGATGTCCTCGAACGGAGACTCCTCGGGAAGCGTCACGTCCGGCGAACCTGAATAGCGGTATAGGAACGCCGCCATCGCATCACGCGTGATCGAGCGGAAGGTACGGAACTCCGTGCCCGCCTCAGTCTCCCAACCCGTCGTGATGCCCTGCTCGGAGAGCCACATGATCGACTCGTAGTGCTCCAGCGACTCGTCGACGTCCACGAACATGGGCTCGTCGCCGGCGACCGTGACGACGTAGTCGTCGCTGGTCACCGTCTGGCCCGCCGAGTCCGTCACGATGGCCGTGAAGACCACGTCCGATCCGGCGTTCTCCTCGGTCGGTGCCCAGGTGAACGCGTACGGAGACGTGCTCAGCGTCGCGACGTGCTCGCCGTCGGCCAGCAGCTCGACGGACTGGACGGCGAAGTCATCCTTCGCACGCACCAGCGGCGCGAGCTCCACGCCCGGGTCGACCACGAGGCCGGTCCCGGGATCGACGATCGCAGCCGTGGGTGCCTCGTCCACCACTGCCCCGACGCCCGTCGGCACGCCTTCTGGCGACGTCTGGGACGGGTCGGTGATGGTGTCCGTCACGGTGACGTCGGGCGCCTCGACGAGCGATACCTGCTCGGTCGCATTGCCCGTGACGCGGCTCATCGTGACGAATCCGTCGACGCCGTGGCGGAACTCCACTCCCACCTGCTCGAACTCGTCGCTGCCCGAGCCCGCGACCACCGTGTTGCTCACGTAGCCGTGCTGGCGGATCCCGGCGTCGATGTCGTTGCCGGGGTCCCCATCGGCACCGCGGCCGCCGTCGAACAGGATGCCGCCCGACTGGTAGCCGGTGACGACGCTGTCCGTGACGGTGAGCTCAGTCTCGACCGTGCCCGGACCCGCGCCCTGCAGGTAGTTCGTCTTCACGATTCCCCAGCCGTGAGGGCTGGCGTCACGCTCGTCCTCGTTCGCTCCCACCGCGAGCGGGCCGATCACGCTGTCCGCGATCCGTCCCGCCGTGTTGAGGAACGCGATGCCCGCCTCGGCGTGCACCGAGCCCGAGGTCACCGTGACTCCGGAAAGGTCGAGGAACAGCTCGTTCGTGTCGGTCGAGCCGAGCGACTGACGCGAGACGGTGATGACGTTGCCGCCGCCGTCGCGCAGGTACGGGGTCGTGCCGGCCAGCGTCGTGAGGCTCTGGTCAGGCATGATCGTCACCTTGTCGGCGCCCGCGCCCTTGATCTTCAAGGGCTTGCGGATCGTGAGGCCGTTCGTCGCGCCCTCGGCGGCCGGCGTGCGAGCGCTGTCGACCGGGGTCGAGCTCTCCACGTACGTGCCGTCGCAGACCACGATGGTGTCCCACGGCGATGCGTAGTCCACCGCCTCCTGGATGCCCGAGAAGTTCGCGTTCGGGCACTGCACGCGGTCGTCGTCGACGACCCACGTGACGTTCGACGCCGGGTCGGCGACGGTGTCGGGCAGGCTCAACTCGCCCGGGGTGTTGTCGGTCTCGGCGACGAATGCCGCCGGGTCCGGTCCGGTCGCGGGGGCGCCGTGGCCGGCACCCGCGTTCGGGGTCACGCCGTCGGACAGGATGAGCGGCTCGGCGGAGGCAGCCTCCTGGAACCGCACGTCGGCGAGCTGGATCGATCCCGACGCGGGCGTGCCGTCGGTGCCGAAGCGCAGCTCGAGGCTCGCGAGCGACGACAGGTCGACGCCCTGGCCCGAGAACTCCGTCAACGGCACCCGGACCTGCTCGAGGACGATGTGCGTGTGACGCGTCTTGTCACCGGTCGACATGTGCAGGGCGTTGCCCCAGCGGGGGTCGCCCGCGTTCACCGTCGCCTCGTGACCGTCGGTGTCGGTCAGCACGAGCTCGAAGTCCTGCGTCGATGCGGCCGGGTCGAACAGCACCTCTGCCTCGGGGTCGTACGCCGGGTCCTCCTCGTCGCGCACCACGTAGCCGGGGTTGCGCGGGTCGAAGAAGTTGACGTCCGCGCTGAACGCGAGCGCCTTGAGACCGGTGGCGTCCTTCGACGCCGCAGGGATCTGCGCCGTCAGGGTCGCGGGCGTGCCGTCCTCCCATGCGAGCGCCAGCTGGCGGCCGTACGAGTGGTTGATCGGCGAGTTCTCGCGTGTGCCGTTCTGTCCGCCGACCTCGTCGGGGTTCGGAAGGGGGCACGCCTTCTGAGCGTCAGGGTTGCCCGAGATGCCCAGCACACCGGGCGCGAACTGGTCGGGCTCCGGGTTGCACCAGTCGAAGCCAGTCGCCGGCTCGGGCCGCGGGTCCACGCCGCCGTTGTCGGGGTACGGGTTGGCGAATCCGGTGCCGCTCAGGGTTCCGCCCAGCGCGTTGAGCGCCAGCGGGCTCTCCACCTCGGGACGGATGATGTCGATCCGCTCGTTGGAAGGTGCGAAGTACGTGGTCGTCACTCGTTCCTCGCACTCGATGGCCTTGTCACCGTCGGTGATGTCGGGGCAGGCCGATGCGGGGATCTGCAGGTGAGACTCGGTGGTCGACAGCTCGCCCGTCATGTAGGGCTCGAATGCTCCCTCACCACCCACGTAGCGGCGGAAGAACGAGGCCATGGACGCGAGCCCCAGCTTCTCCTGGGCACCCATGCGGTCGGGGTCGCCGGAGATCTTGGTGTTGACCTCGGGGTTGTACGTGTCGCTGTTGTCGATCACGTAGGACGCCGGGTCGTAGCTGGCCGCACCGCTCAGGCGCAGGTTGTTGTCGCGCACGTTGCGGTCGTTCGACGGGCGGCTGTCACCGCACGCGGCATCGTTCGAGTTCGTGCCGTCCTGACCATCGGCGACCCACACGGTGTTGTACCAGTTGTGGTTTCCGCCCTGGTGAGAGACCTGGATCGATGGGAACGGGTTCGCACCGTTGATGTACTGGCTGCGCTCGAACATGCGCGCACCCTGAAGGTTCGACACGTCGCCGTCACACCACGGCAGGATCGTCATGTACGGCACGCCGTAGGGGGCCTTGCGCTCGTAATCGACGGGCGCGAGGGAGATGACGCCGCGGATGGGATAGCGAGGGCCATCCGTCCGGATGCGGTTGTAGTCGATGAAGCTCGTGACGGCATCGCCACCGCGCGAGTGGCCCATCAGGCCGATGCGCGACATGTCGAGCTTGCCCGCGAGGGTGTCGCCGATGGTGGTGTGCTCGTCGTCGGGCAGCCCGCCGGGCTCGTTGGCGGCGGAGAGCGCGTCGAGCGTGGCGGCGATAAGCATGCGGCGCTGGTGCATGCCCTTGCCGGCCCAGCCGTCCTGGCGCATCATCATCTCGTCCTGCGACACCGAGAACACGGTGTAGCCCCAGCTCGCGAGGTTCTCACCGAGGTACGCGTAGCCAGCCTCGTTGCGCTTGTACTCCTCGCAGGTCGCGGTCGATCGGTCCTGTCCGGCATCGCATGAGCCGTGGTTTCCGTGCACCAGCAGCAGCAGCGGCGAAGGCTCCGCACGGTCGGCGGGCGAGTAGAGCGCTCCACGGATCTCCAGACTCACGGGAGCCTGCGAGGTGCCCTCGTCCGGCGCGTTGCCCGACGAGTTCGGCTCCTGCAGGTCCGCGAGGCCGAGCTTGGTCTCCTGGATCGTGCTGGGCGTGTACGAACCGCGGTCCAGCGGATCGGGCACGGTGCCGGCGTCGAGTGCGACGGCGACGGGGTCGGCGGCTGGCGGGTCGTTGACGAGGGCGCCTGCGGCAACGGGTTCCGAAGCCGAGGCAGATAGTGGGGGCAAGAGCAGTGTTGCTGCCAGGGCACCTGTGACAAGCGCGCGCCAGCGTATAGAACGGGATGCCTTCACGGCGGTCCTCTTCCTATTGTGCGGATCGGGGGAGACACCGCGGGGACCGGGGGCCGGCAAGCGGTGCCAGTGACACGCTAGAGAGAGAACATTTCGTAGAGGGCCGTATTTATGTTTCGCCTAAGTAAAACTATCTTGGGAGGTCGCCTGCTAAGTGGGGCCTCCTTACCGGCAGCGGCCGATGCGCGGGCGGGGTGTGTATCGCAGCGCGCGGCTCAGCAATGCTGACGCCACCTCACGTCTGAGAGCTCAGTGCCGCTCGGCGGCGGAGAACGCGATCCCGTCCAGGATGTCGTGCTCGCTCGTGACCGCGGTGTCGAGAGCGCCGCCCTGGGACGCGACCTCGTCCCGCACGCGCAGCATGACCTCGCGCCACACGAGCGCCCCGGCGCCGATCACGTCCACGCGTCCCGGGTGCATGAAGGGCATCGCGGTGCGCCCATCGTGGTTCGCGGCCAGCAGCTCCTCGCACGAGCGGGCGGCGACGTCGATCGACAGCTCGGTGCCGTTGATGGCCTCGCGGGAGTACTCGTCGAGGTCGAGAGCGTGCGCGGTCACGGTGGTGATGGTTCCCGCCAGCCCCACGAGGGTGCGGGCCCCGCCGAGCGGCACGTCCACCATCGCCGCGTCGAGCGCCGCCCTCACGTCCGCCTGCGCCGCGGCGACCTGCGCCACGGCGGGCGGGTCGGCGTGGAGGTGGCGCTCGGTCATCCGCACGCAGCCCACGTCCATCGAGTGCACCGCCTCGGGGGCAAGGTCCCCGAGCACCAGCTCCGTCGAGCCGCCGCCCAGGTCGACCACGAGGTATGGGCCGGGACGCGACGCGTCGAGCGCGCTGAGGGCGCCCCGGAAGGACAGCTGCGCCTCCTCGGCCCCGGTGATCACCTCCGGAGCGACCCCCAGGCGCTCGCGCACCCCCTCGATGAACTCGTCGCGGTTGCGCGCGTCCCGAGTCGCGGACGTCGCCACGAAGCGGATCGACTCGACGCCGTGCTCGCGGCACTGCTCCGCGTACTCTGCCGTGGCGGCGAGCGTGCGCTCGAGGGCCTCGGGCGCGAACTCCCCTGTGCGGTCCACGCCCTGGCCCAGGCGCACCACGAGCATGCGACGCACCACGTCGGTGAGCGCTCCGGAGTCCAGGTCGACGTCGGCGATCAGCAGGCGGATCGAGTTGGTCCCACAGTCGATCGCGGCAACGCGGGGCATCAGGCCTCCTGGGAGTGAGGATCGGGGTCGGCGGACCACGCTGCGTCCGGCTCGGAGCCGATCGACGGGCACGTGCAGCGATCGGGCCGCCAGTGGCCACCGATCATCTCGAGCGCCTCGTCACCGAGGGGGTTCACCCCGGGACCCGCCGCGAGCGCATGGCCCACGAGCACGTGCAGGCACTTGACCCGGTCGGGCATGCCGCCGGCGGAGATGCCGTCGATCTCGGGCACGTCGCCCAGCTCGGCGCGCTCCTCGAGGTACGACTCGTGCGCGCGCCGGTAGTGCTGCGCGAGGTCGGGATCCGAGGCGAGCCGCTCGTTCATGTCGCGCATGGTGCCGCGTGCCTCGAGAGTGGACACGGCCGCGACGGCCTCGGGGTGAGTGAGGTAGTACTGCGTGGGGAAGGGTGTGCCGTCGGGAAGCCGCGGGGCGGTGTGCACCACGGTCGGGTTGCCGCACACGCAGCGGGCGGCGATCGCGACGACTCCGCGGGGCTGACGCCCCAGCTGCGCCGCCAGGACGGTCAGATCGGCCTCGGTGGCAGGGGTGTCGCTCACTCTCCGAAGTCTACGTCGGTGAGCGGCTCGTTCTCCCCGATCTCCTCCTCGGCGTCGCCGGTGCCGGCGGCGCCGTCCGCGCGGCCCTTCTCCCCCGATTCGGCCGCTTCCCCCGCGCGCTGCTCGCCTCCTGCCACCAGGACCGAATCCCACAACCTGTCGTACCAGGGCGCGCCCGCCGCCACCGCCGGCTGCCGGTCCGCCGCGGGTGAGCCCGTCGCGGGACCGTCCACGGTCTCGGCGTCGACCACGCGGAACGGGGTCTCGCCGGGGAACACGTAGGCCAGCCGCTCTCGCGCCTGCGCCACGATGAAGGCCCTGTCGTCCCAACGCGCGAGCTCAGCGTTCAAGTGGTCGACCTCGGCCTGCGCCGCGGCCGCATCCTCCCGGAGCTCGGCCAGCGTGGCCTGCTGATCGACGTAGGCGCGGACCGATGGCGCCACGACTGCGATCGCGAGCGCGATCACGAGCAGGGTCACCGCCGCACGCCACGTCAGCATCGCCGTCCACGAGCCACGAGGCCGCGCAGGGTCGAGTGATGGTGTGGGGGCGGGAACGGAGCGGCCGGGACCCGACGGCCCTCCGGGCCGCGTCTGCGGCCGGCGCACCGACCCCGTCGACGGGCCCTGGCGACGCGAAGCGCGCGCGTCAGCCGTGCGCCGCGGGGCCCGTGGGGCAGGCCGCGGCGCGCCGGGACGGGTGGGGGCGCTCACGGAAGTGATTGTCTCAGCGCCGCCGCGCACCGGGCACCGCGCGCGCCGCGCGTCGCCACAATCGCCGTCGCGGGTCCGGCGCTGGCCGGGCCCGCGAGTGCGCCGCGTCGACGGACAGCACCCCCGGACATGGCAGAGGCCGCGGGCCGCCTGAGCGACCCGCGGCCTCGTGAGCCGTGAAGCGTTACGCCGAGTAGCGGCGCGGGAACGCCGAGGTGCCGGCGTACGCGGCGGCGTCGTCCAGCTCCTCCTCGATGCGCAGCAGCTGGTTGTACTTCGCGATGCGCTCGCCGCGGGCGGGCGCTCCGGTCTTGATCTGGCCGGTGTTGAGCGCGACGGAGAGGTCCGCGATCGTGACGTCCTCGGTCTCGCCCGAGCGGTGCGACACCATCGACGTGAAGCCCGCGCGAGTCGCCATGGACACCGCGTCGATGGTCTCGGTGAGCGTGCCGATCTGGTTCAGCTTCACGAGCAGGGCGTTCGCCGAGTTCTCGTCGATGCCGCGCTTGAGGCGCGTGGGGTTGGTGACGAACAGGTCGTCTCCCACGATCTGCACCTTGTCGCCGATGCGGGCGGTGAGGCCCGCCCAGCCGGTCCAGTCGTCCTCGTCCAGCGGGTCCTCGATCGACACCAGCGGGTAGTCGGCGACGAGCTGCTCGTAGAAGTCGGCCATCCCCTCGGGCGACTTCTGGCCGCCCTCCCAGTTGTACTGACCGTCCTCGAAGAACTCGGTGGCCGCGACGTCGAGCGCGAGTGCCACGTCGTCGCCGGGCTTGAGGCCCGCCTTCTCGATCGCGACCAGGATCAGGTCGAGCGCCTCGCGGTTCGACGCGAGGTTGGGTGCGAAGCCGCCCTCGTCGCCCAGCCCGGTGGCCAGGCCGCGCTCCTTGAGCACGGACTTGAGGGCGTGGTAGACCTCCGCGCCGTAGCGGTAGGCCTCACGGAACGTGGGGGCGCCGACGGGAGCGATCATGAACTCCTGGATGTCAACGTTCGAATCCGCGTGCGATCCACCGTTCAGGATGTTCATCATGGGCACGGGCAGCAGGTGCGCGTTCGGGCCGCCGATGTAGCGGAACAGCGCCAGGTCGGCCGAGTCGGCGGCAGCCTTGGCGACCGCGAGCGACACGCCGAGGATCGCGTTCGCGCCCAGCTTGCCCTTGTTGTCGGTGCCGTCCAGGTCCAGCATGGTCTGGTCGATGATGCGCTGCTCGGTGGCGTCCAGGCCGACGATCTCCGGGGCGATCTCGTCGATGACCGCGTCCACGGCCTGCTCGACGCCCTTGCCGAGGTAGCGGTTCTTGTCGCCATCGCGACGCTCGACCGCCTCGAAGGCGCCGGTGGAGGCGCCGGAGGGGACCGCGGCGCGCGAGAACGTGCCGTCCTCCAGCGCGACCTCGACCTCCACGGTGGGGTTGCCGCGCGAGTCAAGAATCTCGCGGGCGCCAATAGCCTCAATGCTGGCCATGATGCTCCTTCAGTTTGCTGGGGGTTTCTCTTTGGAGTCTATCGGCGCACGATTTGCCTCGCGCACCGACGTAGGTCCTAGTCGGATGAATGTTCGGTGGCCCCGGCCGATGCGGACTCGGCCTCGCGGGCAGCCGTCTCGTAGTCTCGGGTCGCCTGGCGCAGCGCGGCCTCCGCGTCGACGCCCTCGGCCTGCGCGCGCGCCACGATCGCGAGCAGTTGGGGGCCGATGCCCACACCGGCGGGGTCTCGCACGTCCAGCTGCGCGCGGGAGGCGCGCGAGATGACCTTCTGGGCACGCGCGAGGGCGGGCTGGGATGCGGGGATGCCGTCCATCACGGAGTCGCGGCCCTTGGTCGCCTTCTTGATGCGCTCCCAGTTGGCGCTGACCTGCTCGGCCGTGGCCGCATCGGCGTCCGCGAACACGTGGGGGTGGCGTTCGACGAGCTTGTCCGCGACGGATGTCGCGACGTCGTCGATGTCGAACGGGTCCTCGGCGTGCTCGGCCGCGACGCGAGCGTGGAACACGACCTGCAGCAGCACGTCGCCCAGCTCCTCGCGCAGGTCGGCGCGGGTGCCGGTCTCGATCGCCTCGAGCAGTTCGTGCACCTCCTCGAGGGCGTAGGGCGCGAGCGACTCGTGAGTCTGTTCGGCGTCCCACGGGCAGCCGCCGGGCGAGCGCAGGCGGTCCATCACCTCGACGAGCCGGGCGAGGCCCGCGCCCTCGACGTGGGCCGTCACTCGGTGGCGAGCCAGGGCGAGTCGGCCGCGGTCAGGCCGTTGACCGCGTTGAAGCTCGTGAACCAGACGGGAGAGCCGCCGTTCGCCTCGGCGGTCGCGATCTCGACGGCCTGCAGCACTGACGCTATGAAGGCATCGGCGTCGAAGTCTCCGCTGCGGGAGTTCGTGACGGCGTCGGCCTCGACCTGCTCCGCGACCGACTGCAGCGCGCTGAGGTCCTCGGGAAGCAGCGTGAACGCGGCCAACAGGAAGGCGCCTTCGATCGCGTCGACCATCGCGTCGCTGGGCTCGTCCTGGATGCCCTGCGTGCGCAGCACCACCATGGCCTGCTGCTCCGCCTGCGTGCGGTGATACTGGTAGTCGATCTCGCCCGTCGCCGCGAGCAGCGGCTCGCGCATCATCTCCAGCGTGATGACGCTGCGGCGCGCGGCGGGGGCGGCCGCCTCCTCATCCCACGCGTCCTGCAACATCGACACCCGGTCGTTCGAGAGGGTCACTCCCTCGACCACGGCTGCGGCTCCAGGGGCGGCGGGCTGACCAGGGACGGCGCACCCCGTCAGCAGGAGCGCTGCTCCCGCGAGGACGCCGCCGAAGGCACGGTTACGGACGCTCATCTTCATGGCCCTCATCCTACGGGCGCGGGGCTCGTGACCCGAATCACCTCGCGCACCCACTCCAGGACCGGGAGACCCTCGACCGGGGATCCCCCCAGGCGCGCGGTGAGAGGGGCGGGCACAAGCACCTGACGCACGGCGGGCTTGATGAGCGTGCCCGGGTAGATCCGAGTGATGCGCATGGCCGCGGAGTCCGGCAGCTCGAGCGGGCTGAACCGGATGAACTTGCCCTGCGCCACGACGTCCGTGATGCCGGCCTCGCGCACCTCGATCCGCAGCCTCGCCACCGCGAACAGGTTCTCGACGGGCTCGGGGAGGTTGCCGTAGCGGTCGCGCAGCTCCTCCTCGATGGCCGCGAGCGCGGACTCGTCGGTGGCATCGGCGATCTTCCGGTACGCCTCGAGACGCAGCCGCTCGTGCTCGATGTATTCGGTGGGCAGGTGCGCGTCGATGGGCAGGTCGAGCGTCATCGGCGCGCGCTCGGGCTCGCCCTCACCGCGGAAGTCCGCGACGGCCTCGCCCACCAGGCGGATGTACAGGTCGAAGCCCACACCCTCGATGTGGCCCGACTGCTCCCCACCCAGGAGGTTGCCCGCTCCGCGGATCTCGAGGTCCTTCATCGCGACGGCCATGCCGGCGCCCAGATCGGTGTTGGCCGCGATGGTCTGCAGGCGATCGTGGGCGGTCTCCGTCAGGGTGCGATCCATGGGGTAGAGGAAGTACGCGTAGGCACGCTCGCGGGCGCGCCCCACGCGGCCGCGCAGCTGGTGCAGCTGGGACAGCCCGAAGGTGTCGGCGCGCTCGACGATCAGCGTGTTGGCGTTCGGGATGTCCAGTCCCGTCTCGACGATGGTGGTGCACACCAGCACGTCGTACTTGCGGTCGTAGTAGTCGACGATGACCTGTTCGAGCTGCTTCTCGCTCATCTGCCCGTGGGCGACCGCGATGCGGGCCTCCGGCACCAGCTCGGACAGCCTCCTCGCCGCGGACGTGATGGTCTTCACCGAGTTGTGGATGTAGAAGGCCTGGCCGTCGCGCATGAGCTCGCGGCGGATCGCCGCCGCGACCTGGGGGTTCTCGTACGGACCCACGTACGTCAGGATCGGGTGGCGCTCCTCCGGCGGGGTCGCGAGCGTCGACATCTCGCGGATCCCGGTCACGGCCATCTCGAGGGTGCGCGGGATCGGCGTGGCGGACATCGACAGCACGTCCACGTCCGTGCGCATGGCCTTGAGCGTCTCCTTGTGCTCGACGCCGAACCGCTGCTCCTCGTCGATGATGATCAGTCCCAGGTCCTTGAACCGCACCTGGCCCGTGATGAGCCGGTGGGTGCCGATCACCAGGTCCACGGTGCCGTCGGACAGGCCCTGGACGACCTCCTTGGCCTCCTTGTCACTCTGGAAGCGTGACAGCGACGCGACCTTCACCGGGAACTGCGCGAACCGCTCGGTGAAGGTGTCGACGTGCTGCTTGACCAGCAGAGTGGTGGGGCACAGCACCGCCACCTGGGCGCCGTCCTGGATGGCCTTGAAGGCGGCGCGCAGCGCGATCTCGGTCTTGCCGAAGCCGACGTCGCCGCACACCAGCCGGTCCATCGGAACGGACTTCTCCATGTCGGCCTTGACCTCGTCGATGCTGCTGAGCTGATCAGGAGTCTCGACGTAGGCGAAGGCCTCCTCGAGCTCGCGCTGCCACGGGGTGTCGGGGCCGAACTCGCGGCCCTGCGACGCCATGCGCGCCGAGTACAGCCGGATGAGTTCGCCGGCGATCTCCTTGACCGCGCGGCGCGCGCGCCCCTTGGTCTTCGCCCAGTCGGAGCCGCCCATCTTGTTGACCGACGGCGACTCCCCGCCGACGTACTTGGTCACCAGGTCCAGCTGATCGGTGGGCACCGACAGCCGGTCGGCCGCGCCGCCGCGCTTGGAGGGCGCGTACTCGATCACCAGGTACTCGCGCTCGACGCCGCGCACCGTGCGCTTGGTGAGCTCGACGAACCGGCCCACCCCGTGGCTCTCGTGCACCACGAAGTCGCCGGTGCGCAGCTGCAGCGGATCCACGACGTTGCGGCGCCGGCTGGGAACCTTGACCTTAGGCCCCGCCGCCGCGGCCGAGCGGCCCGTGAGGTCGGATTCGTTCAGGACCAGCACCTTGGCGGCCGCGGACTGGAAGCCCGTCCCCGTGATGTGCGGCACGATCGCGACCACGTCCTGAACGGGCTCGTACTCGTCCATGACACGCGCGGCGATGTCCAGCTCGGCGCATTGCTCGGCGAGCCGATGCGCGGAGCCGGTGCCCGCGGCCGTGATCACCACGCGCCAGCCTTCGGCGACGCGCGAGCGCACGGCGACCAGCGCCTTCTCCAGCCGGCCCCGGTAGTCCTCGACGTCCGTGACCGAGGCGACGACCGCATCGGCCGTGCCGAACGGGCCGATGGTCGCCCAGTCCAGGCCGCGCGCCTCGGAGGCCTCGCGGATCTCGTCGAGCGACAGGAACGTCGCGGCGGCGGGCTCGATGGGCGCCTCACCTCCGGCGGTCGCGCTCACCCACGCAGCGGCGCGAAACTCGTCGGCCGTGCGCGTGAGGTCCTCTGCCCGGCGGGCGAGCCGCTCGGGCTCCACCGCGACCACGCGGGTCGCGCGCGGGAAGGACTCGGTGATGGGCACCAGCCGGTCGACGAGCACCGGGATCAGGCTCTCCATCCCCTCGACCGCGACGCCGGACGCGATGCGGCCCAGCATCTCGGCGGCGGCGGGGATCTCGTCGGCCAGCGAGGCCGCGCGGCGGCGCACGTCATCGGTGAGCAGCAGTTCGCGGCACGGGGGCGCCCACAGCAGCTCGACATCGACGAGTGAGCGCTGATCGGCGACCGAGAACGACCGCATCGAGTCGACCTCGTCGCCAAAGAACTCGATCCGCACCGGGTGGGGGTCCGTCGGCGCGAACACGTCGACGATCCCGCCGCGCACCGCGAACTCGCCGCGGCGCTCGACCATATCCACGCGCGTGTAGGCGGCGTCGCCGAGCGCGTCCGTCAGCGACGTCAGGTCCGTGACGTCTCCCACGCGCAGGGACACGGGTGCGAGGTCCGCCAGGTCCGGGATCACGGGCTGCAGCAGCGCGCGCAGCGGGGTGACCACCACGCTGGCGGGCGGCAGGCCGGCCTCGCGCTCGACGGCCTCGGGGTGGACCAGCCGCCGCAGCGTCGCGAGGCGTCGCGCCACGGTGTCGGAGCGGGGGCTCAGGCGCTCGTGCGGGAGCGTCTCCCATGCCGGAAGGGTGGTCACGGTCGCGGGGTCGAGGAACGAGCCGAGCGCGGCCGCGAACGTGTCCGCATCGCCGGAGGTCGCGGTGACGACCACGACCGGCGCGCCCGCGTCGGCCACGGTGCGCGCGACCAGGGCGGGCGCCGCCGCGGTGGGGGCCACCAGGTGGCCCGCCTCGATCACGGGAAGGTCGACGTCGCTCAGCAGACGGGTCAGTGGGCGGGTCACGGGAGCCTCCAGGGCATGCGAAGCGACCGGAATCTCCGGCACTGCATCTTACGTTCCTCCAGGAGACGCCCCGGATGCGAACCGTGCGCAGGGCCGTCCCCTTGGAGGTGGTGGGACGGCGGGGCCGTGCTCAGTGGGCGGGGGTGTAGCCCGTGCGGTCATCCGCGGTGATCTCGCGGATCACGCGGGCCGGGGAGCCCGCCACCACCGTGTACGCGGGAACATCCTTGGTCACGATGGCACCGGCTCCCACGATCGCCCCGTCACCGATCGTCACTCCTGGCACCACCGTCACCCCGCCGCCGATCCACACCGAGTTGCCGATGGTGATGGGCTGCGCCCAGCACGCCCCCGCGGCCCTCTCGCCGGCGTCGAAGGCGTGGTTCGCGGTGTAGAGGCCGACCTTGGGCGCGATCAGCACGTCGTCGCCGATCACGATGGGCGCGCAGTCGAGCATCACGCAGTCGAAGTTGCCGAAGAACCTGTCCCCCAAGTGGATGTTGACGCCGAACTCGCAGCGGAACGTCGGCTCGAAGCTCGCCCCTTCGCCCACGGTCCCGAGCAGCGCACGCAGCAGCGCCTCCCGCTCGGCCTGAGGCTGTCCGTATGAGGCGTTGTACTCGTTGGTCGCGAGCACCGCCCGCGTGCGCGCCTCGACCAGCTCGGGAGTGACATCGTCGTACATCGCCCCGGTAGCCATATGCCGGAACTGCTCCTCGAGAGTGCTCACCTGCGGGACCGCCCTTCGCTTCCTCGTTGAATCCGTCGGTGCGCCTCAGCCTAGTTTCACTCCTCGCACCCAGTGCCGAGCGCGGCGTGACGGCGAGGATCAAGCCGGCGACCGCATCGGCCGCGTGTCATTCCTGGACGCGCTCCGCCACCTCGTCGAGGTTGATCTCGTGCGTGGGGGCCACGTCGTCATTCACGTTCGCGGGCAGCGACGGGCGGATCACCGTGCCGTCGGCGCGCACGGTGCCGTGGTAGGCGGTCGCGTCCGGCCCGCCCTCCAACCGAGGACCCTGGCCGTCGAGCGGCACCGTCAGCGGCTGCAGCTGCGTCAGGGAGAACCGCTCACCGCGCACCTCCACCGACAGCCCCGGGCCCTCCTCGATCGTGAAGGTCACGTCCTCGGGGCGCACCGCGACTCGCACGCGCGTGCCGCGCTGGCTGAGCCGGAACGTCAACGAGTCCCAGCCCGCGGGCAGGCGTGGGTCGAACTTGAGGACGTCGTTCTGGTCGCGGAAGCCACCGAATCCGTACACGAGCGCGGACCATACCCCGCCGGTCGACGCCACGTGCACGCCGTCCGCGGCGTTCAAGTGCAGGTCGCCCAGGTCGACGTACAGACTGTCCCAGAAGTAGCGCAGCGCGAGGTCGCTATAGCCGACCTCGGCGGCGATGATCGACTGGACCACGCCCGACAGCGTGGAGTCGCCCGTGGTGATGGGGTCGTAGTAGTCGAAGTCGGCCTTCTTCTGCTCCGCGGTGAAGTGCTCTCCCTGCAGGAACAGGGCGAGCACCACGTCGGCCTGCTTGAGCACCTGGAAGCGGTAGATCACCAGCGGGTGGAAGTGCAGCAGCAGCGGCCGCTTCTCCGCCGGAGTGTTCGCCAGGTCCCACACCTCGCGCTCGTTGAACAGCGCGTCCTGCGGGTGGATCCCCAGCTGCTCGTCCCACAGGATCGCCATGCCGTCGGCAGCGCGCTCCCACTCGCGAACCTCGTGCTCGGTCACCTCGAGCCTCGACACCAAGCGCGAGTACTGGTCGGGCCACCGGTCCTGCAGCTTGCGCACGCTCTGAGCGGCGCAGCGCAGGTTGAAGCGCGCCATGACGTTGGTGTACAGGTTGTCGTTCACGACGGTGGTGTACTCGTCGGGCCCGGTCACGCCGTGGATCCGGAACGACTCACCGTCGCCAGCGACCCGGCGCCAGAAGCCCAGATCCGCCCACATGCGCGCCGTCTGCACCAGGATGTCGATCCCCTCGCGGGCCAGGAAGTCGTCGTCGCCCGTGGCGCGCACGTACTTGTCGATCGCATACGCGATGTCGGCGTCGATGTGGTACTGCGCGGTGCCGGCCGCGTAGTACGCCGAGGCCTCCTCGCCGTTGATGGTGCGCCACGGGAACAGCGCGCCGTTCTGAGCGAGCTCGCCCGCGCGCCGTTCGGCGGCCCCGAGCATCCGATACCGGTAGCGCAGCGCGTTGCGGGCGATCACCGGCGAGGTGTAGGTGAAGAACGGCAGCGCGTAGATCTCGGAGTCCCAGAAGTAGTGGCCGCCGTAGCCGGAGCCCGTGACCCCCTTCGCCGCGATGCCGTGCCCGTCCCCGCGCGCGGCCGCCTGTGCGAGCTGGAACAGGTTCCAGCGCACCGCCTGCTGGATGCCGTCGTTGCCCTCGATCTCCACGTCGGAGCGATCCCAGAAGTCCGCGAGCCACTGCCGCTGGTCTTCGAATTGAGTGCCGGTGCCCTCCGAGCGCACGCGGTCGAGCGTGCGGTTGCAGCGGTCGGCGAGTTCGCGGGCCGGCACGGCACGGGACGTGTGATAGCTCACGACCTTGGTGAGCGAGAAGGTCTGACCCGGCTTGGCCCGCGCACGGAACACGTGCTTGGCGTAGTCCTGATCCACCTCGGTGACGCGGTCGTAGTCGTCCTCGAAGTCGACCCAGTGCTCCATCGCCGCCGCGAGCGTCATCCCCGAGCTCGCCGCCTGATACCCGAGCACCACGCGGTCGTCCTGGGCGTGGTGCAGGCGGGGCTCGAGCACCCGCGTCGCGAGCCTCTCCGCCTTGCGCGGATCCGCGATCACGTCGGGAGAGGGGTTGGCGCGGTACTCGTCGAGCCCGGCCTGGCGGTTGAGCAGCTGCGAGGAGATCGCGATGGGCGCCTCCTCGTCCAGCAGCGTCACCTCGAAGGTCATCAGCGCGAGGTGGCGCTGTGCGAACGAGACCATGCGCTTGGAGCGCACCCGCACGCGGTTGCCGGAGGGGGTGCGCCACAGCAGGTCGCGGGACAGCACCCCGTCACGCAGGTCGAGCACCCGGGAGTAGCTGACGAGGTCCGCGACGGACAGCAGCAGTGGCTCGTCGTTCACGTACAGGCGGATGATCTTGGGGTCGGGCACGTTGACGATGGTCTGCCCGGTGCGCGCGAAGCCGTACGCCTCCTCGGCATGGAGGATCTTCCAGGTCTCGTGGAAGCCGTTGATGAAGGTTCCGTGCGCGTGCGCATCGTGGCCGTCCTCGACGTTGCCGCGCAGCCCCAGGTAGCCGTTGCCCACGGCGAACAGCGTCTCGGTGACGCCGATGTCCTTGCGGGAGAACTCGGTCTCCACGAGCCGCCACGGGTCGACCGGGAACCTCAGCCGGTCCAGATAGTCGGGAGCGCTGGTGTCTCCGATGGGGCGCTTGGCGGCCTTCACTGTGCGATCAGCTCCTCGAGGTCCGACACGACGATCTGGGCCCCGTTGTCGATCAGGGCGTCGACGCCCGCCCCGCGGTCCACACCCACCACGAGGCCGAAGTCCCCAGCTGCGCCGGCCTGGACGCCAGAGAGCGCGTCCTCGACCACCACGGAGTCCTCATCGGCCACGCCCAGACGCCGAGCGGCGAGAGAGAACATGTCGGGCGCCGGCTTGCCGGAGATTCCTTCGCTCGCGACGACGTTGCCGTCCACCACGACCTCGAACCGGTGCGAGAGGCCCGCCGCCTCGAGGACGGCAGGCGCATTGCGCGAGCTGGACACGACCGCCATCGCCACGCCCAGGCTCTCGAGGTGGTCGATCAGCGCGACGGAGCCACGGTAGGCCTCGACGCCCTCCTCGCGCAGGATCGCCTCGAACGCGTCGTTCTTGGTGTTGCCCACCCCGCAGATGGTCTCGGCACCGGCCGGATCATCGGGCGTGCCCTCGGGCAGCACCACCCCGCGCGAGGCCAGGCATGCGCGCACGCCGTCGTATCGGGGCTTGCCGTCGACATACGCGAAGTAGTCGTCGTCGGAGTACTCGGGCGTGATGCCGTGAGCGGTGAAGTAGTCCGTGAACATGCGGCGCCAGGCCTTCATGTGCACCTCGGCCGTGGGGGTCAGCACGCCGTCCAGGTCGAACAGTGCCGCGGCGAAGCGACGGTCGTCCCACTGGGGGATGGCCCAGGCGGTGTTGATGGTGGTCACGAGTTCTCCCTCATGCGGTCCACAGTCGTGTTCGGGCGCGGGCATGACGGCGGGCCTGCCACCGGCACTCTCGATAGTAGTGACGGTGCCCCGGGGTTTGTCCATTCCCCGACCACCCGGCCTCGCAGCCGGACCGATCAGGGGCCCGGATGCCGTCGAGGTGGCACTGCGCGCCCCTGCCCCATGAACCGCCGGGCCTACGATCGTCATATGGGTACCGACGACAAGCATCCTGGACCAGCTCGCACCGCCCTCGTCACCGGCGCCTCGCGGGGGATCGGGCGTCACCTCGCACTGGGCCTGGCCGAGGCCGGGCTCGATGTCGCCCTCGTCGCCCGGGACGCCGACCTGCTCGACGACGTCGCTCGCGAGGTATCCGCACGCGGGCGCAGGGCCGTCGTGCTGACCGCGGACGTCACCGACGCTGCCGCGGTCGACGGGGCCGTGGCGACCGCTGAGAGCGAGCTCGGCTCGATCGACCTGCTCGTCAACAACGCGGGGCTCAACGATGCTGAGGTGCCGCTGTGGGAGGCGGATCGGGACGAGGTCCGCAACGTGCTGGAGGTCAACGTCTACGGCGCCTTCCTCCTCGCCCGGTCCGCCGTCCCCGGCATGCTCGCGCGCGGCGGGGGCCGAGTGGTGAACCTCAACTCCGGCGCCGGGACGCGGGACATGGACGTCACGTTCGGGTACAACGCCACCAAGACGGCGCTGTTCCGCATCGGCGGTGGTCTGCACGAGGCGGGCTACGCCCGTGGGCTGAGGGCATTCGAGCTCGCCCCCGGCGTGGTGTCCACCGACATGACGGTGAACATGGCCGCGCACGCGGACCGCACCGACTGGACTCCCCCCGAGGCGGTCACCGAGCTGCTGAACGTGATCGCTGCCGGCGAGTTGGACCGCCTCTCGGGCTGCTACCTGCGGGCCGGGTCCGACACGGTGGAGGACCTGCGGGCGCGGGCTGCGGCCGCCGAAGACGGTCAGCCGACCGGCCGGCGGCTGACCGTCAGTGACTGGGAGATCGCGCCTCAGGGCACATGAGCACCGTGCCCATGAGGAGCGTGCCGAGCGCCGCTAAGGCTTGGTGTGAAAGCGCTGCTGCGCGGCCTCGAGGCCGTCGCCGAGGACCGCCTCGACCGCATCGGCCGCATCGCTGATGACCAGCGGGAGCTCTTTGCGCTCCGCGGCGGAGAAGGGCTTGAGGACGTACGCGGCGGGGTCCATGCGTCCGGGAGGACGGCCGACGCCGACCCTCACGCGCAGGTAGTCGGGGGTGTCGAGCGCCTTCGCCACATCCTTGAGCCCGTTGTGCCCGCCGGCGCCGCCACCGCGCTTGAGACGGACGGAGCCGTAGGGGATGTCGAGATCGTCGTGGATCACGATCACTGAAGCGGGGTCGACTGAGTGATACTTCGCGAGTGAGGACACGGGGCCGCCGCTCACGTTCATGTACGACATGGGAACGCCGAGCACGACGGCGCCGCCTGCCAGGCGCGCCGTCGTCGAGCGCGTGCGGGTCTTCTTGTGCACCGACAGCGCGGTCGCCCCACGACGGGCGAGCTCCTCGACGACCATCTGGCCCACGTTGTGCCGCGTGCCCGCGTACTCCTCGCCGGGATTGCCCAAGCCGATCACGAGCGCGGTCATCGTCTCCCCTGGTGTCCGTCGGCCAAAGCGAAGCGCCCGCCACCACGGGTGACGGGCGCTGCGCATGGATGAAGCCTCGTTGTCGAAGGGGCTTAGTTCTCGTCGTCCGCGGGGGACTCCGCCGGTCCGTCGCCGTCCTCGGTGCCGGGAACCACGTCGCCCTCGGGGGCCTCGGTGTCCTCCTCCTCGGCGGCGATGCGCGGCACGGAGATGTGCACGATCAGCTGCTCGGGGTCGCCGTCGAGCTCCGATCCCTGCGGGAGCGTGATGTCGCCGGCGAGCAGCTTGTCGCCCTCCTCCATGCCCTCGATCGACACGGTGACGTACTCGGGAAGGTGGGTGGCCTCGGCCGCGATCTCGAGCGACGAGATCTCGAGGATGTGGATGGTGCCCGGAGCGGACTCGCCCTCGAGGTGCACGGGCACGTCGACCGTGATCTTCTCACCCTTCTTCACGATGAGCAGGTCGACGTGGACGATGTAGGGCTTGATCGGGTGACGCTGGACGTCCTTCGCGATCGCGAGCGTCTTCTTGCCGTCGATGTCGATGTTGAGCAGCGCGTTGGGGTTCTTCAGCGCCATCATCGTGTCGTGGCCCGGGAGCACGATGTGGTCGGGCGCGGTGCCGTGGCCGTAGAGCACGGCGGGGATCTTGTCGTTGGCGCGGATACGACGCGCGTACCCCTTGCCGAACTCGGTGCGGTGCTCTGCTACGAGCGTCAGCTTGTCAGCCATGGGGTTCTCCTCGGTATCGGTCAGATGCTTCAGTGTCGGGCCTGGGCAAGGCAGGCGCGAAGAGCATCTGCCGCGTCGATCACGGAGAGCCCGGGGGCCTCCCTCGCCGAGGAACTGGTCCATCATACCTGAGGGCAGACCTGGGCGCCTCCCGGTCGGGCTCGGTCGCCATTCGGCCGATACGCGGGCGGGTTCCGCGCGGCCGCGGGGAATGGCGCGGGGAATGGCCGGTGGCCACCTGGGCGTTTGCCTGGCATGAGTACCTCACACGCATCAAGCGCGCGCAGCGGAGATACGGGCGACGTCTGGGAGAAGGCGGCCCGCGCGGGGTACGCCGTCTCGGGCCTGATCCACATCATGCTGGGCGTGATCATCGTCCAGATTCCGCTGGCGGGCGGCGGCGGCACGGAGGCGGACTCGTCCTCGGCGCTGTCCCAGATCGCGGAGTCCGCCTTCGGCGGGTTCGCGCTGTGGGGGGCCGCAGCCGCATTCGTGGCTCTCGCGGCATGGCAGGCCGCGGATGCCTTCCGGGGCTCCGACAAGGGCGACCGTGCGAAGGCTGCCGGCAAGGCCGTCCTCTACCTCTCGCTGGCCTTCACCTCCGCCACGATTGCGATGGGCTCCGGCGGCGGCGGGAGCCAGGACTCGCAGGCGCAGGGCTTCGCCGCGACTCTCATGGGGGCTCCGGGCGGACGCTTCCTGGTGGGAGCACTCGGACTCGGCATCCTGGCCGGCGCGGGCTACCACGTCTACAAGGGCTGGACGCAGAAGTTCCGCGAGGAGCTGCGCACACCTTCTGGAGACGAGGTGTCGAAGGGAGTCACCGCCACCGGCACCGTGGGCTACATCGCCAAGGGCGTGGCACTGGCAGTCGTGGGAGTGCTGTTCGTCTTCGCCGCCATCAACGCGGATGCCGACGAGGCCCAGGGACTCGACGGCGCAATCGAGAGCCTGCTCGGACTCCCGTTCGGCGCGTGGCTGGTGGCGCTCGTCGGCATCGGCTTCGCCGCATACGGCCTGTACTCGTTCGCCCGCGCCCGCTACGCCCGGATGTGAGGCGGCGGTGATCGGGCACGGCCCGGGCACGACCGCCCCCACCCACCGCCAGGCGGGGCGCTCGCTCCTCATGAGAGTGCTGCTGCCCACCGCCGCGCTGTGGGTGGCCGTGGTCGGCGCAGGCTTCCTCATCGTCGACCTTCTCGCTCTCGATGAGAGCGCCGTCAACGAGGCCTTCGTGGAATTGCGCACCGACACGCTGGATCCCGTCTCCGCGGCGGTGTCCAGGGTCGGCGACACCGAGGTGCTCATCGCGACATGCCTGGTGGTCGCCGCGCTCATCTGGTGGAAGACGCGCCAATGGTGGTTCGCGATGGTGCCCGTGCTCGCGCTCGGGATCCAGGCGGCCGTCTTCCTCACGTCGTCGATGGTCGTGGGTCGCTCGCGCCCCGATGTGGAGCACCTCAACTACGCGCCGCCCACGTCGAGCTTTCCGAGCGGGCATACCGGGGCGACGACGGCGGTCTACGTGGCCCTCGCGCTGTTGGCGACCCGCATTCGCAGCACGGCCCTGCGGGTCACCGTTCAGGTCCTGTGCCTGATCCTGCCCATCG
Organism: Demequina pilifera; assembly: GCF_048814985.1. Taxonomy (NCBI): domain Bacteria; kingdom Bacillati; phylum Actinomycetota; class Actinomycetes; order Micrococcales; family Demequinaceae; genus Demequina; species Demequina pilifera. Next base: position 97,624 of record NZ_JBMDTW010000003.1, read on the forward strand.
CCATGGCAGTGTCGCGCGTGTACCGGGGCCTGCACCACCCGACGGACGTGATCGCGGGGCTCGTGGTGGGAACCACGTGCGCGCTCATCGCCTGGAATTGGCTCCCGATGCGCGACGCCGCCGAGCGCGTGATCCGGGCCGATGGCCGGGGATCGACCGCCTGAGACTCAGACGTTGCCCTGGAACAGGCTGGTCACCGAGCCGTCGTCGAACACCTCGCGCACCGCTCGCGCGATCAGCGGAGCGATCGACAGCACCGTGAGCTTGTCGAACTTGTCCTCCTCCGAGATCGGCAGGGTGTCGGTGACGACCACCTCGCAGATCTGAGAGTCGCGCAGCCGCTCCATGGCGGGCCCGGACAGCAGCCCATGGGTCGACGCCACGATGACGTCCTTGGCCCCGTTGTCGAACAGCGCCTCCGCGGCCTGGACGATGGTGCCGCCGGTGTCGATCATGTCGTCGACGAGCACGCATGTGCGGCCCTCGACCTGGCCCACGAGCTCGTGCACCTTGACCTGGTTGGGCACCGAGGGGTCGCGCCGCTTGTGAATGATCGCGAGGGGCGCACCCAGATAGTCCGACCACTGATCGGCCAGTCGCACCCGTCCCGCGTCAGGCGACACGATCGTGAGGTTGTCGGGTGAGACGCGCGTCCGCACGTACTGAGCCAGCAGCGGCATCGCCCACAGGTGATCGACGGGGCCGTCGAAGAAGCCCTGGATCTGCGCGGTGTGGAGATCGATCGACATGATGCGGTCGGCGCCCGCGGTCTTGAACAGGTCCGCCATGAGCCGCGCCGAGATCGGCTCGCGGCCCTTGTGCTTCTTGTCCTGACGCGCGTACCCGTAGCAGGGAATCACGGCAGTGATCTGCTTGGCCGAGGCGCGCTTGAGCGCGTCCACCATGATCAGCTGCTCCATGATCGCCTCGTTGATGGGTGCGGCGTGCGACTGGATGACGAACGCATCGGCCCCTCGCACGCTCTCCCCGAACCGCACGTAGAGCTCGCCGTTGGCGAACGTGTAGGCGGTCGTCGGGAGGAGCTCGATGTCGAGGTCGTCCGCGACGGCCTCAGCCAGCGCCGGATGTGCACGGCCACCTGCCAGCACCATTCGTCGGCCGCTCGCGTGCGAGATCTCTGCGCTCATGCGTCTCCCTTGGAGTCGTCGGCCGTGCTGGCCTGTGAAGTCGACGATAGCCCGTCGGGCGCGTCATCTGAGTGGATGGCCCGGTGGGCCGCCTCGGCCGAGGTGCTGCCGGCGCGACGCCGCTCGACCCAGCCACCGACGGTCTGCTGGGGCGAGGAGTTGATCGCCAGGGCGCCCGGCGGAACGTCGTGACGGACCGTGGTGCCGGCGCCGGTGTACGCCCCGTCGCCGATGGTGAGCGGGGCGATCAGCGTGTTGTCGGAGCCGATGCGCACGTGCGCGCCCACCGTGGTGCGGTGCTTGTTGACACCGTCGTAGTTCACGAAGATGGTCCCGGCGCCCACGTTCGAGCCCTCACCGATCTCCGCGTCCCCGACGTAGCTGAGGTGAGGCACCTTGGCGTCGGGGCCGATCACGGAATTCTTGACGCCCACGAACTCGCCGACCTTGCCGCCCTCGCCGATCACGGTCCCGGGGCGCAGGTGCGCGAAGGGGCCGACGGTTGCGCCGGGGCCGATCTCGGCGCGCTCGGCGTGCGTGCGCAGCACCGTCGCGCCCGGCCCGACGAGCACATCGGTGAGGGTGCAGTCGGGACCGACGGTCGCGCCGGACGCGACCTCCGTCTGACCGTGCAGCTGGGTGCCGGGCAGGATGGTCGCATCGGCCGCGAGGGTGACGTTCGCATCGATCCAGGTGGTGGCCGGGTCGACGATTCCGACGCCCTCGCGCATCCACCGGTGGAGGATCCGGTCGTTGAGTGCACGGGCGGCCGCCGCGAGTTGGACGCGGTCGTTGACGCCCTCGGTCGCTCCGGCATCGGGAGCGACGAACGGGAAGACGTGCCCGCCGGCGCCGCGTGCGATCGCGACCACATCGGTGAGGTACATCTCGCCCTGCGAGTTGTCCTGGCCCAGCCGCGCGAGGGCCTCCCTGAGCACGGCGGCCTCGAAGACGTAGATGCCGGCGTTGATCTCCGTGATCGCGCGCTGCTGCTCCGTGGCGTCCTTGTGCTCGACGATCTCGACGACCTCGTCGGTCTCGGCGTCGCGCACGATCCGGCCGTAGCCGGTGGGGTCGCCGACTCGTGCGGTCAGCAGCGTGACGGCGGCGCCGGAGCGCTGGTGGGCATCGACCAGCGCGCCCAGAAGCTCGCCGTCGACGAGCGGCACGTCGCCGCTGGTGACCACGACCGCGCCGTCGAGCTGGGTATCGAGCACCGCGCTGTCGCCGACCTCGCCGCTGGCGACGCGCGCCGCGACGGCGGTGGCATCGAGGGTCGACAGTCCGCAGGAGACGGCCCGTCCCGTGCCAGGGATCTCGTCCTGGTCCGCGAGCAGCGCGTACGGCGCGATCTCGCGGATGTGGTCCGCGACGCGCTCCCGGTCGTGGCGGACGACAACGGCCACGCGGCGGGGCTCGAGGGCGGCCGCCGCGGTGAGCGCGTGGCCCACGAGAGAGCGCCCGGCGATCGAGTGGAGCACCTTCGGGGTGGCCGACTTCATACGGGTGCCTGCACCGGCGGCAAGGATAATCACGGCGGCGGGTCGCGTGCGGCTCACCGGGCTCCCTTCTGCTGCCCCTCTCGGGGCGTTCAACTGCTGCGGGCACCACTCTACCGGCGGCCAAGGGATGCGGCCCACGCGCACTGGCCGTCGCTTCTCCCCCTCCCTCCTCGAACTACGAACCACATACGTCCGGGACACTCCGGGAAGGACCCCACATCGGCCCCACAGCCGGGGTGTCGCACAGAAAAGTGGTTCGCAGTGAAGGGGGATGCGCGCGGGGAGGGCCGATGCGTGGGGAAGGGAGGGCCGATGCGTGGGGAAGGGAGGGCTCCGCCCACAGGATTCGAACCTGTACTGCAAGGCTCCAAAGGCCTGCGTGCTGCCATTACACCAGGGCGGAACTGGGGGCTCGCGCCCCGGGTGGCCCAGTCTGCCAGGATTCGCGGCACACTGGTGACGTGACAGACGAGCCCCGCAAGCCCCCCCGCGCCCGCATGACGGCGCATGAGCGGCGCGAGCAGCTGCTCGCCGTCGCGCGCACGCTCTTCGCCGAACGCGGCTTCGAGGGCACGTCCGTCGAGGAGATCGCGGCCCGCGCCGACGTCTCCAAGCCGGTGGTCTACGAGCACTTCGGCGGCAAGGAGGGCGTCTACGCGGTGATCGTCGACCGCGAGGTCCAATCGCTGCTGGGCTCGCTCACGGGAGCCTTGGACGAGCGTGGCCACCCGCGACAGCTCGTCGAGCGGGCCGCGATGGCGCTGCTGGACTACATCGAGTCCTCCCCCGACGGCTTCCGGATGCTCGTGCGCGACTCCCCCGTCGCCCAGGGCACCGGCACCTTCTCCTCGCTGATCGGCGACGTCGCCGCGCAGGTCGAGCACCTGCTCGCTCACCAGTTCTCCAAGCGCGGGCTCAACCCGTCGAGCGCGCCCATCTACTCGCAGATGCTCGTGGGCATGGTCGCACTCACGGGCCAGCACTGGGCCGAGGTCCGCGAGCCGTCCAAGGACGAGGTCGCAGCGCACCTGGTGAACCTCGCGTGGAACGGGCTCAGCAATTTCGAGAGCGTCCACATGGAGCGGAGCGGGCAGGCTCCCCCGGTCGACGACCAGTAGCGCGGCCGTGCGCTCGGCACACCGGCCGATGCGGGCCTATCCTCGGGTGTTGTCACGTCACCTCATCCGGCAGGAGCCCCAGCAATGATCAAGGGATTCAAGGAATTCATCTCGCGCGGCAACGTGGTGGACCTCGCGGTCGCGGTGGTCATCGGCGCCGCATTCGCGATGGTCATCAGCGCCGTCGTGGACGGACTCGTCACGCCCCTCATCGCGGCGATCTTCGGCGAGCCGGACCTCACCAGCGTGGCCACGTTCACGATCAACGGCGCGGTCTTCAGCGTGGGGCTGGTGCTGGACGCACTGTTCAACTTCCTCGCCGTGGCGGCCGCGATCTACTTCCTCGTCGTCGTGCCGCTCAACAGGATGGCAGCGCGCCGCAAGAGGGGCGAACCCGCTCCGGGCGAGCCCGCCGGACCCACCGAGATCCAGCTGCTGACCGAGATTCGCGACGCAGTGGCAGCGCGGCGCCAGGACTAGTTCCTCGTCGCTCTGGCAGGGCACGAGGGCACGGCCCGAGTGGTGCGCTCATCACTCCTGCCGCGCAGAGTCGGGCGACGTTCAGCCCATGAACGGATCGAAGATCGCAGCCACGGCCGCAACGGCCCGGTCGGCGTCCCGATCGGCGATCGCCTCGACCAGCTCACGGTGACGACCGTGCGCCGCTTCCTCGTCCTCGCTCTCGTCGTCGCGCATGTGGACGGCGAAGACGTCGAGCATGCTGGAGTAGAGCGTGATGTAGAGGGGGTTGTGCGTCGCGTCCACGACTGCGCGGTGCAAGGCGAGGTCCGCATGGGCTCGCGCGTCGACGTCGAGGGTGGACCAGCTCTCCGCTCGCCGCTCACACAGCTCCCGGAGAAGCGCGACCTGATCCTCGGAACGGCGCACCGCGGCCAGCGCGGCAGCCGTGGTGTCGAGGGCGAGCCGCAGCTCCAGGTAGTGGCGGCGGCTGCCACCCGCGAGCTGACGTTCGAGGGTGCCGGTCAGCTCAGAGGTCGAGATGACATAGGTGCCGCGCCCTTGGTCACGGCGGAGCAGGCCGGCGTGCACCAGCGACTGGAGCGCCTCACGGACGGTGTTGCGGCCGATGCCGAACTCCTCCACGAGGGCGGTCTCGGTGGGTATGCGCTCGCCGACTGGCCAGTTCCCGGAGACCACCTCGTCACGGAAGCGTGCCGCAGCCTGGCTCACGAGCCCCCATCGACGCATCGGGCCGTGCGTGCTAGATTCCTCGAGATTCATCCCATGACCCCATCATTGATTCGCCTGCCGTGGAGTGTAGCGTGACCACCGTTTCCCCCTCGCGTGTCCGGGTGCGCCCGGGCCGCCTGACGCTGTGGGCCGGGCTCGCCATCGTGTTGACGGCGCTCAACCTGCGCACAGCCGTCACCGGATTCACCCCGCTCCTGGAGAGCATCGGCGCCGACCTGGGCTTCGGGGTGGCGGTCGCGGGACTGCTCGGCACCGTGCCCGCTGCCACCTTCGCCGTGTTCGGGATCCTCGCACCGGCGGTGACGCGCAGATTCGGCCTCGAGCGCACCGCCACGGTCGCGCTCAGCCTGACCGCCCTGTCCCTCGTGCTGCGGGCCCTCTCTCCGACCACGGGCCTGCTGGTGGCCTCGACGGTGCTGGCGCTGGCAGGCATCGGAGCCGCGAACGTCGTGATCGTCCCGCTGGTGAAGGCATGGTTTCCCGAGCGGCTGGCCCGGTGGACCTCGCTCTACCTGATCCTCATGCAGACGGGCCAGTTCATGGCCCCGCTCCTTGCGGTACCCGTGGCTCTCGCGTCCTCGTGGCGCTTCTCTGTCGGGGTCTGGGCCCTGCCCGCCACTGTGGTCGCCCTGGTGTGGCTGGCCCTCACCTTGAAGCTCCCCTCCCACGACCGCTCGCGGACACTCCCGGCTGCGCCGGCAGTCGCCACGAGCGCCACGCGGATCCGCATCAGCCGCTCGTCGACCGCCTGGGGCCTGGTGGGCCTGTTCGCGGCGTTGTCGCTGTCCAATTACTCGATCATCACCTGGTTCCCGGCGATCCTCACTGACGCCGGGGGCAGCAGCGCTCTGGGCGGCACCATGGTCGCGGTGTACTCAGCGTGGGGCGTGGCCGCCGCCCTGGTGATTCCCCACGTCGCCACCCGCATGGCGAACCCCTTCATCGTGGTCGTGGTGTGCACAATCCTGCTCATCGGCGGATACCTCGGTCTCCTCTTCTCCCCGCTCGTCGGCACGCTGTTCTGGGCGTGCGCGATGGGGATCGGCGTGGGCACGTTCCCCCTGTGCATGACACTGATCAATCGTCGGACCAGGACGCCGCAGACCGCCTCCGCCGTCTCGGGCTTCGTCCAGGGCATCGGCTACGCGTTGGCGTGCCTGGGGCCCATCGGACTGGGCCTGCTGCGCCAGGAGACGGGATCGTGGACGATGCCGCTGCTGGTGCTCGCGGCGACCGTGATCCCCGGGCTCATCGCGGGCTGGTTCGCCTGCCGCCCACGCTTCGTGGAGGACACGGCGCCGCCGGCGGTGGGCCAGAGCGCGGCGTGAGCCGCGAGAACCGCGCTACGTCACCAGCACAGCGCCGGGGGCGGGGCCCGAGGCCGTCACGACAGCATCGGCCGTATCGGAGACGGTGAGGTGCGCCGCGATCGCGAGCGCGTGCTGACGCGAGCGCGCGAGCGCCGCGACCGTGGGGCCCGAGCCGGACACCATCACGCCCAGCGCGTCCGCCTCGAGGGCGGCATCCATCACGGACTGGAGGTGGGGCGCGAGCGACAGCGCCGCGGGCTGGAGGTCATTCACCAAGGCCTCGGCGAGCCCCTGCGCGTCTCCCGCGACGAGCGCCACCATGATCGCGTCGCTGATCTCGGGATCCACGGCCTCGCGCTCGCCCTCGGCGATCATGCGGTCGAACTCGCCGTAGACATCCGCGGTCGACAGTCCCTCGCGCTGGGTCGCGAGCACCCAGTGGAAGCGCCCGCGTGACATCGCCGGGGTGATCTGGTCGCCTCGGCCGAGCCCCACCGCGGTGTGCCCGTGCAGGATGAACGGCACGTCGGATCCGAGAGTCGCGGCGATCTCGTCCAGCTGCGTGCGCGAGGCCCCGACGTCCCAGGCCTCGGCGCACGCCAGCAGCGCGGCGGCCGCATCGGCGCTGCCGCCGGCCATGCCTCCCGCGACGGGCACCCCCTTGACGATCTCGAGATCTACGCCGTCGCTGAGCCCGAACTCGCGCCGCAGCGCGATGGCCGCGCGGGCGGCGATATTGGAGGCATCGATCGGCACGCCGGAGATGTCCACGTGAGCGCCGGGAGCGGACGAGACCGTCAGCACGATCGCATCGTCGTCCCGCGGAGTCGCCGTGACCGTCTCGTACAGCTCGACCGCCTGGAACACCGTGGCGAGCGGGTGGAATCCGTCCTCGCGCCCCGGCCCCACAGATAGTTGGAGATTGACCTTGCCTGGCGCGCGCACGGTGACGGAACGGGTCATGCGTCCACCCTGTCAGAGGTGGGGGGTGCCGCGGCGGCCAAGGCCTCGGCGATGCGCGCGAACGCGACCACGTCGAGCTGCTCGCCGCGCGTGAGGGGCTCGATGCCCACGGACCTCAGGGCGGTCTCCGACGCGGCAGCCGAGCCGGCGATTCCCGCGAGCGCTCCGCGCAGGCCCTTGCGACGCTGAGCGAAGGCCGCGTCGATCACGGCGAACACCTCGCGGCGCGTGGCCGTCGTCTCCGGCGGGTCGCGACGCTCGATGAGCACCAGTGCACTGTCGACCCGGGGGACGGGCCAGAACACCGCTCGGCCCACCCCGCCGGCGCGCCGGGTCGCGCCATACCAGGCGGCCTTCGCGGACGGGATGCCGTACGTGCGCGATCCCGGCGGCGCGGCGAGCCTGTCGGCCACCTCGGACTGGACCATCACCAGCACGCGCTCGATGGACGGGAAGTGCTCGAGCAGGTGCAGGATCACCGGCACCGAGACGTTGTACGGGAGGTTCGCGACCAGGGACGTCGGCGGCTGGGTCAGCTCGGTGACCGTGAGCGCGTCCGCCTGGAGGACGGTCAGTCGCGAGGATTCGGCCGATGCGCGGGATGCCACGGTCTGCGGCAGCGCCTGGGCGAGGATCGGGTCGATCTCGACGGCCGTGACGTGAGCGCCGGTCTCGAGGAGGGCGAGGGTCAGCGATCCCAGGCCCGGGCCGACCTCGACCACGTGATCGCCCGGGCCGACGGCGGCCAGACGGGCGATGCGGCGCACCGTGCCGGAGTCGACCACGAAGTTCTGGCCCCACTTCTTGGCGGGGGCAGTGCCGAACGACTCGGCGAGGGTGCGGATGTCAGACGGGCCCAGCAGGTCCGCCACGGGTCAGTACCAGTTACGGGCCTGGGAGTGACCCCAGGCGCCACAGGGGGTGCCGTAGCGGCCGCTGATGTAGTTCAGACCCCAGGTGATCTGGGTCGCGGGGTTGGTGCGCCAGTCGGAGCCGACGGAGGCCATCTTCGAGCCCGGCAGCGACTGCGGGATGCCGTACGCGCTCGACGTGGGGTTCTGCGCCGTGTGGTTCCAGTTGGATTCCTTGGTGAACAGGGCGTTCAGGCAGTTCCACTGCTCGCCCGTCCAGCCGCGCTGAGCGGCGAGCTCGCGTCCCAGCGCCCGGTTGGACCCGGCGTTGGAGACGGACGGCACTGACGCCACTCTCGGCTCCTCCATCGAGCCCACGGCGATGACCTCGTCGACGGGCTCCGCGACGACGACGCGCATGTCCTCGTCGCGCTCGACCTCGACGCCGTCCTTCATGGTCACGGTGTAGCTCACGAGGGCCTTGCCCTCTTGGCCCTCGGTGACGACGTTGGACGTGCCTTCGAGCTCGTTGGGGTCTTCTTCCTCGACCTTGCCGTGCTCGAGAGTCTCCTCTTCGGTGCGGACCACGACCTCGAGGTCGGCGGCCGCGGCCGAGACCGGGGCGACGGACTCGGTGGCGAGGTTCTCGACGGTCTCGCGGGACTCGTCCGCGGCCCAGGCGTTCATGCCGGCCGAGGCGAACGAACCCACGGCGAAGGCGCCGATGGCGAGGGTGGCCGCGGCGCCGTTGAGGCGGCGCATGCGAACGGAGGAGCGCTCGCGGCGGTCGCGGCGTCCGCCCGTGGCGGGCGTCGTGCGTCGGTAGCTCACAGAAAATGGTCCTTTCAAGCGCGCGCGTGGCGTGCGTTACCTGACTGTTATCTCACATGGAAGGGCTCAGACGCCAACCCGATTCTCTCAGACGGGCCCGCACTGATGGCACCAATCACACTTTTACCAGGGACCATACAGCGCGTGCGACGTGTCCCACACTGCGGTGCAGATCTCGCTCACGGGCCGTTCATGCAGCTGCGCGATCGCCCGAGCAGTGTGCGCGGCGAGGGCGGGCGAGTTGGGCGCGCCCCGGTGCGGGTGGGGGGTGAGAAATGGCGCGTCCGTCTCGATGAGCGTCAACGACAGCGGAGTCACCGCCGCTGCGGCGCGCAGCGGGCCCGCGTTCTTGAACGTCACGGTGCCAGCGAAGCTCAGGTACCAGCCACGCTCGGCGCACAGGCGCGCCATCCCGGCGTCGCCCGAGAAGCAGTGGAAGACGGTGACCTCGGGCGCACCGTCCTTCACCAGGACGTCGATGACGTCCCCGTGCGCGTCGCGGTCGTGGATCTGGAGCGGCTTGTTCAGCTCCTTCGCCAGGGCGATGTGGTCGCGGAACGACCGCAGCTGCGCGTCCTGGCCCTCGGGCCCCGTGCGGAAGTAGTCCAGGCCGGTCTCCCCCACCACCCGGATCCGCTCGCCGCGAGCGAGCTGCGCGATCTCGGCAAAGGCCTCGTCGTATGTTCCCTCCGCGGCGAGCACGGCGGCGTCGTTAGGGTGCAGCGCCACCCCGCCGAGCATCTGCGGAAACCTCGTCACCGCATCGGCCGTCCACCGGGCCGAGTCGACATCGCAGCCGATCTGGACCACGCGCGTGACCCCTGCGGCCTCCGCCTCGGCGAGCCGATCCTCGACCGATCGCGGCTCGTCCCCGGCGGGGAAGTCGAGATGGCAGTGATTGTCGACGATGGGCGCGGGCAGCGCCTCAGGAGCCGCCGGCCACGCTCCCGCGCGGGTCACGCGTCGCCGGAGCGCATCCGCTCCAGCTCTGCCTCGACGATGTCGTCGTCGAGCTTGGTGAACACCGGCGCAGGCGCCCCGATGGGCGTGCCCGGCTTCACGATCTTGCGCCCCCACGTGCCCTGCTGCGGCGAGTAGTCGCCCTGAATCACCGGGTAGTGGCGGTCGGGGATGTCCAGATCGTCGACCTCGTTGAGCTGCGGCATGGGCGCGAACACGCCGTCGCCGCCCAGCACCTCGTGCACCTTCTGCGCGCTGTGCGGCAGGAAGGGCGCGAGCATGGTGTTGGCGTCGGAGACGAGCTGGGCGGCGACGCCTAGCACGGTCTTCATGCGCTCGGGGTTCTCGTTCTTGAGCTTCCAGGGCGCGGTCTCCGCCAGGTACCGGTTGGCGTCGCCCACCACCCGCATCGCCTCGTTCGCGCTGGCGCGCTGGCGGTGGCCGCGCATGAGCTCGCCCACCTGGTCGAAGGCCGACTCGGACGCCGCGAGCGCGGCGCGGTCGATGTCCTGCAGGTCGTCGAGCGCGGGGATCTCGCCCACGTTCTTGTGCAGCAGCGAGGCCGTGCGGTTCACGAGGTTGCCCCAACCGGCCACCAGCTCGTCGTTGGTGCGGCGCTTGAACTCGGCCCACGTGAAGTCAGCGTCCGACGTCTCGGGGCCGGCGACGGAGATGAAGTAGCGCAGCGCATCGGGCTGGTAGCGCGACAGCATGTCGCGCACGTAGATCACATGGCCGCGGGACGAGGAGAACTTGTTGGACTCCATGGTGAGGAACTCGCTCGACACCACCTCGGTGGGCAGCTGCAGGTCACCGAACTCGCTGAGCTGACCGCCCTTCGCGCCGCGCCCGTTGGCGGCCAGCAGTTCACCGGGCCAGATCTGCGAGTGGAAGGTGATGTTGTCCTTGCCCATGAAGTAGTAGGACAGCGCCTCGGGGTCGTTCCACCACTGGCGCCACGCGTCGGGTTCGCCCTCGCGGCGGGCCCACTCGATGGACGCGCTGAGGTAGCCGATCACGGCGTCGAACCACACGTACAGACGCTTGTTGGGGTTGCCCTCCCAGCCCTCGAGCGGCACGGGGATGCCCCAGTCGATGTCGCGCGTCATCGCCCGCGGGCGCACGTCCGCCAGCAGGTTCAGCGAGAAGTTCAGCACGTTGGGACGCCAGCCGTGACGGGCGCCCAGCCACTCGGACAGCGGCTGCACCAGCGACGGCAGGTCCAGGAAGAAGTGCTCGGTCTCCACGAACTTGGGCGTCTCGCCGTTGATGCGGCTCACGGGGTTCTTGAGGTCCACGGGGTCGAGCTGGTTGCCGCAGCTGTCGCACTGGTCGCCGCGCGCGCCGTCGTAGCCGCAGATGGGGCACGTGCCCTCGATGTAGCGGTCCGGAAGGGTGCGGCCCGTGGACGGCGAGATGGCGCCGCGGGTGGTCTGCTCGATCATGTAGCCGTTCGAGTGCACGGCCTTGAACATGGCCTGCGCGACCTTGTAGTGGTTGCCGGTGGTGGTGCGGGTGAACAGGTCGTAGCTGAGTCCCAGCGACACCAGGTCCTCGACGATCACGCGGTTGTAGCGGTCCGCGAGCTCCTGCGCGCTCACGCCCTCGCCCTCGGACTGCACCAGGATGGGCGTGCCGTGCTCGTCGGTGCCGGACACCATCAGCACGTCCTCGCCAGCCATGCGCATGTACCGGCTGAACACGTCGGAGGGAACGCCAAAGCCGGCCACGTGGCCGATGTGGCGCGGACCGTTGGCATACGGCCATGCGACTGCGGAGAGGATGTGAGACATGGCGCCCATCCTAGTGACCGCACGGAGGGGCCGATGCGGGGGCTCGGTTCGCGCGCTACTCGTACGTGGGTGCGGCCGGCAGGGAGAAGAACTCCTCCATCGTCGCGACGTCGCGCTCGCGCATTTCCGTCGCGAGCTCGACGCCCACGTAGCGGAGGTGCCACGGCTCGTGCTTGTAGCCCGTGATGTCCTCGGTGCCTGGCGGGTACCGCACCACGAACCCGTACTCGTGGCCGTTCTGCGCGACCCACTGGCCCGCGGGCTCGTCCGCGAAGCACTCTTTGAGTCGGCAGGCGACGCTGCCGTAGACGTCCACGGCCCAGCCCGTCTGGTGCTCGGAGTGGCCCGCGCGTGCGGAGAAGCGGTCGGCGCGCTCGCTGCCCCATCGCGCGGCGTAGTCGGCGAAGATCGACTGCTGGAACCCGTAGGCCCGGTAGCCGGTGCCGACCGCCAGCGGGTGACCGGCCTCGGCCGCGGCCGCCCGCATGTCGGCGAGTGCGCGCGAGGCCTCGGGGACCATCGCCGCGCCGCCCGCCGAGTCGAGTTCGGGCGGCACCCACGTCTCGGGCTCGAGCGGCCGGGACTTGTTCACCACGACCCACGGGGAGGCAGGGTCGTCGAGTGAGTGCAGGTCCATGTCCAGGCCCGGGGCCACGGACACCTTCGGCGTGGGCGCGGCGGCGGCGCCGGCGGGAGCCTCGCGCGCAGCGGTGATGGGGCCGATGGCGGATGGGGCGAGCGCGCCATCGGCGCCGTCTGTGCCGTCGGCCACGTCGACGCGGCCCTGGCCGATCCCTGCCGACCCGTCGGTGGCGGACTGGCGCATGCCCAGGGCGCTCGCGACCGCATCGGTCACGTCCCCGTTGGCGACGCCCACGCCCGTGATGGCCCCGGCGATGACCACCAGCGTCGCGACGATCGCGGTGCGCGCCGGCCGCGGCGACCGCGGCGCGGCCCGCACCGGACGGCGACGGCGCACCGAGCGGTCACGCCCCACGGGCGCCTCCGGAGCGGGCAGCGAGCACCGCTGCATACAGTTCCCGGCGCGGCACGCCGCCCGTCGTGGCGAGGTCCGCGACCGCGTCCTTGGCGCGCTCTCCCGATTCGACCCTCACGAGGGCCTCCGCCACGAGCTCGTCGAGCGAGGCCGCGCGCGCGGGCCGGCCGGCGACCGTGATGACGATCTCCCCGCGCGGGGATTCGGCCTCAGCCCACGCGACCAGGTCGCCGAGCGGTCCACGACGCGTCTCCTCGTAGGTCTTGGTGAGCTCGCGCGACACCGCGGCGGCGCGCTCGGGTCCCCACTGCGCGGCCATGGCCGCGAGCGACTCCTCGAGCCGGTGGGGCGCCTCGAAGAACACCATGGTGCGCTGCTCGGTGGCGAGCCCCGCGAGCGCCCGGGATCGCTCCCCGGCCTTGCGCGGCAGGAACCCCTCGAAGCAGAACCGATCGGTTGGCAGCCCGGACAGCGCGAGTGCGGTGAGCACCGCGCTCGGTCCGGGCAGCACGGTGACCTCGACGCCCGCGGCGGCGGCCGCCTCGACCACCCGGAAGCCGGGGTCCGAGACAGTCGGCATGCCGGCATCGGACACCACCAGCACCAGGCCGCCCTGGCGAGCACGCTCGATGAGCGCCTGCGCGCGGTCCGCCTCGTTGTGGTCGTGCACCGCTACGAGATCGGCGGTCAGGTCGACGCCCAGCCTCCGGGCGAGGTCGCGCAGGCGCCGCGTGTCCTCGGCCGCGATCAGGTCCGCGCCCGCCATCGCGTCGCGAAGGCGGGACGAGGCGTCATCGGAGTTGCCGATGGGCGTCGCCGCGAGCACGATGCGTCCGGTCATGGCTCCAGAATCCCACAGTGCGCTCCCCGCCTCTGCGCTGGGAGCGCGCCCGCGACGCCTGCACGCACGCGGTTCATCTCCGCACCCGCCTCGTCTCTGTGCTCCCGCGCACACCCGCTTAGTCTCTGTGCTCCCACGCACAACTAGGCTGACGCCTGTGATTGTCGAGACCCTGTGGCGCTGGCGCGTCGCGCTCATGGCCGTGGGGGTGGGACTGCTCGCCGCGATGATGCGGTTCGTCGGTCTCGGATACCCCACCACGCTCGTGTTCGACGAGGTGTTCTATGCGCGCGGCGCGTACTCACTGGTGACGCTGGGCTTCGAGGGCGACTGGGGCGGCGACAACCAGGACTTCGCGGCCGGCGACTACTCGGAGCTGTCCACCGAGGGCGACTACGTGGTGCACCCGCTCGTGGGAAAGATGCTGATCGGGCTGGGGATCCAGCTGTTCGGCCCCACCCCGTTCGGGTGGCGCTTCATGGGCGCGCTTCTCGGCACGGTGACCGTGGTCATCGTGGCGCTGCTCGCACGGCACCTGCTGCGCTCGACGGTGTTCGGCGCCGTCGCCGGACTGCTGCTGGCGGTCGAGGGCGTGCACGTGGTGCTGTCGCGATCCGCGCTGCTGGACATCTACCTCACCTTCTTCGTGGTCGCGGGGTTCGCCCTGTTGATCGTGGACCGCGCGCACGCGCGGTCCCGGCTTCTCGCATCGGCCGATGCGCTCCGCACCCAAGCGGGCCTGCCACCGGGCGCGACGCTGCCGGGGCTGGGGCCGCGGACCGGCGTGCGCTGGTGGCGGCTGGCCGCGATCGTGGCGCTGTCGCTGTCGGTGAGCGTCAAGTGGTCGGGCCTGTGGTTCATGGCGATCTTCCTGGTCCTGTCCGTCGTCTGGGACCTCGCGGACCGGCGCGCAGCCGGCGTTGAGCGCTGGTTCGCGGGCGCCTTCGCCCGGGCCGTGCCCGCGTTCCTCGTCACCGTTGCCGTGCTGCCCGCGGTCTACCTCGCGTCGTGGCTGCCGTGGTTCCGCTCCGAGCAGTCGTATGGCCGACGCTGGGCCGAGGACAACCCCGGCGAGGGACTGACGTGGCTGCCGGAGTCCCTGCGCTCCCTGGTGCACTATCACCAGCAGATGTGGGAGTTCCATCGCACTCTCGACGAGCCGCACAACTACGAATCGAATCCGTTGCTATGGCTCGTCCAGTGGCGGCCCACGGCGTTCCACTTCGACGACGCGCCGGAGGCGGCCTGCGGCGCGGAGCGGTGCGTGAGCGCCATCCACTCCCTGGGACACCCGCTGATCTGGTGGGCCGGGGTGGCGGTGCTGCTGTTCGCGCTGTGGCGCGTGCTGAGGCGCCGCGACCTGCTCGCCGCGACGCTCGTGGTCGGGGTGCTCGCCGGGTGGCTGCCGTGGCTGCCGTACTCGCACCGCACGATCTTCACCTTCTACACGGTCGCGATCGCGCCGTTCATGGTGCTGCTGCTGGTCTGGGGGCTATCACGGATTGCGCGGCCGGACCGGCTGGGCTGGTGGCAAGCGGACAGTCCTGGGCAACCTCACGGCACGGGAGAGCCCGACGCGTCACGGGCGATCCGCGGCTCGTGGTCGCGGCGCGGATCCGTGCTGGTCGGCGCGTACGTCGCGGCAGTACTGCTGTTGGCCGGCTACTTCGCGCCGCTGTGGCTGGGCACGCCCATCCCCTTCGAGTACTGGCAGCTGCACATGTGGCTTCCCAGCTGGGTCTGAGGACGCGCCGAGACTGCCGACAACGCAGAACGCCGGCGACCAGCCCCGTCAGGGGCCGATCGCCGGCGTGGTGCGTGGGGGGTGGCTGCCGCTACGCGACGCCGAGGATGTCGACCACGAACACCAGCGTCGAGCCGGCCGGGATGGCCGCCTGCTCCTGGTCGCCATAGCCCAGCTCCGGCGGGATGACCAGCAGCACCTGGCTGCCGACCTGCTGGCCGGCGAGGCCCTGCGTCCAGCCCTCGATGAGCTGGCCCTCGATCAGTCCGAACACGGAGGACTCGCCGCGCTCCCAGGACGAGTCGAACTGCTCGCCGTCCCAGATCCAGCCGGTGTAGTGCGCGATGAGGGAGTCTCCCGACTCGACGGTCTCGCCGTCGCCCTCGATGAGCTGCTGCACCACGAGCTCGTCGGGCATCTCGGCATCGCCGAACTCGACCGACGGTGCGCCGGAGTCGTCCAGGGTGACGGAGGGCAGGCCCTCGGCGGGGTCCACCTCGGTGCCCTCGGCCCGGTCGAGCGGCTCGACGATCTCGGTGATGGTCATCGCCATGAAGATTGCGGCGCCGGGGTTCTCGGGATTCGACTGGTCCAGGGTCCCGAAGATGATGTCGGAGCCGACCGCCGAATTCGAGAGCGCCGTGAAGAGCGCCGGGTCGAGCGAGGTCTCGGACACCAGGATGGACTCGGGCGCCTCTGCCTCATAGGTCGAGTACAACTGCGAACCGTCGGTGCCGGAGGTGATGGTGTAGTCGACGGTCACCAACTGGCCTGCCTCGACCGCGTCGCCGTCACCGTCCTCGACGATGCGGGTGGCGGGTCCGGACAGGGTGGCGGGCGTCTCTCCACCGAGGGTGGGGATGCCGCTTCCATCCTCGTCCCACGTGATTCCTTCGAGCGCCTCGACATCCGCGGCCGCGCCGAACTCGGTGGTCGCTGCAGCACCCGTGGCACTGGGGGAGGCGCTGGGATCGTCCCCTTCCTCGGTCCCGGAGGCGCACCCCGCAAGGACGAGCGCGGACGCTGCGATGGCGGCAATGGGCAGGTGCTTCTTCACGCGGAGGTACTCCTCAACTTGGGGGAAGGTCGGCGCCCGCCACGGTATCCCAAGGGCTGGACGCACAGGGTCAACCCCTGGGACCGGAAAATCGTTCCCGGGCGCCACCCCTCACTCGAGGCCGCGCGGACCGAACAGCCGTGACAGCACGATCGCGGATCGGGTCGAATCGACCTGTGGCGCGAGCCGCACCTGCTCGAGCGCGACCTCGAGCAAAGGTGGACTCTGCGCGCGGATTCGCACGATCGCATCGGCGCTGCCCGTGACCGTGAAGGCCTCGTCCACGTCTGCGATCCCGCTCAGCACGCGGCGCAGTTCGTGGGGCGCGACCGTGCCCCGGCAGAACAGCTCCACGTAGGCCTCGGTGGAGCGGCCGTCGACCTCCGGGTCGACCAGTACAGTGAAGCCCTGGATGACGCCGTCCGCCACCAACCGGTCCATGCGCCGCTTGACCGCCGAGGGCGACAGGCCCACCCGGTCGCCCATCTCGGCGTAACTGGCCCTGGCATCCTCCCTCAACAATGCGAGGATCTTCTTGTCGAGGTCATCGACTGCCACGTGGCCTCCCTGATTCGCTGGATTCGTGCGTATGCACTCGAGAATACGCGTGTCAACTGCGCCTACGTCAATACTTTCGCACGTTCTGATTGACACACTGGACATACCAGGCAGTCGAACGAAGGGGTCGAGGCCACAGGCGCAAAGGGAGGGCGACATGGTGCAGTTCGTAGGAGTTCCGCAGATGCGGGCGTGGGTTTCCGAGGCAGGTCCCGAGAAGATCATCACCGGGCTGACGGAGGCCGTGGAGCAGGATCTGCTGCACTGGCGTCGGTTCGACAAGATCCCCAGGGTCGCGTCGCACTCACCCGTGGGCGTGATCGAGCTGATGCCCACGTCCGACGGCTCGCTGTATGCCTTCAAGTACGTCAACGGCCACCCCTCGAATCCCTCGCGCGGCCTCCAGACGGTCACCGCCTTCGGCATGCTCGCCGACGTGCAGACGGGCTACCCCCTGCTCGTGTCCGAGATGACCGTGCTGACGGCGCTGCGCACGGCTGCGACCTCGGCCGTCGCGGCGCGTGCCCTGGCGCGCAAGGACGCCCGCGTTCACGCCCTGATCGGAGCGGGCAGCCAGTCCGAGTTCCAGGCGATCGCGATTCGCGTGGTGCTGGGCATCAACACGGTGCGCGTCTACGACACCGATCCGGATGCGATGGCCAAGTTCGAACGCAACGCCCGCTCTCTGGGCTTCGACGTTCACCTCGCAAGCTCGGCGGCCGACGCCGTCGACGGCGCGGACATCGTCACCACCTGCACGGCGGACAAGTCCAACGCCCACGTGCTCGAGGCATCCATGATCGCTCCGGGAACTCACATCAACGCAATCGGCGGCGACTGCCCCGGCAAGACCGAGCTCGACGTGGACATCCTGCACGCGGCCGGCGTGATCGCGGTCGAGTTCGAGCCGCAGACCCGCATCGAGGGCGAGATTCAGCAGCTTGCGGCCAACCACCCCGTCACGGCGCTCTGGGACGTTCTCGCCGGTGCGGCCTCGGGCCGCACGGCCGATGCGGACATCACCGTGTTCGACTCCGTGGGCTTTGCGATGGAGGACTTCTCCGCGCTGCGGTTCCTGCGCGACAGCGTCGCGGGCACTCACTGGGTCGAGGAGATCGACATCGTGGCCGAGCCGCAGGACCCGAAGGACCTGTTCTCGCTCGCGATGGCGCCCATCCTCACGCACTAGCGGCGACCTGCCGCTCGCGCGGTCCAGGTCCTCACCGACAGCCGCGAGTTCGTGCGCCTGCGCTCAGCTCAGGCGCACGAACTCGCGCACGTCGTCATTGGGGAGCGAGTCGGCCGTCGCCGTGACCTCCATGGACTCGAGGTTGAGCGGCTCGCCGATCGTCGTGAGGAACGCGGTGTCCGCCGCGTCCCGGCCGGTCGCGATGCGCACCATGCTCTGCCGGGGAGCCAAAGTGGTGGCGTCGACGGCCCACCATTCGCCATCGATGAGCGCCTCGGCAACCGCATGGAAGTCCATCGGCGACAGCCCGGGCGCGTAGACAGACACGAGTCGCGCCGGCACATCCATCGCGCGCAACATCGCGATCACCAGGTGCGCAAAGTCGCGGCACACGCCGCGCCGGGTCATGTAGGTCTCCGCGGCGCCGTCGGTGGGCCGGGATGAGCCCGAGATGTACGCGAGTTCGGTTCCAACCCAGCTCCCCACGTGGGCGAGAAGGTCGAGGCCGGAGCGGCCGCCGGCTTCGGCCACAGCCGTGGGCGTCAGGGTGTCCGACTCGGCGTAGCGGCTGGGGCGCAGGTACTCGATGAGGTCCATGTCGGTCACCGGCGCTGGGCCGGACTGACCCTGGACGGTCGCGCGGTAGTTGACCTCGACGGGACCTTCCTTGACGTCGCACGTGTGCAGGCGCGTGCCACGTGCATCCCGAAGCTCGTTGACCTCGAGTTCGCGCCCGTCCTGGAGCACCACCAACGACTCCTGCGCGCGTTCCCTGTCGGCCACCGCCACGGACAGCACCAGCCGTGCGGGCCCCGAGGCAGACAGGCTCAGGTTGGAGGTCACGTCGCGTCTCATACCGGCATCGTCTCACCTGCGGATGGCGGCGTGCACACGGAGCGGCCAACGGCGCCCCTTGGGACTCGGATACCGCTGGCCCGTCGCACGCGTCAGGGTCGTGAGAGCAGCAGGATTTCGGGTTCTGGCTCTGGACCTGGTTCTGGTTTTGGTTTTGGTTCGGGTGGCGGCTCGGGCTGGGCCTTCGGCGGTGGTGCGCCCGCTGCCCCGGCAGCGTCGAGCTGGTGTCTTTCTTGGTCGGTGATGCCGAATCTGGCTCTGCCGCCCAGTCTCGGTTGTCGCGTGGGGTCGATGGATGCCGGCGGGGTGAACCAGACGTGGTCGTTGTCGGCCTCGATCAGCCATCGGTCTTGTGTGTGCCGGTGGATGGTGTGGTGACAGGCCACGCAGAGCATGACGCCGTTGGACAGGTCCGTTGGGCCGAGGTCCTTGTCCCACCATTTGATGTGGTGGGCCTCACAGTGACTGGGCGGCGCCCCGCACATCGCGCACCCGCCATCGCGCTCGACCAGGGCCACGCATTGGGCGGGGCTGAAGCGTCGCTTCTCACGCCCCACGTCCAACTTCTGGCCGTCACCACCGAGCACGAGGGGCACGTACTCGGCGTCGACCGCCGCCTGGCGTAGCTCAGACACCGGGACCGCGCTCGCAACACCGTCCACCGTTGCCGCCCCGTCGGGATCGAACCCTTTCAACTGGTCCAGGGTCATGCGGACGATCACCTTCGTGGTCGCATGCGCGATGGGAGCCTGGTCGCAGCCCAGCATGTGACGGGCGAACGTGGCGAGGGCGTCGGCTCGGATCTGGCCTGGCAAACGGTTGTCGTCGGCGAGCGGGTCGCCATCGCGACGACTCCTGAGCGTCGCCTTCACTACCGACTCGAGCGCGGCGCGGATCGGTGCCGCTGTGACCGGGTCAAGAATCCCGGAGATCCGCACCGCCCCGTCGGTCTCGTCCTTGATCACCAAGTACCGTGCCTTGACCAACCGCTTCTGCCTCTCCTCAGCATCACGAGAGACCAGCCCGTCACGCCACCGCATCACGACGGGTGCGAACTGCTCAGCACTGAGCCCCGGAGCACGTTCCACGAGCTTTCTTTCGACAAGCGCCAACTGCTCACGAGTCGCGGCATCGGACACGGAGTCCAGCATGCGGGTGATCTGCGCCGCATGATCCACACTGATCCGCCCAGAACTGAGCGCCTCCGCCACGACCGGATACGTCGGCTCCTCCGCCTGCTCCACCTCAACCCCGGCGGTTTCCGCTTCCTTCTCGCGCCGGCTCTGCTCCTCGGCCTCGGCCATGGCGCGTCCGGCACGGATCAACCGGTCCGCCTCACGCCTGGACCCACCCGTCGCCGCAGCGATCTGCTTGGTTGGCTCCGGAAACCCCTGCTTGCGTGCCAACCCGGTGGACCCCAACTCGGGGGCCGACCGCCTCGCGATCTCGGCACACGCCGCAGCCAACAACAGATCCGAGTCCCGCTTCACCTCAGTGGCCCCTGCCTGCACATCCATCAGGGCACGCTCCGATAACGCCCGGGCAGCGTCACCTGCCATCAACTCGCGAGCCGCACCCAACGCCGCTCGCACCTGCGCAAGGGCATCCACCAACCCAGCCGGCGCATCGGCCGACTGCGGTGAAGACTGCCCATTCGAGGTCATAAGGCAAGCCAACCAGGACCCTCTGACATTCCAACATCCCTGGCAGATAACTGTGGACAGATAAAGCACACCCCCACCTGGGGACGATCAGCTCCCCGGCCAACCACCCCTCCCCACAGGCTCGAGCGACCTCATGTACTCGCGGATCATCAACACCCCGGCCACCGCCGCGGCATCCCCGTGCTCAAGCGCGGCGGCGCGCAGGTCACGGGGGTCGATGCCCCAGCTCTCGAGGTCCCCGGAGTGGCCGATCAGCCACCGCTCGATCGCCTCCGGGTCGGCTTCCGGGTGAAACTGCACGGCGAGCGACTTTCCATACGAGAAGGCCTGATGAGCAGTGGTGTCAGTCGACGCGAGGCTGGTCGCCCCCTCGGGAAGCGTCACGATGTCTCGGTGCCAATGAAGGGTCGGCACTCCGTCCAGGTGCCGCAGCGGTGACGCGTGGGCCGCCTCGGCCAGAGAGACCGGCGCGAACCCCACCTCTCGCTCGCCGCGCTCGACTGCCCCGCCGAGCGCGAGCGCCATGATCTGCGCCCCCAGACACACGCCGACGGTGGGGCGGCCCTCGCGCAGCCGAGAGACGACCAAGTCATGCACCTCACTCAGAACCGGGTAGCGTGTCGCGCCACCCGCATCGATCGGTGCACCCAGCACGACGGTGAGGTCGGCATCGGCCGCCGGCGCAAGGTCGTCGACCCCCACGTCGAGGTAGCGCACGGCATACCCGTGCGCCGCAATCTCGGGCTCCCACACGCCGAGGTCCTCGAACGCCACGAACCGAATGACCGCACATCGCATGGCGTCACTGTAACGAGGAGGGCGGCACGGCCGATGCGGGGGCACCCCGCGTCACGACGCGACTCCCCGAGTGGCGGACAATGACCACATGGGACACCGAGCCGACCAGCGATCCGCGCGCGCCACGACCGCGCGCCTTCGACGGGCGCCCGCACGGTGAACGACCGGCCACCCTTCCTGTACCGCAGCGGCACGACCCGGGTCGACGAGCGGTACCGCCATGGACCGCTCACCTTTCGCGTCCTCGCCGATGCGGCTCGCCGGCCAGCGCCAGCGCCCGTCTTCGTGCTGGTCCATGGCATCGGGATGTCGCATCGCTATCTGTCCCGGTTGCATGCGGCCCTCGCGGACAAGGGCCCCACGTTCTCGATCGACATGCCCGGCTATGCGGGCCTTCCCAAGCCTGCGGAGAACGTGGACGTGGAGACCATGGCTCGCGGACTCGCGGGAGCGATCGAATCCCTCGACGTCGGCCCCGTCGTGCTGATCGGCCATTCCATGGGCGCCCAGTGGACCACCGCGGTGGCGACCGAGAACCCCGAGCTCGTCGAACGAGTGGTCCTCATGGGACCGGTCGCCGACTCGGCGCATCGGTCTCTGCCTGCCCAGGCCGCGGGTCTCGCTCGCGACAGCCTCGGAGAGTCACCGGGCACCAACGCGATCGTCGTGACGGACTACCTTCGCTGCGGCATGCCGTGGTTCCTCGCTCAGGCTCAACGGATGCGCGACTATCCGATTGAGGAAGAGGTCTCGCGGCTGCAGGTGCCGACGCTCATCCTCAGGGGAGGCCGCGACCCCATCGCGGGCGCCGACTGGTGCCGCCTTTTGCGCCACCGCGCTCCCCTCGGGAGCCTCGTGGAGATCCCGGGCCACCGCCATGTGGTGCAGCACTCCGCATCACGGCTCGTCGCCTCCGCCATCGGGGCCTTCGCCCTCGACTCCGCGGCCGAGAACGGCCAGGCCCCATGAGAGACCTCGTCCGGTTTGGCATGTGGTGGGCGCTCGACTACGGCTATGCCGTCGTGTGGCAGGCGCGGTCGTTCTTCAGCCGGGCGCGCTCGGACTCGTACCTCTCGGGCTCCCGCAGGCCGGTGGTGATCCTGCCCGGCATCTACGAGACCTGGAAGTTCATGCGGCCCTTGATCGAGCAGCTGCACGCGCAAGGTCACCCCGTGCACGTGGTGGCCGATCTCCGGCGCAACCATGCGCCGGTGCCTGACGTGGCCGAGCACGTGGCCGCCTATCTCGAGGCCAATGATCTCGACGACGTGATCGTCGTCGCGCACAGCAAGGGCGGTCTCGCGGGCAAGCTGGTCATGACCGGCCCGGCCGGCGACCGGATCCGCGGCATGCTCGCCATCGCCGTGCCATTCGGCGGGTCTCGCTACGCGCGCCTCATGCCGCTGCGTTCCCTACGGGCCTTCTCCTCGCGCGATCCGTCGATCGTGAACCTCGCGCAGCACGCGAGCGTGAACGCCCGGATCGTCTCGGTGTACGCGCGATTCGACCCCCACATCCCTGGAGGAAGCGAGCTTCCCGGAGCGACGAACGCGCTGCTCGACACCGGCGGCCACTTTCGGATCCTCGGACACCCCGCTGTGCTCGCGAAGCTCGCGACCTTCACGAGCTGACGCACGGCCGCCGAGTCCCGGCATCGAGCGGGCTAGTGAGGGGCCTCCGGCCCCCACGTGTGGATCCGCTCGCCCTCCTCGTTGAAGATGCTCAGGACTCGCACGGGCTCCTGGCCGGCCGCCATCATCGCGTGCGGCACGCGCGTGTCGAACTCCGCCGCCTCTCCCGGCTCGAGCACCAGGTCCTGCTCCCCCAGCAGCAGCCGCAGGCGCCCGCTCAACACGTACAGCCACTCGTGGCCGTCATGGACTCGCAGCGCGGGCACCGCCGTGACGGGCGCGTACGTGATCCCATACGCGCGCATGGAGGACGACTCGGGTGCGAGCGGCACCATCACGTGCCCGTCGCGCCGTATCGCCGGCCGGCGCACGCGCGGATCACGGTCCGCCGGCGGCAGCAGGTCGTCGACCCGAATCCCCAACTGGCGCGTCAGCGGCACCAGCAGCTCCAGCGTCGCCTGACGCTTGCCCGACTCGAGCCGCGACAGCGTGCTCGCCGAGACTGACGCCCGTACGGCCAGGTCCTGGAGCGTCCACCCGCGCGCCTGACGCGCGGCGCGCAGTCGCGGCCCCACCTGTGCCAACTCATCCATGCCCACACTCTTGCATGTTCCGCAAACGCGCTTGCACTTCGGCGCTACGGCAGCGACGCTCAGATCATGACTTCACCCACGCCTTGGGACGCCATCGTGATCGGGGGCGGCGCCGCGGGTCTCAGCGCCGCCCAGATGCTCGGCCGGTCCCGCCGCCGCACGCTCGTGATCGATGCCGGCCGGCCCCGCAATAGATTCGCCTCCCACATGCACGGGATCCTCGGCCACGACGGCCTCGATCCCGCCGAGCTGCTCGCCAAGGGCCGCCAGGAACTCGAACGGTACGGCGTCGAGGTGCGGGCCGGCTCGGTCGCGACCGTCAAGGACGAGGGCGAGATCATCGCCGTCACCATGGATGGCGGCACAGAAAACGGCACCGTCGAGAACACCCGAGCGATCGTGCTCGCCACCGGGATCACCGACGTCCTCCCCGACGTCCCGGGCCTCGCCGAGCGCTGGGGCACGAGCGTGATCCACTGCCCGTACTGCCACGGCTGGGAGGTACGCGACACCCGCATCGGCGTCCTGGTCGCCCACGCGGGCCAGGTCCACCTCGCATACATCGTGCGGCAGCTGAGCGACTCGGTGACCGTGTTCGCGCAGGATCCGGAGCTGGTCGACCTCTCCGAGCGCGCCCGGCTCGCCTCCCGCGGCATCCGAGTCATCGACTCCGCGGTGACCGGCCTGCACGGGACCAGCGACCATGCCGACCTCACCCACGTCAGCACGGCGGACGGCGCCACCCACCCGATCGACGCCCTGTTCGCCGCCGGCCTCCCACATCCTCACGATCACTTCCTCAACCCCCTGGGCCTCGCGCGCTCGGACGGCCCGGGCACGAGCGTGATCGCCACCGAGCCCGACGGCGCCACCAGTCATCCGCGGGTCTGGGCCGCCGGCAACGTGGTCAACCCGATGGAGAGCGTCCCCATGGCCGCGAGCGCCGGGGCGGTGGCGGGCGCGCGCGTGAACGCGTTCCTGGTCGACGAGGACTTCGAGCGCGCCGCAGCCGCGCAGCACACGGATCCCGCCTCGTTCTGGGAGGGCCGCTACGCCGACTCCGAGCGATCCTGGTCTGGCCGCGTGAACCCGACCCTCGCATCGGCCGTCGAGGGACTCACCCCTGGCCGAGCCCTCGACCTCGGCTGCGGCGAGGGGGCCGACGCGATCTGGCTCTCCCAGCAGGGTTGGCAGGCGCTCGGCCTGGACATCTCTGGTACCGCGGTCGCGCGCGCTCGCGCGGCGGCGGCCGATGCGGGGGCCCAGGCGGCCTTCCAGGTCGCCGACCTCGCGACGTGGCAGCCGGCGGACGGCTTCGACCTGGTGACCGCGTCGTTCCTCCACTCCCCTGTGGACCTGCCGCGCACCGAGGTGCTCGCCCGCGCATCGGCCGCGGTGAAGCCCGGCGGCCACCTGCTGCTCGTGACGCACGTCGCGCCCCCGCCATGGGCGGACCCGGAGGATTCGCACCACCACGCGTTCCTGTCGGCGCGGCAGGAGGCCGATGCGCTCGGCCTGGATGCGAGCGAATGGGAAGAGGTGCGGGTCGAGCACGTGGAGCGCGAGGCGAGCGGTCCCGATGGCCAACCCGGCCGCCTCACCGACGGCGTGGTGCTGCTGCGCCGCCGGTGACGACGAGCGGACTATCGCGCGAGCGTCAGGATCTCCGCGCCGTCCTCGGTGATCGCGATGGTGTGCTCGGTGTGCGCGGTCATGCACCCGGTCGAGCTCCGCAGCGTCCAGCCGTCGTCGTCGACCACCAGGTCGGCGGTGTCGGCCATCACCCACGGCTCCAGGGCGAGCATCAGCCCGGGCCGCAGCTTGTAGCCGCGCCCCGGCCGGCCAGTATTCGGCACGTGCGGGTCCTGGTGCATGGTCGAGCCGATGCCGTGGCCCCCGAAGTCGGTGTTGATGGGGTACCCGGCCTCGCTCAGCACCGTGCCGATCGCGTGCGACAGATCGCCGATGCGCGCGCCCGGGCGGGCGGCCCCGATCCCCGCGGCCAGCGCGCGGCGGGTGGTCTCGATCATCGCGAGGGTCTCGGGGGGCTGGGTCTCGCCCACGACGAAGCTGATCGCGGCGTCGGCCGCCACCCCGCGCAGCAGCACGGCCAGATCCAGGGTCACCTTGTCGCCGTCCGCGAGCGCGTAGTCGCGCGGCCGGGCGTGCAGCACAGCGTCGTTGACACCGGTGCAGATGTAGTGCCCGAAAGGGCCGTTGCCGAACGACGGCGCGTAGTCGACGTAGCACGACGAGGCCCCGGCCTCCGCGATCATCTGCTTGGCCCAGAGGTCGATGTCCAGCAGGTTCGTGCCCACCGTGGCGCGCTCGCGCAGCGCCTCGAGGATGCCGCCCACCAGCGCACCGGTGTCGCGGGCGCGAGCGATCTCCGCGGCGCTCAGGATCTCGATCACGACGTGCCGCTCAGTTGGGGTGGTACGGAGATACCACGATGTCCACGCGCTGGAACTCCTTGAGATCCGAGTAGCCCGTGGTCGCCATCGAGCGGCGCAGCGCGCCCATGATGTTGGTGGTGCCGTCGGCGCGGTGGCCGGGGCCGTTGAGGATCTCCTCGAGGGTCCCCGCCGTTCCCACCTCCACGCGCTCTCCGCGCGGCAGCTCGTCGTGGTACGCCTCCTGGCCCCAGTGGAAGCCGCCGCCGGGGGCATCGGAGGAGCGAGCGAGCGCCGCCCCGATCATGACCGCATCGGCCCCGCACGCGAACGCCTTGACCAGGTCGCCGGAGCGGCCGAGCCCACCGTCCGCGATGACGTGCACGTAGCGCCCGCCGGATTCGTCCAGGTAGTCCCTCCGCGCCGCCGCCACGTCGGACACCGCGGTCGCGAGCGGCGCGTGGATGCCCAGCGTGGTGCGCGTGCGCTGCGCCGATCCGCCCCCGAAGCCCGCGAGCACGCCAGCCGCCCCAGTGCGCATGAGGTGCAGCGCCGCCTGGTAGGTCGCCGCGCCGCCCACGATGACCGGCACGTCGAGGTCGTAGATGAACTTCTTGAGGTTGAGCGGCTCCGACTCGGCGGAGACGTGCTCGGCGCTCACCGTGGTGCCGCGGATCACGAACAGGTCCACCCCGGCCTTCAGGACCGTCTCGTAGTGCTCCTGCGTGCGCTGCGGGCTGAGCGCGCCCGCCACGGGAACGCCAGCCGCCCGGATCTCCTGCAGCCGTGCGGTGATCAGCTCGTCCTTGATGGGCTCGCTGTAGATCTCCTGCAGGCGCGCGGTGGCCTGGTCGGCGTCGAAGCCCGCGATCTGCTGCAGCAGCCCGGTCGGGTCCTCGTAGCGCGTCCACAGCCCCTCGAGATCGATCACGCCCAGTCCACCCAGGCGGCCCAGCTCGATCGCGGTCGCCGGGCTCATCACTGAGTCCATGGGCGCCGCGAGCACGGGGATGTCGAACTGGAACGCGTCAATCTGCCAGCTCAGACTCACCTGCCTGGGGTCGCGCGTGCGCCGCGATGGCACCACCGCGACGTCGTCGAAGGAGTACGCGCGGCGTCCACGCTTGCCGCGTCCGATCTCGATCTCGTTGCTCACCGGACCAGCCTATCCGGCCCGCCGTGTCAGTCGAGCGTGGGAGAGTGTGGGCATGAGCTGGCTAGACGCGACCATGGTGGGATTCGACACCGAGACCACCGGAGTCTCGACCGAGCGCGACCGGATCGTCTCCGCCGCGATCATCACGCGCACCGGCGACGAGGTCAGCGCACGGGACTGGCTCATCGACCCGGGCATCGAGATCCCCGCGCGGGCCACCGAGGTCCACGGCATCACCACCGAGCGCGCGCGCTCGGAAGGCGTCCAGCCGGCCGATGCGCTCGAGGAGATCGCGTCCATCCTCGCCCAGGCGCTGGTCGCCCGGGTGCCCGTGGTGGGCTTCAACGTCCAGTACGACCTGTCGATCCTCGAGGCCGAGCTGGCGCGCCACTCCCTGCCGTCGCTGGCGTCGCGCGTGCCGGCCGGGGTGCGGCCCATCGTCGATCCGTACGTGCTCGACCGCCACCTGGACCGCTACCGCAAGGGCAAGCGCAAGCTGATCGACCTGTGCACGCTGTATGCCGTGCCGGTCGTGGCCGACGACCTGCACGCCGCGGACGCGGATGTGCTCGCCACCCTCGATCTCGTGCACGCGCTCGCCGCGGCATACCCGACCATCCGCGAGGTCGATCTCGACGCGCTGCACGATCAGCAGCAGGCCGCGCACCGTGACTGGGCGGTCGGGTTCGCCGCGTGGCTCAAGTCCCGCGGCCGCACCGATGACCTCCCCCGGCCCGAGTGGCCCATCGCGCCGCCGGCCACCGCCGCGGGCGACGCACCCGGGTCCGGTGCCCCCGCATCGGCCGCCGCGCCGGCGAACGGTGCGCAGACGGGATCCGACTCGCTGTTCTAGCCGTGGCACGGCCTGATGGCGCTTCCCGGGATAGCGTGGGAGTCAAGCCTCAGGAGGTGGCAATGACGCCCACGGACATCACGCACGGCCCGCTCGAGGACGCGAAGGCGCAGCTCGCCGAGGCCGTCGAGCACCTGGGTTGCAACCCCGGAGTCCACCGCATGCTCTCCACGAGCCGGCGGGAGATGGCGGTCTCGATACCGCTGCGGCGCGACGACGGGACCACCGCCGTCTACGAGGGGTTCCGGGTCCAGCACAACTTCTCGCGAGGGCCCGCCAAGGGTGGTCTGCGCTTCTCTACCGCGGTCGACCTCGACGAGGTCCGCGCGCTTGCGATGTGGATGACGTGGAAGTGCGCCCTGGTGGACCTCCCCTACGGAGGCGCGAAGGGCGGCGTCGCGATCGAGCCGCGCGACCACTCGCGGTCCGAGCTCGAGCGCGTCACGCGGCGCTACACGTCGGAGATCCTGCCCATCATCGGCCCGGAGATCGACATCCCCGCTCCGGACATCGGCACCGACGAGCGGACCATGGCGTGGATCATGGACACCTACTCCGCCTCGGTGGGTCACACAGTGCCCGGAGTCGTGACCGGCAAGCCGATCAGCCTGGGCGGCTCGCTCGGGCGCGCGACCGCCACCTCGCGCGGGGTGGCGCACATCGCGCTCATGGCCATGGCCCTGCGCGGAATCGACCCCGAAGGCGCCACCGCTGCGATCCAGGGCTTCGGCAAGGTGGGCCGCGGGGCGGCACGGTTCCTCGCGGATGCCGGCGTCCGCGTCCAGGCCGTCAGCGATGTCGACGGCGCCGTGTGGGCGGAGGAGGGGCTGGACATCCAGCGACTCGGAGCCCACTCGGACCAGACGGGAAGCGTGGGCGGCTTCGAGGGTGGCGAGCAGATCGACCCCACGACGCTGGTGACGCTCGATGTCGACCTGGTGGTGCCCGCCGCGGTCGAGGGCGTCATCACGGAGGCCAACGCGGACAAGGTGCGTGCCAGGATCATCGTGGAGGGCGCGAACGGCCCCACGACCGCAGGTGCGGATGCGATCCTGGCCGACACCGATGTGCTGGTCGTGCCCGACATCCTCTCGAACGCGGGCGGCGTGATCGTCTCCTACTTCGAGTGGGCGCAGGCGAACCAGGCCTACCAATGGACTGAGCGCCAGGTGAAGGACCGGCTCGAAGAGCGGCTCACGCGGGCGTGGCACGCGGTGGTCGAGTACTCCGGCGTGCACCGGATGTCGTATCGCCAGGCCGCGACCGCACTGGCGGTGGGGCGGGTGATCGAGGCGCACGAGCTGCGCGGCCTCTACCCCTGAGTCCTGCGGGCTCCTCTGCGCCCTGTGAGGTGCCCAGTGCCCGTTTCGACGCTCAGTGGGCACTCAGCGCCTCACAGGAGCCTGCGGCCGGCGCGCGGCGAGCCGGCGTGCGGCAGGGCGGCGAATGTGACCGGTCAGGAGACCAGCACGCGCCACAGCATGGTCAGCGACACCAGGACGATCAGCACCCGCAGCACCATCGGGTGGACCCGCAGCAGGATGTGCGACCCGATGTACGCGCCGATCAGCTGCCCGACGATCATCACCCCGCCCACCAGCCACAGCACCTGGCCCGCGAAGATGAACACGATCAGGGACGCCACGTTGGTCGCGAAGTTCAGGGTCTTGGCGATCGCGGTCGACCGCCGCAGCGGCAGCGCGCGCAGCGCCACCCCGGACAGCGCGTAAAGCGAACCGGTGCCCGGCCCGAAGGCCCCGTCATAGGCGCCGATCGCCGGCACGACCGTCGCATCGTGGATCGCGGCGCTCATGCGCGGCTCGGGCGGCGGCTGGTGCGACCGCGGCACGAACAGGAAGTACGCCGCGACGAGTCCCAGCACCACGATGATGATGACCTCCAGCGAGGTCACCGGCACGAACAGGATGCCGATCGTCCCAGCCACGGATCCGACGAAGGCCCACAGCATGGGCCAGCGCACGTCCGCCCAGCGCACGCCGTGGCGACGGATGACCTGGTAGGTGGCCATTCCCGTGCCGGCCGGCGCCTGCAGCTTGTTGGTGCCGAGGGCCTGCAGCGGAGGCACGCCCGCGAGCAGCAGCGCGGGGACGGTGATCAGCCCTCCCCCACCAGCGAGGGTGTCCAACAGGCCGGCGACCAGCGCGACCACCGCGAGGACTGCGAGCGCCTGCCAGGTGAAGTCCACCCGCTAGCGCCTCAACACTATGCGCGGCCCTGGTAGTTGGGGGCCGCGACGGTCATCTGGATGTCGTGAGGGTGCGATTCCTTGAGTCCGGCGGGAGTCACGCGCACGAACTTGCCACGCTCGCGCAGCTCGTCGACGCTGCGCGCGCCCACATAGAACATGGACTGGCCCAGCCCGCCCACGAGCTGGCGCGCGACGTCGCCCAGGTTTCCCTTGAACGGCACGCGGCCCTCGATGCCCTCGGGGATCAGATCGTCGTCGCTCGGGGCGTCCGACTGGAAGTAGCGGTCCTTCGAGTACGACTTGCGCCCGCGCGAGGCCATGGCGCCCATCGAGCCCATGCCGCGATAGCTCTTGTACTGCTTGCCGTTCACGAGCACCAGGTCGCCCGGCGCCTCGGCGCAGCCGGCGAACAGCGAGCCGAGCATCACGGACTCGGCGCCGGCCACGAGGGCCTTGGCGATGTCTCCCGAGTACTGCAGTCCACCGTCGGCGATCACGGGCACCCCGGCGGGGCCGGCGGCCTTGTAGGCCTCGTACACCGCGGTGACCTGGGGCACTCCCACTCCCGCGACCACGCGGGTGGTGCAGATCGAGCCGGGACCCACGCCCACCTTCACGGCGTCCACGCCCGCGTCGACCAGCGCCTGCGCGCCCTCGCGGGTGGCGACGTTGCCGCCGATCACCTGCACGTGCGCGGTGGCGGGATCCGACTTCAGCCGG
Organism: Demequina pilifera; assembly: GCF_048814985.1. Lineage (NCBI taxonomy): Bacteria > Bacillati > Actinomycetota > Actinomycetes > Micrococcales > Demequinaceae > Demequina > Demequina pilifera. The sequence continues at coordinate 128,570 of NZ_JBMDTW010000003.1, forward strand.
GCGATCATGTCGATCATCGCCTGCGCGTGGCCGTGTGCGGTGTCCACCACGAGCGCATCCACGCCGACCTCGACCAGAGCGAGCGCGCGCTCCCAGGCGTCGCCGAAGAACCCCACGGCCGCGGCCACCCGCAGCCGGCCGTGCGCGTCCTTGGTGGCGTTGGGGTAGCGCTCGGTCTTGACGAAGTCCTTGACCGTGATGAGTCCGGTGAGGCGGCCCGCGTCGTCGACGAGCGGCAGCTTCTCGATCTTGTGCTCGCCCAGCAGGTGGGCGGCCTCGTCGTTGCTCATCCCCTGCCGCCCGGTGACCAGCGGCATGGGCGTCATGGCCTCGCGCACCTTGCGGGACTCGAACTCACTCGGGCTCACGAACCGCAGGTCGCGGTTCGTGATGATGCCCAGCAGCGTGCGGTCCTCGTCCACGACGGGCAGTCCGGACACGCGGTACTTCCCGCACAGCGCGTCGAGTTCGGCCAGCGTCGCCTCTGGCCCGACGGTGACGGGGTCCAGGATCATCCCGGACTCGGATCGCTTGACGATCTCGACCTGGTGCGCCTGGTCCGCGATCGACAGGTTGCGGTGCAGCACGCCGATCCCGCCGTGCCTCGCCATCGCGATCGCCATCGGCGCCTCGGTGACGGTGTCCATCGCCGCGCTCAGCAGCGGCAGCTGGATCCGGATGTCGCGCGTCAGGCGCGTCGACGTGTTCACCTCGGAGGGGATGACGTCGCTCTGCCCCGGGAGCAGCAGCACGTCGTCGTAGGTGAGTCCGGTGAATGCAAAGGGGTCGTGATCAGCGCTCGCCATGGGCAAAGTCTACGGCTCGGCTCACCGGTCCGTGCACGCAGTCCTTCCCGACCCTGCGAACGTCCGATGCTCGGCAAGAGGGGGTAGCCAAGAGGCCTCGCGAGGGGTATGAATGGAGGTAACTGGCGCATCGTTATCGGTTTGTTATCGGGTCTTGACGTTTCCGATTCGTCCGGATTACGGTAATTGCACCAGTCGCATCCGGCTCAATGTCGAGCCGGGGTGAAGACACGACCCGAGGTAGGAGCCCCATGGACACCGTCGCAAAACTGCCGGCACCGACTCAGGACCAATGGGAGTGGCAATACGAGGGCGCATGCCGCGATGCCGACACCGACCTGTTCTTCCATCCCGAGGGCGAGCGCGGGGGGGGGGGGGGGGGGGGGGGGG
>NZ_JBMDTW010000003.1:129841-274603 GCF_048814985.1 Demequina pilifera
CGGCGCCGTCGGGCCGAGGCGGCCAAGCAGTACTGCCAGCGCTGCCCCGTCCTCGAGACGTGTCGCGAGCGCTCCCTCGCGGCGCGCGAGCCGTTCGGAGTGTGGGGCGGCCTCAGCGAAGATGAGCGACACGCTATCCTTGCCGGTCGACTGAAGAAGGCCAGTTGACAAGTCCTACCCGCCCGCGCATCGGCCGGGCATGAGAAAAGGCCCCGGGGTTTCCCCGGGGCCTTCGCTCTGTGGTGTCAGTTAAGACACTGCGTCGTCGCTTAGGAGACGACACCCAGCAGGTCGCGCGCCGACAGGATGAGAACATCCTCGCCGCCGTACTTGACCTCGGTGCCGCCGTACTTGCTGTAGATGACCTTGTCACCTACCGCGACGTCGATCGGAATGCGGTTGCCGTTGTCATCGACACGACCCGGGCCCACCGCGAGGACTTCACCCTCCTGGGGCTTCTCCTTCGCGGCGTCCGGGATAACGAGGCCAGAGGCGGTGGTCTGCTCGGCTTCTGCCGGCTTCACCACGACCTTGTCCTCAAGAGGCTTGATAGAGACCGACACGCGGACCTCACCTTCCATTCATCCAAGTTCGATACGTGGATCGCGGCCCTCATCGCTCCCTGCCGTCGCGGGGGTCAAGGTGCGGTGCGGGTGCCACGTACTCCGTTCGGAGCGATCTCAGATTAGCACTCGCACTTGGCGAGTGCTAACTCTGTCGCGTTCGCCGGACGCGAAGAGCGCCATGGCAGGATCGACGCATGGACGCCGCCTCCGCACGCCTGCTCGTGTCACCCGAGGGGCGCGCGCTCGTCGACTCGCTGCCACCCTACGAAGGCGACCGCGCGATGACGCTCGCCGCCGAGCTGCGTGCGCAGGGCGCCGATGCCGCGCTGGTCTCCGCCGCCCTCACGCAGTCTCGCCTGCGGGCCGATGCACGGGCCAAGTTCGGCGACTTCGCGTCAGGGATGCTGTTCACGCAGGATGGTCTGGAGCAGGCGACCCGCCTGCAGGTCGCGGCCGAGCACGCGCGTCGCTATCGCGACGCCGGCGTGGACCGGGTGCTGGACCTGACGGCGGGAATCGGCGCTGACGCGATGGCGCTCGCCGCAGTCGGCATCGACGTGACCGCTCTCGAGATCGACGAGGCGACCGCGCTCATCGCCGACCACAACCTGCGCCACTGGGACCTCGCTCGCGTGGTGCTCGGGGACGCGATGGCGCTCGCGCCGAGGCTGGACGCCGACGGCGCGTTCGCCGACCCCGCCCGTCGCACCGCGCGTGGGCGACGCCACGATCCCCGCGACTACTCGCCCCCGCTCGACGACGTGCTGGCGCTGCGCGATCGCTTTCCTGCGCTGGGCGTCAAGGTGGGCCCCGCGATCGACCACTCGCAGATCCCGAGCGACGCCGAGGCGCAGTGGGTGAGCGTCGACGGCACCGTCGTCGAGGCGGCGCTGTGGTGCGGGCCTCTCGCCCAGCAGGTGGGGCATGCGGCACTGCTGATGGGTGCAGGCGGCGTCCACCGCCTGGCCGGGACCACCGAGCGCGCCGACGCCGGGCCGATCGGCGACTTCGTCTACGAGCCCGATGGCGCCGTGATCCGCGCGGGGCTGGTCGGCGAGCTCGCGACGCGCATGGGCGCTCGGCTGCTGGACCCGACCATCGCGTACCTGACCACCGACTCCCCCGTCGAGACGCCATTCGCCCGGGGCTATCGGGTGCTCGACACGATGCCGTTCAAGGTGAAGCCGCTCGCGGCGGCGCTGCGCTCGCGGGGCGTCGGCACGGTCGACATCAAGAAGCGCGGCGTGGACATCACCCCTGAGCAGCTGCGGCCCCAGCTGAAACTCAAGGGCGGCGGCCGCATGACGGTGATCGTCACCCGGGTCGCCGGCCAGCGGACCGCGCTGCTCGCCGAGCCGGCATAGCGACTTCGGCGCTCAACAGGTGCCGTAGGGCAGGTCGATGTCGACCGGCCACTCGCCGAGCGCCTCGGACTCCCCCACCAGCACGTCCGCGAGCCCCGCGAGGGCGCCGGGACTGCGACCGTACAGGCCCACGTACACCGTGGCCCGCGAATCGGCCAGGCCCCACGGACCGCCCATGGCGACCACCACGTCCGCGCTGCCTCGCGCATCGTCCCCGCCCATGAGGAACACGCTCGTGCCGTCGCCGCCGACCGCCACTCCGTGCGACTCGAGCGCGCGGCCGAGGGCGGCACGGTCGTCCTCCCCACCGCCGGAGATCGTCACCTCATCGCCGACCCACGGGGCGGCGCAGTCTCGCGCCGCCACCGTCGCACCCGCGGCAGCGAGCTGGCGCGCGTAGTCGCCGTCCTCATCGGCGACCGGCTCGAGCTGCCTCTGCCAGCGCGACATCAGGATCATCCGGGCCGCAGCCTCGTCCAGCCGCTCGCGGGGCACGTCGCCGGCATCGACCGCCGCCACGATCGCATCCCGCGCGACCCGTGCATCGGGAGGCATGAGCAGCAGGTCCGCGCCCGCCGCGAGAGCCGCAACTGCAGCCTCGCCCGGGCCGTGCGAGGCCTGAATCGCCCCCATGTTGAGAGCATCGGTCATCGCGACGCCTTCGAAGCCCAGCTCCTCCCGCAGGTACGCGTACGCCGCCGGCTCGAGGGTCGCGGGCCCGTCCCCCCATTCAGGGACGCTGACATGCGCCATCATCACGGCCGGAGCCCCCGCGTCGACCGCGGAGGCGAACGGCGCCAGGTCCCGGTTCTCGAGCTCGGCGATCGACACCGGCTGCAGCGGGAGCACATCGTGCGAGTCCTGCGTCACCGATCCGTGTCCCGGAAAGTGCTTCACCACGGGCACGACGCCGCCGTCCACGAACCCGGCGAGCGCCGCATCGACCGTCGCCGAGACGCGTCGCGCGTCGGAGCCCGCCGAGCGCACCCTGATGGTCGGATCCGCCATCCCCACCGTCGCATCGGCCACCGGCGCGAAGTCCACGGTGAAGCCCATCGCACGCATGTCGACCGCCGCCTGGGCGTACGCCTCGCGCACGGCGGACTTGTCGCTCGCGGCTCCGGCGGACATGAAGTTCGGCAGGTCGGGCATGAGGCCCCGCAGGCGTGAGACCACCCCGCCCTCCTGATCCACTCCCACGACGGCGCCCCAGTCGCGGTCGCCGCGGTCGGCCCCGGATTGAGCAGCGGCCGTGAGCGCACGCACGCCGTTGACGTCGGTGACGGCGCCGCCCATCACGATCACGCCGCCCAGGCCCAGTTCGGCGATCATCTCCTCCGTCGCCGCGGGCTCAGGGGACGTGACGGACGCGACGATGACCTGGCCCGCGGCCGCCTCGAGCGGCAGCGCCCGGGCGGTCGCGAGCGCGGCCCGCCAGTCGGCGACCGTCGGGCCCCACGCGAGCTCCTGGGCGGACGGCGTGGGGATCGGGACGGCCGATGCACGCAGCGGCACGGTCATCGGCGCTGCGGCTTCCGGCGCGACGATCGACGGCACGGCCTCGATGGGTGACGTGCTCCGGGCCGCAGTGCTCGCGAAGCGTTCATCCAGCTGCGCGGCGGGCCACCAGGCGACGGACACCAGCAGCGCAGCCACGAGCGCAGCCGCGCCCATCGCGAGGGGCGCGCGGCGTCGACTGGGCACGCTGCTACACGGAGACCGTGGCGAGCGGCATCGAAGAGTCGACGCCGATGCTCAGGGAACTCGGGGAGCCGCCCCGGCGCACCACGGCGGACCCCAGGGCGGCGATCATGGCGCCGTTGTCGGTGCAATAGCGGATGGGAGGGATGCGCACGTCGATGCCGGCGGCCTCGCCCCGAGATGCCGCCATCTCGCGCAGCTGCGAGTTGGCACTGAAGCCTCCGCCGATCACCAGCGTGTCAACGTCGTGCTCGCGGCACGCGGCCAGGGTCTTCATCATCAGCACGTCCCCGACCGCGTCAGCGAACGAGGCCGCCACGTCCGCCAGCGGGATCTCGCGGCCGGCGTCGCGCTCGGTCTCGACCCATCGCGCGACGGCGGTCTTGAGGCCAGAGAACGAAAAGTCGTACGCGTGAGTGGCCTTGAACTTGGGCGCCGTGAGGGCGCGCGGGAACGGGATGGCGGTGGGGTCCCCGTCACGGGCCAGGCGATCGATGTGCGGGCCGCCCGGGTAGGGCAGGCCGAGCAGGCGCCCCACCTTGTCGAAGGCTTCTCCCGCGGCATCGTCGAGCGTGTGGCCGAGCTCTCGCACGGTCACAGCCGAGCCCTCGATCAGCAGCAGCGATGTGTGACCGCCGGAGACGACCAAGGACATCACACGGTCGGGGAACTCCCCGTGCACCAGCTCGTCCACCACGGCGTGGCCGATCACGTGATTCACACCGTGCAGCGGGCGGTCCAGCGCGAGAGCGAGCGCCTTGGCGGCGGCGTTTCCGACGGTGAGCGACCCCACCAGCCCGGGCCCAGCCGCGACCGCGATCGCGTCCACGTCCGCGAGCGTGCGGTCCGCACGCGCCAGCGCCTGCTCGAGCGTGGGGATGAACGCCTCGAGATGGGCACGCGAGGCGACCTCAGGGACGATCCCGCCGTACCGCGCGTGCTCGTCCATGGAGGACGCGGTGACGTCGACCAGCAGGTCGGTGCCCTCGACGAGGGCGACCCCCGTCTCGTCGCATGTCGACTCGATTCCGAGCACCAAAGGATTCACGCGATCAGCCTAACGGCGGTCGCGGGCACCACCGGGCGTGCGAGAGAATCGAGGGCATGCCCACCACCTTCTCGATCGATGCCGACGCGCGCTCGCTGCTGTTCCTCGACGCTCGCTCCAACGTCAACTTCGCCGACCGCCCTGTGTCCACGGACGTGGTGCGCGAGGTGTGGGAGCTGGTGAAATGGGGCCCTACGGGCAACAACACGGTGCCGCTGCGCCTGCTCGTCGCCGAGTCCGACCAGGCGCGGTCAGCCGTGATCGCCCATGCCCTCGAGGGCAACCGTGCCAAGCTCGCGCAGGCGCCGCTGCTCGTGGTCGCGGCACACGACGAGCGATTCCACGACACCTTCGATGTCACCGGCGCCGGCACGTCCTCCACGTATGACCGGCTCGAGGCGGATGCGGGGCGCCGCAGCTCGATGGCGCACTCCGGAGCCATGCTGCAGGCCGGCTACCTCATCGTCGGCCTGCGCGCGGCCGGTCTCGCGGTGCGGCCCTACGGCGGCTTCGACAAGGCCGGCATGAACGATGCGCTCTTCGCGGACACGTCATGGCGGTCCGAGGTGCTGTTCGGCATCGGCTACCCGCACGAGGACGATCACGGCGCGGGCGAGCGGCGCGGCCGGCTCGGAGCCGACCAGGCGGTGAGGGTCGCGTGAGCGCGCCGATGCCGACCGACCGCATCGGCCGTGCCTTTGTCGTGGTCGCGATCGTCGAGGCGATCACATGGACGGGTCTGCTCGTGGGAATGCTGCTCGAGCACGTGCTGGACGTCACGAGATGGGGAATCACCGTCTTCGGGCCGCTCCACGGCGCGGCCTTCCTGATCTACCTGGTGATCGCGCTGCTGGCCGCCGTGAGATTCCGATGGACCTTGGGGGTGTGCGCGCTGGTGGGCCTCGCCGCCGTGCCGCCGCTCACGACCATCCCGCTCGAGCGCTGGCTGCGGCGCACCGGGCGCCTGGAGCGTCCCGCGGCTGGGTAGACCCGCGCCACCCGCTCGGCCGCACACCACGTGCGCCACCCGCTCCGGTGCACCACCTGCTCGGCCGCACCACCCGCTCGGCCCTTTCGAGCCGCCGCAAGTGTCGATATTCATGCACCTTCAGCCTCGAAAATGCACAGAAATCGACACTTGCCGGGGAAGCCTGTAACGAGGAGGCCCTTGCCGGGGAGGCCTGTACCGGGGAGGCCCTTGCCGAGGAGGCCTGCGCCGGGGAGGCATCGGCCGCGGGAGCCGCCTCCGTCAGGACCGGTCGGCGAGCCGGACGCGCATCACGAGCGCGTCCACGCCCTCGGGCTGGTAGTAGCGCCGCCGCACGCGCACGTCCTCGAAGCCGTGCCTGCGGTACAGCGCGAGCGCGGCATCGTTGGTGACCGCGACCTCGAGCCACGCCTCCGGCGTCTCCAGGCGTCGCGCCTCGGCGAGGAAGTCGCGCATCAGGGCGAGGCCAAGTCCGCGCCCACGCCAGGAGGGCTCGACCGCCAGGTTCATCAGATGGAAGGCGTCGCCCTCGAACCCGTAGACCGCGTACGCCGCGAGCGCGCCGTCGGTCGAGGAGCCGTCGTCGATGCCGCGCCAGCGCGAGGCGCCGTAGCGGAAGTCCTCTCGAATGAGCGCGAGCGACCACGCTGACGACCCGAAGATCTGCCGCTCGAGCGCGGCGACCTGCTCGAGGTCGCGCTCCTCGAGATCGCGGATCGGTACGGCCGATGCGGGGGCCGGGTCCGAGCCGGCAGTGTCAGACATGAAGTGGCCCGGTATGCCTAGGGCACCCGGACGTCCGCGTTGCCGTGCACGTCCGGCCGGCGCAGATACAGCGGCTCGACCGGCAGCTCGGTCTCCCCAGCGGCCAGGCGCTCGACGGCGACGCGGGCCAGCCACGCCGGATCGGGATCGGCGGCGACGGCCTCGGGGAACACGCTCGGATACAGCCCCGCCCCGCGGCCCACGACCGCTCCGGGCGGCACGACCGATTCGGGGGAGCCCACCTCAGGACCCTCGACACGATGCCCGGCGCGGTAGCGGGCCCAGTAGATCTCCTTGCGGCGCGCGTCCGCCACGACGGTCACGTCCCCATGCTCGGCGCCCAGCGCGTCCAGCGAGCAGACGCCGTGAACCGGCACCCCCCACGCGAAGCCGAGCGTGCGGGCCGTCACGAGTCCCACGCGCAGCCCGGTGAACGGTGCCGGACCGGTGCCCACGACGATGCCCTCGAGGTCTGATCCCGCCGCCCCCGCATCGGCCATCGCGTCGCGCACGAAGGAGCTCAGCAGCTCAGCGTGCCCTCGCGGTGCGTACTCGGCGCGGGACGCGACGGTGCGCTCGCCGTCCACCACGGCGACGGCGACGGCGGCGGAGGTGTCGATCGCGAGAATCACAGCATCCAGCCTAGAGGCCGGGGAGGGCCATGCCCTCCCAACGGTCGCCGTGCGACGTGATGCGCACCGACCGGGTCCCGCCTGCGGGGTCGTCCATGTCCACGACCCCGCCGCGCGGGCGCAGGATCGTGAGGTGCAGGCGATCCTCGGACAGCGCTGCCGCGTCCTCGCCCCACTCGACTACGGTCACGGCCCCGTCCAACGATGTGTCGAGATCCAGGTCGTCGAGCTCCGCGAGGGAGCCCAGTCGGTAGGCGTCGACGTGCACCAGATCCGGGCCGTCTCCCAGGCTGGGGTGGGTGCGCGCGATGATGAAGGTGGGGCTCGCGACGTCGCCGCGCACGCCCAGAGCACTGCCGAGCCCCTGGGTGAACGTGGTCTTGCCCGCACCCAGGTCGCCGGTGAGGATCACCAGGTCGCCTGGCCGGAGCATCGGCGCGATGACCTCCGCACCCAGAGCGCGCATCGCCTCCGCATCGGCCGCCTCGAGAGTGACGTCGATCATGCCGTGCTCTTGTCTCGCAGCGCGCCGAACCGGCACACCACCTCGTAGTCGATCGTGTCGATCGCGCGCGCCCAATCGGTGGCGCTCGGCCCGTCCGGACCGAACAGGGTGACCTGGTCGCCGACGCGCACCTCGGTGGCCGGGCCCAGATCCACGACGAACTGGTCCATGCACACGCGTCCCGCGATGCGATAGCGGCGCCCGCGGATCGAGACCTCGGCACAGTTGCCCGCCGAGCGGAACACCCCGTCGGCGTAGCCCGCGCTCACGAGTCCCAGCGTGGTCGGGTAGGGAGTCACGTACTCGTGGCCGTAGCTCACGCCGTGCCCCTGGGGCACGTCCTTGACCAGGATCACCTCGGAGCGCACCGTCATCGCGGACGCGAGACCGAAGTTCTCCCCGTACGGATCGGAGACCGGCGGCAGCCCGTAGATCGCGATCCCGGGCCGCACCAGGTCGAAGTGCAGGTCGGGCCGAGTCAACGTGCAGGCCGAGTTCGCGAGGTGGCGCACCTCGAGGCCCACGCGGCGCTCCTGCGCGAGCGAGAGCGCCTCGCGGAACACGTCCGCCTGGGCGTCGATCGTGGGGTGGCCCGGGGCGTCCGCCCACGCCAGGTGCGACCACATGCCGACGATCCGCACGAGCCCCTCCGCCTGCGCCGCGATCGCGAGGTCCAACAGCGCCGGCAGCTCAGTGGGCGTGACGCCCTCGCGCCCCAGGCCAGTGTCAACGCAGATGTGCAGGCGCGCGGGGATCTCGTTCTCGCGCGACACCGCGACGATCTCCCCCAACACCTCGGGGGACGACACCGACAGGTCGATGTCGGCGGCGATGAGCGCGCGAGCGGGCACCTCCGGGCCGTACAGCCAGGTGAGGATGCGGCCGGAGTCACCGGCTGCGCGCAGCGCGAGCGCCTCGTGGGGCTGCGCGACGCCCAGCCATGCTGCTCCTCCACGACGGGCCGCCTGGGCCGAGAGCACCAGCCCGTGACCATAGGCATCGGCCTTGACGATCGCCATCACGTCGGCGCCGGTGGCGTGGCCGCGCAGGATCTCGACATTGCGCGAGATCGCCCCGTAGTCGACGCTCACCTCGAGAGCACTCACCGCTCTCCCTCCGCCACGACGACCGCGGACGCGATCCCCGCATCGTGCGAGAGGGACAGGTGGAAGCGATCGATGCCCAGTTCGGCGGCGCGGGCGGCCACCGTGCCGCGCACCTCGAGGCCGGGGCGTCCGCCGTCGCCGCGGTGCACCTCCGCATCCTGCCAGTTCAGTCCGGCCGGCGCGCCCAGCGCCTTCGCAAGCGCCTCCTTGGCCGCCCAGCGGGCGGCGAGGCTGTGCTTGCCCAGTTCACGCTCCGCAGGCGTGAAGACGCGTTCGAGGAAGCCCGGCGAGCGCTGGATCGCCTGTTCGAAACGCTCGATCGCCACGACGTCGATTCCCAGCCCCAGGACCGCCATCGCTACTCGACCGTCACCGACTTGGCGAGGTTGCGCGGCTGGTCCACGTCGTAGCCCTTGGCAGAGGCGAGCTCGTGGGCGAAGATCTGCAGCGGGATCACGCTGAGCAGCGGAGTCATGAGCACGGGCGCCTCGGGGACGTAGAAGATCTCGTCCGCGTGCTTCGCGGCCTCCTCGTCGCCCTCGACTGCGACCACGAGGGTGCGGGCACCACGCGCGCGCACCTCCTGCACGTTGGAGAGCACCTTGGCGTGCAGGGACTCGCGGCCACGCGGGCTCGGAACGATCACGAAGACCGGCAGGTCCTGCTCGACGAGCGCGATGGGTCCGTGCTTGAGCTCGCCGGCTGCGAAGCCCTCGGCGTGGATGTAGGCGAGCTCCTTGAGCTTCAGCGCACCCTCGAGCGCCACGGGGTACCCGACGTGGCGGCCGAGGAACAGGACGGTCCGCTGGTCCGCCATCGAGCGCGCCACGTCGCGGATCGGCTCGGCGGTGTCGAGCACGCGCTGGATCTTCGCCGGCATCGCGTCGAGCTCGCTCAGCAGCGCCTCGATCTCATCCGGGAACTTGTTGCCGCGCAGCTCGGCGAGGTAGACCCCCAGCAGGAAGGAGGCGGTGATCTGCGCGAGGAAGGCCTTGGTCGAGGCGACCGCGATCTCCGGCCCGGCACGGGTGTACAGCACCGCATCGGCCTCGCGCGCGATCGTCGAGCCCTGAGCGTTGACGATGCCGATGACCGCCGCGCCCTGCGCCTGTGCGTGCCGCACCGCCATGATGGTGTCCATGGTCTCGCCCGACTGGCTGATGGCCACCACGAGAGTCTTGATGTTCACCACGGGGTCTCGGTAGCGGAACTCGTGAGCGAGCTCGACCTCCACCGGGATGCGGGTCCAGTGCTCGATCGCGTAGCGCGCCACGAGGCCGGCGTAGCTCGCCGTTCCGCACGCCACCACGATGATCTTGTCGATCGACTTGAGCACGTACTCGTCGATCAGGCCCTCGTCCAGCTTGAGCCGGCCGCGCTCGTCCACGCGGCCCCGCAGGGTGTCCGCGACGGCGACGGGCTGGTCGTGGATCTCCTTGTCCATGAACGTCGCGAAGCCGCCCTTCTCGGCAGCCTCCGCGTCCCAGTCCACGTGGTACGGCTCACGGTCGACGATGTTGCCCTTGACGTCCGTGACGACCACGGAGTCCGGCGTGATCTCGACGACCTCGTCCTGGCCGAGTTCGAGAGCGGTGCGGGTGTGCTCGATGAAGGCCACCACGTCCGAGCCCAGAAAGTTCTCCCCGTCGCCAAGCCCGACGACCAGCGGCGAGTTGCGCCGCGCTCCCACGACCGTGCGCGGCTCGCGCACGTCCACGGCGAGCAGCGTGAAGGCCCCCTCGAGTCGCGTCGCCACCGCGCGCATCGCGTCGGCCAGGCCCAGACCCCGCTCGACCTGGCTCGCCAGCAGGTGCGCCGCGACCTCGGTGTCGGTGTCGGACAGGAAGTCCCTGCCCTCCGCCGCGAGCTCGTCGCGCAGTTGGCCATGATTCTCGATGATGCCGTTGTGAATGAGGGCGACGCGGCCCCCGGCCGCGAGGTGCGGGTGCGCATTCGCATCGGTCGGCGCGCCGTGAGTGGCCCACCGGGTGTGGCCGATGGCGGCGGTGGACGGGGGCAGCGGGTGTTCCGCGATCGCCTTCGACAGCCGCTCGAGCTTTCCGGCGCGCTTGACCACCGCGACCCTGTCCGAGTGCGCCCCGACCAGCGCGATCCCGGCGGAGTCGTAGCCCCGGTACTCGAGACGGGCGAGCCCACCCATGACCACGCCCTCCGGGCGCGATCCCGCTTCGCCTGACCCCACGTATCCCACAATGCCGCACATAAGAGATGAGTCTACGGGCCGCCGCGCGCACGAAGGGCTGACCACGCTGTGCGGGCTCCCTGCATCGATGGGGTTGAATGGTTGGGTGAACGAGCGCTCATCGGAGGACGTGGCAAGTCCCTTCCTGACCTTCTCCCGTCGCGAGTGGGCCGCTCTCGCGGACACCACCCCGCTCCCGCTGAGCGAGGAGGACATCGCCCGCGTTCGCGGACTCGGAGACCCGATCGACCTGGCGGAGGTCGACACGATCTACCGGCCGCTGTCCCGGCTCCTGAACCTGTACTCGGGCGCGACGGGTGAACTGCACGCGGCGACCAGCGCGTTTCTCGGAGGACGCGCGTCCCGCACCCCGTTCGTGATCGGCATCGCCGGTTCCGTCGCCGCGGGCAAGTCCACCACCGCTCGGGTGCTGCGCGAGCTGATGGCTCGCTGGCCCGAGACGCCGCGGGTGTCCCTGGTGACGACCGACGGGTTCCTGCATTCGAACGCAGAGCTCAAGGCCCGGGGAATCCTGGACCGCAAGGGCTTCCCCGAGTCCTACGATCGGCGCGCGCTGCGCCAGTTCATCGCGGATGTGAAGTCCGGTCTGCCCGAGGTGCACGCCCCCGTGTACTCGCACATCACGTACGACATCGTTCCCGGGGAGCGGATCACGGTGTCGCAGCCCGACGTGCTCATCGTCGAGGGCCTCAACGTCCTGCAGCCCGCGACGCCGCGCGAGCTGGACGACACCGCGCTGGCCGTGTCCGACTACTTCGATGTGTCGATCTACGTCGACGCGCAGCCGCACCACGTGCGCCGGTGGTACATCGAACGGTTCCTGCAGCTGCGGGCGACCGCGTTCACGCGGCCCGAATCGTACTTCCAGTCGTACTCAGACCTCTCGGACGAGGAGGCGACGGCCCGCGCCAGCGAGATCTGGGACACCATCAACGCTCCGAACCTGGCGCGAAACATCGCGCCCACGCGCTCGCGCGCGACGATCATCCTCGCCAAGGGCGAGAATCACCAGGTCGAGTCAGTGCGCATGCGCAAGCTGTAGAAGGCGCACGCGCCGACCGTCAGCGCTGCGCTTCGTCACCGTCCCCGACGCTGCGGGACGAGGGCTCTTCGTGGTGATGGTCGCGGCGTTCGGCACGGCGCTCGGCTCGGTGGCCCTGACGCGCCTCACGCTCGGCGGCGTGGCGCTCCGCCTCTTCGCGCTGCTCGTCGGTGAGCGTCTCCTCGATCTCGGCGGCCAGGTCCGGCAGCTCCGGCTTGCTCAGCCCGAACCACGACAGCACCTTGTCCACGAACAGACCGAGCACCACGCCGGAGGCGACGCCCACGGAGATCGACAACAGCAGGTTGTCCTCGGGGAAGATCGCGCCTGCGGCGGATCCGAGGCCGATGCTCCATGCGGACCAGATGACCACCGCGATCGCGTCGACGCCCATGAACCGCCGGTGCGGGAAGCGCAGGGCTCCCGCGGACAGGTTCACCAGCACCCGGCCCATCGGCACGAACCGGGCCGCGATGATGAATGTCGGCCCGCGCCGCTCGAGCTGGTGCTCCGCCCAGTCGAGGCCGCGGCGCCACCTGTCACGCTTGAAGACCCGCCACCGTCTCACGTCGGCACGGGCGCCGATCAGATAGGCGATCTGGTCGCCGCACCACGCCCCCACGGCGCCACAGAGGAAGATCAGCACCAGGATCGGGCTGCCCGTCTGGAGGGCCGCGGTGGCCGTCGCGATGATCACGGACTCGCTGGGCACCACCGGGAAGAAGCCGTCGATCACCGACAGCGCAAAGACGCCTGGATAGATCCACAGTGACTCGCTGAGGTCCAGCACGAACTCTTCGGTGAGGGAGGAGAAGCGCGCGAACCAGTCGATGAAGGGGGTGACGTCCACGGCTTCAGTGTTCCAGCACCTGAGAGCGTGCGCGATGGGGCATCACCCTGATAGCGCACCGTGCGCGCGGCCGATGCGGTCGGCACCTGGCATCGCGCGCGTCCCAGTCATGCGCTACAGCGTCAGCCGGTCGCGCACGACGTCGGCCAGCGCATCGGCGTGACGCTGGGCGTCGTCCGCGGTCGTCGCCTCCACCATCACCCTCACCAGGTTCTCGGTGCCGGACGGACGCAACAGCACCCTGCCCGAGTCGCCGAGGGCGGCGCGAGCGTCGGCCACGGCCCGCTGAAGGGCGTCGTCGCTGTAGACGCGGGTGCGATCGGCTCCCGGCACGTTGACCAGCACCTGGGGCAGGGTGTCGATGCTGGCGCACTGGTCACGGAGGGACTCGCCGCCGGCGACCTGCGCGCCGACGAGCAGCGACGTGAGCACGCCGTCGCCGGTGGTCGCGTAGTCCGCCACGATCACGTGGCCCGACTGCTCACCGCCGAGCGAGAAGCCGCCGTCGCGCATCGCCTCGAGCACATAGCGGTCGCCCACTGCGGACTCCACGATCGCGATGCCGGCGGCCTGCATGGCCCGGTGGAGGCCGAGGTTGGACATCAGCGTGGCGACCAGGGTGTCGTGGTACAGCGCGCCGGAGCGCTGCATCGCCAGCGCAAGCAGACCCATGATGGCGTCGCCGTTGACGACGGCGCCCGTGTGGTCGACGGCGAGGCAGCGGTCCGCGTCCCCGTCGTACGCCACGCCGAGGTCCGCTCCGCGCTCGACGACGGTGACACTGAGCCCGTCGAGGTGAGTCGACCCCACGCCGTCGTTGATGTTGTGTCCGTCTGGAGCCGCGTTCATGACGTGCACGTCCGCACCCGCCGCGGCGAGCGCACGCGGGCCGATGCTGCTGGCCGCGCCGTGCGCGGCGTCGACCACGATGCTCAGGCCGGCGAGCGGGGCGTCCGTTCCCGCGAACGACCGCGCTGCGGAGACGACGTGCTGGACGTAGTCCTCCGCGAGGTCGCCGGAGGGCGAGATGGAGCCGACGGCGCTGCCCGTGGGGCGATCCCATTCGGCACCGAGGCGCTCCTCGATCGCCTGCTCGACGGCGTCGTCGAGCTTGTGGCCGCCGCGGGAGAAGAACTTGATGCCGTTGTCAGGCATCGGGTTGTGCGACGCGGAGATCACCACGCCGATGTCGGCGTCGGTCGATGCGGTGAGGTAGGCGACGCCCGGCGTGGGGATGACGCCGACGTCGAGAACGTCGACTCCCGCCGATGCGAGCCCTGCGGCAACCGCCGACGACAGGAACTGGCCGGAGACACGGGTGTCCCGCCCCAGCACCGCACGGGGCCGGTGGCCGGCGAACTCGCCGCGCTCGGCGAGGACGAAGGCTGCGGCGACGGCGAGGTCCACGGCCAGCTCAGCCGTGATGTCACGGTTGGCCAGGCCACGGACCCCGTCCGTGCCGAACAGTCGCGCCATGCGCGGCCGGTTAGCGCTTCGAGTACTGAGGGGCGCGACGGGCCTTCTTGAGACCCGCCTTCTTGCGCTCGACCACGCGAGCGTCGCGGGTGAGGAAGCCGGCCTTCTTGAGAGCGGCGCGGTTGGTCTCCTCGTCGATCTCGTTGAGGGCACGAGCCACGCCCAGGCGCAGCGCGCCGGCCTGACCCGAGGCGCCGCCGCCGGTGATGCGGGCGTGGACATCGAACTTGCCGTCGATGTCGAGCAGCGTGAAGGGGTCATTCACCAGCTGCTGGTGGACCTTGTTCGGGAAGTACGTCTCGAGGTTGCGGCCATTGATCTTCCACTCGCCGGTGCCGGGCACCAGGCGAACTCGGGCGATGGCCTGCTTGCGGCGACCCAGACCAGCGCCGGGGGCGATGGTCGATGAGCCCTTGCCGCGCTCGGGAGCGGACTCGGAGGTGTATTCGGTGGGCGTGTCGTTCTCGACGGTCTCAGTCACGTTGATTCAGTCCTTGATGCCGGGCGCTACTGCGCCACCTGCGAGATCTCGAACGCCTGCGGCTGCTGCGCGGCGTGGGGGTGCTCAGGGCCCGCATAGACCTTGAGCTTGGACAGCTGGGCACGGCCGAGCTTGGTGTGAGGGAGCATGCCCTTCACCGCGTTCTCGATGACCCGCTGGGGGTTCTTCTCGAGAAGCTCGCCGATCGGCACGGCCGACAGGCCGCCCGGGAAGCCCGAGTGGCGGTAGACCATCTTGTCGGTGGCCTTGGTGCCGGACAGCGACACCTTTTCCGCGTTGATCACGATGACGAAGTCGCCGTTGTCGACGTGGGGGGCAAAGGTCGCCTTGTGCTTGCCGCGGATCAGCGAAGCGGCCTGCGAGGCCAGACGACCGAGAACCACGTCAGCAGCATCGATGACGTACCAGTCGATGGTCACGTCACCCGGCTTGGGAGAATACGTACGCACTGTGAAGCCTTCTAACTCGTTAACGATGGGCGGAGCGTTCAGCACCGCAAGGGTTCGGTCGGCGGGTCCGGCGGAGGCGAGTGGGAGGCACCATTCCACGTGGAACGCACAACGACAGGCAAGTCTACCGGGGCGTGCGCGCCATGGTCAATTCCACTCCTCCCGCAGGTCCCCATCGCCCGCATCTCGCCGGGCGCGAGTGGCCTCGGCACGGGTCGCCAGGTGCTCGTCTGCGGGGTATTCGACACGTTCGAGGGTGAGGCCGCGAGCGGGGGCGACCTTCACCGCACCCGAGCGTCCGGACGTCGCCGCGGCGGCCGCAAGCCATGCGAGGTCTCGCCTGCCCTCCCCCACTGCGAGCAGCGCGCCCACCAGTGAGCGCACCATGGAATGGCAGAAGGCATCGGCCCTCACCGTGGCCACCACCAGGCCCGCATCCGCGCCGCTCGGCACCCGCTGCCAGGACAGCTCCGTGAGGTCGCGGATCGTCGTGGCGCCGTCGCGTGCGCGGCAGAACGGCGCGAAATCGCGCAGGCCGATGAGCGTCGCGGACGCGGCGTTCAGCTCGTCGACGTCGAGGGTGCGCCCGTGCCACGTCACGTAGCGCCGAGTGAGCGGGTCGCGCAGCGCGACGTCGTCGCAGACGCGATACGCATAGCGCCGCTCGGTCGCGGAGAACCGGGCGTCGAAGCCGTCCGGGGCGATCGACACCCCCGTGATCGCGATGTCCTCGCTCAGCACTCCGTCGAGACGGTCCCGGAAGCCCTGCTCGGGAGTCCGGCGGGACCGCCCCGGCATGCGCGCCCACGAACCGTGGGGAACGTCGATGTGGGCGACCTGGCCGCGCGCGTGGACCCCCGCATCGGTCCTGCCCGCCACCGTGGTGCGGACGGAGACCGCTGCGCCCGCATCGTCTCGCAGGATGCGGGACAGCGCGCTCTCGATGTCGCCCTGCACCGTCCGCAGGCCGGGCTGGACCGCCCAGCCCGCGAAGTCGGTGCCGTCGTAAGACAGGTCGAGGCGGACCCTCACGACCTCACTGGGAACCAGCATGGTCATGAGAGCCCGCCTCGTACGTGCACGTCGGCGCGGGCCTGTGGCCAGCGCGTCGGCGGAACTACTTGTCGTCGGCCTTGTCGGCGGAGGAGTCGTCGGCGCCTTCGGCGGGGGCCTCGGCGTGCTCCGCCTCGACCTCCTCGGGCTTGACCTCGGCCTCGGCGGCGTCGGGCTCAGTGGCCTCAGCCTTGGGCTCTTCGGCCTTCGCCTTCGGCGCCGCCTTCTTGGTGGCCTTCTCGGCCTCCTTGCTCACGGCCTTCTTGGCCGGTGCGCCGAACTCCACGAGCTCGATGACCGCCATGGGCGCGTTGTCACCCTTGCGGGTGCCAACCTTCGTGATGCGGGTGTAGCCGCCGTCACGCTCGGCGAAGCCGGGGCCGATCTCGGTGAAGAGCGCGTGAACCACGCCCTTGTCCGAGAGCAGCCCAAGCACCTTGCGGCGCGAGGCGAGGTCGCCGCGCTTCGCAAAGGTGACGATGCGCTCGGCGTACGGGCGCAGGCGCTTGGCCTTGGTGACGGTGGTCGTGATGCGGCCGTGCTCGAACAGGCTCTGCGCGAGGTTCGCCAGAATCTGGCGCTCGTGGGCAGGGCCGCCGCCGAGGCGCGCTCCCTTAGTGGGGGTAGGCATGATGCTTCAGATCTCCTTGTTACTCTTCGCTGCCCGAGAAGTACACGCCCGCTGAGGAGCCGTCGTACTCGGTGCCGCCGTCCTTGAGGGAGAAGCCGAGCTCAGCGAGCTTCTCCTTGACCTCGGTGATCGACTTCTGCCCGAAGTTGCGGATGTCCATGAGGTCCGCCTCCGAGCGAGCCGTCAGCTCGCCCACGGTGTGGATGCCCTCGCGCTTGAGGCAGTTGTACGACCGCTGCGTGAGGTTCAGCTCCTCGATGGGCTGGTTGTAGTCCTCCTCGAGCGACTCGTCGGTGTCCGACGGGCCGATCTCGATGCCCTCTGCGGCCTCATTGAGGCCCTTCGCGAGCGAGAACAGCTCGACCAGCGTCGACCCTGCAGACGCGAGCGCGTCACGAGCAGAGATCGAGGACTTGGTCTCGACGTCGATGATCAGCTCGTCGAAGTCCGTGCGCTGCGCGACTCGGGTGGCCTCGACCTTGTACGTGACCTTGAGGACCGGCGAGTAGATCGAGTCGACCGGGATCTGACCGATCTCGGCGTCGTAGCTCTTGTTCATCGCCGAGGGCACGTAGCCGCGCCCACGCTCGACCGTGAGCTCGACCTCGAACTTGGCCTTCGAGTTGAGCGTCGCGATGTGCAGATCGGGGTTGTGGACCTCCACGCCTGCGGGCGGCGCGATGTCAGCGGCCGTCACGGCGCCAGCGCCGGACTTGCGCAGGTACATCACGACCGGCTCGTCGTGCTCGGAGGAGACCACGAGGTTCTTGAGGTTGAGCATGATCTCGGTCACGTCCTCCTTCACGCCCTCGATGGTCGTGAACTCGTGGAGAACTCCCTCGAAGCGCACCGACGTGATCGCGGCGCCCGGGATGGACGACAGCAGGGTGCGGCGGAGGGAGTTGCCGAGCGTGTAGCCGAAGCCGGGCTCGAGAGGCTTGAGCGAGAACTGCGAACGGTTGTCCGAGATGACCTTCTCGGTCAGGGTGGGACGCTGTGCAATGAGCACTGTTCAATTCCTTTCCGAGCACCCGCTATTTGATGCTCGCAAGATCCGACGGTGTGGGTCCGGCGGGGTCACGGTTCTTCAGTTGGCCGTCCTCGCTCGGCACCGATGCCGGTGCCGAGCCGAGGACGTGTGGCGTCAGGACGACGCCGAGATGCTAGTTGCGGCGACGCTTGGGCGGGCGGCAACCGTTGTGCGCCTGCGGGGTGACGTCCTTGATGGAGGTCACCTCGAGGCCGGCGGCGGTCAGCGACCGGATCGCGGTGTCGCGACCCGAACCCGGGCCCTTGACGAACACGTCGACCTTGCTCATGCCGGCGTCCTGCGCGCGGCGAGCGGCCGATTCGGCGGCCATCTGCGCGGCGTAGGGCGTCGACTTGCGCGAGCCCTTGAAGCCCACCTGGCCGGACGAGGACCACGACACGACGGCACCCGCGGGGTCCGTGATCGAGATGATCGTGTTGTTGAACGTGGACTTGATGTGCGCCTGACCGTGCGCGACGGTCTTCTTGATCTTCTTGCGCGGCTTACGTGTAGGAGCTGCCATGGCTTACTTCTTCTTTCCGGCGACGGTCTTCTTGGGGCCCTTGCGCGTGCGGGCGTTGGTCTTCGTGCGCTGACCACGGACCGGCATGCCACGACGGTGGCGCAGTCCCTGGTAATTGCCGATCTCGACCTTGCGGCGAATGTCGCCCGTCACCTCGCGGCGCAGGTCGCCCTCCACCTGGAAGTTGGCCTCGATGAAGTCGCGGATCGCGACCAGGTCAGTGTCCGCCGCGTCCTTGACGCGGAGGTCCGGGCTGATCCCGGTGGCGGCGAGGATCTGAGCCGAACGGGTCCGGCCGATCCCATAGATATAGGTGAGCGCGATCTCCATGCGCTTGTCGCGCGGGAGGTCGACGCCTACGATGCGTGCCATAAGTGCTGTTTCTACTCCTCAGTAGTCGGAGGTCTGACGCTCAGGCATCCCGCGTAATGTGTGCGGGCCCCGGCCTCCGAGCCGGGGGCTACCTTTCGGTTGCCTGAACGCGTTTTCTCTGGTGTGTCTAGCCCTGACGCTGCTTGTGGCGCAGGTTGTCGCAGATGACCATCACTCGGCCATTGCGGCGGATGACCTTGCACTTCTCGCAGATCGGCTTGACGCTGGGCTTAACCTTCATTTTTCTTCCTTCGCCGTCGGCGCTGGTGACGCAGATGCGCGCCGGCGACGACTCACTTGTAGCGGTAGACGATACGGCCGCGGGACAGGTCGTATGGGCTCAACTCGACCACCACCCGGTCCTCTGGGAGGATCCGGATGTAGTGCTGTCGCATCTTGCCTGAGATATGCGCGAGGACGAGATGACCATTGGTCAGCTCCACTCGGAAGGAGGCGTTGGGAAGTGCCTCCACGACCGAGCCCTCGACCTCGATGACGCCGTCTTTCTTGGCCATGGACTCCACTCACATTGGTTGACAGTTTTCCGGGCGCGCGAAAACGCCCGACGCACCACTATACGGGAGTTCTGAGCGCTTCTCAACCGCGCCTGCGCCGGTCCCGGCACACCGGCCGTGGAGCGGCGCTCAGCGGAAGCTGTTGCGCAGACGCTGGACGGCTGAACCGGAGATCTGCACGTTGCGGCTGTCCGCGAGATTGCGGATCACCGACGACGGCGTCCGGGGATTGGCGATGAGGGCCTCGAGGACCTCGGTGGCGTGATCGTGTCCCAACGAGATGAGCGCTCCCGTCGGGCAGTCGCGGCGACTCGCCACCGCGGCGCGGACCGACGGCTCGCGGTGGACCGCGAGGCGCAGCAGGTCGGGGCCGGTGACGTTCGGGTCGAGTGCCTTCACGACGTCTTCCGGGGCCCCACGAGCAGACGAGAAGCTCACGCGCATCCCTCCTCGATCGCTGCTGTTCACTGCCGCCATCGTAGAGCGCGGCCGCACCAGTCGCGAGGCCGTGTGAACAACACGACAGGCTGACCGCCCGTCACGCCTGTGGAGGCACGGACTCCCCCACGGGCGCGGCGCGCGCGATCGGCGTGGGACGGCTGCCCCCGGCGTGTCCGTCCATGCGGCTGGCCGCGGCTGTGCGGACCTCACTCTTGCGGTGGGAGGACAGCCGTTCGGCCACGTCGGGAGGCGTCGCCGGGTTGCCGAGCAGCGCCACCAGCACGGGCACATGTCGGTCCCCTGCCAGGTGCTCGAGCACGGACGGCGCGGCGGCGGGGTTGGCCGCGAGAGCGGTCCTCACCTGCGCAGATCGATCGTGGGCCAGGGTCGCCATCTGTCCGAGGCCCAGGTCGCTGCGCGCGGCGAGCACCTCGCGCACGACGGCATTCCTGCTCTGGACCAGGGCGGCGATCCGGGAGCGCTGCAACGCGGGCGCCGCCGCCTGCTCGACATCGTCTGAAGCGCCTGGCGCATAGTTGAATCCGCGTGCCATCGCAGTGTCCCTCGTGTGGAGCGGACCCGTGCGGTCCGTCGTCGTCACCACGGTAGAGGCCGAATGTTGCCCCTACACGGCCCGCCGGTAACAACCCGGTAACCCGGCGTGCGGTCGATCACACACGGGCACCGCCGAGGGTCAATCCAGCGGTGCGGGTTCGACGCCGTACGGGGCGAGCCCCTCGCGTCCGCCATCCGTGGCGGTGAGCACCCAGATGCCGCGGTCGTGCACGGCGATCGAGTGCTCCCAGTGCGCGCCACGCGAGCCGTCGGCGGAGACCACCGTCCAGTCGTCCTCGAGCACCGTCGACTCGGACGTGCCCTGCACCAGCATGGGCTCGATCGCCACGCACAGTCCTGGCTTCACCCGAGCCAGCCGGCCTCGGGTGCGATAGTTCATGACGTCCGGGGCCTGATGCATCGCCGTGCCGATGCCGTGGCCTACATAGCCCACCAGCGGATGCAACCCGGCGGCCTCGGTGACGTCCTCGATCGCCGCGGCCACCTCATCCAGCCGCGATGCCGTGGCCAGCGCGGCGATGCCGGCCCACAGCGACCGGCGGGTGTGCTCGACCAGGTGCACATCCTGGTCCGAACGGGGGGAGCCGACGATGACGGATATCGCCGAGTCGCCGTGCCAGCCGTCCACGATCGCGCCGCAGTCGATCGACACGACGTCGCCATCGCTGACCACCCGATCACCCGGGATGCCATGGACGACCTCTTCATTGACGGACACGCATGCGGTGGCGGGAAAGCCGTAGTAGCCATAGAAATTCGAGGTGGCGCCCGCATCGGCGATCACGGCCGCGGCCGCGGCCTCGATGTCGCGCGTGGTGGCGCCGGGCACGGCCGCCGCCTTCGCGGCGGCCAGGGTGCGCTCCACGATGACGCCCGCGCGGGCCATCACCCGCATCTGGTCGCGGGTCTTGTACTCGATCCGGTCGCGCACGCGTCAGCGATCGGCGACGGCGGCGATGATCGCCTCCGTCACTGCGTCGATCTCGCTCATTCCGTCGACCTGGACGAGCAGTCCGCGACCGTCGTAGTAGGCAGCGACCGGGGCGGTCTGCTTCGCGTAGACCTCGAGGCGCTTGCGGATCACCGGCTCCGTGTCGTCCGCGCGGCCCTCGATCTCGGCTCGCTTGAGGAGTCGATCGGTGACCTCGTCGCGATCAGCGGTGATCTCGATCGCGACATCCAGCTCGACGCCGAGATCCGACAGCATGGTGTCGAGCTCGACGGCCTGGTCGGGATTGCGCGGGTACCCGTCGAGAAGGAAACCGCCGGCGACGTCGTCCTCGGCCAGCCGATCCCGCACCATCGCGTTGGTGATCTCGTCGGGAACGAGCGCCCCTGCGGACATGTACTCCTGCGCGCGACGTCCGAGCTCGGTCTTGCCCTGCACGTTCGCACGGAAGATGTCGCCCGTCGAGATCGCCGGCACCTGCCAGCGCTCCGCGAGACGCGTGGCCTGGGTGCCCTTGCCCGCTCCGGGCGGGCCGAGGAGGACGGTGCGCATTACTTCAGGAACCCTTCGTAGTGGCGCTGCTCAAGCTGGGACTGGATGCGCTTGACGGTGTCGAGACCCACTCCCACCAGGATCAGGATGGACGCGCCGCCGAACGGGATGGACGTGTCCAGCCCCAGCACGATGAAGGTGATCGTGGGGATCAGCGCGACGGCCGCCAGGTACAGCGAGCCCGCAGCGGTGATGCGGGACAGCACGTAGGCCAGGAAGTCTGCGGTGGGCTGACCCGGCCGGATGCCGGGGATGAAGCCGCCGTACTTCTTCATGTTGTCCGCGACGTCGTTCGGGTTGAACGTGATCGCGGTGTAGAAGTACGCGAAGAAGACGATCAAGAGGATGTAGAGCGCGATGTTGAGCGGAGCCGCCGGGTCCGCCACGTTGTCGCGCAGCCAGATGATCGTGTCGCTCGGGTCGTTGCCCGCGAACTGGCTGATCACTGACGGCAGCATCAGCAGCGAGGACGCGAAGATCACGGGGATGATGCCCGCCATGTTGATCTTGATCGGGATGTAGGTGGACGAGCCGCCCAGCATCCGTCGTCCCACCATGCGCTTGGCGTACTGCACGGGGATGCGGCGCTGCGACTGCTCGACGAACACGACCGCCGCGATCACGATCAGGACGATGATTCCGACGATGATCGAGTTCTGCAGGCCGTTCGACGAGTTCCAGATGGCCGAGCCGACGCCCGGGAACGAGGCCGCGATCGAGGTGAAGATCAGCAGCGACATGCCGTTGCCGACGCCGCGCTCCGTGATGCGCTCGCCGAGCCACATGATGAGCACGGTGCCCGTGGTCATCGTGAGGATCATCATGGCGATCGTGTACCAGGAGTCGTCCGGAATGATCGGCACGGCACAGCCGGGGAAGAACAGGTCGTTGCGCGCCATCGTGATGTACGAGGCGGACTGCAGGACGGCGAAGCCCACGGTGATGTAGCGCGTGTACTGCGTGAGCTTGGCCTGCCCCTCCTGGCCCTCCTTGTTGAGGGCCTCGAAGCGAGGGATCAGCACGCGCAGCAGCTGCACCATGATGGACGCCGTGATGTACGGCATGATGCCGAGCGCGAAGATCGACAGCTGAAGGAGCGCCCCTCCGGAGAAGAGGTTCAGCACCTCGAACGCGGTGTTCGTGGTGGTCTGGCCCGCACACAGCTGGACGTTGGCGTAGTCGATGCCGGGGGTGGGGATTGCCACTCCCAGGCGGTAGATCGCGAGGATGCCCAGCGTGAAGAGCAGCTTCTTCCGCAGATCGGGCGTACGGAACGCACTCAGGAAGCCACTCAGCATTGATGTTCCTCCACTTATGCGCCGACGAATCGGCGACGAACGGGTACGGCGGCGGGCAGCCGGAGCGGGCCGCACATCACGCGCGGCCCGCCCACGACTCTAGCTCTCGTTGACCGAGCCGCCTGCACCCTCGATCTTGGTCTTCGCGGACTGCGAAACCTTGTCCGCGTCCACAATCTCAACCTTGACGGAAATGTCGCCATCGCCCAGCACCTTGACGAGCTGGTTCTTGCGGACGGCTCCCTTGTCGACGAGGTCGGCCTTGGTGACCTTCCCGCCCTTGGGGAACAGCTCCGCGATCTGCGAGACGTTGACGACCTGGTACTCGGTCCTGAACGGGTTCTTGAAGCCGGGCAGCTTCGGGATCCGCATGTGGATCGGCGTCTGACCGCCCTCGAAGCGCTCGGGAACCTGGTAACGGGCGCCCGTGCCCTTGGTGCCTCGACCTGCCGTCTTGCCCTTGCGTCCACCCTCACCGCGTCCGACGCGGATCTTGCGGGCGTGGGAGCCCTCAGCGGGACGGAGGTGGTGCATCTTCAGCGTGGTCACCTTCGGCGCCGAGTCGGTGGACTCGGCGTCGTTCGCGGCGGCCTTCTTGGCCGCAGGCTTGTTCGCAGCGGTCGTCGAGGACGACGACTTCGCGGCGGGAGCCTTCTTCGCGGCCGATGCGGTACCGGAGCTTGCCGAGGCAGCCTCCGACTTCGCGGCGGGCTTCTTCGCAGGAGCCTTCTTGGCAGCAGGCTTCTTGGCAGCCGTCGTCGAGGACGACTTGGCGGCAGGAGCCTTCTTCGCCGCCGGCTTCTTGGCAGGCGTCTCGGCCTTGTCGGCCGCAGCCTTCTTCTCGTCAGCCATCATTCCACCTCCTCGACGGTAACCAGGTGGTCGACCGCCTTGACCATCCCGCGAATCTCGGGACGGTCCTCCTTCATGACGATGTCGCCGATGCGCTTGAGCCCCAGCGAGCGCAGCGTCTCGCGGTGCTGCGGCTTGGTGCCGATCGTCGACTTCTTCTGCTGGACCTTGAGGCGAGCCATCACTTCACCCCCGCTGCCTGCGCGCGGAGCATCGCGGCCGGGGCCACGTCCTCCACGGACATGCCGCGACGAGCGGCCACAGCCTCGGGCAGTTCGAGCTCCTTGAGCGCGGCGACCGTGGCGTGCACGATGTTGATCGCGTTCGAGGACCCGAGCGACTTCGACAGGATGTCGTGGACGCCGGCGCACTCGAGGACGGCGCGCACGGGTCCACCCGCGATCACACCGGTTCCCGGAGCGGCAGGACGCAGGAACACCACGCCCGCTGCGGCCTCACCCTGCACGACGTGCGGGATGGTGCCCTGGATGCGGGGGACGCGGAAGAAGTTGCGCTTCGCCTCCTCGACACCCTTCGAGATCGCGGCGGGGACCTCCTTGGCCTTGCCGTAGCCCACGCCCACGTTGCCCTCGCCATCGCCCACGACGACCAGCGCCGTGAAGCCGAAGCGACGGCCGCCCTTGACGACCTTGGACACGCGGTTGATGGTCACCACGCGCTCGATGAACTTGTTATCAGGCTCGTTGCCGCGGCGAT
The DNA here is from genome assembly GCF_048814985.1 of Demequina pilifera. NCBI lineage: Bacteria > Bacillati > Actinomycetota > Actinomycetes > Micrococcales > Demequinaceae > Demequina > Demequina pilifera. The sequence continues at coordinate 154,569 of NZ_JBMDTW010000003.1, forward strand.
TGTCGCGGCGGTTGTTGTCAGCCATACGAATTCCTTATCTGTGTCCCGGCCTACAGGGCCAGGCCACCCTCTCGGGCGCCCTGGGCGACCGCAGCCACACGACCGTGGTACCTGTTGCCACCGCGGTCGAACACCACGGTGTCGACGCCGGCAGCCTTCGCGCGCTCTGCTACGAGCTCGCCGATCTTGGTCGCCTTCGCGGTCTTGTCGCCGTCCAATGCTCGGATGTCGGCCTCGAGGGTCGACGCCGATGCGAGGGTCTTGCCCACCGTGTCGTCCACGATCTGCGCGACCATGTGGCGGGATGAACGGGTCACGACCAGGCGCGGACGCGCGGTCGTGCCCGAGATCTTCTTGCGCAGGCGGAAGTGACGGCGCTTGCGCTGGACCGTCTTCCCCTTGCCTTTGATTGAGATAGCCATGGCTTACTTACCCGTCTTTCCTGCCTTGCGGCGCACCTGCTCGCCCGCGTAACGAACGCCCTTGCCCTTGTAGGGCTCCGGCGGCCGCACCTTGCGGATGTTCGCGGCGGTCTCGCCGACCTGCTGCTTGTCGATGCCCGCGACCGCGAACTTGGTCGGACCCTCGACGGAGAACGTGATGCCCTCCGGCGGAGCGATGACGACCGGGTGAGAGAACCCGAGCGCGAACTCGAGGTTGTCGCCCTTGAGAGCGACGCGGTAACCCGTGCCGACGATCTCGAGCTTCTTCTCGTAGCCGTTGGTGACGCCCTCGACCATGTTGGCGATGAGGGTGCGGGTGAGCCCGTGGAGGGACTTGGCGACGCGCTCGTCGTTCGGGCGCTTCACCTCGATACCCTCATCACCCTTCGAGACGGTGATGGGCTCGGCGACACTGAGCGCCAGGGTGCCCTTGGGGCCCTTGACGCTGACGTGCGCGCCGTCGATGGTGACGTCCACTCCGGTAGGAACCGGAACGGGGTACTTGCCGATACGTGACATTGTCTCGCTCCTTTCCTTACCAGACGAACGCGACGACCTCGCCGCCGACGCCCTTCTTCTCAGCCTCGCGGTCGGTGAGCAGACCGGAGGAGGTGGACAGAATCGCCACGCCAAGACCGCCGAGAACCTTCGGCAGGTTGGTGGACTTCGCGTAGACGCGGAGGCCGGGCTTGGACACGCGGCGCACCCCCGCGAGCGAACGCTCACGGTTGGGGCCGTACTTCAGGGTCAGCGTGAGCGTCTTGCCCACTTCGGCCTCGGTGGTCTCCGAGCCAGAGATGTACCCCTGGGCCTCCAGGATCGTGGCGATGTTCGCCTTGAGCTTGGAGTGCGGCATAGACACGGTCTCGTGGTACGCCGAATTCGCATTGCGCAGACGCGTCAGCATGTCTGCGATGGGATCAGTCATCGTCATGAGTTGTGAACTCTTCCTCGCCGTGGTTTCCCCAATGGGGGGACCTGCGGCGTCGTGGATTTACCAGCTGCTCTTGGTGATGCCGGGAAGCTCACCTGCGTGAGCCATCTCCCGGAAGCACACGCGGCAGAGGCCGAACTTGCGGTACACCGAGTGCGGACGTCCGCACTTCTGGCACCGGGTGTAGGCGCGCACAGCAAACTTCTGCTTGCCGGCCGCCTTGTTCTTGAGCGCAGTCTTGGCCATGTCCTACTTCTCCTTGAAAGGGAAGCCCAGCTGCTTGAGCAGCGAGCGGCCCTCGTCGTCGGCAGACGCGGTCGTGACGATGGTGATGTCCATGCCGCGCACGCGGTCGATCCGGTCCTGGTCGATCTCGTGGAACATCGACTGCTCGTTCAGTCCGAACGTGTAGTTGCCGTTCCCATCGAACTGCTGGGGGCTCAGGCCGCGGAAGTCACGGATGCGCGGCAGCGCAAGCGACAGCAGACGGTCGAGGAACTCCCACATGCGGTCGCCGCGCAGCGTCACGTGCGCGCCGATCGGCTGGCCCTCGCGAAGCTTGAACTGCGCGATGGACTTGCGGGCCTTCGTGACCTGGGGCTTTTGCCCCGTGATGGCCGTCAGGTCCGAGATCGCGCCCTCGATGAGCTTCGAGTCCTTGGCCGCGTCGCCCACACCCATGTTCACGACAATCTTGGTGAGACCGGCGACCTGGTTGATGTTCTCGTGGCCGAACTCCTCCTGGAGCTTGGCGATGATCTCGCTGCGGTACTTCTCCTTGAGCCGCGGCTGAGCCGTTGCGGTGCTCATTCGACGTCCTTACCCGAGCGCTTGGCGACGCGCACACGCTTGATGCGAGTGCGGCCGTCCCGCTCGACCTCCTCCGTGCGGTAGCCCACACGGGTGCCCTTCTTGGTCTCCGGGTCCACGAGCATGACGTTCGAGATGTGCAGAGCAGCCTCGGTCGTCACGATGCCGCCGGACTGATTGTCACGGCTGGTACCCGGCTTGACGTGCTTGGTGACACGCTGGACGCCCTCGACGATGATCCGATCGTTCTCGGTGTTCACCTCGAGCACGCGGCCCTGCTGGCCGCGGTCGCGCCCGGCGATGACGACCACGAGGTCGCCCTTCCTAATCTTCGCCATCAGATGACCTCCGGTGCGAGCGAGATGATCTTCATGAACTTCTTGTCGCGAAGCTCGCGGCCCACGGGCCCGAAGATGCGCGTGCCGCGGGGCTCCGCGGTCTCGCCCTTCAGGATCACGGCAGCGTTCTCGTCGAACTTGATGTACGAGCCGTCGATGCGGCGGCGCTCCTTCGCGGTGCGGACGATGACCGCCTTGACGACCTCGCCCTTCTTGACATTGCCGCCCGGGATCGCGTCCTTGACAGTGGCGACAATGGTGTCGCCGATGCCGGCGTAGCGGCGCTTGGAGCCCCCGAGCACGCGAATGACAAGGATCTCCTTGGCACCCGTGTTGTCGGCGACTCTGAGCCGCGACTCCTGCTGAATCATGTGTCTCTCCTGTCGTCTGGTTCTCGCTGGGCCTTGCCGAGCGAGCCTGGTCGAACGTTAGTTACTTGGCCTTCTCGACGATTTCGACGAGTCGCCACCGCTTGGAAGCGGACAGCGGCCGGGTCTCCATGACGACGACGAGGTCGCCGATGCCGGCCGTGTTCTCCTCGTCGTGCGCCTTGATGGTGCTGTTGCGGCGCAGAACCTTGCCGTAGAGGGAGTGCTTGACGCGGTCCTCGACCGACACGGTGATCGTCTTGTCCATCTTGTCGCTGACGACGTAGCCGCGACGCGTCTTGCGATACGCGCGGTGCTCGGCCGTGGCCGTCGCGTGCTTCTTGGTCGACATTTCGTCTTTCCTTACTCGGCCGACGCCGAGGGCGCCGTCCGGATGCCGAGCTCGCGCTCGCGCAGGATCGTGTAGATGCGGGCGATGTCTCGCTTGACCGCCTTGAGGCGGCCGTGGTTCTCGAGCTGGCCGGTGGCCGACTGGAAACGCAGGTTGAACAGCTCTTCCTTGGCCTTCTTGAGCTCTTCGGCGAGGCTGTCGTTCTCCATGGCGTCCAGTTCGGTCGGCATGAGGGACTTGGTACCGATAGCCATCAGATGTCACCACCCTCACGGGTCACGAAACGGGTCTTCATGGGCAGCTTGTGCTGGGCGCGACGCAGCGCCTCGCGAGCGAGGCTCTCGTCGACGCCGGCAAGCTCGAACAGAATGCGTCCGGGCTTGACGTTGGCGACCCACCACTCGGGTGAGCCCTTACCGGAGCCCATGCGGACCTCGGCGGGCTTCTTCGTCAGCGGGCGGTCCGGGTAGATGTTGATCCACACCTTTCCACCACGCTTGATGTGACGGGTCATCGCGATACGAGCGGCCTCGATCTGACGGTTGGTGACGTAGGCGGGCTCGAGAGCCTGGATGCCATAGTCGCCGAACGAGACCTCGGTGCCGCCCTTGGCAGCGCCCGAGCGTCCCGGGTGGTGCTGCTTGCGGTGCTTGACGCGACGCGGAATAAGCATGTCTTAGCCTTCCTTCCCTGCGTCGGCCTTGGGGGCCTCGGCAGCGGCAGGCGCATCGGCCTTGGGGGCCTCAGCGGACTGACGGGGGGGACCGTCACGACGGGGTCCGCGAGCGTCGCGGCCACGGCCGCGCTGCGGACGGGGAGCCTTCGCCTGCTCGGCGGCCCACTCCTTCTCCGTCATGTCGCCCTTGTAGATCCACACCTTCACGCCGATCTGGCCGAACGTGGTGCGGGCCTCGAAGAAGCCGTAGTCGATGTTCGCGCGAAGGGTGTGCAGCGGCACGCGGCCCTCGCGGTAGAACTCGGAACGCGACATCTCGGCGCCACCGAGCCGGCCCGAGCACTGCACACGGATGCCCTTGGCACCGGCGCGCAGCGAGGACTGGATGCCCTTGCGCATGGCACGGCGGAAGGCGACTCGCGAGGTGAGCTGCTCGGCGATGCCCTGCGCGACCAGCTGGGCGTCCATCTCGGCGTTCTTCACCTCGAGGATGTTCAGCTGGACCTGCTTGCCCGTGAGCTTCTCGAGGTTGCCGCGAAGCTTGTCGGCCTCCGCGCCACGACGACCGATCACGATGCCGGGACGCGCGGTGTGAAGGTCCACCCGCACGCGCTCGCGAGTGCGCTCGATCTCAACCTTGGACACGCCTGCGCGCTCGAGTCCCTTGGACATGAGCTTGCGGATCTTCACGTCCTCGTCCACGTAGTCGCGGTAGCGCTCGCCGGCCTTGGTCGAGTCGGCGAACCAGCGCGAGCGGTGGTCGGTGGTGATTCCCAGGCGGTAGCCGTGAGGATTGATCTTCTGACCCATTACTTGGCCCCTTCCTTCACGGCACCCGTACGGGTGGCCACGGTCACGGACATGTGGCTCGTGCGCTTGAGAATGCGGTTGGCGCGCCCCTGGGCACGCGGCCGAATGCGCTTCATCGTCGGGCCCTCGTCGACCGTGATCGAGGTGATCACGAGTTCGGACTCGTCGAAGCGCTCGCCTGCGGCCTCAGCCTTGACGCGTGCGTTGGCAACGGCCGAGGCAACGAGCTTGCGCACGTCCTCCGCGGCCGCCTGCGGCTGGAACCGCAGCGTGGAGATCGCCTCGACGGCGTTCTTGCCACGGACCAGGTCCACGACACGGCGAGCCTTCTGGGCGGTCACGCGAACGTATCGCGTCTGCGCCTTGGCTTCCATCTTCAACTCCTCTTACCTTCGCTCGGGCCGCGTTAGCGGCGGCCCTTGCGGTCGTCCTTCACGTGGCCCCTGAACGTGCGCGTCGGGGCGAACTCGCCGAGCTTGTGCCCGACCATCGCCTCAGTCACGAACACGGGAACGTGCTTGCGACCGTCGTGCACTGCAAAGGTGTGTCCCAGGAAATCCGGGGTGATCACGCTACGGCGCGACCAAGTCTTGATGACGTTCTTCGTTCCCGCATCGTTCTGGGCGTCCACCTTCTTCTGCAGGTGGTCGTCGACGAAGGGGCCCTTCTTCAGACTGCGTGGCATAAGTCAGGCTCCTTAACGCTTGTTCTTGCCAGTACGACGGCGGCGGACGATGAGCTTCTCGGACTCCTTGCCCGGAGTGCGCGTGCGCCCCTCGGGCTTGCCCCAAGGCGAGACCGGGTGGCGACCACCGGAGGTCTTGCCCTCACCGCCACCATGCGGGTGGTCGACCGGGTTCATGACGACGCCACGGACGGTCGGGCGCTTGCCCTTCCAGCGGTTGCGTCCTGCCTTGCCCCAGTTGATGTTGGACTGCTCGGCGTTGCCCACCTCGCCGACGGTCGCGCGGCAGCGCGAGTCGACGTTGCGGATCTCGCCGGAGGGCATGCGCAGCTGCGCGAAGCGACCCTCCCTGGCGACGAGCTGCACGGAGGCGCCCGCCGAGCGAGCGATCTTCGCGCCGCCACCCGGCTTGAGCTCGATCGCGTGCACGACCGTACCCACCGGGATGTTGCGCAGCGGCAGGTTGTTGCCGGGCTTGATGTCAGCCTCGGCGCCTGCCTCCACGGCCGCACCCTGCGTCAGACGGTCAGGCGCGATGATGTAGCGCTTCTCGCCGTCCGCGTAGTGCAGCAGCGCGATGCGCGCCGTGCGGTTCGGGTCGTACTCGATGTGCGCCACGGTGGCGGGCACGCCGTCCTTGTCGTGACGACGGAAGTCGATCACGCGGTAGGCGCGCTTGTGGCCGCCACCCTGGTGACGGGTGGTGATGCGACCGGTGTTGTTCCGGCCACCCTTCTTGTGCAGCGGACGCGTCAGCGACTTCTCCGGCTGCGAACGGGTGACCTCGGCGAAGTCGGCGACTGACGAGCCACGGCGGCCCGGCGTCGTCGGCTTGTGCTTGCGAATAGCCATGTCGTTTCCTGTTCCTTGCCTAGCCCACGTGGCCGGAGAAGACGTCGAGTGCGTCGCCCTCGCCCACGGTGACGATCGCGCGCTTGACATCCTTGCGCTTGCCCATGCCGAAGCGGGTGCGGCGCGTCTTGCCCTTGCGGTTGATGGTGTTGACGGAGACGACCTTCACGCCGAAGATCTGCTGGACCGCGATCTTGATCTCGGTCTTGTTGGCGCGAGGGTCGACCTCGAAGGTGTACTTGCCCGCATCCATGAGCGCGTAGCTCTTCTCCGACACGATGGGCCGGATCAGGATGTCACGGGGGTTCTTGTTGAGCGTAGTCACGTCAGTTCTCCTTACGCCTCGGACTCGGTGGCGACCGCGGTCGCCGACTTGCCCTTGGCCGGGCCCGCGAGGAACGCCTCGAGGGAACCCGACGTGAAGACGAGGTCGTCGCTCACGAGCACGTCGTAGGTGTTGAGCTGGTCGACGGCGAGCAGGTGAATGCCAGCCGCATTTCGCAGCGACTTCCAGGACAGCTCGTCCGCCCGCTCCAGCACGACGAGGGCGCTGCGGCCCGACGTCGCGTGGGAGATGGCCGCCAGAGCGGTCTTGGTCGACGGCGCGTCACCGGTCACGACGTTCTTCAGCACGTGAACCCGGCCCGCGCGAGCGCGGTCCGAGAGGGCACCGCGCAGGGCGGCCGCCTTCATCTTCTTGGGCGTGCGCTGCGAGTAGTCGCGCGGCTGGGGGCCGTGCACGATTCCACCACCGGCGAACTGCGGGGCGCGGATCGAGCCCTGACGAGCCCGGCCGGTGCCCTTCTGCTTGTACGGCTTGCGGCCACCGCCCGCGACCTCGCCGCGAGTCTTGGTGGAGTGCGTGCCCTGGCGTGCGGCGGCGCGCTGCGCCACCACCACCTGGTGGATCAGGGGGACGTTGGTGACGACGTCGAAAACCTCGGCGGGAAGCTCGGCCGTGCCGGCCTTCTTGCCTGCGGCGTCGACCACGTCGACGGTCTGGGTCTCAGCCATGGTGTCACGCACCCTTCGCTGCGGAGCGGATCAGCACGACGCCGCCCTTGTTGCCGGGGACCGCGCCCTTGAGGAGCAGCAGGCCCTTGTCGGCGTCGATCGAGTGGACGGTGAGGTTCTGAACCGTCTTGCGGTCGTTACCCATGCGGCCGGCCATCTTGAGGCCGCGGAAGACGCGCGAAGGCGTCGATGCTCCACCGATGGAACCAGCCTTGCGGTGGTTGCGGTGTGCACCGTGGGAAGCGCCGACGCCGTGGAAGCCATGACGCTTCATCACACCGGCGGTGCCCTTGCCCTTGGTGGTGCCGGTGACGTCGACCTTCTGGCCAGCCTCGAACACCTCGGCGGTGAGCTCCTGGCCCAGCGAGAAGTCGGCGGCGTCCGCGGTGCGAACCTCGGCCACGTGGCGACGCGGCGTGACGCCGGCAGCCTCGAAGTGGCCCTTGAGGGGATCGGTCACGCGGCGAGGGTCAACGGTGCCGAAAGCGAGCTGGACGGCCTCGTAGCCGTCGCGTGCCGCGCTACGCACCTGGGTCACGACGTTGGTGTCTACCTGGACGACGGTCACGGGCACGATACGGCCCTCGTCGTCCCACACCTGCGTCATGCCCAGCTTCGTACCAAGCAGCGCACGCGTGGTGCGCTGGGCATTGGAAGTCGTGGGGGTCATGATGCTTATGTCCTTAACGGTTGCTTAAAGCTTGATCTCGATGTTGACGTCCGCAGGGAGGTCGAGTCGCATGAGCGAGTCGACCGCCTTGGGCGTCGGGTCCACGATGTCGATGAGGCGCTTGTGGGTGCGCATCTCGAAGTGCTCGCGGGAGTCCTTGTACTTGTGAGGAGAACGGATCACACAGAACACGTTCTTCTCCGTCGGGAGCGGCACGGGGCCGACTACCGAGGCGCCGGCGCGCGTGACCGTCTCGACGATCTTTCGCGCCGAGGAGTCGATGACCTCGTGGTCATAGCTCTTCAGCCGAATGCGGATCTTCTGTCCCGCCATCGCGTGGTTCTGCCTTATCTCTCGTACGTCTGTGGTCTCCCACCCTCCGACCCCCGCGCTCGGGCGTGTCGCATATCTGCGACGCACTGGCGCGCTTCTCGATCTCTCGAGTCGTCGTGGGTGAGTGTGCGGTCGCCCGCAATGGGCAACCTGAATAGTGTGCCAGATTTCGGCCGTCAAAGCCAACCGGGACGAACCGTCCCGGTCTGCGAGGCGGAAAAGCCCGCCCGCGCATCGGCCCCACCGCGCGGATGCGGGGCCTGGCGACGTGTGCCAGGCCCCGCATCCAGGCCGTGTGTATGAACTACTTGGTGATCTTGGTGACGGTGCCTGAGCCCACCGTGCGGCCGCCCTCGCGGATCGCGAAGCCCTGACCCTCCTCGAGGGCGATCGGCTGAATCAGCTCGACCGACATCTCGGTGGTGTCGCCGGGCATCACCATGTCGGTGCCCTCGGGCAGCGTGATGACGCCGGTCACATCCGTGGTGCGGATGTAGAACTGCGGGCGGTAGTTCGTGTAGAAGGGGTTGTGGCGGCCACCCTCATCCTTGTTGAGGATGTAGACCTTGCCCTCGAAGTTGGTGTGCGGCGTGGTGGTGCCGGGAGCAACCACGACCTGGCCGCGCTCGACGTCCTCACGCTTGGTGCCACGCAGCAGCAGACCGCAGTTCTCGCCGGCCCACGCCTCGTCCATCTGCTTGTGGAACATCTCGATACCCGTGACCGTGGTCTTCTGCGGGTCGCGGATGCCGAGGATCTCGACGTCCGAGTTGATCTTCAGCTTGCCGCGCTCGACCTTGCCGGTCACGACGGTGCCGCGGCCGGTGATCGTGAAGACGTCCTCGACGGGCATCAGGAACGGCTTGTCCATGTCGCGCTCGGGCTCGGGGACGTTCTCGTCCACGGCCTCCATGAGCTCGGCGACGGACTTCGCCCACTTCTCGTCGCCCTCGAGCGCCTTGAGCGCCGAGACCTTGATGACGGGAGCGTTGTCGCCGTCGAAGCCCTGCGAGGACAGCAGTTCGCGGACCTCCATCTCGACGAGGTCAAGGATCTCCTCGTCGTCGACCATGTCGGACTTGTTCAGCGCGACGAGCAGGTAGGGAACGCCGACCTGCTTGGCAAGCAGCACGTGCTCACGCGTCTGTGCCATCGGGCCGTCGGTCGCCGCAACCACCAGGATCGCGCCGTCCATCTGGGCGGCACCGGTGATCATGTTCTTGATGTAGTCGGCGTGACCGGGGGCGTCGACGTGTGCATAGTGACGCGCAGTCGTCTCGTACTCAATGTGCGAGATGTTGATCGTGATGCCGCGCTCGCGCTCCTCAGGGGCCTTGTCGATGTCCTCGAAAGGCGTGAAGGGGTTGAGGTCGGGGTACTGGTCGTGCAGCACCTTCGAGATCGCGGCCGTCAGCGTGGTCTTACCGTGGTCGACGTGACCGATGGTGCCGATGTTGACGTGCGGCTTGTTCCGCTCGAACTTGGCCTTAGCCATGAGGGGTTCCTCCTGATTTTTGAGACTCGGGTAAAGATACTAGTCCGTGTGGCCGGATGACGGCCATTCGGGGCTTCATCACTACTGGTCGTTGTTCTTCACTTACGTTGTCAACCGGTGGGACTACTCGCCCCGGGTCTTCGCGATGATCTCCTCGGCCACTGCCTTGGGGACCTCCGCGTAGCTGTCGAACGACATCGAGTACACCGCGCGGCCCGACGTCTTGGAACGCAGGTCGCCGACGTAGCCGAACATCTCGGACAGGGGCACGAGCGCGTCGATGACCTTGACGCCCGCGGCGTCGCTCATCTGGCGGATCTGGCCGCGGCGCGAGTTGATGTCGCCGATGACCTCGCCCATGTACTCCTCGGGAGTACGGACCTCGACGGCCATGGTCGGCTCGAGAAGGACCGGCTTCGCCAGTCGCGAGGCCTCCTTGAAGGCCATCGAACCCGCGATCTTGAACGCCATCTCGGACGAGTCGACATCGTGGTACTGGCCATCGAGAAGCGTGGCGCGCACGCCCACGACCGGGTACCCGGCCTGGATGCCCAGCTGCATCGCAGCCTGCATGCCGGCGTCCACCGACGGGATGTACTCGCGGGGGACGCGGCCACCGGTCACGGCGTTCTTGAACTCGTACTGGACCTCGGAATCGGCCTCGAGGGGCTCGAGCGAGATCTGCACCTTCGCGAACTGGCCGGAGCCACCCGTCTGCTTCTTGTGGGTGTAGTCGTACTTCTCGACCGTCTTGCGGATGGTCTCGCGGTACGCGACCTGCGGCTTGCCGACGTTGGCGTCGACCTTGAACTCGCGCTTCATGCGGTCCACGAGGATGTCGAGGTGAAGCTCGCCCATGCCGCCGATGACGGTCTGGCCGGTCTCATCGTCCAGACGCACGCGGAAGGTGGGGTCCTCCTCCGCGAGCTTCTGAATCGCGAGGGACAGCTTCTCCTGGTCACCCTTGGTCTTGGGCTCGATCGCCACGTCGATGACGGGCTCCGGGAAGGTCATGGACTCGAGCACGACCTGGTGCTCCGGGTTGCACAGCGTGTCACCCGTCGTCGTGTCCTTGAGGCCGATCACCGCGTAGATGTGACCCGCGTGGATCGTCTCGACCGGGTTCTCCTTGTTGGCGTGCATCTGGAACAGCTTCCCGATGCGCTCCTTCTTGCCCTTGGTCGAGTTCATGATCTGCGCGCCGTTCTCGAGGTGACCCGAGTACACGCGCACGTAGGTGAGGCGACCGAAGAACGGGTGCGAGACGACCTTGAACGCGAGAGCCGCGAACGGCTCCGTCGCGTCCGCGTGACGCTCGACGATGATCTCGGGGTCCTTGACGTCGTGGCCCTGGATGGCGGGGACGTCGAAGGGGGCCGGCAGGTAGTCGATGACCGCGTCGAGCATGGGCTGCACGCCGCGGTTCTTGAACGCAGAGCCGCACAGCACCGGGTAGACCTCGGACGCGATGGTGAGCTTGCGGATCGCCGCCTTGATCTCGGGGATCGTCAGCTCCTCGCCGCCGAGGTACTTCTCGATGAGCTCCTCGTCGGACTCGGCGACCGCCTCGAGCAGGGCCGCGCGGTACTCCTCGGCCTTGTCCTTGAGGTCGGCCGGGATCTCGGTGGTCTCATAGGTCGCACCCATGGTCACGTCGCCCTTGGCGTCGCCGGGCCACACCTTGGCGTTCATCTCGACCAGGTCGACGATGCCGACGAAGTCGTTCTCGGCGCCGATGGGCAGCTGGAGGACCAGCGGCTTGGCGCCGAGGCGCTTGATGATGGTGTCGACCGTGAAGTAGAAGTCCGCGCCGAGCTTGTCCATCTTGTTGACGAAGCAGATGCGGGGCACGTCGTACTTGTCGGCCTGACGCCACACGGTCTCCGACTGGGGCTCCACGCCCTCCTTGCCGTCGAACACCGCGACCGCGCCGTCGAGGACGCGCAGCGAGCGCTCGACCTCGACGGTGAAGTCCACGTGACCGGGGGTGTCGATGATGTTGATCTGGTTGTCGTCCCAGAAGCACGTGACCGCGGCGGAGGTGATGGTGATGCCGCGCTCCTGCTCCTGCTCCATCCAGTCAGTCGTCGAGGCGCCGTCGTGGGTCTCACCGATCTTGTAGTTGACACCCGTGTAGAACAGGATGCGCTCGGTGGTGGTGGTCTTGCCGGCATCGATGTGAGCCATGATGCCAATGTTGCGGACCTTGGTCAGGTCCGTCAGCACGTCCTGTGCCACGTGGTTCTCCTAGAGTCTTGGGATCCCGTCGAACGAGGCAGCGACTACCAGCGGTAGTGCGCGAACGCCTTGTTCGACTCGGCCATCTTGTGCATGTCCTCGCGACGCTTCACCGCGGCGCCAAGGCCGTTCGATGCGTCGAGGATCTCGTTCATGAGGCGCTCCGTCATGGTCTTCTCGCGACGTGCGCGCGAGAAGTCCACCAGCCAGCGCAGGGCGAGCGTGGTCGAGCGGACCGGACGCACGTCGACGGGAACCTGGTAGGTGGCGCCGCCGACGCGGCGGCTGCGCACCTCGAGCGCCGGGCGGATGTTCTCCAGTGCGCGCTTGAGGACGACCACCGGGTCCTGGCCCGACTTCTCGCCGACGCCCGCGAGGGCGCCGTAGACGATCGCCTCGGCGGTCGACTTCTTGCCGTCGAGCAGCACCTTGTTGATGAGCTGGGTGACGACGGTCGCGCCGTGCACCGGGTCGTTGATGATGGGCCGCTTGGGGGCCGGTCCCTTACGAGGCATTACTTCTTCTCCCTCTTCGCGCCGTAACGGCTGCGAGCCTGCTGACGGCCCTTCACGCCCTGCGTGTCGAGCGAGCCGCGGACGATCTTGTAGCGGACACCCGGCAGGTCCTTCACACGACCGCCACGCACGAGCACGATCGAGTGCTCCTGCAGGTTGTGGCCCTCGCCGGGGATGTACGCGGTGACCTCGATGCCCGTGGACAGGCGCACGCGGGCGACCTTCCGCAGTGCCGAGTTCGGCTTCTTGGGCGTCGTTGTGTAGACACGGGTGCACACGCCGCGCCGCTGGGGGCTCGACTTGAGCGCCGGCGTCTTGGTCTTGCTGGCCTTGGGGTGCCGGCCTTTCCTGACCAGCTGCTGAATCGTAGGCACTACATCTCCGTTTGATCGTGTGTTGCTGAAACCTGCGGGGTCCGACCCCCGCGCCCGGGCGTGTCGCACCATTTGGTGAAAACGCCCCTATAGGGCGCGCGTGAGGGCCCGACGGCGCGGGCACGAGTATCAACGATACCCGTGACCCGCGACGTCGTCAAAGCGGGGCAGGCGCGCCCCGCGGCCGAACGGGACTACTCGCGAGGGAAGTCGAACTCCTCGAGGCGCACGGCCTCGCCCGTTCCCTCGCTGAAGTACTGACCATCCCACTCTTCGTATCCGAAGGTCGGGAACAGGTTGGACTTCGCTTCTTCGGTGGGCTCGACCGTCGCGGTAGCGTAATTCTGCAGTCCGGTACCAGCGGGGATGAGCTTTCCGAGGATGACATTCTCCTTGAGGCCGACCAGGGGGTCGGACTTTCCGGACATCGCGGCCTCGGTGAGGACGCGCGTGGTCTCCTGGAAGGAGGCCGCCGACAGCCACGACTCGGTCGCGAGCGACGCCTTGGTGATTCCCATCAGCTCGGGGCGAGCCGATGCCGGCTTGCCACCGCTCGTGACGGTCTCCCTGTTGGCGTTCTCGAACCGCGCACGCTCGACGAGCTCGCCAGGAAGCAGCGGGGCCTCGCCGGCCTCGAGGACCGTGACGCGCCGCAGCATCTGCCGCACGATGACCTCGATGTGCTTGTCGTGGATCTCCACGCCCTGCGAGCGGTACACGTTCTGGACCTCGTCCACCAGGTGCTTCTGGGTGGCGCGAGGGCCGAGGATGCGCAGCACGCTCTTCGGGTCCACGGCGCCGGCCACGAGCTGCTGGCCGACCTCGACGTGCTCGCCGTCCTGCACGAGCAGGCGCGAACGCTTCGACACGGGGTACTCGAACGGCTCGTCGCCGTTGTCCGGGGTGACGACCAGGCGGCGGGTGGCCTCCGAGTCGTCGACCTTGAGACGGCCGGGCACCTCGGAGATCGGGGCCTCACCCTTGGGGGTGCGCGCCTCGAAGAGCTCCTGCACACGCGGCAGACCCTGCGTGATGTCATCCGCGGATGCCACACCACCGGTGTGGAACGTGCGCATGGTCAGCTGGGTGCCGGGCTCACCGATCGACTGGGCAGCGACGATGCCGACGGCCTCGCCGATGTCCACGAGCTCTCGGGTCGCGAGCGAGCGGCCGTAGCACTTGGCGCACGTGCCGACCGCCGATTCGCACGTCAGGACCGAGCGGACCTTGACGTCCTCGATGCCCTCCGCGATCAGCGCATCGATCAGCACGTCGCCGATGTCGGCGCCCGCCGTCCCGATGACGTTGCCCTTGGCGTCCGCGACGTCGGTGGCGAGCGTACGAGCGAAGACCGAGGTCTCCACGCGCTCGTGCTTGACCACCTCACCGTCGACGGTGCGCTCGACGATCGGCATCGTCAGACCGCGCTCGGTGCCGCAGTCGCCCTCGCGAACGATGACGTCCTGAGACACGTCCACGAGACGGCGGGTCAGGTAACCCGAGTCCGCCGTGCGCAGCGCGGTGTCCGCCAGTCCCTTACGGGCTCCGTGCGTCGCGATGAAGTACTCGAGGACGGACAGTCCCTCGCGGTAGTTCGACTTGATCGGACGCGGGATGATCTCGCCCTTCGGGTTGGCCACCAGGCCACGCATACCGGCGATCTGGCGCACCTGCATCCAGTTGCCTCGCGCTCCCGACGTCACCATGGTGTGCACGGTGTTGTACTTGGGGAACGACTCACGCATGGAACGGTCGACCTCGTTGGTCGCCTGCGTCCAGATCTCGATGAGCTCCTGACGGCGCTCGTCGTCGGTGATCAGACCCGTCTCGTACTGGACCTGGACCTTGACGGCCTGGGCCTCGTAGCGCTCGAGGATCTCCTGCTTGTTCGCGGGAGTCGCCACGTCACCGATACCGATGGTCACGCCCGAACGAGTCGCCCAGTGGAAGCCCGCGTCCTTCAGCGCATCCAGCGAGGCCGCGACCTCGACCTTCTCGTAGCGCTCGGCGAGCTCGTTGACGATGTTGCCGAGCACCTTCTTGTCGACATCGCGGTTCACGTACGGGAAGGAGATCGGCAGCAGCTCGTTGAACAGTGCACGCCCCAGGGTCGTGGTGAGCGTGAACGGCACGCCCGCGACCTGGTCCGACGCCAGTTCGTGACCCGCAGGGGGCACAGTGTCGCCGTCGACGCGAAGCCGGATCTCCGCGCTGAGCGCGAGCTGGCCCGCATCGAACGCCATGCGCGCCTCGGAAGTCGACGAGAACGCCAGGCCTTCGCCCTTCGCCCCCTCCTTCTGAAGCGTCATGTGGTACAGACCGATGATCATGTCCTGAGAGGGCATGGTCACCGGGCGGCCGTCCGACGGCTTGAGGATGTTGTTGCTCGACAGCATCAGCACGCGTGCCTCCGCCTGCGCCTCGGCGCTCAGCGGCAGGTGCACGGCCATCTGGTCACCGTCGAAGTCGGCGTTGAACGCGCCGCAGACGAGCGGGTGCAGGTGGATGGCCTTGCCCTCCACCAGCTGAGGCTCGAATGCCTGAATGCCCAGTCGGTGCAGGGTCGGAGCGCGGTTCAGCAGCACGGGGTGCTCGGTGATGACCTCTTCGAGCACGTCCCACACCTCGGAACGGCTGCGCTCGACCATGCGCTTGGCAGACTTGATGTTCTGCGCGTGGTTGAGCTCGACGAGACGCTTCATGACGAACGGCTTGAACAGCTCGAGCGCCATCTGCTTGGGCAGTCCGCACTGGTGCAGCTTGAGCTGCGGACCGACCACGATGACCGAACGGCCCGAGTAGTCCACGCGCTTGCCCAGCAGGTTCTGACGGAAACGGCCCTGCTTGCCCTTGAGCATGTCCGAGATCGACTTCAGCGGGCGGTTGCCCGGTCCGGTGACCGGGCGGCCGCGACGGCCGTTGTCGAACAGCGCGTCCACCGCCTCCTGCAGCATGCGCTTCTCGTTGTTCACGATGATCTCGGGAGCCCCGAGGTCGAGCAGGCGCTTGAGGCGGTTGTTGCGGTTGATCACGCGACGGTAGAGGTCGTTCAGGTCGGAGGTCGCGAAGCGGCCACCGTCCAGCTGCACCATGGGTCGCAGGTCCGGCGGGATCACCGGCACGGCGTCGAGCACCATGCCCGTGGGGGCGTTGGTGGTCGTGAGGAACGCGCTGACGACCTTCAGGCGCTTGAGCGCGCGGGTCTTCCGCTGCCCCTTGCCGTTGGCGATGATGTCGCGCAGGTGCACGGCCTCGCTCTCGAGGTCGAAGGTCTCGAGACGCTTCTGAATCGCCTCGGCACCCATCGAGCCCTTGAAGTAGACGCCGTAGCGGCGCGACAGCTCGCGGTAGAGGAGCTCGTCGCCCTCGAGGTCCTGGACCTTGAGGTTCACGAACCGGTCGAAGACCGCGTCGAGGCGCTCGATCTCGGCATCCGCCCGCTTGCGCAGGTTCGCCATCTCGCGCTCTGCGCCGTCCTTGACCTTGCGCTTGGCGTCAGCCTTCGCGCCCTCGGCCTCGAGCTCGCCGAGGTCCTTCTCCAGCTTCTCGGCGCGGTTGTTGATGTCCACGTCGCGCTGGTTCGCGATCTGCTTCTTCTCCGACTCGATCTCGTTGCGGAGCTTGGGCAGGTCCTCGTGACGACCGTCCTCGTCCACCTCGGTCACCATGTAGGCGGCGAAGTAGATGACCTTCTCCAGGTCCTTGGGGGCCAGGTCGAGCAGGTATCCGAGGCGCGACGGGACGCCCTTGAAGTACCAGATGTGGGTCACCGGGGCGGCGAGCTCGATGTGGCCCATCCGCTCGCGGCGCACGCGGGATCGGGTGACCTCCACGCCGCAGCGCTCGCAGACGATGCCGCGGTAGCGGACGCGCTTGTACTTGCCGCAGCCGCACTCCCAGTCCCGGGTCGGGCCGAAGATCTTCTCGCAGAAGAGTCCGTCCTTCTCCGGCTTCAGGGTGCGGTAGTTGATGGTCTCCGGCTTCTTGACCTCGCCATGGGACCACGTGCGGATGTCCTCCGCCGTGGCCAGGCCGATGCGGAGGTTGCCGAACTCATTGACGTCGAGCACAGTCACTTCCTTTGCTTAAATCTCGTCGACGCTGGAAGCGTCCGGGCGGCTGGAGAGGGAGATGCCGAGCGACTCGGCGGCCTGGTATGCGTCGTCCTCGGACTCACGCATCTCGACGACGTGACCCTCAGAGTTGAGGACCTCGACGTTCAGGCACAGCGACTGCATCTCCTTCATCAGCACCCTGAAGGACTCGGGCAGGCCCGGGTCCGGGATGTTCTGGCCCTTCACGATGGCCTCGTACACCTTCACGCGGCCCACCACGTCGTCAGACTTGATGGTCAGCAGCTCCTGCAGGGCGTAGGCGGCGCCATAGGCCTCCAGGGCCCAGACCTCCATCTCGCCGAACCGCTGGCCGCCGAACTGGGCCTTACCGCCCAGGGGCTGCTGCGTGATCATCGAGTACGGACCCGTGGAGCGGGCGTGGATCTTGTCGTCGACAAGGTGGTGGAGCTTGAGGATGTACTTGTAGCCCACCGCGACGGGCTCCGGGAACGGCTCGCCGGAGCGGCCGTCGAACAGTCGCGCCTTGCCGTCGTCGTCGACCAACCGGACGCCGTCCTGGTTCGGGTTGATCACCGAACGCAGGTGGAGCAGCGTCTGCTCGGCGAGACCGTCGAACACCGGCGTCGCCACCGGCGTGCCAGGCTCGGACTTCTCAGCGCCCTTGGGCAGGTTCTTGGCCCACTCCTCGTCGGAGCCGGTCGCGTCCCAGCCGTGCTTGGCCACCCAGCCCGTGTGGGTCTCGAGCACCTGGCCGACGTTCATGCGGCCGGGCACGCCGAGCGGGTTGAGGATGATGTCGACCGGGGTGCCGTCCTCCAGGAACGGCATGTCCTCGATCGGCAGGATCGTGGAGATGACGCCCTTGTTGCCGTGGCGTCCGGCGAGCTTGTCGCCCTCCTGGATCTTGCGGCGCTGCGCGATGTAGACGCGCACCAGCTCGTTGACCCCTGCAGGAAGGTCGTCGCCGTCCTCCTCGGTGAACACGCGGACGCCGATGACGGTGCCGGACTCGCCGTGGGGAACCTTCAGCGACGTGTCGCGCACCTCGCGCGCCTTCTCGCCGAAGATCGCGCGGAGCAGGCGCTCCTCGGGGGTGAGCTCGGTCTCGCCCTTGGGCGTGACCTTGCCGACCAGCACGTCACCAGCGCGGACCTCGGCACCGATGCGGATGATGCCGCGCTCGTCGAGGTCGGCGAGCACCTCCTCGGAGGCGTTCGGGATGTCGCGAGTGATCTCCTCGGGGCCCAGCTTGGTGTCGCGGGCGTCGACCTCGTGCTCCTCGATGTGAATCGAGGACAGGACGTCGTCCTCCACCAGGCGCTGCGACAGGATGATCGCGTCCTCGTAGTTGTGGCCCTCCCACGACATGAATGCCACGAGCAGGTTGCGGCCAAGCGCGAGCTCGCCGTTGTCCGTCGACGGACCGTCGGCGATGACCGAGCCATCGACCAGCACATCGCCCTCGCTGACGAGCACGCGCTGGTTGTAGCTCGTGCCCTGGTTGGAGCGCTCGAACTTGGCGATCCGGTAGGAACCCGTGGTGCCGTCGTCGTTCGCGACCGTGACCAGGCCAGCGCTCACCTCGGTGACCACGCCGGGCTTGGTCGCCACGACCACGTCGCCGGCGTCGATCGCCGCACGGCGCTCCATGCCGGTGCCGACCAGAGGCGACTCCGCACGCACCAGCGGGACCGCCTGGCGCTGCATGTTGGCGCCCATCAGGGCGCGGTTGGCGTCGTCGTGCTCGAGGAACGGGATCAGGGCGGTCGCCACCGACACCATCTGGCGCGGGGAGACGTCCATGTAGTCCACGGCGTCGCGCGGCACGAACTCGACCTCGCCACCCTTCGAGCGGACGAGCACGCGCTCCTCGGCGAACGAGTTGTCGTCGCTGAGCTTCGCGTTCGCCTGCGCGATCACGTAGCGGTCCTCGTCGTCTGCGGTCAGGTAGTCGACCTTGTCGGTGACCTTGCCCTTGAGCACCTTGCGGTACGGGGTCTCGACGAAGCCGAGCGGGTTCACGCGGCCGTAGGTCGCGAGCGCGCCGATCAGGCCGATGTTCGGGCCTTCAGGGGTCTCGATGGGACACATGCGTCCGTAGTGCGACGGGTGGACGTCACGGACCTCCATGCCGGCGCGGTCGCGCGACAGACCGCCGGGGCCGAGCGCCGAGAGGCGACGCTTGTTGGTGAGGCCGGCCAGCGGGTTGTTCTGGTCCATGAACTGGGACAGCTGCGACGTGCCGAAGAACTCGCGGATCGCCGCGACGACGGGACGCGTGTTGATCAGGGTCTGCGGCGTGATCGCCTCGACGTCCTGAGTCGTCATGCGCTCGCGCACCACGCGCTCCATGCGGGACAGCCCGGTACGGATCTGGTTCTGCACGAGCTCGCCCACGGCGCGGATGCGGCGGTTGCCGAAGTGGTCGATGTCGTCGGTCTCGACCTCGACCTCAGCGGAGGCGCCGGGGAACGACTGCTGCCCCGAGTGCGCCGCGGCGATGTACTTCACGGTCGCGACGATGTCATCGAGCGTGAGCGTGGACTCGCCCAGCGGCTTGCCGACCTTGAGCTTCTTGTTCAGCTTGAAGCGGCCGACCTTCGCGAGGTCGTAGCGCTTGGGGTTGAAGTAGAAGTTGTCGAGCAGGTTCTGCCCCGCCTCGACCGTGGGCGGCTCGCCCGGTCGCAGCTTGCGGTACAGGTCGACGAGCGCGTCCTCCTGAGAGTGGACGGTGTCCTTCTCGAGGGTCTCGAGGATCGCGGGGTAGTCCTTGAACTCGTCCGCGATGGCCTCGTCGGTCATGCCGAGCGCCTTGAGGAAGAGCGTGACGGGCTGCTTGCGCTTGCGGTCGACGCGGACGCCCACGGCGTCGCGCTTGTCGATCTCGAACTCGAGCCACGCCCCACGCGACGGGATCACCTTCGCGGTGTAGATGTCCTTGTCAGACGTCTTGTCCGCGGTGCGCTCGAAGTACACGCCGGGAGAGCGCACCAGCTGCGACACGACCACGCGCTCGGTGCCGTTCACGATGAAAGTGCCCTTGGGGGTCATGAGCGGGAAGTCGCCCATGAACACGGTCTGCGACTTGATCTCGCCGGTCGTGTTGTTCATGAACTCGGCCGTCACGAACAGCTGCGCGGCGTACGTGAAGTCCTTCTCCTTGCACTCCTCAGGAGTGTGACGCGGCTCCTCGAAGTACGGGTCCGAGAAGCTCAGCGACATCGTCTGGCCGAAGTCCTCGATGGGGGAGATCTCCTCGAAGATCTCCTGCAGTCCCGCGATCTCGGGGACGTCGTCGCGTCCCTCGCTCTTCGCAGTCTCCACGCGTCCCTGCCAGGTCGCGTTGCCGACGAGCCAGTCAAAGCTCTCGGTCTGAATGCCGAGGAGGTTGGGGACCTCGATCGGCTCGGAGATCTGCGCGAAGGAGATTCGCGGTGATGCGGAACGGTTGGCGATGGCAGTTGCCGAAGGGGTGCGCGAGGCAGCCAAGGGCGGGTCCTTCCCTCTTGATAGCGTGCGTGTCGCGAGTCCTCAGCCACTACTCCACCGGATCCCGGGGCCAAGCCGCGTATCTGCGGAGGCGCGCCGGGTAGGCATATGAGGGCAGGGCGATAGACAGCGCAAATCAAGAGACTACCCCGCACCGCCCAATAAGTCCACCCGAGGCCCGCGGGCCGCACGACACGCCGGGCCCGCACCCGATCGTAACCGTCCACGGCCGGCCCGGGCCGCGACCGTCAGCTCTCCGGCTGCTCCTCGGCACTCAGCGCCGCGGTGATCTGGTCGTGGAGCGCCGGTGCGAGCGTCCGCGCGTACGTCGCACCCACGTGGTGCCCATCCGGTCGATAGACCACGATGCCGCCGGCCACCGCCGCGCACTCGCTCTCCGTGCAGTAGTGGTCGGTGAGGTCGAGCGCCGTGGCGTGCGCGACGCGTTCGGCCGCGTCGCGCGCCAGGTCGGAGTACACCGCCGTGTCCCGGGGCACCGCGCACTCGTCCGCGCCGGCGGGGCCGACGCGTTCCAGGCACGCGACGAAGTCGGGGCCGATGCGCGGGTTGTCCACGAGCGCCAGCACCGGCACCCCCGGCGCCACTGCCCGCCACGCCTCCGCCATGCCCTCGATCTCGGCCTCTCGCAGGCCCTCGGGCAGGTCGGGCGGCTGGCGGCGGGTGACCAGCACGGCGTCGTAGTCACTCGCGCCGGCGGCCGCCGCGAGCGCCTGCTCGCGCCACGACTCGCAGCCGTCACGGAAGTCGGTGCCGACCCTCCCGAGGCCCCGGGTCGTGAGGTAGCAGCCGGCGCGGCCGGCGAGATCGAACTGCCATCCCACCGACTCCGCGAGGCGCTCGTAGGTCGAGATGAGCGCATTCGAATGCGAGTCGCCGAGCACGAGGATGCGCAGGCCTCCAGGAGTGGGGCTGCCGATGGCGCATTGGGAGAACTCGCTGCCGGTGAGACCGGTCCAGCACTCCGGCCGGTTGGCGTCGTCCTCCTCGAGGTCCGCGAGGGCGGGCACGAAGGCGTCCAGGCCGTCCTCGTCGCACCGGTCCGGAGCGGCGAGCGCTGCGGCGCCTGCGCAGTCCACCTCCTCGCGGGCGAGGGCCGCGCCCGCCTCCGCGGCCGCCTTGCGATCGCGATCGGCGTCCGCGTCCGCGAGGGCGAGGCCGACCCCGGCGATGGCGGCGACGGCTGCCATGCCGGCGATGGACCACGCGGCCACGACTCGCGGCGCTCTCCCGGCAAGGAGCTTCGGGGAGAATCTCACCGGCTCCTCCACCCACACCGTCGACACGGAGGCCAGCGCGATCGTGGCCGCACCGATCGCTACCTTGGTCCACGCGTCAAGCGGGCTTGCGGTGGCCAGGGGGACGAGAACGATGAGCGGCCAGTGCCACAGGTAGATCGAGTAGGACGTGCGCCCCAGGTGCGACACCGGCGGCCACTCCCCCACGCGCGCGACCGCGGTGCCGGCCCCCGCGACGATCACCAACGCCGTCCCCACGACCGGCAGCAGCGCGTGATAGCCGGGGAAGGGGGTGGAAGCGTCGAAGGTCACGGCGGCCGCCACGATCATTGCGACACCCAGGAACGCCATCCACGCGTGCCCGCGCACGCGCGGCAGCACGAGCGCCACCAGGGCCCCGAGGCCGAACTCCCACAGGCGCGTGAACGTCGAGAAGTACGCCGCAGGAGAGGCCGCGGAGAGAAACAGCCCGTACACGAACGAGGCCGCGACGGCGGCGCCGACGCCCGCGACGACCACCCGGCGTCGAGAGACGCGCAGCCGGGCGGCCACCGCCAGCGCGGCGATCATCAGCAGCGGCAGGATCACGTAGAACTGCTCTTCGACCGAGAGGGTCCAGTAGTGCTGCACGGCCGACGCCGCCTGTCCCGCGCCGAGGTAGTCCACGGATTGCGCGGACAGGTACCAGTTCTCGACGTAGAAGGTGGAGGCGAGCACCTCCCGCAGGTTGCCCTCGAGCGCTGACCGCGGCACCAGCCAGATGGTGCCGGCTGCGGTCACCGCCAGCACCAGCAGCGCCGGGGGCAGCAGCCGTCGCGCACGCCGCGCCCAGAAGTGCGCGAGCCGGATTCGGCCCGTGACGGCCGCCTCCCGCCACAGGTGAGCGGTGATGAGGAAGCCGCTGATGACGAAGAACACGTCGACGCCGACGTAGCCGCCCGTCAGCCGATCCGGCCACAGGTGATAGAGCACCACCAGCCCCACCGCGAGGGCGCGCAGCGCCTGCAGGTCGGGGCAGAACCGGTCGGCGGGCGCACGCTCCGGCCCTGCGAGGGGCGGCGCCTGAGGCTTCGCGGCCGCGCTGTCAGATCGGGGCACGCCGATCATTGTCACACGCACCAACGTGACGAATCGCCCGATTCGCCGCGTCGGCGGGTGACACGCAAAAGGCCGGGCCGCCCCGAAGGGCGACCCGGCCTCGCGTGACGGGAGGTCGTGCTACTTGAGCTCGACCGTGGCGCCGGCAGCCTCGAGCTGCTCCTTCGCCTTCTCCGCGTCTTCCTTCTTGACGCCCTCGAGGACGGCCTTGGGGGCCTCGTCCACGACAGCCTTGGCCTCGCCGAGGCCGAGCGACGTGAGCGCGCGCACCTCCTTGATGACCTGGATCTTCTTGTCGCCGACGGCGGCGAGGATGACGTCGAACTCGGTCTGCTCCTCGGCGGCCTCGGCGGCCTCGCCGCCGGCGGCGGCCGGGGCGGCAGCGGCAACGGGGGCCGCGGCGGTGACGTCGAAGGTCTCCTCGAACGCCTTCACGAACTCGGACAGCTCGATGAGCGAGAGCTCCTTGAACTGCTCGATGAGCTCCTCGGTGGAGAGCTTAGCCATGGTGTCTTCCTAACTGTTGGGTCTGCGTGAGCAGGGGTCTACTGGTGGGGGAACGCGGCTTTACGCCGCGTCTTCCTGCTTGGCACGCAGGGCGTCGACAGCACGCGCCGCCTGAGCGATCGGTGCCTGGAACAGGTATGCCGCGCCGAAGAGCGTCGCCTTCATGGCGCCCGCTGCCTTGGCGAGCAGGACCTCGCGGGACTCGAGGTCTGCGAGCTTGCCGATCTCCTCGGCCGTCAGGACGTTGCCGTCAAGCACGCCGCCCTTGATGACGAGGGAGTCGTTCTTCTTGCTGAACTCCTTCAGGCCCTTTGCAGCCTCCACCGGGTCACCGGTGACGAATGCAATGGCCGTGGGACCGACGAAGAGGTCATCCAGACCCTCGACACCGGCATCCTTGGCCGCGAGCGCCGTCAGAGTGTTCTTCGCGACACGGTAGGTCGCGGCACCGCTGAGCGTGCGGCGCAGCTCGGCGAGCTGCGGGACCGACAGGCCGCGGTACTCGGTGATCACGACAGCGTTGGAATCGCGGAAACGGTTCGCGATCTCCTCGACTGCCGCCACCTTGTCTGGCGTCGCCATAGTTGTCCTTCCATAGTGTGACCGTCGGCGCCTCCTTGCGGAGACGGCCCACCCCGGACAGCAGAAGAGCCCCGCCACAGGCGGGGCTCGCACGCATGGGGCTCACATGCGAAAGGCGGCCAGTTGGCCGCCCGTCGATGCACGCACCTGCGTGTTCGTCTCACCTGCGCTGGACTCCGCTGACGCGGAGCTTGGGTCGTTCCTGGCGAACCAGGGCCGACAACCGGCGGTCTTGGGCTCCACAAGACTACCTCACGCGGCGGGCGACGCCAACAGGCGGCCGATGCGCGCTCAAGGGCCCCTTCGCTGTCACCCCGTCGCGCGGCGCCGCGCGCGCGTGCGGGGAGTGGACCGCACGAACCTCAGGCTCGCGCCGACGCCTCCGAGCCGGGAGCGGTGACGCGCGGCGAACGCCAGCTTCACCGCCACGGCCCGGCGACCGAAGACGCGATCCAGCACGGCGGCCCGTGCGTCGAGATCCTCGCCAGTGCCCCACCGCGACCCCGAGCTCTCCACCGGATGGGCGGCGACCACCTCTGGAATCGCGTGGGCGGACAGGCCGGCGCGCAGGAGGTCGGCGATGAAGATGTACTCGTCGCCCAGATAGTTGGTGGCGCCCGCGCCGTAGCCCTCGTCGAACCACACCTCACGCTCGCGGGTGCGCTCGACGTCGACGATCATCTCGTACGTCGCGGCCTTGGCCGAGTTGAACAGCGTGAGCGGCTGCTCCCGCTCCGGGTAGCGCTTGCGCAGCGCGCCGTCGGCGCCGACCGCTCGCCCCAGCCCCAAGGCCAGCCCCTGATCCGCCATGGTGGCGACCATCCCGCGCACGCCGTCCCAGTCGACCTGGACGTCGTCGTCGCTGAACAGCACGTAGCGCGTGCGGGCCTGGCGCAGCACCTCGTTGCGGCTGCGCGCCACGCCCATCGACTCCAGGGCGACGGTGCGGGCGCCGGCTCGTTCGAGACGAGCGCGCTCGGCCGCCAGCGTGGCGGCCTGGGCCGGCGCCTGCTCTCCGGTCTGCACCACCACCACGACATCGGCGCGATCCCACCAGTCCGCTGGCTCGATGGCGCTCACGCGGTGCGGCAGCGTCGAGTATCCGACGGTCAGGTCGTGCACAGGTGTCTCATGGCGCACGGTTCCTCCTGGGCGTGGGTCCTGCGAATGGCGAGCCTGGCCACAAGGTACCAATGCGCGCGAAGCCGGCGACCGCATCGGCCGAAAGCACCCGGACATACGAGAAGGCCCGACTCCTCAGGGGGGGTGAGGAGCCGGGCCCGGTGCTGCGCGCCTGCCCTGTTGGGGCCGCTGCGCAGCACGCGCTCTCGTACATGCCGCCCGGGATCGCCGGGCGCAGTCCGAGTGCGGTCTGTGGAGTGCCGGCGCTACTTCTCGATCTTCGCGGCGGCGTCGACCGGGATGCCCGGCCCCTGCGTCGAGGAGATCGCCGCCTTGATGATGTAGCGACCCTTCGAGGCCGACGGCTTGGCGCGCTGGACCTCGTCGAGCACCGCCTGGTAGTTCTCGAGCAGCTTGTCGTCGCCGAACGAGGCCTTGCCGATCACCGTGTGGAGGTTGGCGTGCTTGTCGACGCGGAACTCGATCTTTCCGCCCTTGATGTCAGACACGGCCTTGGTGACATCCATGGTCACCGTGCCGGTCTTGGGGTTCGGCATGAGCCCACGCGGACCGAGCACGCGGCCGAGACGACCGACCTTGCCCATGAGGTCCGGGGTGGCGACGACGGCGTCGAAGTCCTGACGGCCGCCCATGACCTCTTCGATGAGCTCGTCGCCACCGACGATGTCGGCGCCCGCCTCGCGGGCCGCCTCTGCCTTGTCACCGTTCGCGAAGACCAGGACCCGAGCGGTCTTGCCGGTGCCGTGGGGCAGGATGACGGTCGAGCGGACCGACTGGTCCGCGTGACGCGGGTCGACGCCGAGCTTGAACACCACGTCGATGGTCGAGTCGGTGTTCTTCGAGGACGTCTTCTGGGCGAGGCGCACGGCCTCGATGGGGCTGTAAAGCTGGCTGCGGTCGACGAGCTGTGCTGCGTCGCGGTAAGCCTTGGAGCGCTTGGACATCTGCTTCTCTTTCCTGTGCAGTCGTGGTGCGGGGCAGCGCGCCCCCTCCCACTGGGTGGTGCTAGTTGACGGTGATGCCCATCGAACGCGCGGTGCCAGCGATGATCTTCGTGGCGGCGTCGATGTCATTGGCGTTGAGGTCGGCCATCTTCTGCTCGGCGATCTCGCGCACCTGAGCATCGGTCAGCGAGCCGACCTTCTCGGTGTGCGGAACTCCGGAGCCCTTGGCGATGCCAGCGGCCTTCTTGATGAGCTCTGCGGCCGGCGGGGTCTTCGTGATGAACGTGAAGGAACGGTCTTCGTAGACCGTGATCTCCACGGGCACCACATTGCCGCGCTGCGACTCAGTGGCCGCGTTGTAGGCCTTGCAGAACTCCATGATGTTGACGCCGTGCTGTCCGAGGGCGGGGCCCACGGGCGGCGCGGGATTGGCGGCGCCGGCCTGGATCTGGAGCTTGATCAGACCAGCGACCTTCTTCTTCGGTGCTGCCATGATGGATTCGGGTCCTTCTGTGATTCGTCGCGGCCCATGCCGCTTGGCTTGCTGACGTGCGACTAGATCTTGGTGACCTGGTTGAACGCCAGCTCGACCGGGGTCTCCCGGCCGAAGATGGAAACGAGGACGTGGAGCTTCTGGGAATCCACGCTGATCTCGGAGATGGTGCCGGGCAGAGTCGCGAACGGGCCGTCGATGACGGTGATCGACTCGCCGACAGAGAAGTCGACCTCAACCTGCTTGGGCTGAGACTCAGCGCCCTCGTCCGTCGTGGCCACTGCCTGCTCCGCCGGGGCGAGCATGCCGTAGACCTCGTCGAGCGTGAGCGGGACGGGCTGGTGAGCGTGGCCGACGAAGCCGGTGACGCCGGGGGTGTTGCGGACGGTTCCCCAGGACTCGTCGGTGAGGTGCATGCGCACCAGCACGTAGCCGGGCATGCGCACACGGTTGACGAGCTTGCGCTGTCCGCCCTTGATCTCGGCGACGTCCTCCATGGGGACCTCGACCTGGAAGATGTTGTCCTCCATGTGGAGGCTCTCGCGGCGGTGCTCGATGGCCTGCTTCACGCGCTTCTCGTGTCCCGAGTAGCTGTGCACCACGAACCAGTCGCCGTCCTGCATGCGCAGCTCGGCGCGGAACTCCTCACCGGGGTCGACCACGGCTTCGACGGGCTCGTCGGGAACGACGTCGACCGCTTCCTCCTCGGCGGCATCCTCGACCGGAGCCTCGTCGGGGACGGTGTCGTCGTCGCCCTCGACCACCGCATCGGCCGGGGCGTCCGAAAGAGCCGCCTCGTCCACCGCGGGGGTGGACTCCTCAGCGGGCTCGTCGGCCGCCGCCTGGGCGCGGTCGGTCGCCTCCGCGATGTCGGCCACGAGCTCGTCGAGCTTGTCGCCGGCGGAGTCGAGCTTGTCGTCACTCACCAGTCACCACTTCCTTTGCAGACGGCGGTCAGCCGCCGAACGTCATCGCTGAGAGCCAGTTGAACAGCAGGTCCATCAAGAACACGATCAGCATCATCACCGCGACGAAGGCCAACACGATCCAGATGTACCGGATCAGCTCTTCGCGGGTGGGTGTCACCACTCGCTTGAGTTCGGAGATCACCTGACGCACGAACAGAGCAATGCGACCGAAGATGTTGCGGTCCTCGCGGGATTCGTGCCGAGGGTCCTGTTCTCCGGAGTCCGTCACGGCAGATTCGCTCACCGGGTCATCCTTCGCTTTTGGGGGTTGGGATCACGCGGGACTTGACCCGCGCTCTGCAGGGCAGGAGGGACTCGAACCCCCAACCGTCGGTTTTGGAGACCGATGCGCTACCAATTGCGCCACTGCCCTCCGGGGGCGGTGGGGCCCCCGACCGGCGACAGCCAACAGTCACGAAGGCGCGAGCCATCATGACGTCTGTCAATCGCCGAATGGCAATAGTACGGGTTCCTGCTCGGGATTGCGAACCCGGCCCCCGCATCGGCCGCTCGCCGTGGCGTCTTCGCGCAGGGCTTGTCGCGGGGACGACCCGTGATTCTCCTTCAAAGGGAGGGTCTGCACGGGTCTTCACGCGGTACCCCCGTCAGTCTCCCATGGTCCTCATGAGGTCGAGCACGGCATCACCCACGTGAACGGCATCTGCTCCCAAGAGTTCGGAGTGTGCGAAGCGAAGCACCGGCATGCCCGCGACGACCACCTTGCGATCGCGCCGTCGATCGCGTCGGAAGGACTCAGGGTCGTCGTGAAAGGTGCGTCCATCGATCTCGACCGCGACACTGTTCGCGACCACCAGGTCAATACGCCCGGCGCCCTTCACGAATCTTTGAGGGTACACCGCCAGACCGCGCTCCACCACATCAAGTCGTGCGAGCGTCTCGCCCACGGCTTCGGAGCGCGCATCCGCGTGAGCCAGCAACCAATTGCGGCGCTCTCGCGACGTCACCGTGAACGCGGCCAACTCATCCGGCCGCACCAGGCCCTGGTGCAGCGCGGAATCGACGGCGACAAGGTGCGCCCGCGGGTCGAGGCATCGGCCGGCGACGTCGAGAGCCCGGGCCACGGGATGAACGAGCTGTTCGGCAGGCGACACCATCATGTCGGTCGAGTAGTGGAGACGAACTCCATGGATGTGGCGCCCACGCCGGCCGAAATCGTCGCGCACCGCGACATGGGGCGTCCGGGAGCGCCTCAGCAGCAGGACACCATGAAGAGCCAATGCAGTGATGCATGTCGCCGCTCCTGCAAGGTGCGCCGCCATGACGAGCGCTTCATCGGCACTGGGAAGGGCGAGAACCCCGCGACGCACGCGCCGGACGACGCCCGTAGACACGGCTGCCGCGATATCTCGCTCCGAGACCCCTGCCCGTCGGAGATCGCCCGTGCGCGCGACACCACCGCGCTGCGCGAGAGCCCTCGTGACGTCCATGGCGCGAGCCTGCCCGGAAAACGCCGGGTTGGCAGACCCTCGGGGCCATCTGTGGATAGTCCTCGCGTGGGTATTGCGGGGTCCTCGTGCGGATGGCCCTGCCCAGAGCGACGTGCGTGGCCGTTCGCAGGGCCGATGCGCGGGAGGCCCGGCAGGTTCCGGCACCTGCGGGGAGCCCGGGCCGGGCGAACATGGAAGACTAGTGACCGTGACTTCCAAGAACCGTGTCTCCGCCCGCCTCGGTGCCATCGCGCCGTCCGCCACGCTCGCCGTCGATGCCAAGGCGAAGGCCCTCAAGGCCGCCGGCCGGCCCGTCATCGGCTTCGGCGCCGGAGAGCCCGACTTCCCGACCCCGCAGTTCATCGTCGACGCCGCGATCGAGGCCGCGCAGGACCCGCGCAACCACCGCTACACCCCCGCAGCGGGACTTCCCGAACTGCGCGCGGCGATCGCCGACAAGACCTTGCGCGACTCGGGCTACGAGATCGACCCGGCCACCACGCTCGTCACCAACGGCGGCAAGCAGGCCGTGTTCCAGGCCTTCGCCGCGGTGCTCGACCCGGGCGACGAGGTGATCCTGCCCGCGCCGTACTGGACCACGTACCCGGAGGCGATCTCGCTCACCGGCGCGACCCCCGTCGAGGTCTTCGCGGGCGCCGATCAGGACTACCTGGTGACCGTCGAGCAGCTCGAGGCGGCGCGCACGGACGCGACCAAGGCGCTGCTGTTCTGCAGCCCCTCGAACCCGACCGGCGCGGTGTACTCGGCCGAGCAGACCAAGGCCATCGGCGAGTGGGCGCTCGAGCACGGCATCTGGGTGATCACGGACGAGATCTACGAGCACCTGCTCTACGACGACGCGGCCTTCACCCCGATGCTGTCCGCGGTGCCCGACCTCGCCGACACCACCATCGTCCTCAACGGCGTGGCGAAGACCTACGCGATGACCGGATGGCGCGTGGGCTGGATGGTCGGACCTGCGGACGTGATCAAGGCGGCGACGAACTTCCAGAGCCACCTCACGTCCAACGTGGCCAACGTGTCGCAGCGCGCCGCGATCGCCGCCCTCCAGGGCGGGCTCGAGGAGGTCGAGCAGATGCGCACCGCCTTCGATCGCCGCCGCCGCACCATGGTCGACATGCTGCGCGAGATCGACGGCTTCGAGGTGCCCACCCCCAAGGGGGCGTTCTACGCCTACCCGTCGGTCGAGGGCGTGCTCGGGCGCGAGATCCGCGGCAAGGTGGCCACCACCTCGGCCGAGCTGGCGACCATCATCCTCGAGGAGGCCGAGGTCGCGATCGTGCCGGGCGAGGCCTTCGGCCCCTCGGGCTACGCGCGCCTGAGCTACGCGCTAGGTGACGACGACCTCGCCGAGGGCGTCGGTCGCATCCAGTCCCTGCTCTCTTAAGGAGCAGCGGCGCGAGTCATCATCTCGGTCACGGGAGATCGTTCGCGCGGCCGATGCGCGGGCGGGGCCACTTCTCGCTAGCCTCGTGGGCATGAGCGACGGAGCGATCTCAGTCACGGGCCTGCGCAAGACGTACGGACCCAAGAACGCGGTCGATGGCATCGACCTCGAAGTGCACCGCGGCGAGGTGTTCGCCCTGCTGGGGCCCAACGGGGCCGGCAAGTCGACCACGGTCGAGATCATGGGCGGCTTCCGCAAGCGCACGGCCGGCGACGTCGCGGTGCTCGGAGTCGATCCCGCGCATCCCACTCGCGAGTGGCGCGAGCGCGTGGGCATCATGCTGCAGTCCACCAGCGGGAGCAGCGTGCTCACCGCTCGGGAGGCGCTTCACCACGCCGCCCGCCTGTATCCGAACCCGCGGGACATCGACGAGACGCTCGAGGTCGTGGGCCTCACCGAGAAGGCTGACGCCAAACCCCAGTTGCTGTCGGGCGGCCAGCATCGGCGACTGGACGTCGCTCTCGCCGTGATGGGCAACCCCGAGCTGGTGTTCCTCGACGAGCCCACCACCGGCTTCGACCCCGAGGCGCGGCGGCAGTTCTGGACCCTGATCGAGTCTCTGCGCGACCAGGGCACCACCATCCTCCTCACCACGCACTATCTGGACGAGGCGGACCGACTCGCCGACCGCATCGGCATCATCGCGAACGGTTCGATGGTCGCCCTGGACACCCCCGAGGGCCTGCGGTCCCGCGCGACCGATGCGTGGGTGAGCTGGGTGGAGGACGGCGCCCCGCGCCGGGAGCCCACGCCCACCCCCACCGCCTTCCTCCGCGACCTGCTCGCTCGCAACGACGGCGAGATCCCGCGGCTGCAGATCACGCACCCGTCCCTCGAGGACGTCTATCTGGATCTGATCGGCGCGGCGCAGGCCGAGGCTGCGGCAGAGTCGGACGAGGAGGTGGCGGCATGAGCGCCCAGGACACCCGCCGCTCGCCAGGATGGGGCTCGCTGCTGACGAACCGCGTCGTGCTCGAGCTCAAGGAGTTCACGCGCTCGCGCGAGCAGATGATCTTCATCTTCGCGTTCCCCATGATCTTCCTCGTGCTGTTCGGCACGATCTTCGGGGGTCAGACGCTGGGAGACACCGACGTCACGTTCGCCCAGTACTTCCTCGCGGGCATGATCGCGACCGGCATCCTCAACACCGGCTTCCAGTCGCTCGCGATCTCGCTGTCGATCGACCGCGACGAGGACCTGCTCAAGCGCATCTACGCCACCCCACTGCCGGCCACCGTGTACTTCACGGGCAAGATCGCGCAGGTCCTGCTCGTGTCGATCGTGCAGATCGCGATCCTGCTGGTGCTCGGGGTGCTGCTGTACGACGTGACCCTCCCGACCGACGCGGGCCGCTGGTGGACCTTCACCTGGGTCTTCCTGCTCGGTACTGCGGCGTCCTCTGCGGTGGGGATCGCGACCTCGTCGCTGCTGCGCAACGGCAAGGCCGCCTCCGCGATCCTCACGCCGGTGGTGCTGTTCCTGCAGTTCACCTCCGGGGTGTTCTTCGTGTTCACCCAGCTGCCCACCTACCTCCAGACGGTCGCCGAGATCTTCCCGCTGAAGTGGCTGGCACAGGGAATGCGCTCGGTGTTCCTGCCGGAGTACTTCGAGGCTCAAGAGGCTCACGGATCGTGGGAGCACCCCATGACCGTGGTCATGCTCAGCGTGTGGTTCGTGCTCGGCCTGGTGGTCGCAGTCCGCACCTTCCGGTGGATGCGGGCCGATGACCGCTGACCGGCCGCACGCCGCCGCGCCCGAGATCTGAGAGGCCGCTCAGGCTCACGCGACCATACTGTTGCCATGATTCGCCCCAGTTTCCGTGCTCTCGCCGTCGCCGCGGGATTCCTGGGCGTGAGCTTGATCGTCGCGGGCACCGCCAGCGCCATGGCCGGCGCCCCGACCACGAACCCGGTGGCCTCCGCGGTTCAGCTGAACCAGGAGGACCCGGCATCCGTGACGCCCGCCGTCGAGGCCGGCACCTCCGGCTCGGAGCCGCCCGCCGAGGTGACGGCCCCGGTCGAAGTCGCCCCGACCGCCATCGAATGCAGCGACGCGGGCGTGTGCGGTGGAGCGCGCGCGGCGGCTGCCCCCGCGCCCGTGGAGACCACCGACGCGCGCGCTCCCGAGCCCGCCCCGACGGCGATCGCCCGGCCTGCGTGCACTCCTCCCGAGCCGCCGGCCGAGCCGACGGACGGCGCCGGCACCGACACGTGGAGGAAGGCGGTCGACGACTGGGCCCAGCAGTGGCGAGAGTCGGCTCGTGAATGCGGGTGGGATCAGCACGACTGGACGGACGCGCTCGGGGACCACCCGTGGCGGAGCATCCCGGGGGACGCTCGCCAATGGCGTGGCGACGATCGCGACGGATGGGCCGACGGCGACCCCCGCGGCCACACCCGGTGGCGCGACGGTCCCGCGGAATGGTGGGAGGACGCGCCGACCGCAGGCCGCGAACCGGGAGCGCGAGGCGACCGCTGACCGGCACGGACGAGCGGTGCCGCATCGCACCAGGGCGCTAGCGTAGGCGCAGGAGGATCTCATCGCGCGCCTGATCGAACGCATCACGCACCCGGCTCGACGCATGACAGTGCGAGCGCGGGTGCTCGCGTACCTCGTGGCGCTCACCACCGCCGCCCTCACCATCGCCGGCTTCACGGCATACGGGATCGAACGCGCCCGCATCGACGCGACGATCGTCGAGGGGCTGGCGCTGCGCACCGAGGCGTTCATCGAGCTCGCCGAGGGACCGGATCCCAGCACCGGCGAGCCCTTCGCGACATCGGAGGACCTCATGCGCGAGGCGATGATCCGGGTCGTCGCCAGTCCCACCGAGAGCGCCGTGGCGCACGTGGGGAACGTGGCGAGGTTCGTGCCGTCCTCCCCCCAGCGATTGCGGCTGGAGGACGATCCGGAGTTTCTTCGGGTGGCGGCGGAGCGCGCCGCCGAGACGGTCGTCGTCCGCGCGGTGGTCACCGACGTCGCCGACTACCGCTTCGCCGCCGTGCCGATCATCGAGCCGGACGGGGACACCGTGGCGGTGTTCACCATTGCGACGGACCGCGGCGCGCTGGTGGACAACCTGACCGAGACCTTCCGCATCTATGCGCTGGTCGCGATGGTGGCGCTCGCGATGATCGGCGTCATCGGGTGGACCACAGTGGGTCGCATGCTGCACCCGATCTCGGTGCTCGAGGGCAAGGCCCGGCACATCAGCGAGCACGACCTCGCCGAGCGCATCCCGGTGTCCGGCCATGACGACCTGTCCCGGCTGTCGCACACCGTGAACGCGATGCTGGACCGCCTCGAGCGCGCCTTCTCCGACCAGCGCCAGCTGCTCGACGACGCGTCTCATGAGCTGCGCACGCCGCTCGCGATCATGCGCACCAATCTCGAGCTCATCGAGCCACGGGACCCGGTCGACGTGCTCCGGGTGCAGAGCGACCTGCTCGACGAGGTCGACATGATGTCCCGGCTCGTCGACGACCTCGTCACCCTCGCGAAGTCGGATCGTCCCGAATTCGTGCTGCGCGAGAGCGTCGACGTGGGGGAGCTGACCGAGACGACGTTCGCGCGCGCCCAGGCCCTCGGCGACCGGAACTGGAAGCTGGACTCGGTGGCGCACACGACGCTGCCGGTCGACGCCCAGCGCGTCACCCAGGCGTGGCTGCAGCTGGTCGCCAACGCCGTCAAGTTCTCCGAACCCGGCACGACCGTCAGCATCGGCAGCGCGAGTCTGGCCGCCGAGGTGCACCTATGGGTCACGGACGAGGGTCGCGGGATCGCACCGGAGGACCAGGAGCGGGTGCTGGAGCGGTTCCATCGCGTCGACCCCGAGACCGAGGGCACCGGGCTCGGACTGCCGATCGCCGCCGCGATCGCGACCGCCCACGGAGGACGACTCTCGCTGGCGTCGCGCGTAGGCGAGGGGTCCACCTTCACACTGGTGCTCCCGAGGAATGGAGGCGACGCGTGATCAGGATGCTGCTGGTCGAGGACGAGGCGAGGCTGGTCGAGTCCCTCACCAAGGGTCTGCGCACCGCGGACGTGGACGTGACCGCCGTGCGCACCGGTCGCGACGGGCTGCGGCTCGCTCTCGAGGACGGCTTCGACATCATGGTGCTGGACATCGGCCTTCCCGACCAGGAGGGCTTCACGGTGCTGCGGAAGCTGCGCGCCTCCGGCTCGGAGCTCCCCGTCATCATCCTGACGGCCCGCACCTCCGCCGAGGACACGGTGCGCGGCCTGGAGCGCGGCGCCGACGACTACATGGCGAAGCCATTCTCATTCGACGAGCTGGTCGCGCGCGTGCGGCTGCGGGCCCGGGCGCGGCCCGAAGAGGAGCAGGGCTCGGCGCAGCTCATTCGCGTGGGGAGGTGCGAGCTCGACCCGATCGAACGCACCCTCGCGTGCGATGGCATCGACGTGCCGCTGAGCCCCCGCGAGTTCCAGCTCGCCCACCTGCTGATGTCCCGAGGGGGCGAGGTGGTGCCGCGCGCGGATGCGCTCCAGGAGGTGTGGGGCTCTGCGGCTCGCGACAACGTGCTCGACGTCTACATCCGATACCTGCGCACGCATGTGGGCCAGGGCGCCATCGAGACGGTGCGAGGGGTCGGCTACCGGTTCGTCGGCTGAGCAGCTCGGGATCCGGCAGACGGCCGATGCGCGGGGCGCCCGGGTGCGCCTACGCTTTGGTGTCATGGACCTCCGGCCGCCGCGATGGAACGACGCGCTCGTCGTGGGCGCGCTGCTGGCGCTGAGCATGATGTGGGCCGCGTCGCTCACCGGCTTCCAGTACGCGGAGATCCGCCCCATCGACCCGCTGGGATACGTGCTTCTCGCGGCCATGGTCATCCCGCTGCTATGGCGTCAGAGATACCCGCGCGCGGTGCTGTGGCTGACCGCCGCGGCATGGATCGTCGTGGTGGGGCTCGGGTACGAGGCCACTCCCGCCATGCTCGGGCTGTTCCTCGCGATCTATGGCGTCGCGTCGTACATGCCGCGGGCGACCTCGATCCGCCACAGCGCGGCCCTGATGGGGATGATGCTCGCGTGGACCGCCGTGGGCGCGATGACCTCGGAGGCCGTGCCGACGAGCGCCATCTTCGCGATCCCGGTCGCCGTGATC
The DNA here is from genome assembly GCF_048814985.1 of Demequina pilifera. NCBI lineage: Bacteria > Bacillati > Actinomycetota > Actinomycetes > Micrococcales > Demequinaceae > Demequina > Demequina pilifera. The sequence goes on from NZ_JBMDTW010000003.1 coordinate 190,073, forward strand.
GTGCCGTTCGCGATCGGCATCGGGGATCGCCGCCGCCGCCAGCGGCTGAGCGAGCTCGAGGTCGCGCACGCGCGCCGCGAGCAGGCCGGCTACGAGGCCGCGACGGATGCCGTGCGCGCGGAGCGCGCGCGCATCGCGCGCGAGCTGCACGATGTGGTCGCGCACGAGATCACGGTGATGACGCTTCAGGCAGAGGGAGCGCGACGCCGGCTGGGAGCCGAGGACGAGGAGCTCGCCGGCACCCTCGCGACGATCGCCGCTTCTGGCCGCTCGGGCCTGGAGGAGATGCAGCGCATGATCGGCGTGCTGCGTGCCTCCGAGCTCGAGGCGAACGAGCGCGTCGACTCGGACCGCGCGCTCGCCACCGGAGCCTCCACCCACGATGGCCTCACTCCCATGCCGTCGCTCGCAGCGCTTCCCACGCTCGTCCGCCACGTGCAGGACTCGGGGCTGCCGGTCACTCTCGAGATCTCGGGCTCCGCCCACGTGCCCGCCGGAGTCGAGGTGAGCGCCTACCGGATCATCCAGGAGGCTCTCACCAACTCGCTCAAGCACGCAGGCCCAGGGGCGCGGGCGGACGTGATCGTCAAGCGCACCGCGCACGCCGTCCACATCAGCGTCGAGGACGACGGCCGCGGCGCCGCCAGCGATGGGCCGCGCCTGCCCGGCGGTCACGGCCTGACCGGCGTCGCCGAGCGGGTCCAGGCGCTCGGCGGTGCACTGTCGCATGGGCCGCGCCGGGGCGGGGGATTCCAGGTGCACGCCGTGCTGCCCTCGGGAGACGATCAGGTCTCGGGCCCGGCCTCCGGCGGTCAGACTGCAGTCATCCAATCGAAGGGGGCATCCGCGTGATCCGAGTGGGGCTGGTCGACGACCAGGCGATGGTGCGCGTGGGACTGCGCATGATCCTCGAGGCCGAGGAGGACATCGAGATCGTCGGAGAGGCCGCGGACGGGGCGGACGCCCGGGCGCTCGTGCACGACCACGCGCCCGACGTCGTGCTGATGGACATCCGCATGCCGGGCATGGACGGGCTGGCGGCCACCGAGCAGGTGCTGGCGGCGCATCCCGAGGCCCGCGTGGTGATTCTCACCACCTTCGACGACGACGAGTATGTCTACCAGGCACTTCGCGTAGGCGCCTCCGGCTTCCTGTTGAAGAGCGCGGACGGGGACACGCTCGTGAACGCGGTGCGCGTGGTGGCAGGAGGAGAGGCACTGCTCGCGCCCGAGGTCACCCGCCGGGTGATCGAGCGGTTCGCGGTTCCGTCATCGGTGTCCGCAGTCGAGCCCGCGCCGGAACCGGGAGGTGCGTACGTGCCGCCGCCCGAGGCCATCGGCGACCTGTCCGAGCGCGAGGTGGAGGTGCTCCAGCTCATCGCACGCGGGATGTCCAACCAGGAGATCGCCGCGGAGCTGTGGGTGTCGCCGACCACCGTCAAGACCCACGTGAGCCACATCCTCACCAAACTCGGCGTGCGCGACCGCGTGCAGGCGGTGGTGGAGGCCTACGAATCTGGAATCGTCGTCCCCAAGGGATGACCCGCCAGGGTCATCCCTGAGGACGACAGGGGCGAACCGTCCTCGGGAGGGATACCCGCACATCGGCCGCACTTGGCACACTTGTCCCGGATCGACTCGAACCCTGATGAAAGGCCACCCCATGACCACCACCGCTGCACCCGGGCTTGAGCTCGCGGCCACGATGCGCGACGGCTACAAGGACTACGGATTCGGCGAGGCCGCCGTGCGCGCGCTGGACGGCATCAATGTCGACATCGCCCGCAGCGAGTTCACGGCGATCATGGGTCCCTCGGGCTCCGGCAAGTCGACGCTGCTGCACACGCTCGCGGGGCTCGACCGGCTCACCGCGGGCTCGTCCACGATCGCCGAGACCACCATCACGCAGCTGTCCGAGGCGCAGATCACGGAGGTGCGGCGCAAGTACATCGGCTTCGTGTTCCAGTCCTTCAACCTGATCCCGTCGCTCAACGCACGCGAGAACATCACTCTGCCGCTCGACATCTCGGGCACCGAGGTCGACAAGGAATGGTTCGACAACATCATCGGCATCCTCGGCCTCGCGGACCGCCTCACCCACCTGCCCGCGGAGCTCTCGGGGGGCCAGCAGCAGCGCGTCGCGGTCGCCCGGGCGCTCGTGGCCCGACCCGAGATCATCTTCGCGGACGAGCCGTCGGGAAACCTCGACTCCCGCTCCGGCTCGGAGCTGCTGACCTTCATGCGCAGCGCGGTCAAGGATTTCGGGCAGACCATCGTGATGGTCACGCATGACCCCACCGCCGCCGCGTACGCGGACCGGATCGTGTTCCTCGAGGACGGACAGATCGTCGACGAGATGCGTGAGCCCACCGCGGAGCGCGTGCTCGACCGCATGAAGCAGATGGGGCACTAGACCGCGATGTTCAAGATTGCGCTCAAATCCGTCCGGCACAACCCCAAGCGGCTGATCCTGACGGCGATCGCGGTGGCGCTCGGCGTGTCCCTCGTCGCCGCCTCGCACACTCTCACCAACGCACTGTCAGCCGGCTTCTCGAACCTGTTCTCGGACATCTACGCCGCCACCGACGTGATCGTCGAGGAGGACCCCGAGGGCTCCGAGTCGGAGGGCGGCGACCCGTTCGCCGCAACGCAGGGCGTGTTCGTCCCGGAGGACGTCGACGCGATCGCCGCCGTCGAGGGCGTCGACGTCGCGATCGGCGGCATCCAGGCCCCCGGCGCGGTGCTGCCGCCCGCGACGGACGACTCCGCGGGCGACCCCTTCAGCGGCGGCGGGCCTCCCAGCCAGCTCTTCAACTGGTCAGGCATTCCCGAGATCGACCAGTCGACGCTCGTCGACGGGCGCGGGCCCGAGTCCGACGGCGAGCTGGCCCTCGACCTCGACTCGGCTCCCCGGCTGGGGTACGACATCGGCGACACCGTGCGCATCGCGACGGAGGACGGCGTCACCGAGTTCGAGCTCGTCGGCACCGTGCGGTTCGGGGAGACCAACAGCCTGCAGGGCGCGACGCTCGGCTTCATGACGGACGCGGATGCGCAGCAGCTCGCGGACGACCCGAACTACCAGCAGGTCAGCGTGCTGGTCACCGACGGCTCCGATGCGGATGCGGTGGTCGACCGCGTCTCGGAGGTCCTGCCTGACGGGACTCGAGCGATCACCGGCGAGGACAAGGCCGCCGAGGAGACCGAGTCGCTCGACGAGGTGCTGGGCTACATCGACGTGTTCGCGATCGCCTTCGCGCTGATCTCGCTGTTCGTGGGCGCGTACATCATCGTCAACACGTTCCGCATCATCGTGACCCAGCGCACGCGAGAGTTCGGGCTGATGCGCGCGATCGGCGTCACCGGCCGCCAGGTCCGGACGATGATCCTGCTCGAGGCCCTGGTGGTCGCGGTCCTCGCGTCCACGATCGGGATCGTGGTCGGCTACCTCCTCGCCCTCGCCGCGGCCGGAATGGTCAGCCTGTTCGCCGGCGACATCTTCGGGCCGATGACGCTGCCGCTGGAGGCGGTGGGATGGGCGTACCTGCTCGGCACGCTGGTCACGCTCGTCTCAGCCCTGCTGCCCGCGATCACGGCCTCGCGCATCTCCCCCATGGAGGCCCTGCGTGAGTCGGCCACGGGGGGCAAGAAGCCGCTCAAGGTCCGCAACATCGTCGGCGCCGCTCTCGCTCTCGTGGGCGTGATCACCATCACGACCGGGCTGTACGCCGGACTCGAGCGCCCGTACATCTACGTCGGCGCCGGGGCGGTGATGCTGGTGCTCGGCACGACGCTGCTCGCGGCCCAGGTGCTGGTGCCCATGGCCTACGGGCTGCGCCACCTGCTCACACGGACCTTCGGAGTGGACGGCAAGCTGGCGGCGAACAACATCCGGCGCGAGCCCCGCCGCAGCGCGAACACCGCGGCGGCGCTGATGATCGGCGTGATGCTGCTCGCCCTCGTCGCGACGTTCACCGAGTCGCTCAAGACGGTCTTCACCGAGCAGTTCGCGCAGTCCGAGGCGGACCTGTTCGCCTTCTCGACTCAGGGCGCCATCCCGAACGGAGCGGTCGATGTGCTCGCGGAGGTCGATGGCGTCGAGGCCGTGAGCAGCCTGGGCATCGACAGTGCACTCATCGACGGCGAGAGCCGCACCGTGGCGTCGACGGATCCGGAGACGGCGGAGATGGCCTTCGCGTACGACACGGAGCCCGAGCTGGCGGAGCTCTCCGGTGGGGCATTCGTCGACTCGGTGCTGCAGGACCTCGGCTACGAGGTGGGAGACGACATCACGGTCGAGGGGCCCGAGGGCTCGCTGACGCTCGAGGTGACCGGCCTGTACCTCACCGAGGGAGACGCGAACCTGTGGGTCGACGAGGCCGCTGCCGCGGACCTGTTCGGCGAGCCCACGATCGTGCAGTCCTCGATCATGCTCGAGGACGGCGTCGACGTGGATGAGGCGCAGACGGCCATGGTGGACGTGCTCGCCGAGGACTACCCACTGACGATGGTCGAGCAGCCGGGCGCGCTCGTGCAGTTCGCCAACCAGATCATCGACCTGATGCTGGGCATCATCTCGGCCCTGCTGGCGAGCGCCCTGGTGATCGCGATCCTGGGGGTGGCGAACACGCTGCTGCTGTCCGTGACCGAGCGCACACGAGAGATCGGTCTGCTGCGTGCGGTGGGACTCAAGCGGAGCTCGGTGTGGCGCATGGTGACCGTGGAGTCGATGGTGATGGCGGTGTTCGGCACCATCCTCGGCATGATCCTGGGCGTCTCGCTCGGCTCGGCGCTGGTGCTCGCCCTCGAGGACTTTGGCTTCGACGGCGTCACGATCCCATGGATGTGGCTCGTGATCTACACGGTGCTGGCCGCCATCGCGGGAGTGCTGGCCGCCATCTGGCCGGCGTGGCGCGCCTCGCGGCTCGACATCCTCAAGGCGATCGCGACCGACGGGTAGCGAGGCCCCGCACGAATTCCAAGCGGCCGATGCGCGTCTCACCCGAGCGCGCATCGGCCGCTTGGCGTGTGCGTGGGTGCGAGCGACGCTACAGCTGCACGCCGAGCAGCACCGGCTCGGGAACGAGCGTGACGTCGAAGCGCTCCCTCACTCCGTCCCGGATGGTCCGTGCGAGAGCGACGAGCTCCTCCGCGGTCGCGTCGCCTCGATTGGTGAGGGCGAGCGTGTGCTTGGTCGAGAGTGCCGCGCCCGAACCATCGATCGAGTGCGCCCGGGGGAAGCCGGCCTGCTCGATCAGCCACGCGGCCGAGGTCTTGACGGTGCCGTCGGCCGCCTCGAAGCGCGGGGCATCGTCGGGCAGGCGCGCCGCCGCATCCGCGGTGAGGATGGGGTTGGTGAAGAACGAACCCGCGCTCCACGTGTCGAAGTCATCGGCGTCGAGCACCATCCCCTTCGCCCCCCTCACGCGCAGCACCGCCTCCCGGACGTCGGCGATGGGAGCGCGGCCCCCGGTCTCGATCCCCAGGGCGTCCGCGAGCTGCGCGTAGAGGACGGGCCCCGAGCGGGTTCCCTGACGCATCTGAAAGGTGACGTCGAGCACCACGTAGCGCGGCGTCGGGTGCCACACCCCCGCGTCGGGAGCGGCACCCCTCATCGACCTCTTGAACACTGAGTCGCGGTAGCCGAACCCGCAGTCGATGCGCGGAAGCGAGCGCACGCGCTCCTCGAGCCGGTCCCAGACGCGTACGAGAGCGATCACGTCCGCGACCTCCGCGCCGTAGGCGCCCACGTTCTGCACCGGCGTGGCGCCCGTCGACCCGGGAATCCCGGAGAGGGCCTCGATTCCCACCCAGCCCTCGTCCACCGCGCGCCGCACCACGTCGTCCCACGGCACGCCGGCGGTCACGGTCACCGACACGCCCCCGCACATCCCGTCGTCCTGGACCGAGATGTCGGTGCGCGCATCGCGCACGACGACGCCGGCAAAACCGTCATCTCCCGCAAGCAGGTTCGACCCGCCGCCCAGCACGAGCAGCGGTTCGCCCGCACGGTCGGCGTCGATCACGGCATCGATAAGTTCGCGCTCGGTGCGCGCCGAGACGAGCCGGCGGACCGGGCCGCCCACGCGCAGCGTCGTGAGTTCCGCGAGAGTCGTCATGCGCCCAGCGTATCGGCGGGCCGAGCCCGTCACTGGCCGCGCACGGGGGCGTCCGGGGCGCCCGTCGCGGTCGTGGACCCGGGCGCGACGGCAGGCTCATCCGCCTCCTTGCCGGCGGCCAAGCGGCCGGCGCCGACGCGCCGGAGCGCCGCGGTGCGGCTGCCGAACAGCCCGCCGTCCTTGCGCACCGCTCGCGCGAGGACGAACGATGCGGTCGAGGCCAGTGCGACGACGAGCAGCGCGTTGCTGAGGTCCACCGCTTCGCCGAGATAGCCGATGAGGGGCGGGACCATCAAACCGGCGACGGTGGAGAAGGACGCGACGGCGGCCACTCGCGCGGCGGCCCGGCCGGGCTCGTCGGCGGCGGCCGAGAAGCCGATGGGCACCCCCAGCGCCGCGCCCACGCCCCACAGCGCCGCCGCGACGGGCACGAGCCAGAACACGGGGGTGAAGGCGAACAGCAGCAGCCCGCACACGACGGACACGGCGCTCGCGCGCAGCGCCACCACTCGTCCCAGACGCCCGATGATGGGCGCGCCGAACCAGCGCACCGTCACCATCGCCGCGACGAACACCCAGTACATGAGGTCGCCCACGGCCTCGGGCCTGTCGAAGTCGTCCACGACCGCGAGCGCCATCCACTGCGCCGCCGACATCTCCGTCATCGACGCCGCGAACAGGATGACGCCGATCAGCACCACCCGCCGGTCGCGGTACTCAGCGCGGGCGGTCGCGAAGGGGCCGCCGAGAGACACCTCTCCCGTGTCCGGGGCCGGACCGCCGTCCATGGTCGCCGCGGGGATGATCGCGAGCCGGATCGCCGTCAGGACGGCGGCCACCACGATGAAGTGCCACAGCGGCGGGATCCCCGCGTGGGACACCGCCGCACCGAGCGCCAGGGCGGCGGCCATGCCCACGGAGAAGGCGGCGTGGAACTGCGGCATCACCGCGCGTCCCATGCGCCGCTCGACCTCGGCGGCCTCCGCGTTCATCGCGACGTTCGTGAAGGCGAAGGAGAACGACACCAGGAAGTGCCCGATCGCGAACATCGGCGGGGACGCGATGAGCGTCGACACCGCGACGAGGGTGAACGCCCCCAGGTGGACGAAGCTCGACCACCACAGCAGCGCCCGGGTGCCGAACTTGGCCGCCGACCACCCGGTGACGAGCAGCCCGGCGAGAGCGCCGAACGCGCCGAAGACGATGAGGTTGGCGAGGCCCGACACGCTGACGTCCAGCAGGTCGCGGATCGAGGGCACACGCGACAGGAACGTGGACAGCATCGCGCCCATGAGCGCGAACAGGCCGAGCACGGCGAATCGTGCCGCGCGCACGCGCGTGGCGTCGGGCGTCGTGGTCGGCGCGTGGCCGAAGGTGAAGGGCATGGCGTCCTGTCTGCGAACGGCGCTGGGCGCCGGGATCGCCGTGGTCGGCGCGGCGCCGGGCACCACGCTCAGCGCAATGCCCGCTCCCCCATTGTGCGACTACGCTGGGGCGAGCGCAAAAATGGACTGAGGAGCAACGTGGCCGCCAGAAGACGACCCACCATGGCCGATGTGGCCGCGAAGGCGAGTGTCTCGCTGTCCACGGTCTCGCTCGCGTATTCGGGAGCGGGCCCCATCTCGCCCGAGATGAAGGCGCGAGTCGAACGCGCCGCCGAGGACCTCGGCTATGCCGGCCCCTCGGCACAGGCGCGGGCGCTGCGATCCGGCCGCACCCACGTGGTCGGGGTCGTCATCCACGACGCGTTCACCCTCGCGTTCCGCGCCCCGCTGATCCTGAACGTCATGGACGGCCTCATCTCCGAACTGGGCGAGATGGGCCTGGGCGTGCTGCTGCTCCCCACGCCGTCCGCCGACCAGGGCGACAAGTCGCTGCTGGCCACCGCGCCCATGGACGCCGCGGTGGTGTTCCGCGTGCGCGACCACGACGATCCCGCGCTCGAGCTGTTGCGCAAGCGCGCGGTGCCGTTCGTGATCATGGATGGCGACGCCCCTCCGGGCGCCGGTCAGGTGTCGATCGACGACACCACCGCCACCGTCCAGCTCATCGAGCACCTGCAGGAGCTCGGGCATGAACGGATCGGCACGATCACCCTCCCGCACGCGCCCGGGCACGAGACCACGCTCCGGCCCAAGGACTACATGCCTGAATCGGCGTGGGCGCCCATGCACAACCGTCTCGAGGCCTTCCGGGTCGCGGGGGTCGAGCCCTGCGTGGTGGTCGAGGCGCGCGAGTCGATGGTCGCGGAGGGCATCGCGGCGGGCCATCTGGCGCTCACGCACGAGTCCCGACCGACCGCCATCGTCGCGCAGTCCGACATTCTCGCGGCGGGCGCGGTGATCGCGGCCCGCGAACTCGACCTGAGCGTTCCTCGCGACGTCTCCATCACCGGCTTCGACGGGATCGACCTGCCGTGGCTCGCGCCGCTCGAACTCACGACCGTGATCCAGGACGGCGTCGAGAAGGGCAAGGCCATGGCGGCCGAGGTGAAGGAACTGCTGGCCGGGGAGACCCCGTCGCAGATCTGGATGCCGCTCGAGCTGAGCGTGGGGACGTCGACTGCGCCGGTCAACAGCGAACGCTGACCGTCGTCAGCTGCAGTCGACCAGCGCCTGCGCCTTGCCCAGCACCTTGACGTCGCCGTGCTGCACGGTGAGATCCACGCGCGCGGTGCGCCGCTCCTCGTCGAGAGCGCCGATGCGCGCGGTCACCAGGACGGTCGCCTCACCCGGGTTCGGCACCGGGACCGGCCGCGTGAACCGCACCTGATAGTCGGCGACGTTTCCCGCGCCCGCCCACTCCTCGACCACCGACGCGGCCGCGCCCATGGTCAGCATGCCGTGCGCGATCACCCCGGGCAGGCCCACCTCCTCGGCGAACACGTCGTTGTAATGGATCGGGTTGAAGTCGCCCGACGCACCGGCGTAGCGCACCAGCGACGCGCGGGTGAAGGCGAGTTCGCGCTCGGCGACCACCTGGCCCACCTCCAGTCCCGCGAAGCTGGGGCTCGTCGACTCGGTCACTTCGCCTCCTCCGACTCCTGCGGCTCCCTCACCGCGAGCGTGCTGAGCACTGTCGACACCGGGGCCCCGTCCTCATCGGCCAGCTCGGCGCGCGTGGTGACCATCGAGATCCCCGCACGCTGCTTGATGGACTCGATGTGGACGGTGGTCAGGATGACGTCGCCCGCGACGAGGGGCCGCACATGGGTGAAGCGCTCCTCGGCATGCACCACGCGGGAGAAGTCCACCCCCACCTCGGGGTCGGCGACCACGTGGAACTCGGCCTGCTGCGCGATCACCACCGCGAAGGTGGTGGGTGCGACGAGGTCCGCGTACCCCTCCGCCTGGGCGACCGCGACGTCGCGGTGCGCGCCCGAATAGGCGTCGACCGCATCGGCGAACTCCCGGATCTTGACCCGCGTCACCTCGTAGGGCTCGAACGGGCCATAGGTGCGGCCCACTGCTTCGCTGTTCACTGGCACGATTCCACCCTAGCGAACCGGGACGCCGCGGGTCCCGCTCAGCCCACCAGCGTCGTGATGGGGCCCAGCGCGAAGTACAGCACGAACGCGGCGGCCGCTCCCCACATGAGCGGGTGGACCTTGCGAGCGCCGCCCGAGGCGATCTGCAGCACCACGTAGGAGATGAACCCCACGCCGATGCCGACCGAGATCGAGTAGCCGAACGGCATCAGGATGAACGTCAGGAACGCGGGGATCGCGATCCGGTAGTCCTTCCAGTCGATCCCGGCGACCTGCGACACCATCAGGAACCCGACGACCACGAGCACGGGAGTGGCCGCCTCGAACGGCACGAGCGCGTACAGCGGCGTGAGGAAGGTCGACAGCAGGAACGCGATTCCCGTCACCACCGATGCCAGGCCCGTGCGGGCGCCGTCGCCCACTCCCGCGGCGGACTCGATGTAGGAGGTGTTGGAGGACACCGAGCCGAAGCCGCCGGCGGCCGCCCCCACCGAGTCGACCAGCAGGATCTGCTGGCTGCGAGGCGGGTTGCCCTCCTTGTCGTTGAGCCCCGCCTCGGCGCCCACGGCGGTCATGGTTCCCATCGTGTCGAAGAAGTCCGCGATCAGCAGCGAGAACACGAGGAGCAGGGCGGTGAGCACCGGCAGCGACGTGAAGCCACCGAACAGGTCGACCTGACCGATCAGCGAGAAGTCCGGCAGGGACACCGCGGAGTCGGGCAGCGCGGGGACCACCAGCGCCCAGCCGTCGGGGTTGTCCTCGGAGGATCCGAGCGACATCGTCGCCTCAAGGATGATCGCCAGCACCGTCGCGGCTGCGATCGAGATGAGCAGTGCGCCGCGCACCTTCTTGACCATCAGCACGATCGCGGTGAACAAGCCCACGACGAACACGACCATCGGCCACGTCGAGATGTACCCGCCGTCGCCGAACTGGGTGGGAGTGCCGGCGCCGGTGCGCACGATTCCCGCGTCGTAGAGCCCGATGAAGGCGAGGAAGAGCCCGATGCCCACCGCGATCGCCTGCTTGAGGAAGGTCGGCACCGCCGCGAACACGGCCTTGCGGAAGTTGGTCATGACGAGGATCAGGATGACCACGCCCTCGATGACCACGAAGCCCATGGCCTCGGGCCACGTCATGCCGGAGCGCGACGCGATGCCGTACGCGACGAAGGCGTTGAGGCCGAGCCCCGCCGCCATCGCGAGCGGGAACCGCGCCCACACGCCCATCATGATGGACAGCAGTCCCGCCACCAGCGCGGTCGCGGCCGCGATCATGGCGAGGTTGGGCTCGCTGCCGCCCCCGAGGAAGCTGCCCTCGCCGTCGGCGACGGTGCCGATGATCAGCGGGTTCAGCACCACGATGTACGCCATCGTGAAGAAGGTCGTGAGTCCACCCCTGATCTCCTGGACGAGGGTGGATCCGCGGGCGGTGATCTCGAAGAAGGAGTCGAGGCGGCCGGTCATCCCGGTGCGCTGGCTGGTCGTGGTCACGTGTCCCTTTCGTGCGCATGGGTGCGCGTGTCGGCCATCAGGACGGCGCCGGTGAAGTCGCCGCGTGTCCGCTCCTCGTCGCTGCGGTGCGACCTGCGACGCACGCGGACGCGCGGCGCGCTGCAACGGCGTGCAGCGAGGTTTGGACGGGGATACCCTAGCGCCCCCGCGCCGTGCCGATCCCCCAGCCCGCGCATCGGCCGCATCCAGCACCACCCCGGAAACGACGAACGCCCGCCCCCTCTGATGAGGGGACGGGCGTTCGGGGAAATCTAGAGCGTCAGCGCGTCTCGCGGTGCGGGTTGTGCTTGCCGCAGTTCCGGCAGAACTTGGAGAGCTCCACACGGTCGGGGTTGTTGCGACGGTTCTTGCGCGTGATGTAGTTGCGGTTCTTGCACTCGGTGCACGCGAGCGTGATCTTCGGACGAACGTCGTTCTTTGCCATGTGGTCTTGCTCCCAGCCTTGTGGTGACGCGCCTGGCAGGCACGGCGACAGGCGATGCGCCTGTCTCGTAGCGAGGGCGGGACTCGAACCCGCGACCCCACGATTATGAGTCGTGTGCTCTAACCACCTGAGCTACCCCGCCGCGAGAATCGCTCGATCATCACCCCTCGCAGAAGGAGTGATGATCGAGCATTTCTCAGAGCCCCGACAGGGAATCGAACCCTGGACCTTTTCCTTACCATGGAAACGCTCTGCCGACTGAGCTATCGGGGCAAGCCGGACAAGAATACACGCCGCGCGCAGTGGTTGTGAAATCGGCCAGGAACGCGGTGTCGGCGGGCGCGGATACTGTGTCCGACGTGACTGTACAGCTCAGCGCGGCTCAGGCGCGACGCACCTTTCTCGACGCCCAGTCCCTGGCGCGGCGACGTCCCGCGCGGCGCCCGCGAGACGCGGACTTCGGCTCGTACCTGGAACGTCAGGGCGTGCTTCAACTCGACACCGTGAACGTGCTCGCCCGCGCCCACTACCTGCCGCTGTACTCGCGGCTCGGCCCGTACGCGCACGCCGACCTGGATCGGTTCCTTTGGGGAGATCCGAGCGGCCACTCCCCGCATGCGTTCGAGCACTGGGGCCACGAGGCCTCGGTGATGCCGCGCGACCTGCTGCCGATGCTGCACCACCGCATGGTGGGCGCCTCGAACTGGAAGGCCCGGACTGCGGCGCAGCTCGAGGATGAGCGGCCCGGCCTGCTCGCCGCGGTGCGGGCGGCGGTCGAGGACGCGGGCCCCGTCACCGCCGCGGATCTCGATCACCTCGCTCCCAGCGCGGGGGTGCGCGGGACGTGGTGGGACCACGGCCACGTGAAGGCGGCACTCGAGCACCTGTTCATCACCGGGGGCGTCGCGGCGTCGCGAGGGCGTCACTTCGCGCGCACCTACGATTCGCCGATGCGCGGGTGGGGCCTCGAGGCGGCCGATGCCGGGGCTTGGGGCGCGCCCGCCGCGCGAGCGCGGCAGGCGCTGTTCGATCGCGCGCTCTCGGCGACGGGCATCGGCACCGTGCGGGACCTGTGCGACCACTTCCGCCTGCCCTACGGAGCCGGCGCTCGCTCGCCGGACGTCGCCGGCGGCGAGGTGTGGGCCGCATCGGCCGTGGAGCGCGGACTGGCGGAGTGGACACAGGTCGAGGGGTGGCATGAGCCGGCGCTGATCGCAGTCGGCGGGCCCAGCGAGGATGCGCCGCATCGTCGTCCGGCTCGCGACCCCGACAGGGCCACCGGCCGGGCGCTGCTGAGCCCCTTCGACCCCGTGTGCTGGTACCGGCCGCGACTGCTGCGGATGTTCGGCGTGGACTACCGCATCGAGATCTACACGCCGGCGCACAAGCGCGTGTTCGGCTACTACTGCCTGCCGCTGCTCGTGGGCGACCAGATCGTCGCCCGGCTCGACCTCAAGGCCGATCGCAAGGCCAAGGTGCTGCTGGTGCAGGCGGCGTGGCACGAGCCGGGACGCGCCCCGGGCTCGCGTCCCATGGGGCGCGGAGCGGTCGCGCACGCCGCCGCCGCGGAGCTGGACGCCATGGCGCAGTGGCTCGGACTGGAGTCCTGGGCCGTCGCGGGAAGAGGTGACCTCGCGCCCACGTTGTGAGGGCGACGGCTGCCGCGCCGCATGGGCCCCACCGCGGGGTTCGTGTGGCGAGAGTACGCCGCACGAGCACGTCGCACCCCCGTACCGACGAGAGGCATCACCATGACGAGCACGCCCGCCACACCCCCGCCCCGCGCAGCCAGCAGGCTCAATCGACGCGTGATCGCGATCAGCATCGGCGCCGCGCTGGGCGGGTTCCTGTTCGGCTTCGACTCCTCGGTCATCAACGGCGCCGTGGAGTCGATCGAGGGCGAGTTCGACCTCTCTGCCGCGTTCACGGGCTTCGCGGTCGCCGCGGCGCTCCTGGGCTGTGCGGTGGGCGCGTGGTTCGCGGGCACCATCGCGAACAAGTACGGCCGCATCCGCGTGATGCTGATCGCGGCAACCCTGTTCTTCATGTCCGCGGTGGGCTCCGGCCTGGCGATCGGGATCTGGGACCTCATCCTGTGGCGGATCGTCGGCGGGCTCGCCGTCGGTGCCGCCTCCGTGATCGCGCCGGCGTACATCGCCGAGGTCTCCCCCGCGAAGTTCCGCGGGCGCCTGGGATCGCTGCAGCAGCTCGCGATCGTGACGGGCATCTTCGCGGCGCTGCTCACCGGTCAGCTGTTCGCCGACGCCGCCGGAGGCGCTGCGGAAGAGTGGCTGTTCGGCATCGAGGCGTGGCGCCTCATGTTCATGGCGGAGGCGATCCCTGCGATGATCTACGGCGTCGCGGCGCTCCGCCTGCCCGAGTCCCCGCGCTACCTCGTGGGTCAGTCGCGGGACGAGGACGCGGCCGAGGTGCTGCGGCTGTTCACCGGCGTGCAGGACGTCGACGCCAAGATCAAGGAGATCGAGGACTCGCTGCACCGCGAGGAGAAGCAGACCCTGCGCGACCTGCGCGGACACACTCTCGGGCTCAAGCCCATCGTGTGGACCGGCATCCTGCTGTCCGTCTTCCAGCAGTTCGTGGGCATCAACGTGATCTTCTACTACTCGAACACGCTGTGGCAGTCCGTGGGCTTCGACGAGGGCCAGGCCTTCCTCACGTCGACCATCACGTCGGTCACGAACATCGTGGTCACCATCGTGGCCATCCTGCTCGTCGACAAGATCGGCCGGCGACGGCTGCTGCTGATCGGCTCCTCCGGCATGACGCTGTCGCTGGGCCTCATGGCCGTCGCGTTCTCGCAGGCCATCACCGACGGCGCCGGCGAGGTCACCGACTTCGAAGGCTCGTGGGGCACTGCGGCCGTGATCGGCGCGAACGCCTTCGTCGTGTTCTTCGGAGCCACCTGGGGACCCGTGGTGTGGGTGCTCCTTGGCGAGATGTTCCCCAACCGGATCCGCGCATCGGCGCTCGCCGTGGCGGCCGCCGCGCAGTGGATCGCCAACTGGACGATCACCGTGACGTTCCCGTCCTTCGCGTCGATCGGGCTGACGTTCGCGTACGGCTTCTACGCCTCGATGGCGCTGCTGTCGCTGCTGTTCGTGTTCTTCCGGGTGCCCGAGACCAAGGGCATGGAGCTCGAGGACATGGACGCGGACGTGCGCGTCAAACGCGGCAAGTTCGTGGAGTCCAGCCGCACCTGACCTCGCCCGCCCCCTGTCCGGCACTCATGGTCGCCTCCAGGAGGTTTCATCCTCCTGTCCGGCACCTGCCGTCAAGGAGTGCCGGACAGAAGGTCGCGACCTCTCAGAGGGGTCAACCAGTGCCGGACAGGGAGTGGGGCGGAAACACGAAAGGCCCGGCTCTCGCCGGGCCTCGCGTGGCAGGTACAGGATTCGAACCTGTGAAGTCTGTGACGGCTGATTTACAGTCAGCTCCCTTTGGCCGCTCGGGCAACCTGCCTTGAGCGCGTAGGTCCGAACCGAACCTGGCGCGCATGGAAGGATAGCAACTAAATAGCGGCCCACGCGAACCGATGCGGGGCCGGCCCCACCGGCGAGACCACCGGCGCCGCGAGCGCCCCGACCCGAGGAGGACCGATGGCAGGCGACAGCAGCTTCGACGTCGTGAGCAAGATCGACCGTCAGGAGGTCGACAACGCGCTCAACCAGGCGCACAAGGAGATCAGTCAGCGCTACGACTTCCGCGGAGTCGGAGCCTCGATCGAGTTCTCAGGCGACGCGATCCTGATGAAGGCCGACTCGGCGGAACGTGTGAAGGCGGTGCTGGACGTGCTGATCGCGAAGCTCGCCAAGCGCGGCATCTCCATGAAGTCCCTCGAGTACGGCGACCCGGTGCCCTCCGGCAAGGAGTTCCGCCTGGTCGCGGACCTCAAGGAGGGCATCACTCAGGAGACGGCGAAGAAGCTCGGCAAGCTGCTTCGCGAGGAGGGCCCCAAGTCAGTGAAGTCACAGATCCAGGGCGACGAGCTCCGGGTGCAGTCGAAGTCCCGCGACGACCTTCAGGCGGCCATCCAGTTGCTCAAGGGCGCGGACGTCGACGTGGACCTCCAGTTCGTCAACTTCCGCTAGCGGGCGCCGTCGGCCACGCACTCCTTCCCCGGAGTCCACCGCGGAGCCGACGCGCCGCGCCTCGATCGGTGGCTCGCGTTCGCACTGACGAACGTGGCCGCGATCGCATCACGGGTGCCCGGACGCCTCCCCTCGCGATTGCACTGATCGCGAGGACTGTCGCTCACGAAGTCTGCGAGTCGCCGGTCCGCCGCTCGCTCAGCACAGAGTGCTGCGCGCCTCGTGGCGGGGGCGTGTAGGTGCAGGTGTCACCGGCACACAGTTGGGGCTTCTGGCGCGCGAATCGTTGCGCGAGGAGGCAACCCACGCAGATCCCGAACGCGGTCTCCACGTAGAGCAGGAGCAGACAGACTCCGCAGATCACTTGCGCGATGATGGCGGGCAGCCCGAGCCACCCGAGGCTGAAGCACCCGGCAAGCGCCATGACCAAGCCGAGTTGCCATGCCAAGTGCTTGGATCGGGCCTCTACCCACTCTGGACGCTGGGGTCGAGTGATCAGCGTCCCGATGACGAGGGTCGGGGTGAGGGCCGTCCCGACGTACATGCGGAGCATCATCTCCACGGCGAAGACGATGCCAAAGAGGCGCATGGGCTGAAGGTCACCGGTGATGACACCCCAGAGCCATGCCGCAAACCCGCCGATGAAGAGAATCCCCGCCGATGCCCTGACGGCGCGCTCGTTCACTACCGGCTCATCGATTCCTTCGACCCATTGGCCGACGACGAGTTGGTCTTTGTCTGATGGGGTCCGCATCCGGCGATAATACCCTAGGGGGTATACACCGGTGACGAGGCGGGGAACCTGACGCGGCACAATGAGCGCGCCCCGCTCAGTGCACGGGCGGGACACATTCTGAGCAAGCAGCGGGGCTGAGCAGGCGGCGCTCTCCGTCGAGGCCGACCTCCAGTTCGTCAACTACCGCTGAGGACCCTCACGGCCGTCGGCGACTGCTGGTGCAGCATCATCCGCCAGCCGTCGCTCGAGCGCATGTAGGTGCTGGACAGCATGGCCTCGAAGGGCGGTTCCTCGACACGGCGTGCGCGCACGCGATAGGCGACCACGGCGACGCCTGATCCGAGGTCGTGCACGGTGACGTCCTCGAGCTCGTAGTCCTGCCAGCGGCGGGACTCGGCCATGCCGTCGATCGCGTCGTCCCGCTCCATCACGCCGAACGGGAAAACCATGACGGCGTCCTCGGTCAGCACGTCATCGTAGAACTCGCGAGCGTGCCCGTTCGTGAGCGCCTCCCAGCCGTGCGTCTCCAGCGCGACCAATTGCTCTTCCTCGTGTGTCTTCATGGCCCTTACCTCCTGCTCTCAATGCCTTCGGTGAGCTTCGCCACCGCGTAGCCCCACGCCTGCGACACCTTCGGGTGCGGTGGGACCGAAATCTCGTCCGGATTGGTGAGGACGTCGAGCAGCACTGGACCGTCCTGGCGGAAGGCCCACTGCAGCGCGCCGTCCAACTCGTCGGGTCGCTCCACACGCCGCGACGCCAGGCCCATGGCGGTGCCCACGGCGGCCAGGTCCGGGTTGTCGAGATCCGTGCCGGAAGAGGCGAGCCCACCCTGCTGCTGCTCGAGCTGAACCATGCCGAGTGAGGCGTTGTCGAACACCACGACCACGACGGGCAGGTCCTCGGACACCGCGGTGCGCAGGTCGCCGAGCAGCATCATCAGCCCCCCGTCCCCACTCATCGACACCACCCGGCGCGTGCGGTCCAGCGCCTGGGCACCGAGCGCCTGCGGCAGCGCGTTCGCCATGGACCCCAGGTTGAACGAGCCGAGCAGCTCGCGACCGCCGCGCATCTCGACGAACCGTGACAGCCACACGGTCGACATCCCCGTGTCCACGGTGAAGACCGCGTCGTCGGGCGCGTGCCGGTCCACAGCCGCGGCGAGCGCCTCGGGGCGAATGCGATCGTCGGGATTGTCGAACTTGGAGCGCACCTTGGCCACCAGGCCGGACTCCTCGTAGTCGGGGTCGGACACGGAGCGCTGGCGTTCGCGCCACGACGCGTACGCCTCCCTCGCCCGATCCACATGCGCGGAATCCCGATCACGCGTGAGGCGGGGCAGCAGCGCCGTCAACGCGTCGCCGGCGTCTCCCACGACGGGCACATCGACCGCGACCCGGCGCCCCACATGGGTCGCCGCGCGATCGATCTGCACCACCTTCGCGGCGGTCGGATAGAAGTCGCGATAGGGGAAGTCCGTGCCGACCATCAGCAGCACGTCGCAGTCCGCGAGCGCATCGGCCGCGCCGGGGTTCCCGAGCAGGCCTGCCTGGCCCACGCCGTAGGGGTTGTCGCCGTCGAAGCCCGTCTTGCCCTTAAGCGTGACCACCATGGGCGCCTGCAGGCGTTCCGCCACGGCGAGAGTCTGTTCGCGAGCATGCTCGGCGCCGCGTCCCACCAGCATGGTGACGCGCTCGCCGCCGTCGAGCGCGGCAGCGGCGGCCGCCAGCGACTCCTCGGCCGGCTCGGCCTTGCGAGGAGGGCGGGCGAAGGCGATCGCGGGGGCGTCCTCATCGAGCTCGAGATCCCCGACGTCGCCGGGCACACTCAGCACGGCGACTCCTCGCTGCGCGTACGCCGCGGTGATGCCCTGGACCAGCATCTGCGGCAGCTGCTCGGGAGAGGTTAGGGTCTGGTTCCACACGGCGACGTCGTCGAACACCCGGTCGTTCGCGACCTCCTGGAAGTACTCAGTGCCGATCTCTCCCGTGGGGACCTGCCCGCAGATCGCGAGCACCGGGGCGTGCGACTTCTTCGCGTCGTACAGCCCGTTGAGCAGGTGCAAGGAACCGGGGCCGACCGTCCCCATGCACACGCCGATGCGGTCGGTGAGCTGTGACTGGGCGCCGGCGGCGAACGCCGCGGTCTCCTCGTGCCGCACCCCGACCCACTCGATCCGGTCCTCGGTGCGCATGGCCTCGGTGAAGGGGTTGAGCGCGTCCCCCACCACTCCCCACACCTGAGTGACGCCGTGCTCGGCAAGCGCATGGACGATGGTCTGCGCGATCGTGCGGCTCATCGTGACTCCTCCCGGCGTGACGGAGCCGCCGGGTCGGCGACATTCCGCGCCCTACTTGGCCAACGCTATGGCTGGGCGCGCACATTCCTTGACCTAGAGAGAGCGGCCCGCCATGTGTTCGAGTCGAGCCACCCGCTCGTCCATGGGGGGGTGCGTCGAGAACAGCTTCGCCATTCCGGCGCCGGAGAACGGGTTCGCGATCATCATGTGCGACACGTTCTCGAGCGGCCCCTCCTGCGGCAGCGGCCTCGCCCGGGTGCCCTGCTCAAGCTTGCGCAGGGCAGACGCGAGCGCCAGGGGGTCTCCCGTCAGCGTGGCGCCATCCTCGTCCGCGTCGTACTCCCGCGTGCGGGAGATCGCCATGCGGATCAGCGCCGCGGCGATGGGCGCAAGCAGCAGCATCGCAAGCATCCCGATGGGTCCCATGGGGTTGTCGCGGCTGTTGCCCCCGCCTCCGAAGAAGAACATCATCTGCGCGATCGCGGTGATGATTCCCGCAAAGGCCGCCGCGACGGAGCCGATGAGGATGTCGCGGTTGTAGACGTGCATGAGCTCGTGGCCCAGGACTCCGCGCAGCTCACGCTCGTTCAGCAGGCCCAGGATCCCCGCCGTGCAGCACACCGCGGCGTTCTGCGGGTTGCGGCCGGTCGCGAACGCATTGGGCGCTTGAGTGGGTGACACGTACAGGCGCGGCATCGGCTGATTCGCCTCCGCCGACAGCTCGCGCACGATCCGGTACATGACCGGCTGCTCGACCTCCGTGACCGGTCGCGCATGCATCGCCTTGATGGCGAGCTTGTCCGAGTTCCAGTAGCCATACGCTGTGCCGGCGACGCCGAGCAGGGCGAAGATCCAGATGAACTGGCCGCCGCCCACGAACGAGCCGACGCCGAGCAGCACCACCCACAGCACCACGAACAGTCCAGCGGTCTTGAGACCGTTGAAGTATCGCTTTCCCACGTCACCTCCTAGGCGTCTTGTCAGACGCAGGGGAAACGGCCGATGCGGGCGCGCGGTTCCCGCCGATGTCCCCGCCGCGCGCGGCGGGGGCCGGGGTACGCAAGGCTGCCCGCCTGGCGATCCCCGGGGCGGAGGTCGAGCGCACAGCCGATGCGCGCATCGGCCGTCTTCGCGCCGAGGCTAGGCCCGCCGGCGCCCCAGCGCGATGTCCGTCATCTCTTCGCGTGGCACGACCTTGACGCGCTCGCGGCCGTCGGCCTCGCCGGAGGCACGCTCGAAGGCGTCGAGGACCTCCCAATCGTGCCACTGCACGACGTCCACGCCCCGCGAGTGGAGCAGGCGCAGCAGGTTGTCGGGGCTGCGCTGCTCGGCGCCGGCCTCGCTCTCGGCGTACAGCCGCGGAGCGTCCTCGACGAGGTTGGCGATGGTCTCCTGAGCGTCCGACTTGGTGTGGCCGATGAGCCCCACGGGACCGCGCTTGATCCAGCCGGTGGCGTAGTAGCCAGGCACGACATCGCCGCCGGTGGACACACGGCCGCCCTCGTTGGCGATCACTCCCCTGGACTGGTCGAACGGGATGCCGTCGATCTCGGTGCCGTAGTAGCCGACGGCACGGTAGACGGCCTGCACGGGGTAGTCGATGAACTCCCCGGTGCCCTTGACGTTGCCGTCACCTTGCAGCGCGGTGCGCTCGACGCGCACGGCCGTCACCTTGCCGTCCTCGCCGAGCACCTCGTGGGGCGCCTGGAGGAAGTGCAGGTGGATGCGGCGCGACGCGCCGGTGGGCTCCCTGAGCGTCCAGTCGGTAAGCGTCTTGACGACCTGCTTGGTCTGCTTGTTCGTCTCCGCGGCCTCCATCGACGCCTCGTCGAAGTCGTAGTCCTCGGGGTACACGATGATGTCGACGTCGGGCACGTGGCCCAGCTCGCGCAGCTCGAGCGGGGAGAACTTCACCTGCGCGGGTCCGCGGCGACCGAAGATGTGCACGTCCGTGACGGGCGAGGCCTCGAGGATCTCCATGACGTTCGCGGGCACCTCGGTCGAGGCCAGGTCCTTGGGGTGCTTGGAGAGGATGCGCGCCACGTCGAGCGCCACGTTGCCGACGCCGAAGACCGCCACCTCCTTGGCCTCGAGCGGCCAGGTGCGCGGCACGTCGGGGTGGCCGTCGAACCAGCTGACGAAGTCGGCGGCGCCGAACGAGCCCTCGAGTTCGATCCCCGGAATGTGGAGCTCGGCGTCCTTGAATGCGCCGGTCGCGAAGATGACCGCGTCGTAGTGGGCGCGCAGGTCGGCGAGCGTCAGGTCGGTGCCGATGTTGACGTTCGCGAGCAGCCGGATGTCGCCGCGGCCCAGGACGTTGGCGAGAGCCACCACGATCTGCTTGATGCGCGGGTGGTCGGGAGCGACCCCGTAGCGCACGAGGCCGAACGGCGCAGGCAGGCGCTCGATGATGTCGATCGACACGTCGATGTCGCTCTTCGACAGGATGTCGGAGGCGTACGTGCCAGCGGGGCCGGCACCGATCACGGCAACCCGGAGCGGGCGGTCTGTCGTCACGATTGTCACAATCCTCGATGGTGGGGGCGTGCGACGAGCTCTATCTCAGTCGCATGACGCCATGAGTATAGACATGAACGTTCGGTGACCCTCTCGTGGGGGATATCCAGCAGCGCCGTGCAGGTGGCATTCTCGAGACATGAGCCCGGCAGCGCCGTTTCCCACGCCCTCGCTCGCGCCGCCGTTCGCCGGCGGCGCGGAGCGCGGCCTGCCGAACCCGACGCTGCTGCTTCCAGGCGACTACATCGCCGATGCGACGGCGCGCGTGCGTGCGGCCACCCGGCGGGTGCGTCTCGCCACTCTCACCATCGCGGACGAGGAGCGCACCGCTGACCTCATCGAGGCGCTCATCGCGGCGGCTCGGCGCGGGGTGGATGTCAAGATCGCGGCCGACGTGTTCACCTACCTGGACACCGCGGCCACCCTCCTGCCGGCCGGCTTTCGAGGCAGGCGCCGGCGCGAGTCCGCCTCGCTCGTCGCCCGGCTGACCGAGGCGGGCGCGCGCTTCACGTGGCTCGGGTCCGAGCGGGGATTGATCTGGCGGGGCCGCACCCACACCAAGCTGTGCGTGGTCGACGATGTCAGTTACGCCTTCGGCGGCGTCAATCTGGACGACCGCGGCGCCACCAACGTCGACTACATGATGCGCGTGGACGACCCCGGTCTCGCGAACGACCTGGACAAGGTCTACACGTGGATGGCGGAGATGGGTCCCTCCGAGATCGGCCACCCCTCGCTCACGCTCCGGCACGGCGGGGACGCCGTGCTCATCGACGGCGGCATGCCCGGGGACTCGGTGATCTACAGGCGCGCGGTGGAGCTGGTGGCGGATGCCACGCACGTGCTGCTCGTCTCCCAGTACTGCCCCACGGGCGAGCTGGGACGGCTGATCTCCGCCCGCCCGCACGGACTGTGGTTCAACCGCCCGCGCAACGCGACGACCGCCAACCGCATCCTCATCGCCGCCTCGATGGCGGCCAGCGGCCACCGCACGCGCTACCGGGCGCAGCGCTACCTGCATGCCAAGAGCCTGATCATGACCATGCGCACGGGCGAACGCGTGGCGATCACCGGCTCGCACAACTTCGTCAGCGCCGGCGTGACGCTCGGCACCCGCGAACTCGCGCTCGAGACGAGGTCCGAGCAGGTCATCGACCAGCTCCTCGCGTTCCACCGCGAGCATGTGGTGGACGGCGACGTTCGGGACCGACGCGGCGCGCGAGATCGCCCCGGCGCCGGCCGCTGAGAGGGGCTGGCGCATCGCCATGCGCTGTGAGACACTCTCGACCATGGCATTCTCCCCGGACTACGGCGCACCCATGATGTGCTGCTGTGTCTGCTGTGCCATGTGTCCTGTGGCCTGAGCCCACGGATACACACCCCCTGTAGCCCTGGGCGCTCGGCCATCGAGCGCGAACCAGACGCGCTCGCACGGCCTCGCTCCCAGAACACGACGAGTCGAGGAGTCTCGGTGACAAACGCCGACGCCACCCATGCCGATGGGCGCACGCCTGCCCAGATCGCTGAGGCGCAGGAGCGCCGGCGCCACCGCGAGGAGGCGCGCATGATGCGCACGCGCGAGGCCTCCCAGCGCAAGAACACCGCCTCGAAGGACGGCCAATGGGCCGCGGGTGACCGCACCCCGCTGAACCCGAACGAGGAGATGAAGTCGACGGGCGACCCGCTGCGCGTGCGCGAGCGGATCGAGTCGATGTACTCGAAGTGGGGCTTCTGGTCCATCCCGCCGGGCGACCTGCGCGGCCGGTTCCGCTGGTGGGGCCTGTACACGCAGCGTCGCCAGGGCATCGACGGCGGCAAGACGGCGATCCTCGAGCCGCATCAGCTCGACGACGAGTACTTCATGCTCCGCATTCGCTCAGACGGTGGCCAGCTGTCCGTCGCCCAGGCGCGCGAGATCGGGCTCATCTCCGAGCAGTTCGGACGCGACACGGCGGACGTGTCCGATCGCCAGAACATCCAGTTGCACTGGATCCGCATCGAGGACGTGCCCGAGATCTTCCGCCGTGTCGAGGAGGTGGGCCTGCTCGTCACCGAGGCCTGCGGCGACGTGCCGCGCGTGATCCTCGGCTCCCCCGTGGCGGGAGTCGCCAAGGACGAGCTGATCGACCCCACGCCGCAGATCAACGAGATCAAGGAGCGCTACATCGGCAGCCCCGAGTTCTCGAACCTGCCGCGCAAGTTCAAGACGGCCTTCACCGGCCAGCCCGTGCCCGACATCCTGCACGAGGTTCAGGACGTCGCCTTCTGCGCGGTGGAGCACCC
The DNA here is from genome assembly GCF_048814985.1 of Demequina pilifera. Classification (NCBI taxonomy): domain Bacteria; kingdom Bacillati; phylum Actinomycetota; class Actinomycetes; order Micrococcales; family Demequinaceae; genus Demequina; species Demequina pilifera. Next base: position 213,560 of record NZ_JBMDTW010000003.1, read on the forward strand.
GGAGCTGGGCGTGGGCTACGACCTCTGGGTGGGCGGCGGCCTGTCGGTCAATCCCTTCCTGGGCGTGCGCCTGGGCGTCTTCGTCAAGCCCGAGATCGCTCACGAGGTGTGGAAGGGCGTGGTGGGCATCTTCCGCGACCACGGCTACCGTCGCCTCCGCACGCGCGCCCGCCTCAAGTTCCTCGTCAAGGCGTGGGGCGCGGAGAAGTTCCTGCAGGTGCTGCAGGACGACTACCTGGGGTACGAGCTTCCCAAGGGGCCAGCCCCGCAGGAGGGATCCCCCGGTGAGCGCGGCGATCACGTGGGGATCCATGAGCAGGCCGACGGCCACTGGTACGTGGGCGTCGCACCCGTCGCCGGCCGCGTGTCGGGAACCAAGATGCAGGCGATCGCGGACATCGCGGAGAGGGTCGGCTCGGACCGGATCCGCTTGACGCCGCTGCAGAAGATCCTGGTGCTGGACATCGACCAGGAGAAGGTCAGCGACGTCGTCAACGGGCTGCGCGCCCTCGAGCTGGACTCCGACCCGGGCGAGTTCCACCGCAACGTCATCGCCTGCACCGGAATCGAGTACTGCAAGCTCGCGATCGTCGAGACCAAGGCCACCGCACGCGAGGTGGTGAAGGTCCTCGACGACAAGTTCCCCACGCTCGACAACCCGATCACGGTGCACGTCAACGGATGCCCGAACTCGTGCGCGCGTGTGCAGATCGCCGACATCGGCTTCAAGGGGCAGCTCGTCCTCGACGAGGAGTCCGGCGAGCAGGTGCCCGGGTTCCAGGTCCACCTGGGCGGCCGGCTCGGACGCGGCGAGGACAACGACTTCGGGCGCAAGATCCGCGGGCACAAGGTCACGCAGACCGGCATGCCCGAGTACGTCGAGCGCGTCACCACGCATTACCTCGCCGACCGCAACGGGCCTGACGAGACGTTCGCCGACTGGGCCTTCCGTGCCGACGAGGAGCTCATCAAGTGATCCCGTCCCTCTCGGGTGCCGCGGCGCTGACCGCCCTCAACCCGCGCGAATGGAACGCCGAGGCCTGCGCGGCCGTCGCGTCCCGGCTGGAGAACGCATCGGCGACGCACATCGCCGATTGGGCCGTGGCGACCTTCGGCACGGGTCTGGGCGTGGCCTCGTCGATGCAGGACACGATCCTGCCGCACATGTTCGGCACCCGTCTCGCCGGGGTCGACGTGCTGTTCCTTGAGACGGGCTACCACTTCCAGGACACCCTCGAGACGCGGGATCGCGCGGCCCAGCAGTTCCCCATCACCGTCGTCGACGTGATGCCGGACCTCACGGTGGCGGAGCAGGACGCGAAGTACGGCAAGGACCTGTTCGCTCGCGACCCCAACCTGTGCTGCTTCATGCGCAAGGTCGATCCGCTCGCGCGCGCCCTGTCCGGATACGACGCGTGGGTCACCGGCGCGCGCCGCGTGGACGCGGTGACGCGCTCCGAGATGCCGGTGGTGACCTGGGATGAGAAGCACGGGTTGGTGAAGATCAACCCGATCGCCCGCTGGGACGACGACGACGTGGAGCGCTACCAGGACGACCACGGACTGCCCCGCAACCCCCTCGTCGCGCAGGGCTACCCGAGCATCGGCTGCGCGCCGTGCACGCGCAAGGTGGCGCCGGGCGAGGATCCGCGCGCCGGGCGCTGGTCCGGCCAGGGCAAGACAGAATGCGGGATCCACACATGAGCGAGGACGACGTGACGACGACCATGACCACCCTTGATGCCCTCGAATCCGAGGGCATTCACATCATCAGGGAGGCTGTGGGCACCGCCCGCAAGCCCGTGCTGCTGTTCAGCGGCGGCAAGGACTCGGTGGTGGTGCTGCACCTCGCGACCAAGGCCTTCTGGCCGGGCCGCGTGCCGTTCGAGCTGCTGCACGTCGACACCGGGCACAACTTCGACGAGGTCATCGAGTTCCGTGACCGCACGGTCGAGCGGCTGGGACTGCGCCTGCAGGTCGCCAGCGTTCAGGACTACATCGACGACGGCCGGCTGCGCGAGCGCCCCGACGGCACCCGCAACCCGCTGCAGACCGTGCCGCTGCTCGACGCGATCGTGGGCCACGGCTACGACGTGGTGTTCGGCGGCGCCCGCCGTGACGAGGAGAAGGCGCGCGCCAAGGAGCGCGTGGTGTCGCTACGCGACGAGTTCGGGCAGTGGGACCCGCGCAACCAGCGCCCCGAACTGTGGAACCTGTACAACCCGCAGCACCTGCCCGGCCAGCACGTCCGGGTGTTCCCGCTGTCCAACTGGACCGAGCTGGACGTGTGGCGCTACATCCAGCGCGAGCAGATCGACCTGCCCGGCCTCTACTTCGCGCACGAGCGCGACGTCTTCGCGCGCGACGGCATGTGGCTCACGCCGCACGCGAGCGTGCGCGTGCGCGACACCGACTCCCCGGAGCCCCGATCGGTGCGGTACCGCACGGTCGGCGACGCCTCGTGCACGGGGGCGGTGGAGTCGACGGCCTCGACGCTCGACGAGATCATCGCCGAGGTCGCGGCGACCCGCATCACCGAGCGCGGGGCCACCCGCGCCGACGACCGCCTCTCCGAGTCCGCCATGGAAGACCGCAAGAAGGAAGGCTACTTCTGATGACCGCCCCCGAGACGGCCACCGTGGCGGCCTACGCCCCCGACGCCCGGCGCACCTCCCTGCTGCGGTTCGCCACCGCCGGCTCCGTCGACGACGGCAAGTCCACTCTCGTGGGCCGGCTGCTGCACGACACGAAGTCGATCCTCGCCGACGCCTACGCGGCGATGGAGCGCGTCTCGAAGGAGCGCGGCGGCGAGGAGGTCGACCTCGCCCTGCTGACCGACGGCCTGCGCGCCGAGCGCGAGCAGGGAATCACCATCGACGTGGCGTACCGCTACTTCTCGACGCCCCAGCGCACGTTCATCCTCGCGGACTGCCCCGGCCACGTGCAGTACACGCGCAACACCGTCACCGGGGCCTCGACGGCCGATGCGCTGGTCGTCTTGATCGACGCGCGCTACGGGGTGGTGGAGCAGACCAAGCGCCACCTCGCGGTGGCGGCGCTGCTGCGCGTTCCGCACGTGATCGTCGCGGTCAACAAGATCGACCTGCTCGACTACGCCCAGGGACCCTTCCGGTCCATCACACAGCACGTGCACACCCACGCCGAGTCGCTCGGCCTCACCAACGTGGTGACGGTGCCGGTGAGCGCGCTCAAGGGTGACAACGTCGCTCTGCGCTCCGACCTCACCCCCTGGTACGACGGCCCCACCGTGCTCGAGGTACTCGAGACGGTGCCCAGCATCGATCAGGGCGCGGACGACTTCGCCGCCGCCCACCGGCGCGGCATCGAGCACCCGACGGCGGAGCAGGCACGCGCGACCGAGACAGGCTGGCGAATGCCCGTCCAGTGGGTGCTGCGGCCGCAGGACGCGGCCATCGCCCCGGAGTTCCGGGAGTACCGGGGCTACGCGGGCCAGGTCGCCGAGGGCACGGTCCGGGTGGGAGACGCCGTCGTGGTCCAGCCGTCCGGGCGCCGCACCACGGTGGCGGGAATCGACACCGCGGACGGGCCGCTCGAGCAGGCGCACACCGGGCTGTCGGTCTCGATCCGCCTCGCGGATGACGTCGACGTGGCGCGCGGTGACCTGCTGTCGAGCGCGAGCGACGCCGTGGCGCCCGAACGGGCGTTCCACGCCCACGTCGCGTGGCTCACGGACCGACCCCTGCGGGTGCGCGACAGGGTGCTGATCCAGCACGGGTCGGCACGGGTGCAGGCCATGGTCACCGCGATCGACGGGATTCTCGACATCTCTCTGCCGGGCGGGACCCTCGACTCGTCGATCGCCCCCGGCCACGAGCTGCTGCTCAACGACATCGGGGTGGTGCAGTTCCAGCTCGCGCAGCCCCTCGCGATCGAGGACTACGGCCGTCACCGGCGCACGGGCGCCTTCTGCGTGGTCGATCCGCAGGATGGCAACACGATCGGCGCGGGGACCGCACGGGCGACCGCCCCCGGCACCGGCGCCGATGCCCACGTGACGATCTGATGAGTGCTGCGGTCTCGCTGCGGGGCGTCTCCCAGGCCTTCGCGGACACCGGCGGGGGCAGGCTCGCGCTGGACGGCGTGGACCTCGAGGTCTCGGCCGGCGAGTTCGTGTGCGTCGTGGGACCGTCAGGATGCGGCAAGTCGACGATGCTCGACCTGCTCGCGGGCCACACGAGGCCGGCCCGAGGAGACGTCACCGTCGCGGGCGCCCAGGTGCGCGGTCCCGGCCCGGACCGCGTCATGGTGTTTCAGGAGCACGCGCTGTTCCCGTGGCTGTCGGTGAGCGACAACGTCGCCTTCGGGCTCAGAAACGCCGGTGTGCCTGCGGCGGAACGCGATGAGATCGTGGCGCGGTGGCTCGGAAAGGTGGGGCTCGCCGATGCGGCTCAGCTCCACCCACACCAGCTGTCGGGAGGCATGCGGCAGCGCGCCGCGCTCGCACGCGCGTTCGCGATGCGCCCGCAGGTGCTGCTGATGGACGAGCCGTTCAGCGCTCTCGACGCGCCATCCCGTGACCGCCTCCACGTCGAACTCCAGGAACTGTGGGCGGAGACCGGGGTGACGATCGTGTTCGTCACCCACAATGTGCGCGAGGCGGTCGCCCTCGGCGATCGCGTGATCGTGCTTTCGTCCGGTCCGGGCCGGATCATCGGCGATGTGCCGATCACCCTCCATCGCCCACGCGTGGTGGAGTCGGAGCGAGTGGTCGCCCTGTCCGCCACCGTGCGAAGGCTTCTCGACGCGGCCGACCAGCTGGGGATCTCGGCCCCGCGAGAGGGCGGGGACTCGTATGTCAACATCTAGGCTGCCGACCCGCGACGGGGCTCCGCTCGAGGTGCGCAGCGAGGCTCCCTGGTGGCGTCGCGCCACGCCGATCGTGGTCACCGGCATCGTCCTCGCGCTACTGTGGGCACTCGCCGCCGGAGTCGCAGATGCGCTGCCCACGCCCGTCGCGACGGCCGGGGAGCTCGGGCGGATGGCCGGCGACGGACAGCTCGCGTCGATCTTCGGGCGCATCACCCTGTTCATGGGCGCGTGCTTTGCGGTCGCGGCCGTCGGCGGCGTCGCACTGGGACTGCTGCTGGGCTCGAGCACCTGGCTCGATCGCGGGCTGTCCCCGTACCTCGCCGCGCTGCAGGGCATGCCCACCTCGATGTGGATCCCCGTCGCAGCCGTCGTGCTCGGCACGTCCCCGTGGTCCCTCGCCGCCGTGGTCAGCATCGGCGCCATGCCCGCGATCATGCTGGGCACCCGGTCCGCGGTGAAGAACGTGCCGCCGCTGCTCATCCGCGCGGGCCGCACCTTCGGCGCGGATCGGGGTGCGCTGCTGCGACACGTGGTGATGCCGGCCGCGCTGCCCGGAATCACGACTGGGCTCGAACTCGGATGGTCGATCGCCTTCAGGTGCCTCGTCGCCGGCGAGATCTTCTCCGGTGCACTGTCCGGCACCGGCATCGGCGACGTGATCGACCGCTCTCGCGAGACCGGGGAGCTCACCGAGATGATGGCCACCATCCTCATCGTGCTCGCCTTCACGCTGCTCGTCGACCGGCTCGTGTTCGCCCGCGCGCAACACCGCCTGCGCGTGAGCCGCGGACTCGTGGACGCGGGCCTCCCGCACTGACACGGCGCGGCGCGCCGATGTGAGACATGTCACACAAACGTCACCCAAGGTTTACATGACGATGTAGACATACGGGACACCCCCGTCGACTATGGAACCGAGGCCCCGCACACCGCCTCGACGCAAGGCGCCTGACGGGCGCCACCGCCAGCGCCGTCGATCCTCATCCTCATCGACACGCGCCCTGGAGGTGCCATGGCCGTCGACGCTGAAACCGTCACGCCCCCACAGACCAGCACGAGCACTGGCGATGGTCGCGGACCCTCGCCCGTCATGATCCTGCTCGTGCTCATCAGCACGCTCGGCATCCTCGTGTACACCGGGTTCCTGCTGGACCCGAGCAACCGGGGCGACCTCGTGCCCTACATCATGGTGATCACCGCCGAGTCGGTGCTGGTCTTCCACGCGCTGCTGGCCATGTGGACCATCCTGTCGGCGAGCCAGAGCCCGGAGCACTTCGCCTCCCACCGCGCCAAGCGCTCCCTCTTCGAGCCCGCGGACGATCGCGCGCCCCAGGACAGGCCGCTGACCCTTGAGGGGCGGCGCGTGGACGTCGACGTCTTCATCACCGTGTACGGAGAGGACCTGGATGTGGTGCGGCGCACCGCGACCGCGGCACTCGCGATGCACGGCCGTCACCGCACCTGGATCCTCGACGACGGGCGATCGGACGACGTGCGCGCTCTCGCCGCGGAGATCGGGGCGCGTTACGTGCGCCGGCTCAGCTCCGGCGGCGCCAAGGCGGGCAACGTCAACCACGCGCTGACCTTGGCCAAGAGCGAGTTCTTCGCGATCTTCGACGCGGACTTCGTCCCCCACCCCACCTTTCTCACCGAGACCGTGCCGTTCATGGTCGACGAGTTGGTGGCGTTCGTTCAGACGCCCCAGGCGTACGGCAATCTTCACACCACCGTCGCACGCGGCGCCGCGTACATGCAGGCGGTCTTCTACCGATTCATCCAGCCAGGGCGCAACCGGTTCAACGCGGCCTTCTGCGTCGGCACCAACGTGCTCTTCCGGCGCGCGGCGATCGACGACGTCGACGGCATCTGCACCGACTCCAAATCGGAGGACGTGTGGACGTCTCTCGCGCTCCACGAGCGCGGCTGGCGATCGGTGTTCATCCCCGAGGTGCTCGCCATCGGAGAGGCCCCGGACACGATCGAGGCGTACTCCAAGCAGCAGCTGCGATGGGCCACCGGCGGATTCGAGATCCTGCTGACTCGCCTCCCGCTGGTCAACCGTCGGCTCACCATGGACCAGCGCATCCAGTACTTCGTGACGGCCTCGTTCTATCTGACGGGCATCAGCCCGCTGCTGCTGATCCTGGTGCCGCCGCTCGAGATCTACTTCGACCTGCGACCCATGAACCTGTCGCTCACGGTGCTCACCTGGGCGCTGTACTACTGCGGCTTCTACGCGATGCAGATCGTCCTCGCGTGGTACACGCTCGGCTCCTTCAAGTGGGAGACGCTGACGCTCGCCGCGGTGAGCTTTCCCATCTACGTCAAGGCGTTCGTCAACGCGTTCACGGGGCGAGACGTCGGCTGGCAGTCGACCGGCACCGCCCGCGGCCAATCGCCGTACAACTTCATCGTCCCCCAGCTGCTGTTCTTCCTGTTCCTGGTGCTGACAAGTGGCGTCGCGATCTGGCGGGACGTCGACAACGGGGTCTTCACCCTCGCGACGGCGTGGAACATCACCAACACCGTCATCCTGGGGGCGTTCGTCAACGCGGCTCGACGCGAGGCGCGTGCGCTCCGGAAGGGCCGGGCGCTGTCGCCGCGCCCGGGCGCACCCGACCCCGCGCCCCCGCAAGGTCCCCGGACCGTTGTCGCCCGTCCGGAGGGCGACGCGGCCATCCAGGCCGCGCGGCAGCCCGCGGCCACAGGTCAGACCGCGCGCACCCGTCGCGCACGACGAGAGAAGGAGCTGGTCCGATGACCTGGCGCAACCGACTCAAGCTGGTGTTCGGCACCATCGTGGTGCTCGCGGTGGTGGCGGCGGCGACGCTCGTGTTCAACCAACGTCAGACGCAGGTGACGAGCGCGAGCGCGTCCATCCTCGCCGCCTCCTATGCGGTGGGCACCGACTACAGCGGAATCGTCACGACCTCGCACGTCAAGCCCGGAGACACCGTCTACGAGGGCCAGCGGATGTTCGAGGTGCAGAGCCTGCAGCTCGCGAGGGATCTGGACACCGGAGCCGTGTCGGCCATCGAGGCGTCGGTCCAGGACGACGGCATCCTCATCGTGCGCGCGGGGGTCGACGGCACCGTCGCAGAGGTGATGGTGAACAGCGGCTCCTACGCCTCCCCCGGCGACGTGCTGGCCAGCATCGACGCGGACGGCACGATGTTCGCGGTCGCGGAGTTCGTGCTCACGCCCCGGGACTTCGGGCGACTCGAGGACTCGGCGACCGTCGATCTGCGCCTGCCTGACCAGCGCGAGCTCTCGGGCACCGTCGAGGATCTCACGGTCGAGACCGTCGACGGCGTCGCGCACGTCAGCGCCCGCATCGCGTCGGAGGACCTTGGCCGGACCGACGGCGACGCCCTGGTCAAGCCGGGGACGCCGCTCGCCGCCACCCTGCAGCTCAGGGACGACGGTCCGTTCGCGGGAGTCAATGACATGGTGAACGATCTGGCCGAGAGGGTCGGGCTGTGAAGTCGCCCCGCGCCCCCGCTGCCCTGGCGACATGCGTCGCCATCGCTGCCGGCGCATCGGCCTGCGACGGGGGCGCGGCGGCCGAGCAGCCCGTGATGTCCCCCTCGCCGGCGGACGTCGCTGTGCTCGCGGAGGACTCCACTGCCGTGGACGTGGCGACGCGGCTGGGCGACGGCGCCATTGCGCCCACCAACCGCTGGTACTCGTCCCTCGCCTTCGGAGAACCAGGGCTCCCCGTGTTTCCCAAGCCCCTGTCGGTGGCAACCATCGACGGGGGCCTCACGCTCGGCCTCACCACTCCAGGGGACAGCGCCGATGCGATCCTCGCCCCGGCGCGCGGCGACATCACGGTCGCGATCACGGGCGCATCCGGGCATGGCGTCGTCAGCGCCGCCGGCCCCGTGAGCGTCACGGTCACCTGGGGTGACGCGAGCATGTCGCTCGCCCAGGGCTGGCCCGTCGTGGGGCTCACGGCCGGCCCGGCCGTCGAGGCGGAGCTGAGCGTCGCCTTCTCCGCCACGGGCGGAGGGGTCGCCACCGCCGTCGTCGACAGACGAGAGTACGGACTGCTGATCGAGGGCGGCGAGGTGGACGGCACGGCGCTGAGCCTCGAGGAGGGCGGCACGGCCCAATTCTTCGCGGTGCCCGACGGGGGTGAGGCCGACGCATTCGGGGACGCGCTCGGAGACGTGGTGACGGGCGTGGAGTGGTCGGGCTGGGCGGGACAGGACGTGGCCACGACGAGCCTCGACTACGGCACGCCGACCGTCGTCGCGATGCCCGAGTCTCGGGCGGACAAGGCCCAATGGGGATGCGATCTCGGCACCTACGCCACGATCAACGGTCCGTACGCGGTGTGCCACATGCAGGAGGCCCGGTGGGACGTCGGCGCCGTGGCGCCCCGCGACGCGCTCGAACTGGAGGGGGTGGCGGATTCGCAGCGTGCCGCGATTCGCGACGCGTTGATCGCGGACGTCGCGACAGCGCCCGAACTCCCGGCCGACACGTACTTTGGCGCCAAGGCGCTCTCCCGCCTCGCGAACCTGCTCACGATCGCCCGCTCACTCGGGGAGGACGCGATCGCTGCCGACCTTGCGGCGGTGCTCACCGAGCAGCTGCGCATGTGGGCGGACCCGGATCGATGCGCGACCGCGGCGGATCGCTGCTTCGTGTACGACTCGACCCTCGAGGGCGTGGTGGGCTACGCCGCGGCGTTCGGGTCCGAGCAGTTCAACGACCACCATTTCCACTACGGGTATCTCCTCCACGCGGCCGCCGTGATGGGCGCCGAATCCCCCGAGCTCGCCGACGAGATCGGCCCGGTCCTCGACCTGGTGGCGGCGGACATCGCTCATGGCGAGGGGGGACCGATGCCCGCGATCCGCACCTTCGACCCGGTCGAGGGGCACTCGTGGGCCTCCGGCTTCTCTCCGTTCGCCGACGGCAACAACCAGGAATCGAGCTCCGAGGCGGTCGCCGCCTGGAACGCCGTCGCACTGTGGGCCCAGGTGCGCGGCGACGCGGCGCTCGAGGAGCGCGCGCGCTGGCTGCTCGCCGCCGAGGCCGAGGCCGCGCGCCGACTGTGGCTCGCGCCCGACCTCTCGCCATTCGCCGGCTACGAGCACTCGATCGTGGCGCTCCAGTGGGGAGCCAAGCGCGACTACGCGACGTGGTTCTCACCCGAGCCCAGCGCGATGCTGGGGATCCAGCTCATCCCGGCGTCGCCGGCACAGGCCATGCCGCTCGCGCAGGTGGGGGCGGAGCGCATCGAGCAGGCCGTCGCCGAGGCCGCGCCGCGAGGATTCGACGTGCAGTTCGGGGACTACCTGCTGATGTATCTGGCGCTCGCCGGGGACAGTCAGCGCGCCAGCGCCTGGGAGCAGGCGATCGACCTGCCCGACACCGCGATCGACGGCGGCAACAGCCGTGCCACGATGCTCGCGTGGATCGCGGCGGCGCCGCATCGCGCGCCGGCGTCGCAGTGATGCCAGCCGCCCACCGCACCCTCGCCGGGCTGGGAGGCCGGCACCCGCATCGGCCCCTCTGCTGGGTCCGTCGGAAACAAGCCCTCCACATATGCCCTGTTCAGAGCGTCATCGGGCACATCTGAGACATTTCTGAGAGAGCCCCTGACCTACAGTGGTGATCAGGCCGTGCTCCAGACCCTGGCACTGACTGGCCCTGACTGAGCAGGGCGCCGCCCGACGGCGCCATCGCCACCGACGACGAACCGACCACTTGATCCCGGCCTACCAGCGCCGGCCAAGGCGACGTCGCCACCCACCTCTTCCCGGGCCACAGCATGCCCGCGGCCCGCCCACTTCTGGAGTGAGACATGTCTGCACCCCGAAAAGCCCATGCCCGCCCCGAGGCGTCCCTGCCGACGACGGAGACGGGCACGTCACCCAGCCCGATCATGTTCCTCACCGTGGGCGTGGCCGCTCTCGGCACCCTCCTGTACGCGGGGTTCCTGCTCGACCCCAGCCACCGCGGCGATCTGCTGCCGTACACCATGGTGATCATCGCGGAGACGGTGCTCGTGGCGCAGGCCTTCTTCGGGATGTGGACGATCCTGTCGGGCGGACACAACCCCCGCGATTTCGCGTACTTCCGCGCCAAGGACGCCCTGTACCGCGTCGACGCGCAGCACGAGCAGCGGCCACCGCACCTGTGGCCCACCCAGATCGACGGGCACGGGGTAGGCGTCGACATCTTCATCACCACGTACGGCGAGGACCTCGACGTGATCCGGGGGACAGTGCGCGCGGCGCTGAAGGTGCGCGGGAGCCACACCACCTGGGTGCTCGACGACGGTCACAGCGACGCCGTGCGGGACCTCGCGGCGGCAGAGGGCGCGCGCTACGTGCGACGACTCACCTCGGGCGGCGCCAAGGCGGGCAACATCAACCACGCGCTCACTCTCGCCAAGGGCGAGTTCTTCGCGGTCTTCGACGCGGACTTCGTGCCCAGTCCCGGTTTCCTCGAGGAGACGCTGCCGTTCTTCCACGACGCGAACCTCGCCTTCGTCCAGACGCCCCAGAGCTACGGGAACCTGCGCACGACGATCGCGCGCGGCGCCGGCTACATGCAGGCCGTCTTCTACCGGTTCATTCAGCCCGGCCGCAACCGATTCAACGCCGCCTTCTGCGTCGGCACCAACGTGATCTTCCGCCGTGAGGCCGTCGAGGACGTCGATGGCATCTACACCGGCTCCAAGTCGGAGGACGTGTGGACGTCGCTGATGATGCACGAGGCCGGCTGGAAGTCCGTCTTCATCCCGGACGTGCTCGCCGTCGGCGAGGCTCCCGAGACCATCGAGGCGTACTCGAAGCAGCAGCTGCGGTGGGCGACCGGCGGATTCGAGATCCTGTTCAACCGCAACCCGTTCCGCCGCGACGTCCGTCTCACGCTGGAGCAGCGCGTGCAGTATCTCGTCACGGCGACGTTCTATCTCACGGGGATCGCGCCGCTGATCCTGCTCATGCTGCCGCCGATGGACATCTTCTTCGACCTGCAGCCGATGACCCTCGAGACGTCGGCGCTGACCTGGTTCATGTACTACGCCGGCTTCTACGCGCTGCAGATCCTGTTCGCCTGGTACACGCTCGGCTCGTTCCGCTGGCAGACGCTGACCCTCGCCGCGGTGTCGTTCCCGATCTACGTGAAGGCCCTCGTCAATGCCCTGAGGGGCAAGGACGTCGGGTGGCAGGCGACGGGAACCACCAAGGGCGGGTCTCCGTTCAACTTCATCGTTCCGCAGGTGCTGATCTTCGTCTTTCTCGCGCTCACCTCCGTGGTGGGCATCACCAGGGACCTGGGCAACGGGTCGCTGTCGCTCGCGACTGCCTGGAACGTGACCAACACCATCATCCTTGCGACGTTCCTCGTCGCCGCAGCCCGCGAGGGCCGCCAACTGTCCACACCCGTGTCGGCCCGCAAGAAGGTCGCGCCACCCACCCGCACGGTGGTGGCCCGTCCGACCGAGCGCGCGTTCGCCCCCGTCTGGGGCCACGGCACCGCCACCCTTGAGAAGGAGTCCTCATGACCTGGGCCACCCGCTTCAAACTCTTCTTCGGCACGCTGGGCGTGCTCGTGATCATCGCCGCCCTGACGTTCGTCTACACCGAGCGCGAATCCAGCGCCACATCGCAGAGCGCCACCATCACCGCCACCGAACTGCCCATCGGCACCGACTACGCCGGCAAGATCGTCGAGCAGCACGTCGAGGAGGGCGCCCACGTCGCCGAGGGCGACGTGCTGTTCACCATCGACAGCCTCGCTCGTCAGCAGGACCTCGAAAGGGAGGCGGAAGCTGAAGAGCGCGAGGCGAAGGCCGATGCGCAAGAGGCGGAGGCTGCCGACGTGGCCAATGCCTCGTCCCCCGAGGCCGCAGCACCAGCGACAGCCTCGTCGTCGAGTTCCGATGAGGAGTCATCGGATGGCGGCGACGAGGAGTTCAGTCCGCTGTGGACCGTCACCGCGAGCGCCTACGGCACGGTGGCCGAGGTCCCCACGGCTGTGGGCGGATACGTGCCCGCAGGCGGCATCGTGGCCCAGGTCTACGAGGAGGGGTCGCTCTACATCAGCGCGGACTTCGTCCTCACCCCCCGCGACTTCGACCGCCTCCAGCTCGGCGCCCCGGTGGAGGTGCGCCTGCCGGACCGCTCCATCGTGGTGGGCTCGATCGAAGAGATCGAGGTCGCCACCGAGGAAGGCGCGGCGCGGGCCTTCGTGCGCGTGGACTCCGACGAGATCACCGACAGCGACCCCGCCGGGTTGACGGCACCCGGGACCCCCGTGACCGCCACGGTGGATCTCCGCGACGACGGCCCGCTGGCCGGACTGCGCGACGCCGCCACAGACTTCCTTGAGCAGATCGGACTATGACATGAGACGACACATCTGGGCCGCCGCGGCCGTGACGGGCGCTCTCGTCGTCCTTGCGGGCTGCGACGGCGGATCCAACGACCAGACGGAGAGCACCCCGGACCCGAGTCCGAGCACGAGCGCCAGCGCCGATGCCCCGACCGCGAGCGCCGGCGACCTCGTCGCTCCCGGCAGTGACACCGTCGCTGCACCGGGAACCGCCGACCCCTCCGTGCTTCCCACACGAGACGGCGATTCCGCCGCGACGGCGCGAGTCGCCGACGGCGTGGTCCCCCCGACCAACCGCTGGTACTCCGGCCTGGTGTTCGGCGATCAGCCCTTCGTGGCGTTTCCCGCGCCGCTGTCGTTCGCGTCGACCGACGGCGGTTTCGCTTGGGGCGTTCCTCAGGTGACTGCTGGGCCCGACACGATCGTCGGCCCGGCATCGAGCGACGTCACGGTCACAGTCGAGGGCGCGACGGGACTTCCCGTCGCGACCGCCGCGGACACCGTCGCCGTCAGTCTCGCCTACGGCGACGCGGCGGTGAGCCTCGCCGCGGGATCTCCCCTCGTGGGAGTCACCGCGACTGACGACCTGTCCCTCACGGTCGCACCCGCGCCCACCGAGGCCGGCGACGGCGTGTGGACCATGGACGCCGGTGGCCGTACGTACGGCATCGCGTCCGCGAGCGCGACCGTCGAGGGCTCGACGGTCACCCTGTCGTCGGGTGATCACCTGCAGATGTTCGCGGTCCCCGACGACGGCGACGCGGCAGCCGTCGCGGCAGCCGTGGGCGCACCCGTCGACGGCGTCGATGTGAACTACGCCCTCGATGGCGACGCCGCGACCACTGCGCTCACCTATGCGCCAGAGGGCGAGCCGACCGTCGTCGCCGTTCCACGCGAGCGCGCCGAAGGGATGGAATGCGACCTCGGCACCTACCCCTCCATCAATGGGGAGCTCGCGGCATGCTCGGCGTCGACGGTCACCTGGTCCGTGCCGGTCATCGAACCGGACCTCGGTCTCGACCTCAGTGCCATCACGGACGAGCACCGTGCGGAGATCGTCGCGGCCCTCGAGGCCGAGGCCCAGGTCGAGCCCGTGTTCCCCGCCGACACCTACTTCGGGTCCAAGGCGCTGCACCGTCACGCCATGCTGGTGACCATCTCAGACGCGTTGGGCGAGACGGACCTCGCTGACGGGTTCGCCGGCGCGCTCTCCGACCAGCTTTTGACCTGGGCGGACGCTGCAGGCTGCGACGGTCGCTCGGAGCGATGCTTCGAGTACGACGATCAGCTGCAGGGAGTCGTGGGACTCGAGGCCGCATTCGGCTCGGAAGAGTTCAACGACCACCACTTCCACTACGGCTACCTGTTGAACGCCGCCGCGGTCGCTCTCGACCGCGACCCGTCGCTCGAAGAGGACCTCGCTCCGGTCATGGACCTCGTGGCGGCCGACATCGCAAGCCCCGCAGACGCCGAGGCCTTCCCGGTGCTGCGCGCTTTCGACCCCTTCGCAGGGCACTCGTGGGCGAGCGGCTTCGCGCCGTTCGGCGACGGCAACAACCAGGAGTCCAGCTCGGAGGCGGTGCTCGCGTGGAACGGGGTGGCCGCCTGGGCCGCCGCCCGCGGCGACGAGTCGCTCGCCGACACGGCGACGTGGGCCCTGTCGGCCGAGGCAGACGCAGCGGTCAACCGCTGGCTGCGACCCGACCTTGAGGGGTTCGACGAGTACGAGCACGACATCGTGGCGCTCCAGTGGGGCGGCAAGCGGGAGCACTCGACATGGTTCAGCGCGGAGCCGAGCGCCATGCTCGGCATCGAGCTGATCCCGATGGCGCCTGTGCAACAGCACCTCGCGCCCACCGACGATGCTACGGTCGAGACCGCGCTGCGGTCGATCGAGTCTGCGGCGCCTGACGGCTACGACGTGCCGTTCGGCGACTACCTGCTGATGTACCAGGCACTCGCGGGGCCGGAGCAGGCCGCGGCGGCGTGGGACGAGGCCATCGCGCTGTCCGAGGACGGCATCGACGACGGCAACTCGCGTGCCGCCATGCTGGCCTGGATCGCCGCGGCGGAATGAGGCGGCTCGCCGCGGTGGAATGAGGCGGCTCGCCGCGGCGGTGTGATGCCGTCCGCTTGGCCCGGTCAGCCTGCCTTGCCTGGGCCCGTGTCTTGCGTCCGCTCTAAGGTGGTCGCATGAGGGACGACGCGGACCCGGGCACAGCGGCCATCGCGGTGGTGCCCGCGACCCAGGAGCGCTGGCAGGACGTCCGCGCGATCCTGGGGCCCAAGAGCCTCGACACACCCGCGTGCTGGTGTCTGGCGATGCGGCTCAGCGCAGGCGATCCGCGCATCAAGGACCAGCCCGCGAGGGCCCGCGCCGACACCCTTTACGAGCTGTGCGGGGAGGACATCCCGCCGGGCGTGCTCGCCTACAGGGAGGGGCAGGCGGTGGGCTGGTGCTCCGTGTCCCCGCGCGCGAGCTATCACCGGCTGGTCCACTCCCGCGTGATCCCCTCCCTGGACGACGAGCCCGTGTGGTCGGTGGTGTGCTTCGTCGTGAGGGCCGGCCACCGCCGGCAGGGCCTCGCGGGAGTACTCCTCGATGGCGCCGTCGACTACGCGCGCTCTCGCGGTGCCACCATCGTCGAGGGGTATCCCGCAGACACCGGCGGCGACAGAATCGATGTCGCCTCGGCCTACGTGGGCACCGCGTCGCTGTTCGAGCGACACGGATTCACCAAGGCGTCCGACACCACCTCGAAGGGCGGCGGCAAGCCGCGCGTGCTGATGAGGCGGATTCTGACCTGACCCGCAGGTGGGGCGGAACGGCGCCGGTGCCAGCACCTGCCCGACTGGCACCCGCAGGCACACCCAGCCCGCGCATCGGCCGTCGTGCCGCGCCCCCGGTGACACAATCGCCAGGTGAACGAATCCTTGAGCAGGGCCGGGCTCGCGTTCGGCGCCGGTGCGTACCTGATGTGGGGCGGATTCCCCCTACTGATGCACGCCCTCGAGCCGGCTGGCGCGGTCGAGATCACCGCGCATCGGGCGCTGTGGTCCGTCCTCGTGTGCGCGGCGATCGTCGCCGTCATAGGCGGCTGGGCGCGGCTCAAGGGGGCGGTCGCCAACCGTCGCAACCTGCTCACGCTGGCCGCTGCCGCCGTGTTCATCGCCATCAACTGGCTCATCTACGTGTACGCGGTCGTCACCGACCACGTGAACTCGGCCGCGCTCGGCTACTACATCAACCCACTGTTCACGGTGGCGCTCGGCGTGGTGTTCCTCGGGGAGCGGCTGCGCCGGTTGCAACTGGTCGCGATCGGCATCGCCGTGGTCGCGGTGCTGGTGATCGGCTTCGGACTCGGCGAGTTCCCGTGGATCGCGCTGGTGCTGGCTACGTCCTTCGGCCTGTACGGACTCATCAAGAAGAGAGTGGGCGGGAAGGTCGATGCGGTGACGGGCCTCACTGTTGAGACCGCCATCCTGGTGCCGGTCGCGGTGGCCGCGATCGTGTGGATCCACCAGTCCGGCCAGGCCACGTTCCTGGCACGCGGGGAGCCCGGGCTGGGGATCGGCCACGACGTGCTGCTGTGGTCGACCGGAGCGTTCACGGCAGGCGCGCTGCTGCTGTTCGCAGCCGGCGCGCGGCGACTGCCGCTGTACGTCACGGGCTTGCTGCAGTACATCGCCCCCACGCTGATGTTCGTCCTCGCGGTGTGGCACTTCGGCGAGCCCATGCCCCTGAGCCGGTGGATCGGCTTCATCCTCGTGTGGGTCGCGCTCGTGGTGCTGACGGTCGATGGCTGGCGGGCTCGACCGAGCCGCCGCGAGGCGAGGGTCGTGCCCGTCGAGCCGGTCTAGCGCCCTCCCCCGCGCCACTTCTGCACACACCTGGTGACGGTGGGGCTGGCGAGGGCGGTGCGACACCACATCCGACGCACCACCCACTCCTGTCACAGCCGTGTGCAGAAGTGGTGGGGGAAGTGAGGCAGGCTTCAGTCGGCCGATGCGCTTGCTTGGGTTAAGCGGCGCGCGCCACGAGGGCGTCGGCGAAGGTCAGCAACGCGTCACGCACGTCACCCTCAGGCAGACAGTCCACTGATTCCTTGGCGCGGCCCGCCCACGCGTGAGCCAGCTGGCTCGTCTCGTCGACGACATCGTGGCCACGCAGAGCGAGAACCGCCTGGTCCAGCGCGTCGTCTCCGCTGAGGTCGCCGTCAATCGCGGCGAGCAGGTCCGCATCGGCGTCGCTGCCCCGCCCCTCAGCCACACGCTTGCGCAACAGCAGTACCGGCATGGTGGGCACTCCCTCACGCAGGTCGGTTCCCGGGGTCTTGCCGGTGGTCGCGGCGTCGGAACGCACGTCGATGACGTCGTCCGCCAGCTGGAAAGCCACGCCGGCGAGCTCGCCGTATCGCGTCACGGCCTCGACCGTACGCACGTCGCAGCCCGCGAACTTGGCGCCGAACATCGCCGAGGTCGCGATCAGCGAACCGGTCTTGTCCGCGAGCACCTGCAGGTAGTGCTCGGCGGCATCCTCGCCGTCATCCGGCCCCACGGTCTCGTGGAGCTGGCCCAGGCACAGCCGCTCGAAGGTCTCGGCCTGGATGCGCACGGCCTCGGGCCCGAGCCCGGCGACCACGCGGGACGCGCGCGCGAACAGCAGGTCGCCGGTGAGGATCGCCACGGAGTTGCCCCACACCTCGTGCGCGGCCGGTGCGCCGCGCCGGGTGGGCGCGGAGTCCATGACGTCGTCGTGGTACAGCGTCGCGAGGTGGGTCAGCTCCACGACCACGGCCGCGTCCACGACCTCGGGGCGGGCACCGTCGCCGAGCTGCGCAGTGAGCAGCGTCAGCATGGGCCGCAGCCGCTTGCCGCCCGCGTCCACGAGGTGACGGGAGGTGGCGTGCGCGAGCCGATCCGACTGCGCGACCGCGTCTCGCAACCGCTCCTCGACGATCGCGAGCCGCGGGGTGAGCGCCTCCTCGAGCGCCGGGGAGCCTAGCGGCAGCGCCATCAGGTCACGCCCCCAAGGAGACCAGGAGCACGGCCGCGTCCTCGAACAGTCCGAGGATCGGCGCGGGCAGGATCCCGAGCAGCACGGTCGCAACCGCGGTGACCCAGATCACGATCCTGGCAAGCGGGCTATCGTCGACGTCGATGTCCTGCTCGGCGCCCTCGGGCACGTCCGTGAGGAACATCAGCACGACGAGCCGCACGTAGAAGAAGGCCGCGACCGCGGAGGCGATCACCGCGATCAGCACGAGCGGCCAGGCGTCGCCCGCGATCGCCGCGGAGAACGCCTCGAACTTCCCGACGAATCCGGCGGTGAGCGGGATGCCCGCGAAGGACAGCAGGAACAGGCTCATCGCGCCGGCGAGCAGCGGCGAGCGCTTGCCGAGCCCCGCCCACTGACCCAGGCGGAGAGCCTCGGACCCCACCGCGCCGTCCTCGTTCCGCTCCCTCACCTGCGTCACGACCGCGAACGCTCCGATCGACGCCAGGCCGTATGCGAGCAGGTAGAACGGCAGGGCGCTCAGCGCCTCGCCCTCGAGGCCCGCGAACGCGACCAGGATGAACCCGGCGTGCGCGACGGAGGAGTAGGCGAGCATGCGCTTGATGTCGGTCTGCACGAGTGCGAGCACCGTGCCGAGAGCCATCGACGCGATCGCAGCCGTCCAGAACAGCCAGCTGAGCTCCCATTCGAGAGGGTGCAGCGACGTGTACATGATGCGCAGCAGTGCGGCGGCCGCCGCCGCCTTGGTGGCCGCGGCCATGAATCCCGTGACCGGCGTGGGGGCTCCCTGATAGGCATCGGGGGTCCACGAGTGGAACGGCACCGCGCCGATCTTGAACAGCAGGCCGGCGACGATCAGCACCGCGCCGGTGATGAGGATCGGGTCACGGTCTCCCGCCATGGAGATGACGGACGCGACCGCGGAGTAGGACGTGAAGGTCGTGGCGCCGTAGACGAGCGCGGCGCCGAACAGGAAGATCGCGGAGGAGAAGGCGCCGAGCACGAAGTACTTGAGCGCCGCCTCCTGCGACAGCAGTCGGCGCCGGCGTGACAGCGCCACCAGGATGTACAGCGGCAGCGAGAACACCTCGAGCGCCACGAACAGGAAGATGTAGTCGGTGACCGACGTGAACAGCATCATGCCGCCCACCGCGAACAGCCCCAACGGGAACACCTCGGTGAGCTGGAGTCCCTTGCGGCGTGCAAGCGTCTCCTCCATCGAGCCGGGAGCGGCGGACCCGAGGGCAGTGAAGGCCTCCTCGCCGGCGCGCGTGCGCGCGGCGAACAGGATCACTCCGAGGATGCCGAACACGAGGAGCATCGACTGCCACGCGAGCGCCTGGCGGTCCACGGTGATCATCTGATCCATCACCACGGTGCCGGCCCCGTCGAGCAGCGCCCATTGTATCGCCGCGACGCCCAGAGCGGCCGCGAGGGAGAACAGCGACACGATGAGCTGGACCACGCGGCGAGTGGCCGGGGTGCGGATGAAGGCCTCGATCAGGATGGCGGCCGATGCGGCGCCGAGCACGATCAGGATCGGCGCCAGCGGCGCCCATGAGATCTCGGGGGTCACGAAGTTCACGCGCCGGCCTCCTCGATGGTGACCTGGGCGACCGCATCAGCCGCGGGCGCGCTCAGGTAGTCGATGGCGATCCCCGGCAGGAAGCCCAGCAGCAGCATCAGCGCGATGAGCGGCCAGGTCACGAGCCGTTCGCGGGTGGACAGCTCCCGCGCCTGCCCCAGGTCGGCCCGGGGTGGTCCGGTGAACACCTTCTTGTAGGTCAGCAGGATGTACAGCGCGGCGAGCACTACCGACAGCGCGGAGATGATCACCGCGGCGGCCGCCACAGGGAAGGCGCCGATGAAGACCATGATCTCGGACACGAACGGGGACAGTCCCGGCAGCGACAGCGCCGACAGGCCGACGATCAGGAAGGTGCCGGCGAACACCGGGACCACCTTCTGAAGTCCTCCGTACGCTTCGACGTCGGCCGTCCCGTAGCGCGCGACCAGGAACCCCACGAGGAGGAACAGCGCGCCGGTCGACAGCCCGTGGTTGAACATGTAGAAGGCCGCGCCTTCCATCGAGGTCGCCTGGAAGGCGAAGATCCCGAGCACCATCACGCCGAAGTGGCTGACGGACGTGAAGGCGACCAGGCGGAACATGTTCCGCTGGCCGATCGCGAGCAGCGCGCCGTACACGACCGAGATCACGGCCAGCACGATGATCACCGGCGCGGCCCACCGGGCCGCGTTGGGGAACAGCGCGAGGCACAGCGTGATCATGCCGAACGTGCCGATCTTGTCGAGCACCGCCACCAACAGCGCGGTGGTCCCCGCGCGGGCGGACTCGGCCACGTCGGGCAGCCACGTGTGCACCGGCACCATCGGGGCCTTGATCGCGAACGCGAGGAAGAACGCGAGGAACATCAGGCGTTCGGCGTTCACGGGCAGGTCCAGACCGGTGAGGTTGTCGGTGAGGAACGCCTGCTCTCCGCCGGGTCCCACGAAGTACAGCGCCACGACTGCGACGAGCATCACGAGGCCGCCGAGCAGCGAATACAGCAGGAACTTCACCGCGGCGTAGCGGCGCTGGGCGCCACCGAAGCCGCCGATCATGAAGTAGATCGGGATCAGCATCGCCTCGAACAGCACGTAGAACAGGAAGACGTCCCGCGCCGCGAAGATGCCCACCATGAACGCCAGGCTCAGCAGAATCAGCGCCAGGTAGTGGCGCCGGCGGGACTCGTCGGCGTCCTCTCGCCACGCGGCGAGAATCGCCAGCGGCGTCAGGATCACGGACAGCGCGATCATCAGCAGCCCCAGGCCGTTGACGCCGAGCGCCCAGCTGGTGCCGATCTGCGGGATCCACGAGTAGACCTCGGAGAACTGGAAGGCCCCCGCATCGGACTTGTCGAACTGCAGCGCCATGACGGCGAACAGCGCGAGCTCGAGGCCGGTGACGGCGAGCGCGATCTCGCGCGCGCGGCTGCGCGCCGATGCGGGCAGGGCCCACAGCAGCACCGCACCCACGACCGGCACGGCGACCAGGATGGTCAGGAACGGGAACACTTACAGACCTCCCACGACGATGATGAGAGCGACGATCACGAGACCCACGAGCATGGTCGCTGCGTACGAACGCACCTGGCCGCTCTGCAGGCGGCGCGAGGCCTCGCCCAGTCCGGCCCAGCCACGCGCCTGCTTGTTGACGGCGCCGTCGACCACGGTCGCATCCAGGTAGACCAGGGTGCGGGTGAGGTGCTGGCCGGGACGCTGCAGGGCCGCGCGGTTGACCGAGTCCTGGAAGAAGTCGTTGCGCGCGGTGATGGTGGCGAGCGACGCCACGGAGGCATCCTCCGCGACCGGGCGGCGGCCGTACTTGAGCCACGCCAGCGCCACGCCCGCGATCACGAGGATCAGCGTCGCCGCGATCAGCACGGGCACCGGCAGCACCGGATCGTGGTGATCCGCGGGGCCCGTCACCGGCTCGAGCCAGTGCGTGAAGCGGTCGCCCGAGGCGAGGATGAGTCCGAGGAACGCGGAGCCGACCGCGAGGATGATCATCGGCACGGTCATGAGGGCCGGGCTCTCATGCGGGTGCTGATCGTCCGTCCAGCGCGCCTTGCCGTGGAAGGTCATGAAGAACAGTCGCGACATGTAGAACGCGGTGAGCCCGGCGCCGATCAGCGCCGCCCCGCCGAGTACCCACGGCTGCCATCCCTCGCCCACGAAGGCGGCCTCGATGATCTTGTCCTTCGAGTAGAAGCCGGAGAACGGCGGGAGGCCGAGGATTGCGAGCCAGCCCAGACCGAAGGTCACCCAGGTCACTGTCATCACTCCACGCAGCGCACCGAAGCGGCGCATGTCGACCTGGTTGTCCATCGCGTGCATGACCGATCCGGCGCCGAGGAACATGCCCGCCTTGAAGAAGCCGTGAGTGACGAGGTGGAAGATCGCGAAGGCGTAGCCGATGGGGCCGAGCCCGGCCGCGAGCATCATGTAGCCGATCTGCGACATGGTCGAGGCGGCCAGCGCCTTCTTGATGTCGTCCTTCGCCATGCCGATCAGGGCGCCCATGATCAGGGTCACGGCGCCGACGAGCGCCACCACGACCTGGGCGTCGGGAGCCCCGTTGAAGATCGGCGCGGAGCGCACGATGAGGTACACGCCCGCGGTCACCATCGTCGCGGCGTGGATGAGTGCGGACACCGGAGTGGGACCGGCCATCGCGTCGCCCAGCCACGACTGCAGCGGGAACTGCGCGGACTTTCCGCAGGCCGCGAGGAGCAGCATGAGGCCGATCGCCGTCAGCTGCGCGGCGCTGGCCTCGGGAGCCTCGGCGAAGACCGTGGCGAAGTCGACGGCGCCAAAGTACGAGAACATCAGGCCCATCGCGATGATCAGGCCGATGTCGCCGATGCGGTTGACGACGAAGGCCTTGTTCGCGGCCGTCGCGTACTCGCTGCGCTGGTTCCAGAATCCGATCAGCAGGTAGGAGGCGAGACCCACGCCTTCCCAGCCGACGAACAGCAGCAGGAACGAGTCCGCGAGCACGAGCAGCAGCATCGCCGCGATGAACAGGTTCAGGTAGGCGAAGAACCGGCGTCGGTCCGGGTCGGTCTCCATGTATGCGACGGAGTACACGTGAATGAGAGTGCCGACGAACGTGATGAGGAGCACGAACGTGATCGACAGGGGGTCCACCAGCAGGCCGGCGTCGAGGTTCAGCTCGCTGCCGGGGATCCACGAGAACAGATGCACGCTGGTCGAACGCGCATCGGCCGGCTGGCCGAGCATCTGCAGGAAGGCGATGAGGCCGATGAGGAAGGCGCCGCCGGAGGCGGCGACGCCCAGCCAGTGGCCCCAAGCATCGGCACGACGGCCGGCGAGAAGCAGCACGAAGGCGCTCACCAAGGGCACGGCGATGAGCAGCCAGGTCACAGACAGCATGCGCTACCCCTTCAGCTCTGCGGGTTCGTCGAGCGAGATGGACTGGCGGGCGCGGAACACCGCGATGATGATCGCGAGACCCACCACCACTTCGGCTGCCGCGACCACCATCACGAAGAAGGCCATCACCTGGCCGTCGAGCTGGTCGTGAATGCGGGCGAACGCCACCAGGGACAGGTTCGCCGCGTTCAGCATGAGCTCGACGCCCATGAAGGCCACGATCGCGTTGCGGCGCAGCAGCACCGCGGCGGAGCCTATCGCGAACAGGATCGACGCGAGGATCACGTAGTTCATCGGGTTCACTGCGCGCCCTCCTCGTCCCGGCCCTCGCGGCGGCCCTTGCGGTCGTCGGCGTCGCCGGACGGCGCTCCCGACGGCCGCTGGTAGTCCTCGGGATTGTTGGTGTTCTCGAGGCGAGCGCGGAACTCGGTGCCTTCGGCCATCTGGTTCCTGGCCTCCAGCACGCGGGAGACGGAGTGCTCGATGGGCTGCCCATCGGGATCGATCGCGGGGGCGTCCAGCGAGTTGCTGCGCGCGAAGACGCCCGGCATCGGCTTGTTGACCGGGTCCGCTCCGGCGAGCACGCGGGCCGCCTGGAGCTCGGTCTGCGTCCGACGCGGGGTCAGGCGCGGGACGTGCGTCATCACCAGCGCGCCCACGGCCGCGGTGATGAGCAGCGCGCCCAGCACCTCCATGACGAGCACGTATTCGCCGAACAGCACCATGGCGATCTCTTCCGGATTGCCGACCACGCCGCGCGGGGCGGGCTCGATGGTCACGCGACCCACGACGGCGATCAGCAGGATGGCCAGGCCGCCGGCCGCGAACAGCGCGATCCAGCGTTGGCCGGTGATCGTCTCCTTGAGATCCTCGCGCTGGTCGACGCCGACCAGCATGAGCACGAACAGGAACATCATCATGACGGCGCCGGTGTAGACCACGATCTGCACCACGCCGAGGAACGGAGCGTCCAGTCCCACGTACGCCGCCGCGAGGCCCACCATCACGAGCACGATCGACATCGCGATGTGCGCGGGCCTGCGCGCGAACAGCAGGGACAGCGCCGGGATCACGGTGATCGTGGCGACCACCCAGAAGAGCACCTCGTTAACCACGGCGGGCCTCCGCGGTCTCGCCGTCACGGTCCTTGCCGCGGTTCTCGGGCAGCGTCGGGTCGTCGGGGCGGCGCTCGCGCACCCACTCGACCTGGGCGTCCACGACCTGGGTCACGTCGCCGCGGTAGTAGTCGTCGTCCTCCGTGTCGGGGACCATCGGGTGAGGGGCGGCCAGCATCGCGTCCTGCATAGGGGCGAGCAGGTCCTGCTTCTCGTAGATGAGGCCCTCGCGGGTGGGACCGGCGAGCTCGTACTCGTTGGTCATCGTCAGCGCACGCGTGGGGCACGCCTCGATGCACAGCCCGCAGAAGATGCACCGCAGGTAGTTGATCTGGTAGACGCGGCCGTAGCGCTCTCCCGGCGAGTACTGGGCGTCCTCGGAGTTCGAGTCCCCCTCGACGTAGATCGCATCGGCCGGGCAGGCCCACGCGCACAGTTCGCAGCCGATGCACTTCTCGAGCCCGTCCGCGTAGCGGTTGAGCTGGTGGCGCCCGTGATAGCGCGGCATCGCCGGGGTCTTCTTGTCCGGGTACTGCTCGGTGACCGTGGGGCGGAAGAAGTTCCGCATCGTCACGCCGAAGCCGGCGACCGGCGCGAAGGCGCGGCCGAGTGCACCGGGCTCAGGGAAGTTGGACTCGAAGCGCTGGGCCTCGCCATCCCGCTCACGATTGACCTTCCAGACGTCGTCGTGCTCGGTCATTCGGCGCCTCCTTCGCTCGTAGTGCCGCCCGCACGTGCCTCGACCGTGCGGCCGGAGCGGGGTGACGGGGGCAGGGTCTGGTGGGGCAGCGGCGGCACGGGGAAGCCGCCGGCGAACGCATCGAGCTCCTCGTGCTCGGGCTCCTGTGGCTCGACGGGCTCGCCCTTGATGAAACTGATCACCGCGACGGTGAGCAGGATCGCGATCAAGCCGGCGACCGCATCGTACACAGCCAGGTCGCGGTCCCACGCGTCGAAGGCGGCGCGGCCCACCGAGAAGAACACGAGCCAGCCGAGGCCCACGGGGATCAGGACCTTCCAGCCCAGCTTCATGAACTGGTCGTAGCGGAACCGCAGCAGCGACCCGCGGATCCACACGAACACGAACATCAGCAGCCAGATCTTGAGGATCAGCCAGATGGGCGGCATGATGCCGGAGTTCAGGAACTCGGCCCCCGGCCACGACTGCGGCCAAGGCGCCTGCCAGCCGCCCATGAAGAGCGTGGCCGCCACGGCCGACACGTTGATCATGTTCATGTACTCGGCCAGGAAGAACCACGCGAACTTCATGGAGGAGTACTCCGTCATGAAGCCGGCCACCAGCTCGCCCTCCGCCTCGGGCAGGTCGAACGGCAGCCGGTTGGTCTCGCCGACCATCGAGATGACGTAGAGGATGAAGGCGGGGAACAGCGGCCAGATCCACCATCGATCGGCCTGCGCCTCCACGATGCCGCTGGTCGACATGGTCCCCGACAGCAGGAACACCGTGACGAGCGACAGGCCCATCGCGAGTTCGTACGAGATCACCTGGGCCGTCGACCGGATGGAACCCATGAGCGGGTACGTCGACCCGGATGCCCAGCCACCCAGCACGATGCCGTACACGCCCAGCGCGGCGCACGCCAGGATGAACAGCGTGGCCACCGGGAAGTCGGTGAGCTGAAGCGGGGTGACGATGTCGGTGCCGGGGATGCTCGTCACGGGGCCGAAGGGAATCACCGCGAAGATCAGCAGCGCGCAGAACACCGAGATCATGGGCGCGATGATGTACAGCACCTTGTCCGCAGCACGGACGGTGATGTCCTCCTTGAACAGCAGCTTCATCGCGTCCATCACGGACTGGAGCAGGCCGAACGGACCGTGGCGGTTGGGCCCGGGGCGCTCCTGCAGCCGGCCGATCACGCGGCGCTCGAACCACACCGCGAACAGCACGGACGTGAGCAGGAAGACCAGGATCAGGACGGCCTTCACGATGGACAGCCACAGGGGGTCGTTCGCGAGCGCCTCCGTCACCGTGAGGGACGCCGGGTCGACGACCTCGGTGCGCAGCCCAGCAAGCGTCAGCATCAGATGCCACCCTTCACGCGGACAAGGGAACCAGGCTCGACGCCGAGCTCCTGGGCCACCCAGGATCCCGGCGACTTGGCGGGCACCCACACCACGCCATCGGCCATCTCGGTGAGGACCACGGGCAGCTCGATCGCGCCGCGGCCGCCGGCCGTCAGCGTGACGACTCCATCCTTGACGCCGATGCGCTCGGCAGTGGCCGGCGACAGGCGGGCCACCGCGGTACGCCCGGTGCCGGCGAGGTAGGGCTCGCCGTCCTGCAGCGCACCCTCGTCCACCAGCAGGTGCCACGAGGCCAGCACGAGCTCGTCGCTCGCGGGCTTGACCGGCTTGGCCGGCTTGGCGGTGGGCGCGCTCACGCGCTGCCCCTTGCCGGCGGCACCCAGCTCCGCGAGCTGCTCGTTGACGTCCTCGACGGTGCCGACCTTGAGATCCGCGCCGAGTTCGCGTGCCAGGAAGTCCAGGGCGCGGTGGTCGGAGATCGCGTCGGTGCGGATCGCCGTGGCGAACCCGCGCATGCGACCCTCCCAGTTGACGAACGTGCCGGGCTTCTCGGACGGCGGGGCGACCGGCAGCACCACGTCGGCGTGCCGGGTGACATCGGTGCGCCGCACCTCGAAGGAGACCACGAAGTCGGTCCGGTCGAGGGCGCGCGCGAGGTCGTCCGTGAGGTCGGACGGGGTCACTCCGCCGACGATGAGTCCCGACAGCTGACCCGCAGCCGCGGCGGCGATGATCTCCGCCGCTGAGCGTCCCGTCTCCTCAGGCAGGGAATCGACGCCCCAGGCCTGAGCGACGGCCTCGCGGGCCGATGCGGCGGCCGCGTCGCGACCTCCGGGCAGCAGTCCCGGCAGGGCTCCCGCCTCGACGGCTCCGCGCTCTCCCGCGCGGCGAGGGATCCACACCAGCCGCGCGCCCGTCCGCTTGGCGAGGCGCAGTGCCTCGGACAGCGCACCGGGGGAACCGGCGAGCCGTTCGCCCACGATGATGACCGAACCCTCGGCCTTGAGCGACTCGGCCGCATCGGTCGATCCCTTGATCGCGGCCAGAGCGGCACCCTCACTGCCAGGGACGGACTCGATCAGCGTTGCGCCCAGCTTCTCCACCCCGCGGGACAGGAACGGGGCGACGGTGAGCACCCGCTGGGAGCCGAAGGCCTTGCGCAGGCGCAGGAAGACCACGCCGCCCTCGTCCTCGGGCTCGAAGCCCGCGAGGAGCACGGTCGGCGCCTTCTCGAGATCCGCGAAGGTGACGCCCATCCCCGATCCCGCCACGGTCGCGCCGAGGAAGGCCTGCTCCTCGTCGGAGGCGGTGCGGGTGCGGACGTCCACGTCGTTGGTCCCGAGAGCGACCCGGGCGAACTTCTGGTAGGCGTACGCGTCCTCCATGGTGATGCGCCCGCCGGGGAGCACTCCCACGCCCTTGGCCTTCTTGTCGGCGGGGGTCCCGGTGCGGCCGGCCGCGGCACGCAGGCCCTCGGCGGCGCGCGCGATCGCATCGGGCCATGAGGCCTCGTGGAGCTCGCCGTCCTCGCCGCGCACGAGCGGGCGCTCGAGGCGGTCGGAGAGGTTCTGCCACGAGAAGGCGAACCGGTCCTTGTCGGTGATCCACTCCTCGTTCACCACCGGGTCGTTGTCCGACAGCCGGCGCAGGATCGTGCCGCGACGGTGATCCGTGCGGATCGCGGCACCCGAGGAATCGTGCTCGGAGATGCCGGGCGAGCTCACGAGGTCGAACGGGCGGGAGCGGAACCGGTAGGCGGCGCTGGTCAGCGCGCCCACGGGGCAGATCTGCACGGTGTTGCCGGAGTAGTACGAGGAGAATGCGCGACCGGACTCGTCCTCGGCGGCGACGCCGATGGGCTCGTAGCCGTCGAAGTCGAGCACGTCCTCGTCGAACGTGCCAATTTGCTGCATCGCGCCGCGGTTCTGCAGGTCGATGAAGGCGTCGCCCGCGATCTCCTTGGAGAAGCGGGTGCAGCGCTGGCACAGCACGCAGCGCTCGCGGTCGAGCAGGATCTCCGAACTCAGCGGCAGCGGCTTCTCGAACACGCGCTTGACGTCGATGAACCGCGACTCGGAGCGCCCGTGGCTGAGCGCCTGGTTCTGAAGGGGGCACTCGCCGCCCTTGTCGCACACCGGGCAGTCGAGCGGGTGGTTGATGAGCAGCAGCTCCATCACGCCCTCCTGGGCGCTCTTGGCCTCTTCCGAGGTGTGCTGCGTGTTGACGATCATGCCGTCCATCGCCTGCATGGTGCAGGACGCCTGCGGCTTGGGGAACGCACGGACGTTGCCCTCGCGGTCGGGAGCCGCGACGTCCACCAGGCACTGGCGGCACGCGCCTGCCGGGGCCAGCAGCGGGTGATCGCAGAACCTCGGGATGTCGATGCCCACCTGCTCGGCGGCGCGGATGATGAGGGTGCCCTTGGGCACCGTGGTCTCCGTGCCATCGATCGTCAGGGTGACGGTCTCGACGGTCTCGGCCGTGGCCTTGTCCGCGGTCGAGGTCATGCGTGCGCCTCCTCGGGTGCCGGGGCTGAGTCGTAGTCGAACAGTGCCGACGCTGAGTGGTCGAACGGGCATGCGCCCTGGACGATGTGCTGCTCGTACTCCTCGCGGAAGTACTTCACCGAGCTGGTGATGCAGCTGGTGGCGCCGTCGCCGAGCGCGCAGAACGCGCGGCCGAGGATCGACTCGCAGGTGTCGAGCAGCTGCTGGATGTCGGCGTCGGTGCCGTGGCCGTCCTCGATGCGCTCGAGGACCTGGGCCAACCAGAACGTTCCTTCGCGGCACGGCGTGCATTTGCCGCACGACTCGTGCTTGTAGAACTCCGTCCACCGCGTCACGGCTCGCACCACGCAGGTGGTGTCGTCGAACAGCTGCAGCGCGCGGGTGCCGAGCATCGAGCCCGCCGCGCCCACCGACTCATAGTCGAGGGGCGTGTCGAGGTGCTCGTCGGTGAACAGGGGGGTCGAGGACCCGCCGGGCGTCCAGAACTTGAGCGGTCGGCCGTTGCGCATTCCGCCGGCCATCTCGAGCAGCTCGCGCAGCGTGATGCCGAGCGGCGCCTCGTACTGTCCCGGGTTGGTGACGTGGCCGGACAGCGAGAACAGGCCCATGCCCTTGGAACGCTCGGTGCCCATCGACGTGAACCATTCCACGCCCTTGTCGACGATCGACGGCACGGAGGCGATGGACTCGACGTTGTTGACCACCGTGGGGCGTGCGTACAGGCCCTCGACGGCGGGGAACGGCGGCTTGAGGCGCGGCTGGCCGCGGCGGCCCTCGAGAGAGTCGAGCAGCGCCGTCTCCTCACCGCAGATGTACGCGCCCGCGCCGGCGTGGACGGTGACGTCCAGGTCGTAGCCGGAGCCGTGGATGTTGGTGCCGAGGTGGCCGGCCTCGTAGGCCTCGCGCACCGCCTGCATCAGACGGCGGTACACGTGCACCACCTCGCCACGCAGGTAGATGAAGGCGTGGTTGCTGCCGATCGCGAACGAGGTGATCGCCACGCCCTCGACGAGCAGGTGGGGCGCCGAGAGCATGGTCGGGATGTCCTTGCAGGTGCCCGGCTCCGACTCGTCGGCGTTCACCACGAGGTAGCGCGGCAAGCCATCGTCAGGGGGCAGGAATCCCCACTTCATGCCGGTCGGGAACCCGGCTCCGCCGCGTCCGCGCAGGCCGGAGTCCTTGACGGCCGCGATGAGGTCGGCGGGCTCCATGCCCAGCGCCTTCTTGAGGGCGCCGTAGCCGCCGCGGTCGGTGTACGTGCTCAGCTTCCAGGACTGCTCGGCGTCCCAGGTCGCGCTCAGTACGGGGGTCAGTTCCGTCACTTCGACTCCTCCCAGCCCTGCTCGCGTGCGACCTTGAGTCCCACGACCGTCGGCTCGCCGACGCCCTGGTCCTCATCCGCACGCCCGTCCTCGAAGCCTGCGAGCACGCGCGACATCTCCTTGAAGGGCGCCACCTTGGCCGACCCGCGGGTGGGCGTCACGTCGCGGCCCTCGAGAATGTCGTCCACGACGCGCAGCGCGCGGTCGGGCGTCATGTTGTCGAAGAATTCCCAATTGACCATCATCACCGGCGCGTAGTCGCATGCCGCGTTGCACTCGATGCGCTCGAGAGTGACGCGACCGTCGGCCGTGGTCTCGTCGTGGCCGACCCCGCAGCGCTCGGACAGCTGTCGCCAGATCTCGTCACCGCCCATCACTGCACACAGGGTATTGGTGCACACCCCCACCTGGTACTCGCCGTTGGGACGGCGCTTGTACTGCGTGTAGAACGTGGCGACCGCGCTCACCTCCGCGCTGGTGAGGTCCACCTGCCGGGCGCAGAAGGCGATGCCGTCCGGGCTGACGTAGCCATCCACCGACTGCACCAGGTGCAGCAGCGGCAGCAGCCCCGAGCGCTTGACGGGATAGCGGCCCAGGATCTCGGCGGCGTCCTTCTCGAGCTGCTCGAGCGTCTCGACGTCGTAGGTCATCGGTCCACGCCTCCCAGCACCATGTCGATCGAGGCGATGGCCACCACGACGTCGGCCACCTGACCGCCCTCGCACATGATCCCCAGCGCCTGCAGGTTGTTGAAGCCGGGGTCGCGGAAATGCGCGCGCCACGGCTTGGTGCCGCCATCCGAGACGAGGTGCACGCCGAGCAGCCCCTTGGGACCCTCGATCGCCTGGTAGACCTGTCCCGCGGGCACCTCGAAGCCCTCGGTCACGAGCTTGAAGTGGTGGATGAGGGCTTCCATCGACTCGCCCATGATGTGGCGGATGTGGTCGAGAGAGTTGCCCTGTCCGTCGGGGCCGAGCGCAAGCTGAGCGGGCCACGCGATCTTCTTGTCCGCGACCATCACCGGACCGTCGCCCAGCTGCTCGAGCCTGTCGACGCACTGCTCGACGATCTTGAGGGACTCGTAGCACTCCTCCATGCGCAGCATCAGCCGCGACCAGGCGTCCTGGTCGGTCGACGTCGGCACCTGGAAGTCGTAGGTCTCGTAGCCGCAGTACGGCTCGGACTTGCGCAGGTCGTAGGGCAGGCCGGTCGAACGCAGAATGGGCCCGGTGATCCCGAGCGCCATGCACGCGGACAGGTTGAGCTCCGCGACGCCCTTGAGGCGGCCCTGGAGGATGGGGTTCTTGGCCTGCAGCGCCACCAGCTCGTCGAGCTTGGCGCGCACCTTGGGGATCATCGCGCGGATCTGGTCGACGCCGCCCTCGGGCAGCCCCGTGGAGACGCCGCCGGGGCGAATGTAGGCGTTGTTGCTGCGCAGGCCGGTGATCGCCTCGATCACGCGGAAGGTCTCCTCGCGACCCACGAAGGACGTGGTCATGATCGTGGTGGCGCCCAGCTCGTTGCCGCCGGTGCCGATCGCCACGAGGTGGCTGCCGATCCTGGTGAGCTCCATCATCATGACGCGCAGCACGGAGGCACGCTCAGGAATGTCGTCGGTGATGCCCAGCAGCTTCTCGATGCCCAGGCAGTACACCAGCTCCTGGCTCATCGAGGCGACGTAGTCCATACGGGTGCAGAACGTGACGCCCTGCGTCCACGTCCGGTACTCCATGTTCTTCTCGATGCCCGTGTGCAGGTAGCCGATGCCCGCGCGGGTCTCGGTGACCGTCTCGCCCTCGATCTCGAGCATCACGCGCAGCACGCCGTGCGTGGACGGGTGCTGGGGGCCCATGTTGACGACGATCCGCTGCTGACCCAGACGCTTGGCCTCTTCGACCACGTCGGACCAGTCGGAGCCATAGACGGTGTACTCGGGGGCGTCGGGGTCCTCCACGAACGCGTGGGGAGCGTGCGGCGCTTGAGTGCTCATCGGTACTGCCTCCGCTCGTCGGGCGACGGGATCTCCGCGCCCTTGTACTCGACCGGGATGCCACCCAGAGGGTAGTCCTTGCGCTGCGGGTGGCCGACCCAGTCGTCCGGCATCTCGATGCGGGCGAGCGACGGGTGGTCGTCGAAGATGATCCCGAAGAAGTCCCAGGTCTCGCGCTCGTGCCAGTTGTTCATCGGGTACACGGAGACCACGGACGGGACGTGCGGATCGTCGTCCCCGACGGCGACCTCGAGCCGCAGCCGACGGTTGTGCGTGATCGACTGCAGCGGATACACGGCGTGCAGCTCCCGGCCCTTGTCGGCCGGGTAGTGCACGCCCGAGACCCCCAGGCACATCTCGAAGCGCAGATCCTGGTCGTCGCGCAGGTGACGGCACACGTCGACCAGGTGGTCACGCTGGATGTACAGCGTGAGCTCGCCGCGGTCGACGACGACGAACTCGATCGCCTCGTCGGCGGCGTCGCCCAGCAGCTCGGTGAGGATGTCGACGGCGCCGTCGAACCACTCCCCGTAGGGCCGCTCGGTGGCGCCGGGCATCTGCACGCGCTGCACCAGCCCGTCGTAGCCGGACGTGTCGCCGCGAGCGCCGAACATGCCCTCGCGGACGTTGATCAGCGTCAGGGGCTCGCGGCCCTCCGGGGCAAGGGCGTCGAGCTGCTTGTCGTCGCTCACCGCAGCAGGCCCTTCTGGTCCGAGGTCGGGGTGGCCTTGAGCGCTGCGGACTCCGCGGCGGCCGCGATCTCGCGGCGGTTCTCGCCCATGGGCGTGTTCCGCACCTGCTCCTGAAGTTCGAGGAGCGCGTACATCAGCATCTCGGGGCGCGGCGGGCAGCCGGGCAGGTAGATGTCGACGGGGATCACGTGGTCGACGCCCTGGACGATGGCGTAGTTGTTGAACATGCCGCCCGAGGAGGCGCACACACCCATGGAGATGACCCACTTGGGCTCCGCCATCTGGTCGTACACCTGGCGCACGATGGGCGCCATCTTGTTCGACACGCGGCCGGCCACGATCATCATGTCGGCCTGGCGGGGCGAACCACGGAACACCTCGGAGCCCAGTCGCGAGATGTCGAACCGGGACGTGCCGGTCGCCATCATCTCGATCGCGCAGCACGCGAGGCCGAACGTCGCCGGCCACAGCGAGCCGGCCCGCATGTAGCCCACGAACTTCTCGACCGTGCCGAGCATGAATGGAGGTGCGTTCTCTTCAATACCCATAAGTCAGTCCCACTCGAATCCGCCGCGGCGCCACTCGTACACGAAGGGGATCGTGATGAGGGCGAGGAATGTCATGGTCGCGATGAGCCCGAACCAGCCGAGCGCATCGTGCGCCACAGCCCAGGGGTACAGGAACACGACCTCGATGTCGAAGATGATGAAGGTCATCGCGACCAGGTAGTACTTGATGGGGATGCGCCCGCCGCCGACGGCGCCGGGGGTGGGCTGCAGACCGGACTCGTACTGGTCCACCTTCGCGGAGTTGTACCGCTTGGGGCCGCCCACGAGTGAGCTGACCACGAGGCCCGCCACCGCCAGCGCTGCGGCGACGACGATCATCACCACGATCGGCACGTACGGATTCACTCGTCGATTCCCTTCATCGTTAGCTGCTCAACTACCGGTCCGAGCCTCACGCCGCCGGGGCGACTCGCGTGAGTGCGGACAACAGCCTGTCAGCCCAGTCGCCGCCACGCGGCTCGTAGACATCTGCCAGCAGTTTATGCGTAAACCTCATCACGGTTGGCTGGGGCAGTCCGTAGCGGGTGCACGCCTTCATGACCTGGGGGTGGGCGATCAACTGCGCGAACACACGCCCTAGAGAGTAGTACCCACCGAGCTGTTCCTTCATCTGCCGTGCGTAGCCCACGAGCGCGGCCTCCTTGGCGAGATCGCTGGACGCAGAGCGCCACCGAACCATCGCATCGGCCGCCGTCCTGGCCGCCTGCATCGCGTAGGCGATACCCTCGCCGTTGAACGGATTGACCATGCCGCCCGCGTCGCCGATGAGCATCATGCCCGGCACGTAGTGCGGCTGGCGGTTGAAGGCCATCGGGATCGCGGCGCCCTGCACCTTGGAGACCGGGGAGTCGGCGTCGAATCCCCAGCCGGGCGTGTTGTGGCGCAGCCAGCCGTCCATGAGCGCACGGTGGTCGAGCTTGGACGGGGAGCCGTTCGGGCTCAGCGTGCCGAGGCCCACGTTGGCGGTGCCGTCGCCGAGGGGGAAGATCCACCCGTAGCCGGGCAGCAGGTTGCTGCGGCCCGGCTCGCCGTCCCAGATCTCGAGGTGCCCCTCCATCCACTCCTCATCGTGGCGGGGGGTCTCGAAGTAGGTGCGGACCGCAACGCCCATCGGCCGGTTGCTCATGCGCTCGATGCCGAGACCCAGCGCGATGCGCGCGCTCACTCCGTCGGCCGCGATCACCACCGGGGCGGTGTACGTCACCTCGTCGCCGGTCTTGCGACCGTTCTGGTCGGTCTGCTTGGCAGTCACGCCCGTGACGCGCCCGGTGCGCTCGTCGCGGGTGGCGCCGGTGACGAACCAGCCCTCGCGGACATCGGCGCCCGCGCTGCGCGCGTGCTCGGCCAGCTTGTGGTCGAAGCTGGCCCGGGGAAGCGACAGGCCGTAATCGGGGAATGAGTCCTGCTCGTGCCACGGGAACTCGAGGCGGTGCCCGCCGCCGACCATGCGCAGCCCCCAATTGGGGATCCAGCCCTCGTCGCGCGGGGTGGGCAGGCCGATCAGCTCGAGCTCGCGCACCGCACGTGGCGTCAGTCCGTCTCCGCACACCTTCTCGCGCGGGAAGCGCGACTTCTCGAGGGCGATGACGTCGAAGCCCTCGCGGGCCAGATAGTGCGCCGCCGCTGAGCCGCCAGGCCCGGCGCCCACGACGATCACATCCGCTTCAGTTCGCACGCCCCCCAGGGTACGCGTCGCGCGGGGATGCGCATGCACGCGAAAAGGCCCCGTCCCCGCACGCAAATGGCAACCTTCCCGTTGCGAAAATGGCAGCCGCCCGTGCCCGCCTAGGCTGAACCCATGAGCATCGGAGCGACCTGGGCAGGCACGCACACGTTCGGGGCGGCCGAGCTGATCGACGCGCGGTCGATCCCCGAGGTGCAGGACGCCGTCGCCGGGGCCGACGGCCCGGTGCGTGCGCTCGGCACCCGGCACAGTTTCAACGACCTTGCGGACTCTGCCGGCCGGCTCGTCACCGTCACGGGCATCCCGGCCGAGCCGGAGGTCGACGAGTCCACGCGCACCGTGACGGTGGGCGCCGGCACCCGCTACGGAGAGCTCGCGGTGTGGCTCGAGGCCCGCGGCTGGGCGCTGCACAACATGGGCTCGCTCCCTCACATCTCGGTGGCAGGTGCGGTCGCGACCGGCACGCACGGTTCGGGGCTCGCCAACGGCTGCCTGTCCGATGCGGTCGCCGGGCTCTCCTACGTCAATGCGGCGGGCGAGCTGGCCTACGCGCGGCGGGGTGACGAGGGCTTCGCCGGGCTCGTGGTCGGACTGGGCGCCTACGGGATCGTGGTGCGCGTGACCCTCGACATCCAGCCCACGTACCGCGTGCGCCAGGACGTGTACCGCGGCCTGTCCTGGGAGGCCGCGCTCGGGGACCTGCGCGGCATCATGGGGGCCGGATACTCAGTGAGTCTGTTCACTATGTGGGACGAGCCCACGATCCAGCAGGCATGGCGCAAGACCCGCATCGGCGTGGGCGAGGACCCCCAGGACGGCTGGCAGGGCGCGCGATTCGAGACTGCGGCGGAGTCCGGCCTGGTGGATGTGCCTCCCGCGAACCTCACGGTCAAGGGAGGAGTGCCCGGCCCGTGGCTCGAACGGCTGCCGCACTTCCGGCTCGACCAGACCCCGTCCAATGGCGACGAGATCCAGACCGAGTACTTCGTCGCGATCGACGACGGCGCCGATGCCCTCCGCGCGGTGCGCGAGCTCGGCCCCGAGATCGCGCCTCACCTGCTGGTGTCCGAGCTGCGCACGATCGCGGCCGACGAACTGTGGCTCTCCGGCGCCTACGGACGCGACACCCTCGCCATCCACTTCACGTGGCGCAACTCCCCCGCGGCCGTCGCCGCTCTCACGCCGCGCATCGAACGAGCCCTCGCGCCCTTCGGTGCGCGCCCGCACTGGGGCAAGGTGAACACCATGACGGCCGAGCGGATAGCTGCGGTCACGCCACGCCTCGCCGATGCGCGCGCCCAGTTCGAGTCGCTCGATCCCGCGGGCCGGTTCGCCAACGATCACCTGCGCCGGCTCGGCATTCGCCTGTAGGCGCTCCGGCCCCGCCCCTCTCAACCTCGAACGAGGCAACTCACGTCCACGAGTGCTTGCCGTCGCGCCCGTTCGAGGCACGTCACGCTCATACCCCCGTGTGACCAAGGTGCTCGCCGAGGTCGACGGTGTTTCTCGACACGTGAGCGTCGTTTGCCTCATGGGGGCCAACTCGAGGCCCACCATGGGCGTGACGTGCCTCGTTCGGGGGGAGCGGGCGGAGCGGGGGTGCGGCACGCCGGCCCTGACGCCCGACGTAGGCTTGCGAGGTGAGCGTGCTTGCCGCCAGCCCAGGGCCCCTCGTCGTCCGGACCCTCGAGATCCCGCACCCAGGGGACCTGCTCGCGCTGCTGCCGGAAGGCGGCACCTCATGGGTCCGCCGCGGCGAGGGCCTCATCGCGTGGGGCGAGTCCGCTCGCCTGGACACGGGCGGTGCCCAGCGCATCGACGAGGCCGACGCATGGTGGCGCCGTGTCACACGTCACGCCGTGGTCCGCGACGACGTGCGCGTGGCGGGGACCGGGCTCATCGCCTTCGGGTCCTTCGCCTTCGCGGACGCATCGGCGGCGGGCGGCGCACTCGTGGTTCCGCGCTACGTCGTCGGGGTTCGCGACGGCCGCTGCTGGTTCACGGTGATCGACGGCGACGGCCTCACCGAGCTGCCGTCGCTGGAGCAGGCGCTCGGCGGCGCGACCCCGCCGGCCGCCATCCCCGCGGTCTCGATCGATGATGGCGACCGGGACGCCTGGGCGCACGCGGTCGCATCGGCCGTGGACCGCATCGGCTCGGGGGAGCTCGACAAGGTGGTCCTGGCGCGCGCAGTGGACGCGCACGCCGACGGGCCGGTCGATGTGCGCGCCGTGCTCGCGGCGCTGGCCGCCGACTACCCCAGCTGCTGGGCGTTCCACGTGGACGGGCTCGTGGGCGCGACACCAGAACTGCTCGCGAGGGTCGACCACGGGCTCGTCACGTCGCGCGTGCTCGCCGGCACGATCCGGCCCACGGGCGACGAGACGGCGGATCTCGCCCATGCGGCGGCGCTCGCGCGCTCCTCGAAGGACCGCGAGGAGCACGAGTACGCCGTGAAGTCCGTCACGAACGTGCTCGGCGCTCACTGCGCCTCGGTCAATGTGCCCGACGAGCCGAGCGTGCTCCACCTCCCCAACGTCATGCACCTCGCCACCGACGTCACTGGGGTGCTGAGCCACAACGCGAGCGCTCTCGAGCTGATCCGCGAACTGCATCCCAGCGCCGCGGTGTGCGGCACGCCCACCCTGGCGGCCGCGCACGTGATCGACGAGCTCGAGGGCATCGACCGCGGCCGCTACGCGGGGCCCGTGGGCTGGATAGACGCCGCCGGCGACGGCGAGTGGTGCATCGGCCTGCGATCGGCGGAGATCGACGCGGCGGACCCGAGCCGCCTGCGGCTGTTCGCCGGCTGCGGCATCGTCGCCGCGAGCGAGCCGGATGCGGAGTGGGCCGAGTCTGAGGCCAAGCTCGAGCCGATGCGCCGCGCGCTGGGCGCGCGAAGCGGAGCCTGACCAGGCACAATCGAGGAAGGCATGCGCTCGAGTACTGAGGTCAGGCGGACCTTGAGCGGAAGGCGCCGTCGCCGGGAGGTGTCGTGACTGAGAAGGCAGACCGCACCGTCGCGGGTGCAGCCGCGGACGACGAGCGCCGGGCGTGGGACCGGCGCTACCGCGAGCGCGACCGGATCTGGACCGGACACCCGAACACCCCGCTGATCGACGAGGTCGAACCCATCGTCACGCCCGGAAGCGCACTCGATGTGGGGTGCGGCGAGGGGGCGGACGCGGTCTGGCTGGCGCGCAACGGCTGGCTCGTGACTGCCGTGGACCTGTCACCCGTCGCCGTCGAGCGGGCGCTCTCCCACGCGGAGACGGCGGGCGTGGCGCAGCACGTCACCTTCACTGACGAGGACCTCGAGACCGTGGTCGGTTCGCGGGGCCCCTGGAACCTCGTCACGTCGATGTACACGCACCCCGCGCAAGGCGGACGGTGGCTGGTGGAGACCCTGGCCCCGGCGGTGGCGCCGGGCGGCATGCTGCTGGTGGTCGCCCATCACCCGACGGATCCGCACGCGGCGGAGCACCCCTCGCTGCTGGCCAAGACGTTCGCGGCCGAGGACGTGGCGGGCGCGCTCGACCGGTCGGTGTGGGAGGTGTCGGCGACGCTTCGCGAGCGCACCACACGCGAGCCGAACGGCCGCGAGCGACTGTGGCGCGACTCGGTGCTGGTGGCGCGCCGCCACGGCTGACCGCCCGGGCCACGGCCCGAGGTCCCGGGTGAGGCGGCGAAGCCGTTGCTAGCGTCCGCCACATGAGCATCGACACCACCTGGGCCTACCGCGTCTGCGCACCGCACCGCTTCGAGCGCGTCGACGAGTCGCCCCCACTGTCCATCGATCCCGGAGAACTGCTCGTCGAGCTGACGGCCGGCGCAGTGTGCGGATCGGACCTGCCGTTCGCGCGCGGGGCCATGGTGCCGGCTGGCGGGCCGGGACAAGCCGGTCGGCCCATGCATGAGGTGGTGGGCCGCGTGCTGTGCTCCGCGCACCCCGACTTCGTTGCGGGAGATCGGGTCGTGGGCTGGGCGTCCAACTGGGACGCGCTGCGACAGGTCTTCATCACGTCCGGAGATCAGGTCGCGAAGGTGCGGATGGCCGTGCCGGACACTCACGTCACGGTGGCGCAGTCGGTCGCCTGCCTGATGACCGTGTTCGATCGCTTGGGCCCCCTCGACGGCCGCTCGGTCGGGATCGTGGGGGTGGGGCCGTTCGGCCTCATGGCCAGCGTCCTGGCTCGCCATCACGGCGCCGGACGGATCGTCGGCATCGACCCGTTGGACCGCACCGTGGACGCCGACGGCCTGCCGTTCGACTCCCTGGTGCGAGACACCTCGCGCGGCTGGTCCCGCTCACTCGCGGATGCCGACCGGCCCGACGTGGTGCTCGAGATGGTGGGACATCAGACGTCCACGCTCGCCGATGCGATGGCCGCGATCGCGCCCGGCGGTTCGGTCGTGGCCTTCGGCGTCCCTGACGACGACTGGTACGCCTTGCCGCTGCGCGACTTCTTCCGCCGCGACGGCACGCTCATCACGGGCGTCACTCGCGAGCACCGCGCCATGCTGGAGCGCGCTCAGGACTTTCTGATCGAGAACCCCGCCGTGGCGGACCACATCGTCACCCACGTGTTCCCGATCCAGCAGGTCGAGCGTGCCTTCGCCGCCGCGATGCATCCGCGACCCCGCCAGCGCAAGGTCGTGCTGGAGGTCTAGACAAGGCGAGCGGCACGCCCGTGAGCTAGAACAACCGTGCCTCGACGACCTCGAGCGTGACTGGAGGCTGCGAGAGCGCGCGAGCGAGCGCATCGGCGCTGCGGACGGCGACGTGGGGAATGCCGTAGCCGGCGCAAATCGCCGCGAGATCCGCGCCGTGAGGGGTGGTGAACACGCGCTCGACCTGCGCCGCGGGTGCGGCCGCATGCTCGAGCCCAGCGAAGATGGTGCCGCCGCCGTCGTTCGCGACCACGATGCGCAGGCGCGGGCGTGACTCGAGGGGCCCGATGAGCAGGCCGCCGACGTCGTGCAGAAACGTCACGTCGCCCATCAGCGCCTGCGTGGGGCGGCCCGTGGCCAGCGCCACTCCCACCGCGGTGGACACGGTGCCGTCGATCCCGGCCAGACCGCGGTTCGCGATCACCGCAGGAACCGCCCCCGGCGTCCACACCGGGCCCACGCGGTCGACCGCACGGATGGGTCCGGACGAGCCGAGCACCGCGACGTCGGCCGCACCGAGCACCGCCATGAACGCCTGCGCCACGGCACCGCCTCCCCACGATGACACCGCCGCCTGCGCCTCCGAGGCCGCGTCACGCCAGCGCGCGAGCCACGTGGAGTCGCCAAGATCGAGCCGCCCGTCGTCGCGCGTCAGCCACGACGTGGGCACGGTGCGCACCACCTTGTCCGCGTGGCGGGGCGCCTCCCTCCAGCGCGCCCCGTGAGCGGCCACGATCAGTGACGGCGCGCGGGCGACGAGCTCCTGGACCGGCCGCGACAGCGTGGGACGTCCGATCACCACGACCTGGTGCACCTGGTCGGCCAGGTCCCGCCCGGCGGGGCTCGCGAGCACATCCAGATACGCGCCGATGCACGCGTCGCCAGCGCGCGCGCCCGACGTGGGCTCGGCGAGGAGCGGCCACCCGTGGGCCTCCGCGACGTCCCGCGCGACCTCGCCGGCGCCATCACCCGCGATGACCACGCCGCGTTCGACCGCCGGCAGCGGCCCGGGCAGGTCCTCCGGCGTCACTACAGGGGTGCCGTACGAGGGCGTCTGCTCGATGCGCGGGGGGTCGTGCCACACCCCGCCGTCCGCGCCGAGCGGGTCGCGGAACTCGAGGTCCAGGTGGACCGGGCCGGGGGTGCCGGTCATGTCGTCACGGGCAGGGTCGCCGAGAGCGATCGCGACGGCGCGCGCCGCCAGCGTCGCGGCACGACCCGGCGGCTCGTCCGGGGCGGGAGCGGGAGAGTCGGCGCTCCACCGCACGAAGGTGTCGAAGATGCCCACCTGATCCGTGGTCTGGTTCGCGCCCACGCCCCGCATCTCGCCCGGCCGGTCCGCCGTGAGCAGCAGCAGGGGGACGCCGCTGTGATGCGCCTCCATGACGGCCGGGAGCAGGTTTCCGACGGCGGTGCCCGACGTGGTGATCACGGCGACGGGGCGCGGGACGGCGGTCGCCGCGTGCCCGCGTGCGATGCCGAGCGCCAGGAACGCGGCGGAGCGCTCGTCGATCCGTACGTGCAGATTCACGCGCGGGGCGCCGAGCGGGGGGTTGCCGCCTCCTGCCTCCGCGAGGGCGTGGGCCAGGGGCCCCGACCGCGAGCCCGGGCACAGCACGAAGTCCTCGACCCCATACGCGTACAGCGACGCGACCAGCTCGCGCGCGAAGGACGCGGACGGGTGCGCGCTCACGCGGTCACCTCCAGGTCTGCGAGGCCGATGCGCCCGGCGGAGGGCAGCAGCGTGTGCGCCACCGTGTCGGTCGCGAGCAGCGCGCCGGTGCCGAGTCCGCAGGCGAGCGGCTCGTCAGGAAGCGCGCACGCGAGCGCGACCCCGGCCGCCAGCCCCACCGAGGACTCCATGGCGCTCGCCACCACCACGGGTCGCGGCGAGACCTGGTCCGCGATCTCGAGCGAGCGGCGCACGCCGCCCAGCGGGGCGGCCTTGAGGATGAAGACGTCGGCGGCATCCGCCGCGAGCACTGCGGCCGCCGATCCCGGAATGCGGATGGCCTCGTCGGCGGCGACGGGCACGTCGATCATGCGGCGCAGGCGCGCGAGGTCGTCGACGGTGTCGCATGGCTGCTCGACGTACTCGAGGCCGTCGACTCCCCCTGCACGAGCGGCCCTGTCGAGCTCCGTGATCGCGCGCACCGCCTCGTCGACGTCCCAGCCGCCATTGACGTCGATGCGAATGCGGCCGCCGGCGCCGAGCGCATCGGCCACCGCCTCCACCCTGGCGACGTCGCTGGCGAGGCCGCCGCCACCCACCTTCACCTTGGCGGTGCGCGCGCCGCCTGCGGTCGCGTACGCGCGGGCGCTGGCGGGGTCGACCTCGGGGACGATGCTGTTGACCGCCACTGAGTCGCGCACCGGTGGCGGCCACTCCCCGCGTGCTGCCTCCATCGCGGCGCGCCACCAACGGCTCGCGCGCTCGGCCGAGTAGTCGTCGAAGGGCGAGTACTCGCCCCAATGGTCGCGTCCCTCGGCGTCCGTCATGCGGATCAGCACGCCGGAGCGGCTCGTCAGGCCCCGGAACCGAGTGCGGAGCTCGACGGTGAAGGGCCGGAACTCCATGCGGCACAGCCTACGCGTCGGCGTGCTCCGAGGCCGCGCGCATCGGCACGCTCCCCGAGCCCCCGGCGTCGGCCGGTTCCCCGGCCCGCGCATCGGCCCCGCCCAGCCACGCCCCACCGCCGGGCCTCTCGGGGTGTCGCGGACAAAAGTGGTGCGTACTGTCGGGACGGGCAGGGGGCGCGGCTACGCTGGCTCGCATGAGCGACATCCCGGCGCAGGTCTCCGACACGTTCGACGCGCAGCAGTGGCGGGCGATCGACGGCTTCCCCGATGGCGACATCACCTATCACCGGTGGGTGAGTCGTGATGGCGACGAGGAACGCGACCTGCCCGCGGTGCGCATCGCCTTCAACCGGCCCGAGGTCCGCAACGCGTTCCGGCCGCAGACCGTCGACGAACTGTACAAGGCCCTGGATCACGCGCGACAGACCGCAGACGTCGCGGCAGTCATCCTCACCGGCAATGGCCCCGCGCCCAAGGACGGCGTGTGGGCGTTCTGCTCGGGCGGCGATCAGCGCATCCGCGGCAAGGACGGCTACCTCTACGAGGGCACCGCGGCCGATGCCCCAGCGCACGGCGGACGTCTCCACATCCTCGAGGTGCAGCGGCTCATGCGCACCAGCCCCAAGGTGGTCATCGCGGCGGTGAACGGCTGGGCCGCGGGCGGCGGGCACTCGCTGCATGTGGTCGCTGACCTGTCGATCGCGTCGATCGAGCACGCGCGATTCAAGCAGACCGATGCGAACGTCGGCTCGTTCGATGCGGGCTACGGCTCGGCGTTGCTTGCCCGCCAGGTGGGCGACAAGCGGGCACGAGAGATCTTCTTCCTCGCCCGCGAGTACTCGGCCGAGGACGCCGAGCGGTGGGGCGCCGTCAACGAGGCCGTACCGCACGAGAGGCTCGAGGAGACCGCGCTCGAGTATGCGAAGGCTATTGCCACCAAGTCCCCGCAGGCGATCCGCATGCTCAAGTTCGCGTTCAACCTCGCGGACGACGGGCTCGCAGGCCAGCAGGTGTTCGCCGGGGAGGCGACGCGCATGGCGTACATGACCGATGAGGCCCAGGAGGGTCGCGACGCATTCCTCGAGCGGCGCGAGCCGGACTGGACCCGGTTCCCCTACGCGTACTGACGCGGGCCTCCGAGAAACGACACTGAGCGTCCGCCAGGAGACGCGGGGAGTCGGAAACCGACGCTCAGCGCCCTCTAGGGCGCTAAGGCGGGGTAGGGACGGGCCAGCTAGCTGAAGTCGACCGAGCCCCGGCCCGCGCCGCCGGATTCCGGCACCAGCTCGACCCAGGTCTTGCCCGGAGCGAACGTCACCGGCTCGCCGCCCTCGGTCTCAAGCACGAACGGATCGTCCTGACTCGCCTTCGACCACGTGATCGGGATGTAGGAGTCACCCGACGCGGCATAGCCCGTGCCGGCGTCCCGCACGACGATGGTCTCGGGCACAGACCCCCCACCGGGCCCGCGGCCCGTCTCCCGAATGTCCACCCACAGCACGATCACGTTCGTCGCCGACAGCTGGACACCGGCAGAGGTCACGTGGGGCGATCCACCCTCGGAGCGCATCCACGCACCCTCCTCGGAGTCCCAGTCC
Organism: Demequina pilifera; assembly: GCF_048814985.1. NCBI lineage: Bacteria > Bacillati > Actinomycetota > Actinomycetes > Micrococcales > Demequinaceae > Demequina > Demequina pilifera. The sequence goes on from NZ_JBMDTW010000003.1 coordinate 257,519, forward strand.
CACGACGGCTGCATGCGTGGTGACGCGTTGATGTCGATCTCGGACACTGCGGTGCCCTCGGTGGCCACGTTCGACTCCTCGGCGGGGTACGCGTACTCGAACTGCTGAGGCGGCGCCGGCAGGTCGGCTGCCTGCGCAAAGAAGTCCTCGAGCGTGCCGTGGAGGTTGTGCGGAGCGGGCTTGCCGGAGGTGCGGAAGAACCCGTAGCCGCCCACGTCCTCGGCGATGAGCGTCATGCCGGACGCGGCCGCGTCATTGATGAACCGCCGCTGCGCACCAGAGAAGACCAGCGGCCCGTCGAATGACCCGGTGATCTTCGGGTCCATGGGCCGCAGCGAACGAATGGGTCCAACGGTCTCGGGAGTGTCGGAATGGAACACGGCGATGAGCCGCGAGATCCCGTACTCGACCTGCTCCTCGAACACGATGTCCGCCGCGTCGAGATTGGACTGCGGGCGCGCGTTGGACGAGTTCTCGATCTTGATCGCCAGCGCGGGCCGGTCCAGAGCGGTGGGGTCGGCCTCCGCGGCGTCGACACCCGTCAGCGGCCATACGATCTCGGGCCGCGGGTCCGGCGGCGGGCTGGGCGCAGCAGACCGGGACGGGGTGGGCGAGGCCGTCTGGGTGGTCGCCGGCGGCTCGATCACCTCAGCCGACGAGCACGCCGCGAGCGCCATCGCCCCCGCAACGGCCAAGGCGATCACGGACACGGCACGCTGGACTCTCATGCGCGCCATTCTAGGCGCGCCCTACGCTTGATCCATGAACTACGCCCGGCTCGTCGACGAAGGTCTCGCCGCGGTCGACGCCGCACTGTCAGGCCGCGCGCGCGGAATCGCGGTGCGGACCTCGGGCTCGACCGGCGAGCCGCGCGAGGCGCTGCTCAGCGCCGATGCGGTGGTCGCCTCCGCCACCGCGACGCTCGAGCGGCTCGGCGGGCCCGGCCATTGGCTGCTCACCCTGCCGGCCGACCGCATCGCGGGCGCCATGGTCGCGGCGCGCGCCCGCGTGGGCGACACCGACCTGGTCCACGGCGACCGCGGCCCCTTCACCGCGGCGGGATTCGCCAGCGCGGCGGCGAGGATGCCGGACGGACGGCGCTACGTGTCCCTGGTGCCCACACAGCTGCGCCGCGTGCTCGCGGATCCGCGAGGCGCCGATGCGCTCGCCGCCTTCGACGCGGTGCTGGTGGGCGGCGCGCCGCCGGGGATGACGCTGCCGCCGAACGCGGTGGAGACGTACGGCATGACGGAGACCTCGGGAGGGTGCGTGTACGACGGCGTGCCGCTCGACGGCGCCAGCATCAGGATCGGAGAGGGCGGCCGGATCATGATCGCTGGGCCCATGCTCGCCGACGGCTTCGCGGATGGCGACGACTCGGCGTTCGTCGAGCGGGACGGACAGCGCTGGCTGCGCACGGGCGACGTGGGCGAGATCACCGACGGCCTGCTCACGGTGCGGGGCCGCGGCGACGACGTCATCCTCACCGGCGGCGTGAACGTCCACCCGGCGACGGTCGAACGTGCTCTGCTCGCTCAGCCCGGCATCGCCGATGCGGTGGTGGTCGGGGTGGCGGACGTTCAGTGGGGTCAGCGGGTGGTGGCGGCGGTAGTGCCCACGCCCGATGCGGTCGTCACCTTGGAGGGGCTGCGCGACGGCCTGCCCCTGGAACGCGCCGAGCTGCCCACGGCGGTGGTGGTGGTCGATTCTGTTCCGCGCACCGCTGCTGGCAAGATCGACCGGTACGCCGCACGCGCGATCACCGCGCGCATCACCGCCGAGGAGGCACCATGACGACCAGCTCCGACTGGCTCGCGGGCGCGCGACCGCGCACGCTGTGGACAGCGATCTCCCCCGTCGCGGTGGGCTCGGCGAGCGCCGCCGCCATCGGCGAGTTCGGCCTGCTGCCGGCGCTGCTCGCCCTTGGCGTCGCACTGGCGCTGCAGGTGGCGTCGAACTACGCCAACGACTACTCGGATGGCGTACGCGGCACCGACGTGGACCGGGTGGGGCCGGACCGGCTGGTGGCCACCGGCCGCGCCACCCCGAGCGCGGTCAAGTCCGCCGCCTACGTCTCGTTCGGCATCGCGGGGCTACTGGGTCTCGCCCTCGTGGTCGAATCGGGGATGTACTGGCTGCTCATCGTGGGCGCGTTCGCGATGTGGGCCGCGTGGCACTACACGGGGTCCGACCGCCCCTACGGCTATTCGGGCTGGGGCGAGGTGAGCGTCTTCGTCTTCTTCGGGCCCGTCGCGGTGCTGGGGACCCTGCTCACCCAGGCCGGCACGATCACCTGGTGGGCCGTCGCCGCATCCATCGGTGTGGGGCTCTACGCCGTCGCGCTGCTGATGGTGAACAACATCCGCGACCTCGACACGGACGCGCTGGCCGGCAAGCGCACCCTGGCGGTGAAGATGGGCTCGCACCGCGCGCGTCAGCTGTTCGCGGCCACAGTGATGCTGCCGGTGGTGGTCGCCGTGGTGGTCGCCTTCGCTCACCCGTGGGCGCTGCTCGCCACAGTGGTGGCGCTGCCGAGCCTGTACTTCGCGATCGCGATGCGGATCGACGGCGCCGTCCGCGACCAGGTGGGCATGCCGTCCGGCGGCCTCAAGATCATCTTCGCGGGGCTGTCCGCGGTAGGACTGCTCTACGGGCTCGCGCTGGCGGTGGGCATCGCTCTCTAGCGGTGCTCGCCACCCTCGAAGCGGCCGATCTCCGCGTCCTCCTCGTCGTCCGCGGCACGGATGCTGCGCTGCGAGCGGTCGATCGCACGCGCCATCTGGTCCTGCGCCGCACGCCTCATCCCCGGCAGTGCCAGGTAGGAGATGAGCCACGCGAGGATGAACGCCGCAAAGACCGCGATGACATCGAACCAACCGATGAGCCACAGCGCCGCGAGCACCGCGACGAAGATTCCCGTGCGGGCCGCCCAGTACGCAAACACCATCATGGGACTAACCTACCGGCGCGTAAGATATCTGTATGCTTCGCGTCTTGCTGATCCTGCTCTACATCGGTCCGGCGGTGTACTGCGTCGCCGAGGTCGCGCAGCACCCCGACAAGAAGCCACACGGGCTGCGAAAGTTCGTGTGGATCCTGATCATCGTGCTGATGCCCATCGTCGGTGCGGCCGCATGGCTGTACCTGAAGTGGGCGACGGGCTCCGGCGGCGGGACGCAGCGCCGCGAGCCGCGCGCACCCGACGACGATCCCGAGTACCTGAGCTGGCTGCGCAGCCAGGCACGGCGCCGCCGCCAGCGCGGCGAGGGCGACGGGCCGCTCTGACCTGACGCCTCAGGCGTAGGAGTGCAGACCCTGGAAGTACAGGTTCACGACGGTGAAGTTCATGATCAGCGCCACGAAGCCGATGAGCGCGAGGACGGCACTGCGCCGGCCTGCCCAGCCCTGAGTGGTGCGCGCGTGCAGGTAGGCGGCGTAGATCACCCAGATGATGAACGACCACACCTCCTTGGGGTCCCAGCCCCAGTAGCGGCCCCACGCGTGCTCGGCCCACACCGCGCCGGCCATGACGGTGAACGTCCACAGCACGAACCCGACGGCGTGCAGCCGGAATGACAGCGCCTCGAGCGTCCGGGGCGAGGGCACTGCCTCGAGCCAGTTCCAGCGCTTGAACAGCCGCACGTTGGCGTTGCGCCACCGACGCACGAGGCCGCCGGGAGCAGCGGGCTCCTCATCCCGGTAGTCGCGCATCAGCTGCAGCATGGTCGCCACGGCCGCCACGATGAAGACGCCGGTCGCGATGATCGCGATCGACACGTGGATCACCAGCCAGAAGCTCTGCAGCGCCGGCTGCAGTCCGGTGGACTCCTGATAGAGCGTGGTGAGGGCGAGTCCCAGCGCAAGGGTCGAGAAGCCGGTGACGCCAGGAAAGAGGTACGCGATGTCGCGGCGGCTCTGCACCAACAACAGGACGACGACGGCGACGAACGTGCCGGTGATCGTGTATTCGTACATGGTCGACCAAGGCGCGTGGCCGGCCTCGATCCCGCGCGCGACGACGCCGACGCCGTTCAGCAGCGCGCCCACGAGCGTGGTCGCCCGCGCGATGCCCGTCGCCTTGGACGCGACGGCAGGATCGCGTCCGGCCGATGCGCTCGCAGGCCGTGCGCTCGCGTCGCCTGCGTGCGACGCGGCCACGCCTGCGGGAACCTTGCCCTTGGCCGAGGCCCTGGCATCGGCGACGCGCGACAGGTGCACCGACGAGGCGACCATCGCGATCGCGTACAGCGCCGTCGCGCCCCACAGAGCGAGCCAGCTGAGTTCCTGAGCGTTCATGAGTCCTCCTTGAGCGAAAGCGAGCCCGTGGCCCTGGCGAGCACCTTCTCGAGGTCCTCGCGCACGGCCATGTCGTGCGCGGGCGCCCACGCGGCGGCCGTCACCACTGTAGTGTTGCGGCCCGCGTGCGCCCCCACGGGGGCGATCAGCCACAGGCGCCGGCGCGTGGCGAACAGGCTCATCGACAGTCCGATGAGCGCGCCGATCGACGCGGCCAGCAGCCACGGCAGCGTCGGGTCGCGGCGCAGGTCGAAGGCGGCGAACCGCGGCAGCGACTGCCACGTGATCGACCCCAGGCCGTCGGGCAGCTCGACCGTCTCGCCGGGCTCCATCGCCACCACCAGCGGGTCTCCGTCGTCACCTCGCACGGGGCTGAGCTGAGACTCGTCGAGCGCGTAGACGTTCTGGGGCACCCCCGCGTCGAGTCCGAGGTCGCCCGCGAAGGCCTCGAGATAGATCACCGGATTGGTCGGCGAGGGGTGAATCGAGCTCGCCACGTCGCCGTCCACGACGGCAGTGGGCAGCAGCGTGCCGGCGAAGCCCAACTGGTCGCCCTCCGTCACGTCGGGGACCTTCACGACCCCGGTCGAGGTGTAGACGGCGTCCTGGGGCAGGAACGGCACCGCACCCTCGAACGCGACGTTGCCCTCGGAGTCGGTCACAGTGAAGACCGGTGCGTAGCCGTTGCCCTGCAGGTAGATCTTCGCGCCGTCGACCTGGATGGGCCTGTTGACCTGTGCCTCGACCGACCTGGGCTCCTGCCCGGGTTCGGTGAGCGTGGTGTAGGCAGTGAACTCGTCCGGGTTGCCGTCGAGGCCGAACACCGCATCGAACCGGTCGAGGCTGAGCGTCCACGGGCTCAGCTGCTCTTCCGAGAACAGTGCACCCGACTCGTAGGAGTCGTACGCGACCACCGCGTTGGAGAACGTGTCTCCCTCCACGATGAGCGCCTGCCCGCGGTAGGTCAGCATGGACCCGGCCGCCACTGCGAGCAGGATCCCCACCAGCGACACGTGGAAGACCAGGTTGCCGAGTTCGCGCACGTGGCCCTTGTGAGCGGACAGCGCGAGCTCGGTGCCGGCCTGCGACTCGCGCTGCGGCCGCTCGTCGATGCGCACCCGGTAGCCCGCCAGCCAGCGCCACCAGCGTGGTCCGCCGCCCTCGAGCCAGCCGCGCGCGTGGCCGATCACGGCCGATGCCTCGTGAGGCGCCTCAACGGTCTCGGGCTCGAACCGGTCGAGCCGCGACGGCGCGGCGGGGACTGGCTCGCGCAGGTCGCGCCAGTACACGAGGCAGCGCGGGATGATGCAGCCGATCAGCGAGGCGAACAGCAGCAGGTAGATCGCGGTGAACCACGCCGAGCCGAAGACGTCGAGGAAGCCCAGCCGGTCCAGCACCGGCCCCCAGAAGGGGTACTCGTCGAGGAAGGCGCGGGTGTTGCCGGCGTCCTGCGGCCACTGCGGCAGCACGGAGCCGGGGATCGCCGCGAGCGCGAGGGTGAGCAGCAGAATCAGCGCCACCCGCATGGACGTGACCTGGCGCCACATCCATCGCAGCCATCCGCGCGGGCCCAGCCGGGGAACCTCCGCGTAGGCGTAGTTGTCGATCCGCAGGCGCGCCATCAGATCGCCACCCAGAAGTCGTCGATCCAGCTCTGCATCAGGCCCGTGAGCTCCGCCCACAGCCCTGTCACCAGCATGACGCCCAGGATCACGAGCAGCGCGCCGCCACCGAGTTGGAGCCCGCGACGATGACGTCGGAGCCAGCGCAGCACCGAACCCGAACGCTCGAACCACAGCGCGAGCGCGAGGAACGGCAGGCCGATCCCCAAGCTGTAGGCGACCGCGAGCAGCGCGCCGCGCCCCACGGTCCCTTCGTTCAGCCCGAGCGTGATGACGGCGCTCAGCGTGGGGCCGATGCACGGCGTCCACCCGAGCCCGAACACGATGCCCAGCAGCGGCGCGCCCGCAAGGCCCGCCTTGGGGCTGATGTGCAGGCGCCGCTCGTTCTGCAGGAATGGCACGGCCCCCATAAAGGCGAGCCCCATGAGGATCACGAACACCCCGAGCACGCGCGTGATGATGTCGAGCTGCGCGGAGAACTGCGCGCCCGCGGCGGAGACGACGATGCCGAGCGTGACGAACACCGCGGAGAAGCCGAGAATGAACAGCAGGACCCCGAGCACCAGGCGAGGCCGGCTGGTCTTGCCCCCCGCATCGGCGCCCGCCATCCCCGAGACGTACCCCAGGTATCCGGGCACGAGCGGCACCACGCACGGCGACGCGAAGCTGACGAGCCCCGCGAGCACGGCGATGGGGATCGCCGCGAGCAGGGATCCCGTCAGCACCTGCGAAGAGAAGTCGGAGCCGATGCCGGCCGCCAGGGACGTCAACAGGGGGGTGGGAGACATGGAGGCGCTGTCACTCCCCCGCCGCGGCGACGAGCGAGCGCAGGGTCGAGGGCTCGACCGAGCCGACGATCCGCGCGGCGACGCGCCCCTCGTGGTCGAGCACCAGCGTGGTGGGGACGGCGTTGATCGCGACCAGCCCCTGGAGCTGCGCGATCGCCCTGCCATCGGAGTCATCGATGCTCGGGTATTCGACGCCGAAGGTGCGGTCGAAGGCCAACGCCGTGGCCGCATCGTCCCGGCTGTTGACGCCGATCAGCTGCACGCCGTCCTGGGCGTCGAGCGCCACCAGGTCGGGCGCCTCGGCGCGGCACGGCGGGCACGAGGCGTACCAGGTGTTGAGCAGCACCACCTCGCCGCGGTGGTCCGCGACATCCACGGGTTCACCCTCGAAGGACGTGCCGGTCAGTTCGACGGGCTCGCCGCGGTCGGCAGGCGCCCACTCGGTGACCGTGCCGTCCCCACTGACGTATCCGGGGGAGTCGGCGGCGTCTCCTGGCGCACACCCGACGAGCCAGAGCACGATCGCGATCGCCACGGCCGCGAAGATCACCAGGCGCGCGCCGCGTCTCACGCGGGCACCTCGATGTGCGCGGCCGGCTCCCGATACGACATCGCGACGGGCTCGCCGTTCTCGAACGTGAAACTGGTGAGCGAGGCGAGGCCGCACTGGCGAGAGCGGGGGTCGTGAAGATAGCGGCGCTTCTCGAACGCGAGCCGCGCGACCCAGATGGGAAGCTGGTGGCTCACCATCACGGTGTCGGAGTCCGGATTCGCCTCGACGGCGTCGCGGATCGCGGCCCACATTCTGTCCTGCTGCTCGAGGTAGGGCTCGCCCCAGGACGGGCGCCATGGGTTGCGCAGCAGCCACCAGTTGCGCGGGTGGATGAAGTCGGCCGCGCCTGACTGCAGCGGCCGTCCCTCGTACGCGTTGAGGGCCTCGATGACCCGGGCGTCCGTGACGATGTCCACTCCGAATGCGTCAGCCAGCGGCCGTGCGGTCTGCTGGGCACGCAGCAGCGGCGACGCGATCACGCGTCCCACGGGAGTGCTGCGAGACACCAGGTCATCCGCCACCGCCCGGGCCATCGCCTGGCCGGTCTCGGACAGGCGGAACTCCGGCAGGCGGCCGTACAGCACCTTGTCCGGGTTGTGGACGTGGCCGTGGCGAAGCAGATGGACGACGGGCATACCCCCTATTGTCGCCCAGCCTCACGCAAGCGCGGAACGCATCCGGGCGGGATCGATGCGCCAGAACCCGACCACCTGACCGTCGACGATCACCACCGGAACCTCGTCGGCGAATCGCTCTTGCAGTCGGGGATCGGCGTCCACGTCGACCTCGCGCCACTCCACCCCGGCCTCGTCGCACGCGGCTCGCACCACGTCGCGCGCGTCTGGGCACAGGTGGCAGCCCTCCCGGGTGATGAGGGAGACGCGGGCTGCCATGGACGACAGGATACGGCCGGTGCCCTGGCCGTGAGTAGGCTGACGGGGTGACTCGCTCCCCAGGGCACGACAACGCCGCTACCGTCGCGGCGTTCTTCGACGTGGACAACACCATCGTCCGCGGCGCATCGGCCTATCACATCGCCCGCGGTCTTCAGCAGCGCGGGTACTTCCGGTGGCGCGACATCGCTCACTTTGGCTGGGAACAGGCCAAATACACTCTCTTCGGAGAGTCGCGCGAGCAGCTGGACGAGCTCCGCGATGAGGCGCTCGGCGTCATCAAGGGCTGGTCGGCCGCGGAGATGGCTCAGGTCGGTGAAGAGGTCTACGACGAGGTGCTGGAGCTCCGCATCTTCCCTGGGACCAAGGCGATCATCGACGAGCACCGCGCCCAGGGCCACCAGGTGTGGCTCGTCACCGCGTCCCCGGTCGAGATCGGGCGGGTCATCGCGCGCCGACTCGGCGCCACGGGCGCTCTCGGCACCGTCGCCGAGCAGAAGGACGGCCACTACACGGGCCGGCTCGTGGGCGACTTCCTGCACAAGGAGAAGAAGGCGGCAGCAGTGCGCCAGCTCGCGGAGGACGAGGTGCTCGACCTGGATCGGTCGTTCGCGTACGGCGACTCCGTGAACGACGGGCCGATGCTCGAGGCCGTCGGCAATCCATGCGCGATCAACCCCGACACCAAGCTGCGCAAGCTCGCGTCCGAGCGCGGATGGCCCATCGAGGAGTTTCGCAAGCGCCGAAAGAACGGTCGCCGCGGAGTCGTGAAGGCGTCCCTGACCGGAACGGTGTGGGCCGGCCTCGCCGTGGTGCGCGGAGTCCGCGGCGCCGTTCGCGGCGTGGCGGGAATCGGCAGGTCGGACGATGCGGTCGAGGCCGAGCACGCGGGCGACGCCCGGTCGCTCTAGGCCCGCGCATCGGCCCGTCGTGCGCGCTGTGAGGGCCTCAGTGCCCATAACGGCCCGTCCTGGGCACTCAGCGCCTCATGGGAGCCGACAGCGTGTTCGAGACGACAAAGCCCGCGCCACCAATACAGGTGGCACGGGCGTCGTGGCCTTGTCCGGGCAGTGCCCGGCGAAGGACTACTTCTTATTGCGGCGCTGGTGGCGCGTCTTGCGAAGCAGCTTGCGGTGCTTCTTCTTCGACATGCGCTTGCGCCGCTTCTTGATGACGGATCCCACGGAACCTACCTCAGATAGTCGGACATACTCGGGCGTCCAGTGCGCGCTGGACGCGACAGACGAGAACTCAGCCTACCGTGCCCGAGCGGTGGTCGTCGTCCTGGGCCTCAAAACCGCCCTGCAGGGCCGCCTCCTCCATGAAGGCCTCGACGGCCGTGGCGGGCACGCGGAAGGACCTGCCGAACCGCACGGCGGGCATGTCGCCCGCGTGAACCCACCGGTAGACGGTCATCCGAGAGACGCGCAACATATCAGCGACCTCAGCAACGGTGAGGAACGTAGTGCGCGAGGCGCCATTGTCAGCCATGCAGTCCAGTCTCCCTCATCCGACATCCGGCAGGTCTATCGGCGGGATGCTCCCTCTACTGTAGGGGCAGAAGTGACTGTTGTGAAGTGTGTGATTCCTGCCGATGATGATAATGGCGGCGGTAGGCGCAGGCCGTCGTAACGTTCGCAAGCCCCCTGGTAGCAAGCCGCGAAGGAGTCGCATGGAAAAGATGCGCGACGTCCGCTCGGCCATCGGCGAATGGATCAGCCGTGTCGCCGTGCGATCCCCGGCGAGGCTCGCTCTCGGCACCTTCGGCGCGGTCATCCTGGTGTTCAGCGGCCTGCTGTCCCTGCCGGCCGCCACGGCGTCCGGTGAGCGCGCTCCCTTCATCGACGCGCTGTTCACCGCCACGTCCGCCGTGTGCGTCACCGGCTTGGTCACCGTCGACACCGGGTCGTACTGGTCCGCATGGGGGCTGACGATCATCGCGATCGCGATCAAGGTCGGCGGTCTCGGCATCATGACGCTCGCCTCGCTCGTGGGCCTCGCGGTGTCCCGCAGGATCGGCCTGACGCAGCGGCTGCTCGCCGCAGGCGAGGCCCGCGCCACGGGTCTGGGCGACCTGCGCTCGCTGCTGCGCACCGTGGTGGCGGTGTCGTTCACGGTCGAGATCATCATCGCCCTGGTGCTGCTGCCGCGCTTCCTGACGCTCGACTACGGCGTCGGGCGGTCCGTCGGGTACTCGGCCTTCTACGCCACGTCCGCCTTCAACAACGCCGGCTTCACCCCCGACCCCGCGGGGCTGATCCCCTACGCAGGGGACTTCTGGATGCTCGTGCCCATCGGGCTCGGCGTCCTGGTCGGCAGCCTGGGGTACCCCGTGTACCTCAATCTGGTCCGTGGCTGGCGCCGTCCCCGCATGTGGTCGCTGCACACCAAGCTGACGCTGATCATGGTCGGGGCGCTCGTGCTCGTCTCCGCCGGGTTCCTCGCGATCTTCGAGTGGAGCAACCCCGACACTCTCGGTTCGGCCTCGACCGAGGAGACCATCGGCAACATCTTCTTCCAGTCCATCAACCAGCGCTCGGGCGGCTTCGCATCCATCGACGTCGGGAAGGCCAGCGAGGAGACGTGGCTGCTCGAGATCGTGCTGATGTTCATCGGCGGCGGGTCTGGCTCGACCGCGGGAGGCATCCGCGTGACCACGCTCGCGGTGCTGCTGCTCGCGATCGTGGCCGAGGCCCGCGGCCGGCGCGACATGGAGGCGTTCGGCAAGCGCGTGGGCACCGAGGTGCTGCGCGGCGCCGTCGCCATCACGATCATCGGGGTAAGCGTCATCGTGGTCGGCACGACGGTGCTCATGGCGCAGACCGACATTCCGCTCGACCGGGCACTGTACGAGGCGGTCTCCGCGTATGCGACGTGCGGCCTCAGCACCGGGATCACGGCCGGGCTGCCTCCCGAAGCGAAGGGAACCCTGATCGTGTTGATGTACGTGGGCCGCGTGGGCTCTCTGACCATCGCCGCCGCGCTAGCGTTGAACAAGCAGCGCCGGGTGATCCGGTACCCGGGAGAAAGGCCGATCATTGGCTAGCAACGACACCACCGCATCGGGCGTCCTCGTCGTCGGGCTGGGGCGCTTCGGCTCCGCGCTCGCCGACACCTTGGACGCCATGGACGTCGAGGTCCTCGCCGTCGAGCGGGACGCGGACCTCGTCGAGCGCTGGTCCAAGCGCCTGCCGGTCGTGCAGGCCGACGCCACCGACCCGCGAGCGCTCGAGCAGATGGGGGCCGAGGAGTTCTCCGCGGCCGTGGTCGGCGTGGGCACCTCGCTCGAGGCGTCGGTGCTCATCACCGGCAACCTGGTCGACATCGGCATGCCCGAGATCTGGGCCAAGGCGATCTCCACCGAGCACGCCCGGATCCTGCGGCGCATCGGCGCCCACCACATCGTGTTCCCCGAGTCCGATGCGGGGGCCCGGGTGGCACACTCGGTGGGAGGCCGGATGCTCGACTACATCGAGATCGACGAGGGCTTCACCATCGTCAAGATGAAGCCGCCGCTCGAGACCCACAACTTCTCGCTCGCCGAGCTCAAGCTGCGCGACAAGTACGGCGTCCAGGTCATCGGCGTCATGACCCCCGGCGGCGAGTTCGAGTACGGCTCCCGGGCGACCGTGATCCACGCGGAGGATCTGCTGGTGGTCGGCGGCGACGGCGACCTCGTCGAGAGGTTCGCGCAGCGGCCCTGAGGCCGGCGGCGGCCGCTACACCACCCCGAACGCCAGCATCGCGCCCGCGACTCGCGTGAACCCGCCGATGTTCGCTCCTGAGACGTAGTTGCCCGGGGTGCCGAACTCGTCCGCGGTCGACAGGCACCTGTCGTGGATGTCGCGCATGATCATGCGCAGCCGCTCCTCCGTGTACGCGAAGTTCCACGAGTCCCGCGATGCGTTCTGCTGCATTTCGAGCGCACTGGTCGCGACGCCGCCGGCGTTCGCCGCCTTGCCCGGCGCGAAGAGCAGCTGGGCCTCCTGGAAGGTCCTGACCGCATCGGGCGTCGAGGGCATGTTCGCGCCTTCCGCGACCACCTTGCACCCGTTGCGGATCAGCGTCGCCGCGTGCGTACCGGTGAGCTCGTTCTGGGTGGCACACGGCAGCGCCACGTCGCACGGGACGTCCCAGATCGACCCGTCCTTGACGAACACCGCCCCGTTGCCGCGCTCCTCCACGTAGGTCTCGATGCGGTCGCGTCGCGTCAGCTTGACGTCCTTGAGGAGCTCCAGGTCGATGCCCGACTCCTCCACGACGTAGCCTCCGGAGTCGGAGACCGCGATCACGGTGCCACCGAGCTCGCGCACCTTCTCGGCCGCGTAGATCGCGACGTTCCCGGAACCGGAGATGACCACGCGCCGGCCCTCGAGCGACTCGCCTGCGGCGTGCAGCATCTCCTGGACGAAGAAGACCGTGCCGTACCCGGTAGCCTCGGTGCGCACCTGCGAACCGCCCCACGTCAGCCCCTTGCCGGTCAGCACTCCGGACTCGTAGCGGTTGGTGATGCGCTTGTACTGGCCGAACAGGTACCCGATCTCTCGCGCCCCCACGCCGGTGTCTCCGGCCGGCACGTCCGTGTACTCACCGATGTGGCGGTAGAGCTCCGTCATGAAGGATTGGCAGAATCGCATGACCTCGGCGTCGGAACGTCCCTTGGGGTCGAAGTCCGACCCGCCCTTGCCGCCGCCGATCGGCAGCCCGCTCAGGGAATTCTTGAAGATCTGCTCGAAGCCCAGGAATTTGACGATGCCGAGGTTGACGCTGGGGTGGAACCGCAGCCCGCCCTTGTAGGGACCGAGCGCCGAGTTGAACTCGACCCGGAATCCCCGGTTCAACTGCACCTGACCGGAGTCATCGACCCACGGCACTCGGAAGATGATCTGGCGCTCCGGCTCGCACAAGCGGCGAATGACTTCGGAGTCCGCGTACTCGGGGTGCTTGTCCACCACCGGCCCGAGGCTCTCGAGGACCTCCCGCGCGGCCTGGTGGAACTCGTGCTCGGCTGGGTTGCGGCGCTCGACTTCGTGGAGCACCGGCACCAGGCGTTCGTGCAGAAGGGCCATGGGGTCTTCCTTTCTGGATGGGCCCCAGGGCTCCGGATCAGGTCCGGGGCTGCACCCCGGAGCGGCGGGGTACTAGCCGACGGGAGACGCGCCGGCGATGAGCACGGATCGATCACCACGCGGCGTCGTGAAGGTGACCTGGTCGCCCACGTGGCGGCCGTCGACCGCGGCGCCGAGCGGCGACTCCTGAGACAGCACGGTGACATCCGCGCCAAGATCGTGGCCGAGCAGGGCGCGGTCGCCCAGCACGAAGGACGTCTCGACAGAGTCCTCGACGCTCCGCACGGTGACGCGCATGCCCGTCTCCACGAGCCCGTCGTCTGGCCGCGTCCCCACCTCGACCGAGCCGAGGATGGTGCGCAGTTCGACGATGCGGGCGCGAGCAGTCGCGTCCGCGCTGTCTCCTCGATCCACGAGCGAGCCGAGCTCTGCGACAAGGCGCGCGTGCGCCTCCGGCGTCACCCAAGTCGTCTCCTGCGCCACGATCCACTCTCCCTTTCGGACCCACCTCAACGCGAGATGGGTATTGGGAGGAGAGCGTACTCCACATGGCACGGAAGTCATTGCCGGCCCGTCAGCGGTCAAGCGTCGAAGACACCGCGCGTGACTGAGTCACCGCTGTGGGTCGGCACGCCGTCCAGCGGTTCGACGGAGATGTCGACGATCGGGAAGGCTCCCACGTCGAAGCCTTCGGGAATCACGAACTCGCCCGTGCCATCGCTGAGGTGGCCAAGGCTCACCATGCCGTCGATGTCCTCGTCGATCAGCCACACCTCGAGGTACGCGCCCTCGACGTCGCGAGCCTCCGTGTCGACCACGAGCACCTGGGTGCCGTCGGCGCGCGTCTCGAGCACGGCGTCGCCGGCTGGGGTCTCGCTGGCGAGGTCCGTCAGCGGAGCCTGCGCCACCACCGAGGCCTCGTCGCCGCCGGTGTCGACGCCCAGCACGACGCCGACTCCCACGCCGCCCACCACGACTCCGGCGGCTGCGGCGGCCGCGAGCGGCCATCGAGAGCCGCGCCGCTCCCTGCGCGAGGCGAGGTCGTCCGTGCCGCCGTCGGCGGTCGACGGCGATTCGGCCGATGCGGGCGCGGCTGAGTCTGCGTCCTCGAGGTCCGCGACCACGGCTTCCCAGACGCGATCGGGCGGGGTGAGGAGCCCGGTGCCCGGGCCTGCCGCTTGAACCCGGGCAAGCGTCGCGCGCAGCGACTCCAACTCTGCCCGGCAGTCCGCGCAGGCCGCCGTGTGCTCGGCGTCCGACGGTTGACCGCCACCGAGCGCGAGCTCGGCCAGCGCTTCGTCATCAAGATGCGACATCGGACACCTCCCATCGGTCTCGAAGTTCTATCAATCCACGTCTGATATGGCTCTTCACTGTGCCCAGCGGCATGTCCATCCGCCGAGCGATCTGCTCATGCGTCTCGCCCTCGAAGAAGGCCAGCGACACGATCGTCGCGCGGGGGTCGCCCAGCGCATCGACCTCGTACGCCAGCAGCACCGCATCCGCATCGTCCGGAGTCGCGGAGTCCGCCGGCGTCGAGTCCTTGACCGCCTCGAGGCGTCGATGCTCGCGAGAGCGGGCCTCGAGGGCATCGGCGATGCGCCTCTTCGCGATGCCCACCACCCACCCGCGCAGGTCGCCGCGAATGGGGTCGAATCCGCCACGCCCCCGCCACGCCGACACGAAGGTCTGCTGTGTCACGTCCTCGGCGTCCGCCGCGGAACTCAGCGACCGCACGGCCATGGTGTAGATCAGCGGAGAGAGGTCCCGGTACAGATCCTCGAGCGCGCCGTCCTCGCCTGCGGCGAATGCGCGCGCCCTGTCGCCACTGTCGTGCTGCGGCGACGGAACCACTGCCATCCGGACGGGCTCCTTTGCTTTTCCTACAGCGCTCACTACTGCGCCGGCTGGTCGATGGGCGTCGCGTAGACCACGACGTTGTCCTCGTAGTGTCCAGTATCCCAGTCAAAGCGTCCACCACATGTCACAAGAACGAGCTGCGAAGGACCGGCGCGATCGAAGACCAGTCCCATGTCCACTTCGCGCTTGTCCGTCTTCTCGACGTTGGAGACCTCGTAGGCGATCTGAGAGCCATCCGCGCTGTCGACCACGATCCGCGCCCCCTCGTCGACGTCCAGCAGCCTCGAGAACGGGCCCAAGCCGATGACCGCATCGTCGACGTGCGCGGCCAGCACCGCATTGCCGGCCTGGCCGCCGGGCGCCGGGCCGTAGCGGTACCAGCCCGCCGTCGCGGCGGACTCCGGGATCTCCATGGCCCCGTCGGCCTCGAGTCCCACATCCGTCACCGGCATGTCGATGCCGAGCGAGTCCACCACGAGACGCTCCGGCGGGACGGCCCTCAGCTCCGCGAGCGTCTCCGGGGACGTGTCGGAGATCTCCACTTCGCCGAGGAACACGGGCGCCCTGACCTCGCCCACGGAATCCTCTCCGGACGCGGCAGCAGCGTCCGGCGCCTGGCTCGATGGGGCCGCAGCGGGGCCATCCTCCGCCACGGCGCAGCCGGCCAGCAGGAGGCTCACGAGGAGCGCGGCGAGCGTTCGCATGGGGAAATCCTCTCAGTGTCGGGAACCGGGTGCTGAGACGCGGCGGGTGGGGGGTGCAGGGAGCGGGGGCACGCCCTGGATCTCAGGACGTGCCCCCGCGTGACCGCACGGTCAGCGTCGAGCGGTCACCACTCGCGCTGCGGCGCCTGCCGCCAGCGCGAACGCAATGAGGATCGCTGCGATCGCGGCCGCCGGGACTCCGCGGTCAGTCGCGAGGCCCTGGGTGCCGGCTGCGACTTCGGAGGGGCTCGAGGAGTGCGTGTCGACAGTCTGGACCGCGAGGTCGAGGTTGCCGGCCTCCGCGCTGCCCCACGCGTAGACGATGGTGTTCACGCCGTCGGCGATCTCCACGTCTGTCGGGCCGAGCACCGGGTCGGTCTCGCCGGTGAGCGAGACTGCGGCCGAGTAGGTGTCGGCGGGAACGTCGCCCATCACCTCGTCGGGGTTCGACAGGTTGTCGAAGAGCACCGCGTCGTTCGCCCACACGTCGACGGCGGGCGCCGCAGCGGTGTGACGCACCGTAAGGCGGCCCTCGCCTGCAGCGGTCTCAGAGGTGTCGTTGGTGAACAGGTTGGCGGTCGGGGCGCCATCCGCGTCGAGGTGAGCGACGGCGGTGTAGCTCATGCCCTCCTCGAGGGTGAGGTCGATGGGGCCGAGCACCGGCTCCGAGTCGTCTGCGGCGTCGGGCGCGGTGAGGGCGACCGTGTAGGTGCCGGGCTCGAGGTCGAGCGGGCCGGCGAGGTCGCCGGGCTGGAAGTCGTCGATCGTGTTCTCGCCGTTGACGTACACGTCGACCGGGGTGTCGGGGATGCCGTGAAGCACCGACAGCTGGGACATGTCGTGGCCGTCTGCGAGGGCCGGGGCGGATGCCCCGACGGCGATGAGTGCACCGGCTGCGACGCCGGCGATTGCTGACTTGCGCATTGTCGTTCTCCTTCTCCTGAGCTCGGGAGACCGCCTGTTGCGGCCTCCTTCACCCAGTACTTCCGCCCGAGCACGCGGTTTGGATGCAGCGTCGCGGAAGTTTTTTTCGGGAGTCACGACTTGGCCTCGGTCTCGACCCAACGATGGCGCGCTGCCAGGCGTCTTCCTAGCATGAGCATCATGAGCGAAGTGTCCGACGGCCGCCGGCGTCGCGCGGGAATCGCCGCCGCCATCATCGCCGCTGCGGTGGCCCTGGCGGGCTGCTCGTCGTCCAGCGACTCATCCGACGCGGCCGCGTCGTATGGAGGCGGGGGCGCAACTCAGCACGCCGCCGACGGCGAGGCTGCGCTGGAGGAATCCGGGGGCGGGGGGGGGG
>NZ_JBMDTW010000003.1:274689-300385 GCF_048814985.1 Demequina pilifera
CGCCGGACACCGACGCGGGCTCGGGCGATCGATCCCTGATCGTCACGGGCTCGCTCTACATCACCGTCGAGGATCCGCTAGTGGCAGCCGATCAGGCGGTACAGATCGTGCAGAGCGCGGGAGGGCGCATCGACGCTCGCAATGAGACCGCCGCCGACGAGTACCAAGGCGGCTCCGCCTCCCTCACGCTGCGCATTCCCGACGACAGTCTCGACGCCGTGGTCGACGACCTCCGCGCGCTCGGGACCGTCGACGAGTTCTCCACGCAGTCCCGCGACGTCACCACCGAGGTGACGGACCTGGACACCAGGATCTCCACGCTGCGCGACTCGACCGCCCGCATCCAGAGCCTGCTGCTCGAGGCCGAGGACATCGAGGATGTCATCACTCTCGAGGACGAGCTCTCGCGTCGGCAGGCGGAGCTCGAGAGCCTGGAAGCGCAGCAACGAGGGCTGGCCGACCGGGTGTCGATGTCGACCATCGAACTGTCTCTCACGACCGAGCCCGTCGTGATCGTCGACGACTCTCCCCAGACCTTCGGCGACGGCCTGGAGTCCGGGTGGGATGCGCTCGTGGGGTTCTTCTCGGCGGCGCTGGTGATCGCTGGCGTGCTGCTGCCGTGGGTGGCGCTGATCGCTCTCGTGACGCTCGTGGCGGTGGCCGTCGTGCGGGCGCGACGCTCCCGCGCCGCTGCTCAGGTGCCCGCGTCCCAGTCGCCGGAGACTGCGGCGCGCACGACGGGCACGCCGCAGGCGACGGACCGCACGGACCCCCAGTAGCCCCGGGGAAGGCGAGGACCGTCAGCTACAGCGTGGCGACGACCTCCACGGTCGAACCGGCCGGCGCGTAGGGCACGGTGTTGCCCTCGATGCCCACGCCGTCGACGGTGAGCGTCGCACCCTTCGCGCCGGTGCTCTTCACGGTGATGACGTAGGTCGCTCCACGCGCCTGACGGCGCACGGTGTACTCGCCGACCTCTTCGCCGATGCACGGGTCGACGACCAGCCCGTCGTAGTCGGCGCGCACGCCCAGCAGGTACTGGGAGACGGTCACGAAGTTCCATGAGGCGGTGCCGGTGAGCCACGAGTTCTTGGCCTCCCCGTGACGCGAGGCATCCTTCCCGGCGATCATCTGCGCGTACACGTACGGCTCGAGGCGGTGCACGTCTGAGATCTCCTCGCGGTACGCGGGAGTGATCTGCTTGTAGTACTGCCACGCGTGCTCGGCGCGACCCACCACGGTCTCCGCGATGATCACCCATGGGTTGTTGTGGCAGAAGATCCCGCCGTTCTCCTTGTAGCCCGGCGGGTAGGTCGACACCTCGCCCAGCTCGATCTGGTAGCTCGTGTAGGCCGGGTTCTGCAGCACCATGCCGTGCGGGGTGTTCAGCCGCTCGCGGCACGAGTCCAGCGCCTTGATGGCCTTGCCGTCGTCCACGCCGATGCCGCCCATGATGCAGAAGCCCTGCGGCTCGATCCAGATCTGGCCCTCGGCGTTCTCGTGCGAGCCCACCTTGTTGCCGTAGAAGTCGTACGCACGCAGGAACCACTCGCCGTCCCAGCCGTGGTCGATCACCGCCTGCTTCATGTCGGCGATGGCATTCTCCGCCCGCTCGGCCTCCGCATCGTCCCCGCGCCGGCGCGCGAGCGCGGCGTACTCCGGGCCGATGGCCGCGAACATGCCCGCGATGAAGACCGACTCGGCGACTCCCCCGGCCTTGTTCTCGGTGGTCTGGAAGGACTCGCCGGGAGTCGAGGAGAAGCAGTTGAGGTTCAGGCAGTCGTTCCAGTCCGCCCGGCCGATGAGCGGCAGCCCGTGCGGGCCGGCCTTCTCGAGCGGGTGGTTGAAACTCCTCTTGAGGTGCTCCATCAGCGGCGCGGCACGCGATTCGTCGTTGTCGAAGGGCACCATCTCGTCGAGGATCGCGAAGTCGCCGGTCTCCTTGATGTAGGCGGCGACCCCGAGGATCAGCCACAGCGGGTCGTCATTGAAGCCCGAGCCGAGAGCGTGATTGCCGCGCTTGGTCAGCGGCTGGTACTGGTGGTAGGCGCTGCCGTCCTCGAACTGCGTGGACGCGATGTCGATGATCCGCTCCCGGGCGCGCTCGGGCACCAGGTGCACGAACCCCAGGAGGTCCTGGCTTGAGTCGCGGAAGCCCATGCCGCGGCCCATGCCGGTCTCGAAATACGAAGCCGAGCGCGACATGTTGTAGGTCACCATGCACTGGTACTGGTTCCAGATGTTGACCATGCGGTCGAGCTTCTCGTCGCCCGACTCCACGGTGTAGCTGCCCAGCAGCCCGTCCCAGTACTCGTTCAGGCGTGCGAACTCGGCGTCGGTCTTGGCGTTGTCGTCGAACCGCGCGAGCAGCTCGCGGGCGGGTGCCTTGTTGACGACCCCCGGCGACTCCCACTTGTCGTCCTCAGCGTTCTCGAGGTAGCCCAGGACGAAGGTGTACTGGCGCGACTCGCCCGGCGCGAGGTCGGCTTCGAGGTGATGCGACGCCACGGGATACCAGCCGGACGCCACCGAGTCCTCGGACTTCCCGGCGTGCGGCACCGCGGCCTCGTGGAAGCCGTTGCCGTAGCCCAGGTACGCGTCGCGGTCCGTGTCGAAGCCCGCGATGGGCGCGTTGACCGCATACATCGCGTAGTGGTTGCGGCGCTCGCGGTACTCGGTGGTGTGGAAGATCGCGCCGTCCACGACCTCCACCTCGCCGATGCTGAGGTTGCGCTGGTAGTTGGTCTGGTCGTCCTCGGCGTTCCACAGACAGAACTCGACGAAGCTGAACAGGTCCACCGACTTGGGGGCGTCTGAACGGTTGGTGAGCGTCACCTGGTGGATCTCGGCGTTGATGTCGACGGGAACGAAGAACAGCACCGAAGCCTCGAGGCCGCCGCGCTCGCCGGTGATGCGCGTGTAGCCCATGCCGTGGCGCGTCTCGAAGCGGTCGAGGTCCTTCTTGTACGGACGGTACGAGGGGCTCCATACGTCGCCGCCGTCGTTGATCGAGAAGTACCGGCCGCCGTCGTCGACGGGGATGTTGTTGTAGCGGTAGCGCGTGAGGCGACGCATCTTCGCGTCGCGGTAGAAGCTGTATCCCCCGCCCGTGTGCGAGACGAGCCCAAAGAACTCCTGCGACCCCAGGTAGTTGATCCAGGGGTAGGGGGTGTGCGGAGTCGTGATGACGTACTCGCGCGCTTCATCGTCGAAGTGACCGAACTGCATGGGGGTAGAACCTTCCGCCAAGGTGTGTAAGCCGCATCCCACTCTAGCCGAAGTCGAAACGTTGCGATGAAACTTGCGCTGACCACTTCAGGCGGCCGATGCGCGGGGACCCTGGGCGCGCGAGCGGCACCCCGGTAGGTTGTCCCCATGCTGCTCTCCGATCGCGACATCCGCTCCCAGATCGACTCCGGCCGGGTCGCCCTCGATCCGTACGAGCCCGACATGATTCAGCCGTCGTCGATCGACGTGCGGCTCGACAGGTTCTTCCGGATCTTCGACAACCACAAGTACGCCGCGATCGACCCGTCCGTCGAGCAGCCCGACCTCACTCGGCTCATCGAGGTCGACGACGCCCGCCCGTTCGTGCTGCACCCCGGCGAGTTCGTGCTGGGCTCGACGTACGAGTCCGTGACGCTACCCGACGACATCGCGGCGCGGCTCGAGGGCAAGTCGTCGCTGGGGCGGCTGGGACTGCTCACTCACTCGACGGCCGGCTTCATCGACCCGGGCTTCGAGGGCAACGTCACGCTCGAGCTGTCCAACACCGCGACGCTGCCCATCAACCTGTGGCCCGGGATGAAGATCGGCCAGCTGTGCTTCTTCCAGCTGTCCTCCGCCGCCGAGCACCCCTACGGCTCGGACAAGTACGGCTCGCGCTACCGCGGCCAGCGCGGCCCCACCGCGAGCCGCAGCTTCCAGAACTTCCACCGCACCGCAATGTGAGACAGCTCGTGATCTAGCAGCATCACGTCGCCACCGGGCGTGGAAGGCCTCAGTCGATGCCATCACAGTCCCCCCGGTGCGCATATCATCCCTGCTAGGCTCCCCGCCAAGCGATGATGCGAGGGAAGAGATGACGGACGAGCGCGAGCACCAGAACGATCCGCAGCCGGCAGACCCCTTCGCCGCTCCGCCGCGTGCAAGACGGGAAGAACCTGGCGCAGCACCCGGACCCGGCTACGCCGCCCCACCGTCGCCCGCGCACGCAGTCCCCCACCAACCGGCAGCCGGGTGGTACCCGGATCCGTGGGACCCGACGAAGCACCGCTACTGGGATGGTTCAGAGTGGCGAGCCGGACGGGCTCCCGCTCCGCGCGAGCCCCGCAGCCGACGGTCGCGCGCAGCGATCGCCGGGATCGTGGCCGGAGTCGTGATCGTCGTGGGAGGGGGCATCGCCGCGGTCGCCCTGTTGCTGCCTCGCGTGGAGGACGCCGCATACGCCGCCCTGAGCGGAGACGCGGGCGCGCGCGAATTGGAGACTGAGGTGCCTTCCGGCTGGAGCGCAGTGCCCGTCATGGGCGGTACCGGGACAGTCAAGCATGACCCCGCGTGGGAGGACGTGGCCGAATACTTCGACGCGCAGGCCATGGAGACGGAGATGGCGGTTCAGACCGGTGTCGATGTCGCATTTCACGGCGCATGGCTCGTCGCCGGTGACCTCGAGGGCGACAGCACCGCCCTTGTCGTCCTCAGCATCGCGGACGTCGGCGGAGCCTCGTCAGCGCGGCTCGAAGCACGCGCTTTCGTCGGCAGTTCGACCTTCGGCATCGAGGGCGCCGAGACGACGTCCGAGGGCCCTGTGCGCACGGCCGCCGGCTATACGGGCTACCTCGCGGAGTACGAGTTTCCGATGTACGGCAAGACCTGGCCGAACATGGTTGGCGTCGTGGTCGAGGGCAACAGCCAGTTGGTGGTCTACACGCTCGGCTCATCGACCACCGGCTCCGGAGACGAAAGCGTAGAAGCGGTGCTCGACTCGCTCCAGATCGTCGAGCGGCGGTAGCGCCAAGCCAGCCACCGCATCGGCGTTATGCTGATCGGGCAACGACAGGGGAGCGCTTCCCGTGAGGGACCAGAGCGCTGAGAGTGCGGACCAGCCGCAGACCCTCGAACCTGATCCGGATGATGCCGGCGTAGGGAGTCGAGACTCGTCCCCTCCTACTCGTGGGAGGTTCCACATATGCGCGTACTGCGCACCGCGACCGCACTGGCGGTCACTGCATCCTTCGTCCTCGTCGCGGGCTGTTCCGGCGACGAACCCGCCGACCCCTCGCCTGAGCCGAGCGGCACCGAGGGCTCAGCCACCGCATCGGCCGCAGGCGATGGCGACGCCGTCACCGTCGTCACGCACGATAGCTTCGCGGTGCCGGACGACGTCCTCGCCGCGTTCGAGGAGGAGTCCGGCCTCGAGGTCACGTTCGTGCAGCCGGGCGACGCCGGCACCCTGGTCAACCAGCTGATCCTCACCAAGGACGCCCCGCTGGGCGACGTCGTGTTCGGCGTCGACAACACGTTTGCGTCGCGCGCCATCGACGAGGGCGTGTTCGCCGAGTACGAATCCGCGGCCCCGGCGGCGGCCGACGCCGCCGAGTACGCCGTGGCGGACTCACAGGCGCTCACCGCGATCGACTACTCCGACGTGTGCCTCAACTACGACATCGGCTGGTTCGAGGAGACGGGCGCCGAGGTGCCCGCCACGCTCGGCCACCTCGCCGACCCCCAGTACAACGGCGTGCTCTCCGTCACCAACCCCGCCACCTCGTCGCCGGGGCTCGCGTTCCTGCTGGCCACGGTCGCCGAGTTCGGCGAGGACGGCTGGGAGGACTACTGGCGCACCCTCGTCGACAACGACGTGCGCGTGACGTCGTCGTGGTCCGACACGTACTTCGTGGACTTCTCCGCGCCCAACTATGGGGGCGACTATCCCGTCGTGCTGAGCTACGCCTCGTCCCCGCCGTCCGAGGTCGTCGACGGCGAGCCCACCACCGCGGCGATGCTCGACACGTGCTTCCGGCAGGTGGAGTACGCAGGGCTCCTCGAGGGCGCCGAGAACCCCGAGGGCGGCCAGGCCGTCATCGATTGGATGCTCTCCGACGACTTCCAGGCGAGCGTGCCCGAGAACATGTACGTCTACCCCGTCTCCTCGCAGGTCGAGGTGCCCGCGGAGTGGGCCGAGTTCGCGCCGCTGGCCGACGCGCCGCACACCATGGACCCCGAGGTCATCTCCGCGAACCGCGAGGCGTGGATCGAGTCCTGGACCGAGATCGTCCTCGACTGATTCCGGTCCGGGGAACGCGATGAGGGCGCTGCGGCTCCACCACTCACTGGGGTGGTGGGCGCTCGCCGCGGTGCCCCTCGCGTTCCTGGGGCTGTTCTTCCTGTGGCCGCTCGCGGCGGTCATGGGGCGGGGGCTGCTCGACGGCGGGCTGGACGTCGCCGGCCTCGCCGGCGTCGTCACGTCCGCGCGCACGGCCGATGCGGTGGTCACCACGCTCGCGCTCGCGGCGGCGGGCACGTCGGGTGCGCTGCTGCTCGGGCTGCCCGGCGCCTACGCGCTGTACCGCCTGCGCTGGCGGGGCCAGACCGTGGTGCGCGCCTTGGCCGCCGTTCCGTTCGTGCTCCCCACCGTGGTGGTGGCCGCGGCCTTCACCGCGCTGTTGGGGCGATCGGGGCCGCTGAGCGGTCTGGGTCTCGACCAGTCGCCCGTCGCGATCGCCGCCGCCCTGGTGTTCTACAACGTCGCGGTGGTGATCAGGGTGGTCGGGGGCACGTGGGCGAGCCTCGACCCCTCGACGGCCGATGCGGCCCGCACCTTGGGCGCGGACCGGCGCCGGGCGTTCACCCACGTCACGCTGCCGGCGCTCGCGCCGTCGATCGGCTCCGCCGCGGCCGTCGTGTTCCTGTTCTGCGCCACATCCTTCGGTGTGGTGCTGGTGCTCGGCGGCACTCGGGTGCGGACCATCGAGACCGAGATCTACCTGCAGGTGAACCAGTTCCTGGACCTGCGCGCCGCGGCCGTCCTGTCGGTGCTGCAGCTGGTGTTCGTCGCCCTCGCGCTGGGCGGGGCCGAGTGGGCCCGACGTCGCCGCGAGCGCTCGCTGGGCACCAAGCGGCTCGACGGCACCCGCCCGCTGGCCGGCAGCCGGGACCGCTGGGTGCTGGGCGGAATCCTCGCAGTCCTGACCGCCGTGCTCGCCACTCCCCTGTGGGCGCTGATCGAGCGGTCGCTGCGAACGCGTGACGGTCACGGCCCGGACCACTACGTGGCGCTGCTCACCGACTCCGGGCTGGGATCGCTGCCCGTGCCGATGTGGCAGGCCGCGGTGAACTCCCTGATGGCCGCGACCGTGGCCGCGGCCATCGCGACCTTCCTGGGGCTCATCGTCGCCGCGCTGCTGACGCGTCGCACCGGCCGATCGACCGCGCTCGACTCGATCATCATGCTGCCGCTCGGCGTGAGCGCGGTGGTGGTGGGACTCGGCATGCTGCTGACGCTGAATCGCTCGGTGCTGGGCGTGGACCTGCGCGGGTCGTGGTGGCTCGTGCCGATCGCGCAGGCCGTCGTCGCGCTGCCGCTCGTGGCCCGCACCCTGGTGCCGGCGGCGCGCGGCATCCCCGCGTCGATGCGTGCGGCGGCGGGAACCCTCGGCGCGTCTCCGTGGCAGGTGTGGCGCGCGGTGGACTGGCCCCTGCTCAAGCGGCCCTTCGGCCTCGCGACCGGCTTCGGCTTCGCGATCGCGCTCGGCGAGTTCGGAGCCACGACCTTCGTGGCGCGGCCGGATCACCCCACGCTCACCACGGCGATCTACCGGCTGCTCGGCAGGCCGGGGATCGAGAACATCGGCATGGCCTTCGCGGCCGCCGTGGTGCTCGCGGCGATGACCGCAGCCGTCATGATGGCATCGGAGGGTCTCCGGACCCAGGTGGGAGCGGATCTGTGACGGGACTCGATGTGCGGGACGTGTCGGTGGTCTACCCCGGGCGTCCGCCGGTCGTGGCGGTCGACTCGGTGTCGCTACATGTCGAGCGAGGCGAGATCGTCGCCCTCCTGGGCCCCTCCGGATGCGGAAAGTCGTCCCTGCTCGGTGCCGTCGTGGGCACGGTGCCCCCCGCATCGGGCGCCGTCCTGTGGGCGGGCGAGGACCTCACGCACGTACCCGTGCACCGACGCCACTTCGGCATGATCTTCCAGGACGGTCAGCTGTTCCCCCACCGGACGGTGGCGGGCAACGTCGCATTCGGGCTCGAGATGCAGCGCACCCCCAAGGCCGAGCGTGCGGAGCGCGTCGCGCGGCTGCTGGAGACCGTGGGGCTCACGGGATACGAGGACCGGCCGGTCACCGACCTCTCCGGCGGGCAGCGCCAGCGCGTCGCTCTCGCGCGATCGCTCGCGCCTGGCCCGCGTCTGCTCGCGCTCGACGAGCCGCTGTCCTCTCTTGACGCCGACCTGCGGGCCCGGCTCGCGACGGAGGTGCGCGACATCCTGCTGGCCGCGGGGACCACCGCGATCGTCGTGACTCACGATCCCGACGAGGCGTCGACCATGGCGACCCGGGTGGTGCGCATGGAGGACGGCCGGCTGCTGTAGAGCGAGCCCGATCCCCTCCCACACCACCATGCCGCACGCCCCCTCCCACGCCACCATGCCGACGGGCCGGATCAACTGAGCGTGCCCGGCGGGGGCACGCACGCAAGTCGCGGTCGCGGCTCAGTTGATCCGGCCGGTCGGAGCGAGGCAGCGCCACCGAGGTGGCTCGAGGGCCGTGCGCGACTCAGCAGTCGCAGGCGATGCGCTGGCCGGCCCGAGCCGCCGGCGCCGCAAGCGGGTCGGGCGCCTGGGTCGCGTCGACGTCGACCCGCCGGCCCTCGACCTCGATCACGCGGTCCACCGGGAGCCCCTCGCGCGCCCAGTACTCGAAGCCGCCGATCATCTCCTTGACCGCGTAGCCGAGTTCGCTGATCAGGAGCCCGGCCCGCGTCGCGCCGTTGCACCCCGGGCCCCAGCAGTAGACGACGATCCCGCTGTCGGGACCGGCCACCTCGGGAATCTTCGCGGCGAGCTGCGCCTTGGGGATGTGGAGGGCCCCATGGGCGTGCCCCTGGTCCCAGGCGACCTGGTCGCGCGTGTCGACGAGCACCAGGGACGGGTCGCGCGCCTCGAGCGCCGCGTGCACGTCCGACGGATCGGTCTCGAAGGCGAGCTTGGCGGCGAAGTGAGCTGCGGCCTCGGCGGGAGTCGTCATGATCGGGACGCTACTCGGGGCCACCGCGGCCAGTCGAGCGTCGCGTGGCACCAGCGCGAGTCGCCACTGACTTGAGCGGGTTCGACTCAACTTTGGCGCCGTCGGCTTGACAGGCTTTCCCTGACGTGGATACTTGAGCGTAGGCGGCTCAAGTTACGGGCCGGCAGACGTCGCGGTCGGAGAGGCCGCAGAAGAAGGAGGACAGCAATGTCACGAGCAGTAGGCATCGACCTGGGCACCACGAACTCCGTGGTGACCGTCCTGGAGGGCGGCGAGCCCACCGTCATCGCGAACGCCGAGGGCGCTCGCACCACCCCGTCAGTGGTCGCGTTCTCGAAGACCGGCGAGGTGCTGGTGGGCGAGATCGCCAAGCGCCAGGCCGTCACCAACGTGGACCGCACCATCGCGTCCGTCAAGCGCCACATGGGCACCGACTGGTCGACCGAGATCGACGACAAGAAGTACAACGCGCAGGAGATCTCCGCGCGCATCCTCGGCAAGCTCAAGCGCGACGCGGAGGAGTACCTGGGCGAGAAGGTCACCGAGGCCGTCATCACGGTCCCCGCCTACTTCAACGACGCCGAGCGCCAGGCGACCAAGGACGCCGGCGAGATCGCGGGCCTCAAGGTCCAGCGCATCGTCAACGAGCCCACCGCCGCCGCGCTCGCCTACGGGCTGGACCGCGGCAAGGAGGACGAGCTCATCCTGGTCTTCGACCTGGGTGGCGGCACGTTCGACGTGTCCCTGCTCGAGGTCGGCAAGGACGAGGACGAGTTCTCGACCATTCAGGTCCGCGCGACCGCCGGCGACAACCGCCTCGGCGGCGACGACTGGGACCAGAGGGTCGTCGACCACCTCATCAAGGAGGTCAAGAACTCCGAGGGCGTCGACCTCGCCAAGGACAAGTCCGCGGTGCAGCGCCTGCGCGAGGCCGCAGAGCAGGCCAAGAAGGAGCTGTCGAGCGCGACCAGCACCAACATCTCGCTCCAGTACCTGTCGATCGGCGAGAACGGACCCGTCCACCTGGACACCCGCCTCACCCGCGCGCAGTTCCAGCAGATGACTCAGGACCTCATCGAGCGCACCAAGGCGCCCTTCGAGCAGGTCATCAAGGACGCCGGCATCAAGCTGTCCGACATCGACCACGTGGTGCTCGTGGGCGGCTCGACCCGCATGCCCGCGGTCTCCGACGTCGTCAAGGAGCTGACCGGTGGCCAGGAGGCCAACAAGGGCGTCAACCCCGACGAGGTCGTCGCCGTGGGTGCCGCGCTGCAGGCCGGCGTCATCTCCGGTGAGCGCAAGGACGTGCTGCTCATCGACGTCACCCCCCTGAGCCTCGGCATCGAGACCAAGGGCGGCGTGATGACCACGCTGATCGAGCGCAACACCGCGATCCCCACCAAGTCGTCCGAGGTCTTCTCGACCGCCGAGGACAACCAGCCGTCGGTGCTCGTGCAGGTCTACCAGGGTGAGCGCCAGTTCGCCCGCGACAACAAGATGCTCGGCACGTTCGAGCTGGGCGGCATCGCGCCGGCCCCGCGCGGCGTTCCCCAGATCGAGGTCACGTTCGACATCGACGCCAACGGCATCGTGCACGTGGGCGCGAAGGACCGCGGCACCGGCAAGGAGCAGTCGATCACGGTGACCGGCGGCTCGGCCCTGTCGAAGGAAGACATCGAGCAGATGGTCAAGGACGCGGAGGAGCACGCGGACGAGGACAAGAAGCGTCGCGAGGAGGCGGAGACCCGCAACAACGCCGAGACCTTCGCGTACTCGACGGAGAAGATCCTCTCCGAGAACGAGGACAAAGTCCCGGCCGAGACGGCCGAGGAGGTCAAGACCGCGATCGCCGACGTCAAGACGGCGCTCGAGGGCGACGACGCCGAGGACATCAAGGCCAAGCACGATGTCCTGGTCGAGAAGGCACAGAAGATCGGCGAGGCCGTCTACGCGGCCGAGCAGGCCGAGGGTGCGGACGGGGCCGAGGGCGCCGAAGGCACACCGACCGGCGACGGGCAGGAGTCCGCTCCCGAGTCCGACGACGATGTGGTTGACGCCGAGATCGTCGACGACGAGGACGACAAGAAGTAGCGACGCCAAGCGACGGATGCGGGCCACTCCCGCATCCGTCGCCGCGGCCGCTCACGGAGGCTCACATGACAGACGATAATCAGAAGCCCGACGACAACCCGGACGAGAACCCGGAGCCCGAGAACGGCGACGACAACGATTCGCTGGCCCAGGCTGAGGCGATCGTGAACGACGCCGCTGCCGACTACGACACCCAAGGCGGCGACGCCGACAAGGACGAGCAGGACGCAGCCGATGCGATCGACCGCGCCCAGCAGATGGCCGCGGCGCACCTCGCCGACCTGCAGCGGCTGCAGGCCGAGTACGTCAACTACCGCAAGCGCGTGGACCGCGACCGCGAGGTCGCGGGGGACGTGGCCGCCGCGAAGATGGTGGAGGCGCTGATCCCCGCGCTGGACGACATCGCGGGTGCGCGCGAGCACGGCGACCTCGACGAGGGCCCGTTCAAGGCCATCGCCGCCAAGCTCGAGGAGGCGCTCGCCCGGTTCGGGTGGTCGTCCTATGGCGAGGCCGGGGAGGAGTTCGACCCCCAGCTCCACGAGGCGCTGATGTCTCAGCCGTCGACCGAGGTCGAGGTCCCCACGATTCAGCACGTGGCCCAGCCCGGTCACCGGATCGGCGATCGCGTGGTGCGCGCCGCACGCGTGATCGTCGCGCAGCCCGAGTAACCCACCGACACCAGGCGAGAGGAGGCGTGCAGTGACGAGTCAGGACTGGTTCAGCAAGGACTTCTATTCGGCGCTGGGCGTCCCCAAAGACGCCAGCCCGGAGCAGATCAAGAAGGCGTACCGCAAGCTCGCCCGCGATCTCCACCCGGACCGCCACCCTGGGGACACGGCGTCGGAGAACCGCTTCAAGGAAGTGGGCGAGGCCTACGGCGTGCTGTCCGACCCCAAGCAGCGCCAGCAGTATGACGCCGTGCGGGCGATGGGCGGCGGCGGACCCCGCTTCCAGGCCGGAGGCGCCGGAGGGGCCGGATTCGAGGACGTGTTCTCGGGCATGTTCGGCGGTGGAGCCGGTGGTCCGGGTGGCGCCGGCGGAGCGGGCGGCCAGCAGTACCGGGCTCAGGGCTTCGAGGACATGCTGGGCAACCTCTTCGGGGGCGGATTCCAGCGAGGGCCGGTCAAGGGCACGGACATCGCCGCGACGACGGAGGTGACGTTCCGCCAGGCTGCGGAGGGTGCCACCATCACGCTGCGCACCACCACCGGAGACATCACCACTCGTCTTCCGGTAGGAGTGCGAGACGGTCAGAAGATCCGCCTGCGCGGCAAGGGTCGGCCAGGTCAGAGCGGCGGACCGGCGGGCGACCTGATCCTCACGGTCCGCGTCTCCAAGCACCCGGTGTTCACCGCCGAGGGCCGCAACCTGCGCGTGAAAGTGCCCGTCACGTTCGACGAGGCCTCTCTCGGCGCGACCGTCGAGGTGCCCACCCTCGACGGCACCCGCGTCAAGGTCAAGGTCGCCGCCGGCACGCCCAGCGGAAAGACGCTGCGCGTCAAGGGCCGCGGGCTCCAGGCCAAGGACGGCGTGGGGGACCTGCTCGCGACCATCGAGGTCGCGGTGCCGAGCAAGCTGGGCCGCAAGGCCAAGGAGATCCTCCAGGCCTTCGCCCTGGAGACCGCCCAGGACGACCCGCGCAAGGACCTGTACCGGGACGCGGCGAAGTAGGACGGCCGATGCGCGCATCGGCGATAGATTGATCGCACCGCAGGTGCGGCCAAGGAGGGAGGCGCCGTGGACAAGCCAGACGTCGACGAGCCCGTCTTCCAGATCTCCGCGGCCGCCGAACTCGCGAGCATGCACGCCCAGACGCTGCGCCAGTACGACCGACTGGGCCTGGTGATCCCCAGGCGACGCCCCGGGGGCGGCCGTCGCTACTCCCTGCGAGACGTCGCGACCCTGCGCCAGATCCAGCGAATGAGCCAGGACGAGGGCATCAACCTCGAAGGCATCAAACGCATCCTGGCGCTCCAGAAGCGGGTCGACCGCTTGGAGGCCGAGGTCGAGAAGCTGCGACCGCGCGCCGACACGGGTTCGCGCATCTTCGCCTCCGGGCCCACGGGCTCTGTCGTGATCGTCGAGCGCGGTCATCGCGCGCGGCGGGACGAGGGGCGCTCCTTGGTGCTGTGGCGCTCCGTGAACCGCGAGAGTCAGGACTGACCCCGCCACCCAGGACCGTCTGAACGGCCGACTCGCTGTCCACGCAAGCGACGCGGTCGCGTCGGGTCGTGGCGCCGGGAGCGCCTTCGCGTACCTCACCGTCCCCTCGCGCAGTGCCGGCACCTCGCGCACGCGGCCCGCGGCCGCGAGAACCGGCGCGCCCCGGCTGGGGGTTGAGTTGCGGCCACCCAACCTATAGATTTCGAGGACTGATGAGCGTCTCACCGGATCGCCGCGTCACGCCCGACGTCCTCCTGCTGGGGCCGATGCGGGTGCTGGTAGGCGAGCACGAATGCCCAGTGCGGGGCGGCAAGCAGCGGGCGCTCCTGGCACGGCTTGTGCTGAATGACGGCCGCGCGGTCTCCGTCGAAGCGCTCGCCGACGATCTGTGGAGGGGCGACCCTCCGCGCGACACCGCGCACGCCGTTCAGGCTCATGTGTCGCGACTGCGCGCGACGATCGCCGCGGACGTCGAGTTCGTCGATGGTGCGGGCTATCGCCTGGCGCGCGACAGCGTCGCGACTGACGCGCGCGCGTTCCTGAAGGCGAGCGAGCACGGCCGGGCGCTGCTCGATCAGGGTCGCGGCGAGGATGCGGTGGCGCGTCTCGACGAGGCCCTCGCACTCTGGCGCGGCCCCGCGCTCGGGGACCTGGCCACGGTCACTGGGCTGCGTCCGTTCGCGCTGCAGCTGGAGGAGAGGCGGCGCAGCGCCGTCTCCCACCGTGTCGACGCGATGCTGGCGTGCCACCGAGGCGAGGCCGTGATCGGAGAGCTGCGCACGGCTCTCGAGGCGGACCCGCTGCAGGAGCACTGCTGGCGACAGCTGATGCTCGCGCTGCATCAGGCGGAGCGCCATCGCGAGGCTCTGGCCACGTATCACTCCGCCCGCGAGGCCTTCATCGAGGAGCTGGGAACCGAGCCCTCGCCCGACCTGTCGGACCTCCACGTCGCGATCCTCCGTCGCGAGGTTCCCGGGGATCCGGGAACCCCCGCACCTCCGGCACGGCCCCGGGTCGAGCGCGCCCCCGACCAGGGATCGCTCGTCGGCCGCGACCACGCGCTGCAGCTGGTCGAATCGGCATGGCGCGAGAGCAACGCCGGGCTGCGGGTCGTGACCCTCAGCGGTGAGCCCGGCGTGGGAAAGACCCGACTGGCCGCCGAGTTCGCGTCGCTTGCGCGAGCCGCCGGCGCTCAGTCGCTGAGCGGCCGCTGCAGTCGGGACTCCGTCGCGCCGTATGAGCCGTTCGCGGACATCCTGCGCGCGTCTCTCACGAACGAGCACGCACGGGCCGACGAGAAGATGCGTCGGCACGCTGCCGGGCTCACGCGCGTGCTCGCCGACTTCGCGGAGGTCTTCCCCGAGGGCGCGGCGGGCGCCACGGCGCTGGGCGCAGACGCTGAGTACCGTTCGATGGATGCGGTCGCGGCCTGGCTGTCCGCTCGCGCAATGGAGCGACCGCTCGTCATGGTCATCGACGACCTCCAGTGGGCCGACGACCAGACGATGCTGCTGCTCCACCACCTGATGCGCAGCCCCCGAGGCATTCATGTGCTGATCATCGTCACTGTGCGCGATCCCCACCTCGTTCCGAGCACGGCCGCTCAGGGGGAGCCCCGTGATCTCCTACCGGAGCTCCTACGGCAGTCGGACGTCGTCACGCATGTGCCGTTGGAGACGCTCACCGACCACGAGACCGGGCTGCTGCTCGCACACGAGGTGGGCAGGCATGGCGAGCCCGCACCCTTGCCGGCGTGGGCCGAGGCCCACGTCCGGACCGCATCGGGCGGAAACCCGCTGTTCGTGGTCGAGCTTGCGAGGCAACTGCTGGCGGCCGCCCCCGCCTCACTCCAGGAGGTGCCGCAGACGCCGCCCGGCCTGCGCGACGTCATCGAATCACACGTGAGCGCCTTGCCGAATGGCACGCAGTCGCTGCTGCGACGGGCGGCCGTGATCGGGACGGAGTTCGAGTCTGAGATCCTTGCGCGGGTCTGCGACCAGGACCGGGACGCCGTGGACCGCGCGCTCGATCCGATGATCCGGGCGCGTCTCATCGCGCCTGTCGAGAGTGGCGGGCTCCGATTCGCCTTCAGCCACGACGTCGTGCGGACCGTGCTGTACGAGACGATGCCTCCGATGGAGCGCGCCCGCCTTCACACTCAGATCGCGGACGTGCTCGAGAGCAGGCCCGGCCACCACCGGCTCCACGAACTCGCGCATCACCATCGGATGTCGGATGACCCTCGCGCGTCGACCAAGGCGGCGCGCTGCCTGGGTGCGGCCGGCGTCGACGCTCTCGAGCGAGGTGCGCCCGCAGTCGCCGAAAGGGCGTTCACCGATGCGCTCGCGCTCATCGGGCCGGGCGAAGGCGCCGAGCGGTGCGACCTGCTGATCGGCCTTGGGCGCGCTCAACTCCACAGCGCCCGACCAGGCTTCAGGTCGACGCTGCTGGAGGCGGCGCGTCTCGCCGCGGAGCTCGCGGACCCGGACAGGCTGACGGCCGCGGTCTTGGCCAATAGCCGTGGGTGGTGGTCGAGCACCACCGAGATCGACCACGAACGGCTGGCCGGGATTGAAACCGCGCTGTCCTCGTGCGACCCGGACGATCTCGCCATCCGTGCTCAACTGCTGGCCGCATGGGCGACGGAGAACGTCCGTGATCCCGCCAGCCGCGACGATGTCCTGGACGCGAGCGCCAGCGCGCTCGCCCTGGCCGAGTCCTCGGGCGACACGGCGGCGCTCGCCCTGGCGCTGAAGTATCGCTTCCAGGTGACCTATGCACTCTTCGAGGAACCGGTGAACTGCGTGTTGACCGCCGAGCGGCTGCTCGACCTCGCTCGCCGCAGCGGCGACCGCGGGCTGCGGCTGGGCGCAGCGCTGTGCGTGGCGCAATCGACCATGCGCGTCGGTGAGTTCTCCGCTTCCGATCGCCACCTCACCCAGGCGTCTCAGCTCGCAATCGCCCTCAACCAGCCGCCGCAGCGTTGGCTCACCAGCGCATGGAGCGCTATGCGGCTCGTCGTCAGGGGACAGTGGGATGCCGCCGAGGCGCTGATCGCAGAGACCTACGAGTTCGGCACGCGAACGGAACAGGCGGACGCATTCACGTGGTTCGCCGGTCAGCTGTTCACCCTGCGGATGATGCAGAATCGCCTTCCGGAGATCGCCGATCAGGTGCATGCGCAGGTCGACGGCATGGCCGGCGCGATTCCCGCCTGGAGGGCGGCCCTGGCACTGACGCTGGTGCGAACCGACGCCCTCGACGACGCCGCGGCGATCCTCCACGACTTCGCCGGGCGGTCCTTCTCCCAGCTCCCTCAGGACATGCTGTGGCTCAATGGCATGTGCTACCTGAGCATGACCTGCGAAGTGGTGGGCGACCCCGCGACGGCCGCCGATCTCTACCGCGCCCTCCTTCCTCACGCCGGCCTGGTGGCGAACAACGGCACCATCGACGCCGGACCGGTCGACCTCCAGCTCGGCGTGCTGGCGCGGCAGGCGGGGGACGTGGACGCTTCCGCCCGCCACTTCCACGATGCGGCCGCGCTGTGCCGGCGCATCGACGCCCCCGCGTGGCTCGAGCAGGTGGAGAGCCGGCTCGTCGCGGCCTGAGGTGTGAGCGCCGTGTGAGCGCACCCTGTCACAGTCCGGTGTGAACCCATGCCACCACGCGACACGAGGAGCTGCGTTGACCTTCGCCACACGACCATCACGGCGGCCAGATCGACGGCACGGCGCCAGAAGGGCCGCCGCAATCGGCGCCGCCGTCTCACTGAGCATTCTCGCGGCTGCGCCCGCCGCGCACGCGGCGCCGGGGGACGAGGTGAACGTCCCGGACGCGGCGCTCCTGGCGTGCATCAACGATGAGCTGGGCGAAGGCCCCCCGCACCCTGCGACCGAAGGCGAGTTCGCGACGATCGCGTCGCTGGCGTGCACCGACGAGGGCGTGAGCGATCTGACCGGACTCGAGTTCCTCACGGGCGCGACCTCGCTGAACCTCAGCAACAACGACATCGACGATCTCACTCCCCTGGAGAACCTGCCGAGCCTCCAGACCTTGACTCTCAACAGCAACCCCATCACCGACGTCGGTCCGCTCTCCGGACTCACCACGCTCACGAGCCTCGACATTCAGAACGCGTCCGTGCTGGTCGACGTGAGTCCGCTCGCCTCCCTCACAGGGCTCGAGCAGCTGAGGATCCACGGGAACGACATCGTCGACGTCAGCCCGCTCGCGGGGCTCACCTCGCTCACCAACCTGTCGCTGTTCATGAATGGGATCACGGACATCGGGCCACTCAGCAATCTCACGTCACTCGAGCTGCTGGGCATCTACTACAACGACATCGACGATCTCAGTGCGGTCGAGAACATGACGGCGCTGCACACCCTGCGGGCGCAGTACAACGACATCACCGATCTCAGTGCGCTTGAGAATCTCACCGCGCTCACGGATCTCGGCCTGTCCGACAACGACATCACCGACCTCGCGCCACTGGACGACCTCGTGGCGTTGGAGCGGCTGTACCTGCAGAACAACCAGATCACCGACGTGGCACCGCTCCAGAACCTGACCACTCTCGAGACGCTGCGACTGCAGAACAACCAGATCTCCGACCTGACACCACTGTCCGGCATGTCGGCGCTGACCGACCTGACGCTCGAAGGCAACCGCATCAGCGACGCCAGCGTCCTCGGGGGGCTCGGGGCGCTCACTGACGTCGACGTCCATGACCAGGCAGTCGACGTGGGCGACGTGGCCGTCGGTGCGGCGGTCCCCAATGTGGTGGTCGGCTTCGACGGCTCGCCCGTGCCTCTCGACTCTCTGTACGACGCCGGCACCGACACCTTCACGCCCGATACTGCGGGGCCCGGCACCGTCGATTGGAACGGCGGCAGCGGCGACTTCTCCGGCACGCTGAGCTTCAACGCAGACACCACGGTCGCTATGCCGGACGATGCGCTGCGCGAGTGCGTGAACAACGCGCTCGGCCAGGCCCCCACCGACACGATCACGCACACTCAGGCCGCCGGTGTGGACACCATCGTCTGCCTGAACGCTGGCGTGGTCGACCTCACGGGCCTGGAGGCCTTCACGGGGCTGACCTCGGCGAGCCTGAGCAGCAACGACATCACCGACATCACCCCTCTCGAGAACCTCACGGGTCTGGAGACGCTGCTGATCCAACTGAACGACATCGAGGACCTGACGCCTCTCGATGGCCTGACCAACCTGGTGTGGCTGTCGCTGTACAGCAACAGCATCACCGATGTGTCGCCCCTGGAGGATCTGGCATCGCTCGAACGCCTGAGCCTGTTCGACAACGCCGTATCCGACGTCAGCCCCCTCGCATCCCTGCCGGTCATCGAGGAGTTGAACCTCGACTCCAACGAGGTCGTCGATGTGAGCCCGCTCGCCGGGCTGACCACGCTGCGCGATCTGGGGCTGGCGCAGAACTCGGTCTCCGACGTGAGCCCGCTGTCGGCGCTGCAAGACCTCATCTACCTGAGGGTCGAGGGCAACCGCATCGCGGACATCAGCCCACTCGCCGGGATCGGCGCGGAGGTCGACTACCGCAACCAGACCGTGAACCTCGGCGAGCTGGTGGTCGGGGAGCCTCAGGCGAACCCCGTGATCGGGCTCGACGGGCAACCCGTCACACTCGCGGCGCTCTACGACTCCACGTCGAACACGTTCACTCCGGACGTCCTAGGCGACGGCACCGTGGCGTGGGGCACCGACTTCGCTCCGTTCGCGGGCGTGCTGCTGTTCACCGCCGTTCCCGCTGAGGAGACTCCGGCCCCCGACGTCGATGGCACTGACGACGAGATCGTGGATGAAGTGGTCGACGAGGCGGTCGAAGACCAGACGCCGATCCTTGCCGAATCGGGAGTCGCGCTCTCCCCCGGTGGCGCGCTGGGAGGAGCACTCGCACTGCTCATCGCGGGTGCCGCAGCCCTAGGAATCGGCCGACGCCGGGTGTGAGCCTCGCGCGGCCGCGGTTGGACCTCGAACAGCGCGGTCTCGCGCCCCCGCGTCGGAGGGTCTGGCACCGCCCTCAGCACGGTGCCAGACCCTCCTCCGGGCCGTCATCGCCTAGCGCTGCAGCGACTCCATGAGCGCGCAGGCGTACGCGTGTGTTCCGGGGAGAGATTCGACCCACACGCGCGGGGGCTGACGCATCAGGCTGTCGACGTTCATGTCGATCGCCCGTTCCCCCAAGTGCACTCGCAGCGACGCGAGGCCATCGCCGAGCGTCTCGTCGCGCTCAACGAGCACGGCGTAGAGTCCGTCGCTCAGGCGAGCCATCGGGTGGCCTTCGCCGTAAGCGCCGCGGAGTGCTGCACCGGTCGCGGCGTTGCGCGCGATGCGCTGCCACGGGTCCGTGTTCTCGACAGAGACGTCAACGATGACAAGTGCGTGCGTCTCGTTCACGACATGCTCGAACCGAGCAGCCGCACCGTAGACCTCAGCGAGGCGCTGGAGCAGGTACTCGGCGGTTCCAAGCCCCGACTCGGCGTCGGTCATGATGGGCGCATCCATCGTCGGGACGGTGCCTGCCGTCCACCCCTCGCACAGCGAACGGATCGAGCGGATAGGTGCAGACTCATAGCCTGCGGCGCGGAACAGCACCGCCATGTCGTCGATCGCCTCGGTGATGCCCACGCCGGCAGCGGAGCGCGCCTGCCCCAGCCGGTACGCAGCCGGCGCGGTGTCCAGGCGGGCCTCGAGCGACTCGACAAGGGCATCGGCGGCCGGCGTGTACCAGTCACCGGGGCGGAGCCACACCGTGTCGATGCTCGCGCTTTCCCACCTCTGCAGGAGTGCACGCGATCCCGGATCCGGGAGGGGCGTTTCGCTGTTCATGCCCCATGAGACGGGCGGGCCACCGGGCTATGACGCGACTTTCGCAAGTATTTTTCTCGCCTGCCTCATGGGGCAAATGTGACCAATTGCGCTCCGCAGGCCTTGCTATGCGGACAGTGTTCCAGCGAACATGGATGCACATTCCTCGGAGTTGCCGTGGAAGGGGCCCCAGAATATGTCGTCGGAGGCGATCGCGCTGTGGACGGAGACGTCCAGCGATCCCGAGTTGATCGCAGGCGTGCGCGCCGGCGACTCGGCGGCCTTTGGCGTGCTCTACGAACGTCACGCTGCCGCCGCGCGGAAGGTCGCCGCTCAGTACACGAATGCCGCGAGCGATGTGGACGACGTCGTGTCGGAGGCCTTCGCCCGCGTGCTGCGGGCGCTGCAGCGCGGTGACGGTCCCGACCTTGCATTCCGCGCGTACCTGTTCACCATCGTCCGGCGCACGGGCATGGACATCATCGACAAGGGCATCCGCACCAAGCCGCGGGATGACATGTCCCCGTACGAGTCGACGATCGGCTACGGAGCCTCGTCGGATGAGCCGACGCTCGAGGGCTTCGAGCACGGCATGGTGGCCCACGCGTACACGTCTCTGCCCGAACGATGGCAGGCGGTGCTCTGGTACACGGAGGTGGAGAAGAAGAGTCCGCGCGAGATCGCTCCGCTGCTCGGGCTCAGCGCGAACGGTGTCGCCGCTCTCGCCTACCGGGCACGCGAGGCGCTGAGGCAGGCGTATCTGCAACAGCACCTGGGAACATCAGAGGACACTGCGTGCCTCGAAGCCAACACCCAGCTCGGCGCCTTCGTCCGCGGCGGGCTGTCCAACCGGGAGCAGGCGCGGGTCAACGCGCACGTCAGTGTCTGCGAGCGCTGCACGGCGCTCGTCACCGAGCTCGAGGACGTCAACCGCGGCATGCGCGGAATCATCGCGCCCCTGTTCATGGGAGTCCTCGGCGCCGGCGCTCTCGAAGGGGGCCTGCCCATCGGCGGCGCGCTGGGATCGCAGGCCGCCGGGACTGTGGGGACGACGGGTGCCGGCGGCGCAGGCGCAGCCGGCGCCGGCGCCACGACCACGGGAGCCACCGCTGGCGCGAGTGGATTGGCGGGACTGCTTGGAGTGGCCTCGCAGTTGGCTCTGCCCGTCGCCGCGGCCGTCGGCGTGACTGCGCTCGCTCTCAGCGGTGCGAGCATCCTGGGTTGGCTCTCGCCGGGCGACGACTTTGACGAACCGGGCAGCCCGGTCCTGGCTGCCGAGTCGCCGACGCCCACGCCCGATTCGAGCGGAGGCACCACGCCGTCGCCCGAGGCGTCGCCGAGCACCGTGCCTTCTCCTTCGGCCAGCCCCGACGCCGCCGACGACCCGCCGGTCAGTGAGGCCCCGACAACGCCACCGGGCGCCGATGCGCCCCTCCGCGGCGATGGCAGTGTTCCGGGCGATCAGGACTCGGGGGCAAGCGGGGCTTCTCCCGGCGACGGAGACGGCAACCCGTACACGGGCGGTGTGGGCCCCGGCACGGGCGGAGAAGAGCCCGGCACCGGCGGCGAGGAACCCGGCACCGGCGGCGAGGAACCCGGCACCGGCGGCGAGGAACCCGGCACCGGCGGCGAGGAACCCGGCACCGGCGGCGAGGAACCCGGCACCGGCGGCGCACCGCGGTTGTCGATCGGCAAGTCTCCGCTGGACTACCTCGAGATCTCTCGGACATCACCGTCAGTGTCGCTCACGGTCGCCAACGACGGTGACGGTGCGGCACAGACCGTATCGGCGCAGATCAGCTTGCCCGACGGCCTTCAGGTCGCCGCCCCGGCCGGCGGCGCAGGGTTCGCACTCGCCACCCACGAGCGGGTGTCTGCCTTCGTCGACTATGCCGCGACCAGCACCCTCAGCGTTGACGGCTGGGAGTGCACGGTCGCCGCTGATGCGGCGCAAGCAACCTGCAGCCTCGACTCCATCGAGCCGGGTGCGACTGCCTCCCTCTCGCTGGAGGTGATGATCGCCGCCGAGGAGCTGGACGAGGATTCATTCACGGTGTTCGACGTCCGCGCGGGGGACCACCGCGAGACCTACTCGGTGCGCACCGCCCTCTCTCCTCACAGCGACGACTCGAACCCCCTTGATCCCGGCTACGCGGACGGAGGTGGGCTCGCGGTCGCGCAGTTCGGTGGAACGGTGATGGGTTGCGATGCCGCTCCCCTGCAGATGCCTGCACAGAGCGCATGCCGCACCGTCATGGACACGTTCAGCCCCCAGTCCATCGCTCGCCAGACCAACAACGACTGGAACATGGTGCAGCTGAACGAGAACGGCGGCACGACCAACTCGGGCACCACCACCATCACTCTCCCCCCCAACGCGACGGTGAAGGCCG
This sequence comes from Demequina pilifera, assembly GCF_048814985.1. Taxonomy (NCBI): domain Bacteria; kingdom Bacillati; phylum Actinomycetota; class Actinomycetes; order Micrococcales; family Demequinaceae; genus Demequina; species Demequina pilifera. The sequence goes on from NZ_JBMDTW010000003.1 coordinate 297,434, forward strand.
CGTTCCTCGAGTGGTCGGCGAACCGCTACGTCCATCCCACGGATGCCCAGCCGTCCGACACGTGGACGGGACCACTCGACTCTGCGCGTGTGCGGCTGGACTCGGGACAGTTCGTGGACGTCACGGCAGACACGGTTGACGACGGAATCGTCGAGGAGAACAGGCAGTACTACCTGTCCCGTGCCGACGTCACCGACCTTGTCGCGAGCGCCAGCGGCCAGACCCTCACCGTCGCCGACATCGCAGTCTCAGAGACCACCCGCGAGCGCAATGTGAAGACCTACTATGGCGGCTTCACCGTCACGATCGTCTACGAGGATCCCGCTCAGCCTGAGACCTCGGAGGTGGCGCTGTTCGAGGGTCCGCACTGGGTGAAGAGCTCCTCCCCCGTGGCCATCCGGTTCCATGCCGACGAGGGCGCGCTGGTGACGCCGTCGTGGACGGCATTCGAAGGCGACCGGGGGAACAAGGGCGACTCGATGCGTCTCGGGGGCGACGACTTCCAGCCACTTGGACCCGACGGCAACGGTGCGGTGGGGCCACGCGACTCCGGTGACATCGCCGATTCGACCGCGTTCGGTTCCCCATGGGGCAACACGCTGGGGGTCGATGCGAAGCCCTTCAGCACCAAGGTCATCACGCGCGGCGGGATCCACACGCTGACCACATCGACGTCCGGTGACAACTTCATGATCGGCACTCTCGCGATCACGCTGGTTCCGCGTGGCGGTGACTCAGCGCCCTGACGCCCCCGCCCGCCGGAAATCACCCTTCATCTGGCAGTGCGGGCAGGGTCTGGACTCCAGTCCATCTCCAGCTGGCGGGCGGTGCGCAGCGCCATCGGCTCGCCGAGCGTCAGCGACACGATGTGCAACGCCATGTGCATTCCCGACGTCAAGCCGCCACTGGTGATGATGCGGCCCGCATCGACCCAGCGCATGCCGTCCACTGCGCCCGCCACGCCCGCTTCGCGCAGCGCGTCGACATCCTCCCAGTGAGTGGTGGCGGGGAGATCGTCGATCAGACCCTGCTTCGCAAGAAGGAACGCACCAGTGCACACCGATGTCGTCAGTTCTGCCTCGTCGGCCAGCGTGCGCACGGACGCGCCGATGACCTCTTCGCCGAGTGCGGCGTCGACATCGATCGTGCCGGGGATCACCACCACGTCGTAGTCGCGGGATTCGTCGGCGTCACCGAGGGCGGTCAGTGTCATGCCGCCGTACGCGACCACGTCGTGGCCGCCGGGGCTCACGAGCTCGACGGAGAAAGTCGGCGCGTCGCCATCCCGCTCCGCGAGCCGCGAAGCCGTCAGGAACACCTCATACGGCCCGCCGGCGTCGACGATGTCAAAGCCGTCGTACACGAGGATGCCGATGCGCGCGGTCATGCGCCCACCGTAGCCGCCACGTGGCGGGCGTCGACACGCAACGACGGCAGCGCGCCCGTCACGATCCGCCTCAGCGGACGACCTCGCCCGAGGTGCGTGGCCGCACCACCAGCCACAGGCTCACGTGCGCCACGGCCAAGGCTCCCAGCATGACGATCGCCATCGACGTGGCGGACGCCCCCAGCACGCCGACGATGGGCGACAACAGCCCCGCGACGCCGAAGTTCATGGCGCCGATGAGCGATGCCGCCGTGCCAGCCTCCGAACCGTGCTTCTCGAGCGCCATCACCTGGACGGACGGCATGATGAAGCCCAGCGGCGACACGACGAAGAACAGCGGGATGATCACTCCGAGCAGCCCCAGGTCGAGGGCCGCGAACAGCAGCAACGCCAGCGCTCCGCCGGTCATGACGATGATGCCCGCCGTGGCGACGGCACGCGGCGCCACCACCCGCATCAGGCGCGCCGCGAGCTGCGTGCCCGCGACCACGCCGATCGAGTTGAGGCCGAACACGACGCCGTACTGCTGCGCGCTGAGTCCGAACTGGTCCTGCAGGACGAAGGAGGATCCCGAGAGGTAGGCGAAGAGCGTGGTGAACGTCATGGCGCCCACCACCGCGACGCCCACGAAGGCGCGATCGGTCAGCAGCCGACGGTAGCGCGCGCGCATGGCCGCGAGGCCGGGACCGCCGCGCTGGCTGGCCGGCCTGGTTTCGCGCAGCTTCAGGCCAGCGATGGAGGCGATCAGGACCCCATACAGCGCGAGCACCACGAAGATCTCCCGCCAGTCCACGACGCGCAGGAGCTGCGAACCAATCACCGGGGCGAGCACGGGTGCGAGACCCGTCACCAGCGCCATGCGCGACAGCATGCGGATGAGTCGCTGACCGTTGAAGAGGTCCCGCACGATCGCCATCGCCACCACCGCGGGGCCGGCGGCGCCGATTCCCTGGAGAACCCTGCCCACCAGCACCCACTCGACGGTGGGGGCGAACACCACGAAGATGCTGGCGAGGATGTGCACCACGGTGGCCAACATGAGCGGCAGCTTGCGTCCGAACGCGTCACTGAGCGGACCCACGACCAGCTGGCCCACTCCGAAGCCGATCGTCGTGGCAGTGAGGGTCAGCTGGATCGCGGCATCACTCGCCGCGAGGTCGCGTGCCACCTCGGGGAAGGCGGGCAGGTACAGGTCGATCGTGAAGGGCCCGAGCGCGACGAGCGCACCCAGGATGAGGATGTACGCGACGCGCTCGCGACGGGTCAGGGTGTCGCCGAAGGAGGGGGTGGGAACCGACGTGGCGGCGGGCTCAGTACGCAGGGTCAAACCGGAGTTCTTTTCTTGAGTGGGGCGGCTATGCCGAGTTCATCAGACGGATCGCGATCAGAGCAAGAGCTCGATCAGCGGGACACGTGGATCAACACCGTCAGCACCAGTGTATTCCCGACCACCTGGTAAGTCGAATTGCGTTCCCCGATGTTCACCCCTCCGCGGCGCGTCTACGCGCCACGACCGCGCCGACGCAGAAGAGGGGGGGGGGGGGGGGGGGGGGGGGGGGGGGGGG
>NZ_JBMDTW010000003.1:300434-432181 GCF_048814985.1 Demequina pilifera
CCCCACGACCGCGCCGACGCAGAAGAGCGGCGGCCCCGTGGCGCGAGAGACGATCCGTCCCAGCACGCCACGGGGCCGCCGCTCCATAGCTCTCGATCTGCGCGAGCGCTGTCTACCTCTTGGTCGCCTGCGCGTTGACCTCGTACGAGGTGTTGGTCGCCTCGAAGAAGTTCACGAGCTGAAGAGTGTCGTTCGCGGTCGCCATCCACTTCGCAGGGTTCGAGACGTTGTAGTACGGCTCGAATCCAAGCTCCTCGAGGCGGCGATCCGCGAGGTAGCGGACGTACTGGTTCACGTAGTCCGAGTTCAGCCCGAGAATGCCCTTGGGCAGGAGGTCGCGGTTGTACGCCTCCTCCATCTCGACCGCGTCGATGATCATCTGGCGGATCTCGTCGGCGAAGTCCGGGTCCTGGAGGTCCTCGTTCTCCTCGAGCACGGTGAGGATCAGGTTGATGCCGAACTGGAGGTGCAGCGACTCGTCCCGGATCACCCAATCCATGAGCGAGCCGAAGTTGCGCAGCAGGTTCCGCTGGCGGAACGACAGCGCGACCATGAAGCCGGAGTAGAACCAGATGCCTTCGAGGATGATGTTGTACGCCACGAGGTTGCGGACAAAGTCCTTCTTGCCCTCGGTGGTGGAGATGTCGAGGGTCTCCTCCGTCATGCGACGGATGAAGTTGACCTCGAACTCCTCCTTGGCGGCCATCGACGGCACGTCCACGTGGGAGTTGTACGCCTCATCGCGGTCCAGCGGGAACGTCTCGAGGACGTACTCGAAGGACATGCAGTGGTTCGCCTCTTCCCACATCTGCTTCGCGAGGTACAGGTGGCACTCGGGGGCGTTGATGTAGGGATAGACGCCGAACGCCAGCGCCTTGTTGACCAGCAGCTCGTTGGGGTTGAAGTACGACATCAGGAAGGTGACGGCGTGCTTCTCCTCATCCGTCATCTTCTTGAAGTCCGCGAGGTCCTCACCCAGCTGGATCTCGTTGGGGAACCACGTGTTCGCGACGGCCTGGTTGTACAGGTCCATCGCCCACGGGTACGTGATGGGCTTGAGCAGCAGTCCGTCTTGGATGCCGGTGCCGAGAATGGCCATTGTTCAGTTCCTCTCTGCCAGCACTACTGGCAGGACTCGCACTGGAGCGCTTCCATCGGGTCCACGGGGCAGGCGACTCCGCCGACGACCTCCGCGTCTCCGGTGGGCGACGCCATGATCCCGTCAGTACTGCGGGCGTCCTCAGTGACATTCGGACCTTCAGAGACATTGAGCACCGTCGAGCCCTCGGGCGCAAACGCAGCGCCCGTCTCGAGTGCTCCGGTGGCTGCAGGCGCCTCGGCGGGCTCCGGCAGCGACGTCGGCGGAACGTCAGGCTTCTCCGCCGGTGCGGGGGCGAACGCTTGGCTCGACACCGCAGCAAGGACCGAGGCCGGTGCCGTCGCAATGGCGGGCTTCGCTGCCTGAGCCTCCGGAGCGGAGGACTCGGCCGCCGGCGCGGGAGCCGATGCGGGGGCGGCCTTCGCCGCGGCCGCGCCGAAGCCCCTCTTGGCAGGGGCAGCCGCCGGCGCGGACTGCGCCGCCGCCCCGTCGGCCGGCGCTGCGGACTCGACGACCGCCGTGGCAGTGCTGGCAGCGTTCGACGCACCGGCGCTCTTGCGGGCGCCGAAGCCTCGACGCGACGGTCCGCCGGCGGAGCCACCGGACCCGCCCGAGCTCGCCTTGTTCATCTTCTCCGTCTTGTTCACGCGAACGGTGGACTGCTCCGCCGTGTGACGCGGCTTCATGTGGAGGTAGTACGTGGTCTTGACGCCGCGCTTCCACGCCGCCGAGTACAGCTCCATCATGTTGTCCACGTCGCGGTCCGCGAGGTAGATGTTGCGGCTGATCGCCTGGTCGATCCACTTCTGCGCACGCGCCGCGACCTCGATGAAGGCGTACGGCGACAGCTGGAACGAGGTCTTGTAGACCTCCTTGAGGTGATCGGGAGCATCCTCGAGCTGGGACAGGTCGCCCTGCACCTCGAGCAGCTGGTCCCGGAGCTGCTCCCACAGCCCGAGCTCCTGCAGGTCGCGGACCAGGTTGCGGTTGACCTCGAGGAACTTGCCCGACGAGGTGGCGCGGGAGAAGATCTGTGAGAACTGCGGGTCGAAGCCGGGAGTGGTACCGGCGACCAGGCCGATCGACGCCGTCGGCGCGACCGCCATCAGGGTCGCGTTGCGGATGCCGCCCTTGACCTTCTCGCGCAGGACGTCCCAGTCCTGGCGGGTGGTGCGGTTGACCTCGATCTCGACGCCGCGGTCGGCCTCGGCCTCGGCGATCGTGTCGAACGGCACCTTGCCCTGAGACCAGCCGGACCCCTCGAAGTTCGAGTAGGAGCCGCGCTCACGAGCCAGATCCGCCGAGGCGTCGATCGCGTGGTACGACACGAACTCCATGATCTCGTCGATGAGGTCGTACGCCTTCTCCGACTCGTAGGCGAGGCCCATCCGCTCGGTGAGGTCGGTGAAGCCCATGACGCCCAGGCCCACGGCGCGGTTCTCACGGTTCGCGTGCTCGGACTCGGGCACCGAGGACAGCGTGATGTCGACGAGGTTGTCGAGCTGGCGCACCGCGAGGCGCGTCGACTTCTCCATGCGGTCCCAGTCGATCCGACCGTTGACGAAGTGCTCCGACAGGTTGACCGACGCCAGGTTGCACACCGCGATGTTCTCGCGGTCCTGCGGCAGGCAGATCTCGGTGCACAGGTTCGACAGGTGAATCGTGCCCGTGTTGGTGTTGAGGGCGCGGTTGTTGATCGTGTCCTTCCACGTCAGCCACGGGTGCGAGGTGGTCTGCAGCATGATGAGGATCGACTTGTACTGCTCGCGCGCCTTCATCCTCTTGAAGCTGCGGATCTTGCCGGCCTGAGCGAGCGAGACGTACTCGGCGTACTTCGCGGAGAACTCCGAACCGGTGAGCTCGACGAGGTCGGGGGCCTCGGCCGGGTCGAACAGGTACCAGTCGTCATCGGCCTCGACGCGCTTCATGAACTCGTCCGAGATCCACACGGCCGTGTTGGCGGTGCGCGTGCGGCGGTACGGGTCACCGGAGTTCTGGCGCAGGTCCAGGAACTGCGCGAAGTCCATGTGCCAGTTCTCCATGTAGAAGCACAGCGCGCCGAACTTCTTGCCACCGCGCGACACGGCCCGGAGGGTCGAGTCGATGGTGTGCATGAACGGGATGGGCCCGGTGGAGGTGGTGTTGTTGGACTTGATGGGCGAGCCCTCGGAGCGCAGCTTGGTCACGGACAGGCCGATGCCGCCGGTGCCCTTCGTCAGCCACATCACGTCGCGCACGCTCTTGGCGATGTGCTCGATGTCGTCCTCCATCTGCATCACGAAGCAGTTGGACAGCTGCGGGTACGAGGTGCCGGCGTTCACCAGGGTCGACCCGGCGGGCAGGTAGTCGAGAGCCGAGATCTTCTCGTAGAACTTGATGGCCATCTCGGTGGGGTTCGCCTCGTTCAGCGACAGGCCCATCGACACGCGCATCCAGAAGTACTGGGGGACCTCGAGCGCCTTTCCGTGGCGGTCGGTGATCATGTAGCGGTTGCGCATCGTGACGGTGCCGATGTACTTCAGCAGATCGTCACGCTCGTGGTCGAGAGCGGCCGCCAGCGCGTCCAGGTCGAAGAGCGACTCGAGGCGCTCGTCCAGCAGCCCGTCCTCGACTGCGTCACGCACGTAGCCCGGGAAGCGCGCCTGGTGCAGCAGCGCCAGTTCGAGGTTGGACTCGTAGCCTCCGAGCACACGCTTGTAGATCACCTTGCGCAGCAGTCGCGCCGCGACCGTGTCGAAGTGGGGGTCGTCCTTGACGTTCTGAACCGCGACGCCGATGGCGGCCTCGTCGAGCTGCTCGGTGGTGATGCCGTCGAACAGCGTGATCGCGAGCTCGGACGCGATCTGCGTGGTGATCGAGATCTGGTCGGGCAGGCCCTCCGCGGCACGCTCGATCGCCTTGTTGATGCGGTCCGCGTTGTACGGCTCGCGCGTGCCGTCACGCTTGGTGACGTGAATTCCGGAGCGGGCGGGGTTGGCCTCCGCCACCGCCTCTGCCACGACGTCGCCGGTGACGCCGGACTGGGCCGAGTTCTCTGTGATGGTCACGATTCTCCCCTTGCGTTCAAGCTGCTGTGCGAGCAGTACTGCGGGCCTGCGGCCTCGTGGTGTGGTGCTGAAATTAGTGGTGCTGGGGCCGGGGCGGAATCCCTCACGAGGGACCCGTCAAGAGCGCGAAGCGTGTGACGACAGTAACCCGAATTACACCGGTGTGCAACAAGATATGGGGGTGATTCGGGGTGATTGACACCACATCTTGTGGTCATGTGGATAACCCTGTGCAAACGCTGTGGACAACGCGGCGTGTCCTCCACACCCCCTCGGCGTGTCTGGGGAAGACTCGTCTCTTCGGCCATTTCGTCCACGACGACAGCGTGTCACCGGGGTCCGACATCGGCGCCCGACAGCGCAGTACACGCGGCCCTCAGGCCGCGCGGATCGGCAGGGCTACAGGTCGACGATTCCGTACAGGCGGTCGCCAGCGTCGCCCAGTCCCGGCACGATGTAGCCCACCTCGTTGAGACGCTCGTCGACCTGCGCGACCACGACCTTCACGTCGGCACGGTCGCCGAGCGACACGCGCACGTGATCGATCCCCTCGGGCGCCGCGAGCAGGCACACGCAGGTCACGTCCGTGGCACCGCGCTCGAGCGCGTACTCGATGGCCGCGACCAGCGATCCTCCCGTCGCGAGCATGGGGTCGATGAGGAACACCTGCCGGCCCGTCAGGTCCTCCGGGAGCCGGTTCGCGTACGTGACCGCCTCGAGCGTCTCCTCGTCGCGCTTGAGCCCCAGGAAGCCCACCTCGGCGCTCGGGATCAGCCGGGTCATGCCGTCGAGCATGCCGAGCCCCGCGCGCAGGATCGGCACGATCAGCGGAGCCGGATCCGCGATCTTGGTGCCGGTCGTCGACGTCAGCGGCGTCTCCACCTCGCACTCCGTCACGCGCACATGACGCGTCGCCTCGTACGCGAGCAGGGTGACGAGCTCGTCGACCAGCAGGCGGAACGTGGGCGACGGGGTGCGCTTGTCCCGCAGGACGGTGACCTTGTGGCGGATGAGCGGGTGGTCCGCGACGTGGAGCTGCATGGCTCAAGGCTACCGGGCTCAGGCGCCCCGCACCCCAGCCGCGTCAGGCCGATGCGCGGGTAGCCTGGCAGCGTGAGCGACACGGACCGTACGGGCTGGGACCGCGCCGACTGGAGCGAGCCGATGGGCGAGGCGCTCGCCTTGGCCGCGACCGCATCGGCCGCCGGGGACGTGCCCGTGGGCGCGGTCGTCGTCGACGCTCACGGCACAGTCGTGGGGCGCGGATACAACCGCCGCGAGATCGAGCACGATCCCACGGCCCACGCCGAGGTGCTGGCGCTGCGAGAGGCCGCGGCCGCGCGCGGCACGTGGAGGCTCGACGGCTGCGCGCTGGTCGTCACTCTCGAACCGTGCGTGATGTGCGCGGGCGCCCTGCTCGCCGCCCGCATCCCACGACTGGTCATCGGCGCGTGGGACACGAAGGCCGGCGCGACGGGCTCGCAGTGGGACCTGGTGCGGGACGCGCGGATCGGCGCCAAGGTGGAGGTCATCTCGGGAGTCCGGGCCGCCGAGAGCTCGTCACTGCTGTCCGCATTCTTCGAGGCCAGGCGCTGACCGCGGCAGGCGGCCGATGCGCGATTTGGGTGAGAGGGCACGCGACAGGTATCCTCGTCGGCGGTGACGTGTCCGAGCGGCCGAAGGTGCAGCACTCGAAATGCTGTGTACGGTAACCCCGTACCGTGGGTTCAAATCCCACCGTCACCGCCAGATCGAGAGCCCCGAGTCCCCTGCGCGATGCAGGGGCCGGGGCTTTCGTCGTTCCTGGGCTAGGCCACGGCGGCCGCCATGGAGTTCCACCACAGCAGCCCGGTGATGGTGAGCACCATGAACGCCAGGCCGACCCATCCCACGATCACGCCGGCCTTCGCCACCCCTTCGCCTTGTTCGCCGCGCTCGCGCGCCTGCCGGCGGGCAATGTGGCCGGTGACGATGCCGGCGATGGAGCCCACGATGAGCAGCACGCCAACGCCGCCGAGGATGGACAGCACCAGCGAGATGACGGCGAGCATGTTGGTGGGTGCAGGGGCGGTGGCGTCGGGGTGGGACGGGTACCGGAGTTGCTGCTCAGGGGCGGGGTCGGTCATGCTTCCCGAGCGTACTGCTCAGGATGGGGGCGGGGCGGCTGCTCCCACGTGCTCATCCACTCTTGCGCAACGACGGCGCTGGTCTCGCGGTGTCTCCGAGCCCCACACGAACCACGGTCGTGTAGTGACGAGACTCGCCAGGTCCGAGCCAGATGACCTCAGCGTCGTGCTCCGCCTGTGCTCGGCCACCATCCCGGGAGGTCGACGGCTCCACGCCGAGCACGTTCACGCCGGGGCGCGCATCCCGCCAGAGGACGAGGAGGGGCCATGTGGCTGTGGACTGCTCGATCTCGCACCACGCACCGTCGGGCGACGTGACGCTGACCGTGGCTCGCGGCCCGGAGAAGGGCGCGCAATAGAGCACCGTCTCGCGCTCGTCTGCAGAGGATGCGACGTCCAGCACCCACGGCAGGGTCGTGGGGGCGCCCGAGGCCCGGTCTCGCTCGCCCACCGGCTCGGCCGTCGCGTCGACCGTCGAGCCTGGGCCTACCAGCGGGTAGCCCAGGTTGAGGTGATGGCGAAACATGTGCCCTGCCGGGGAGTGTCCCGCGTTCGTGACCGTGTCCTCGACCCGAAGCGTCGGTTGCACGGTGCTGGCCACGATGCGTCGCCTGAGCCGCAAGGACGGTCCCCCCAAGGCCGCCTCGACCACGTCCCCCGTGATCTCGACGCTCAGGTCCGCTCCATCGACCACCAAGCCCCACCGCACGTTCTCGGCAGGGATGTGGCCCACACGGCCGTGAAGGCCGTGGTGGACGCCCTCGACCTCCGACGGCATTCCGGTCGCGGAGAGGCCGCAGGTCGAGAGGAGCCCACCGCCGAAGGTGCGCGTCCACCCGAACCCATGGGGCTCGTAGCGCGAAGACTCCACAGGGCCGCGCAGCGCCCTCCATGCCAGTGGAAGTCCCTTCGCGTCGGCCCAGCCCAGGTCCAAGGCTCGGTCGATCAGCACCTCGAACGAGACGCCACGCGGATTGCGAACGACAAGAATGGGTGAGCCCCTACCGGGCCCCTCTTCGCGGACGAGTCGCTCGACTGAGACGAGTTGATCGGGCGCACCGAGCAAGCGAGTCAGCTCTGGATCGAGCGGCGCGGAGTCAGCGCCAAAGCCCATCAGCTCGCCCCGCGGACCTCTCCGGCGCCAGATCGCCGCGCGCCGACCGCGACTGCCGCCGCGAGGACCGTGCCGGTGAGCACGTACTGCCAGTAGGAGGCCACCCCCAACAGGTTCAAGGAGTTGGCCAGCACGGCGAAGAGCACTGACCCGACGATGGTTCCTACCAAGGTCGCGCGGCCGCCTCTCAGCGCAGTCCCTCCGACCACGACCGCAGCGATGACGTTCATCTCGAAGCCCATCGCCATGTTGCCCTCTGCCGAGGACAGGCGTCCTGCCATGAAGACTCCCGCGAGTGCGAAGCACATCCCGGCGATCATGAACACGCCGACCTTGGCGCGATTGACTGGCAGCCCAGCGAGCTTAGCCGCGTGCTCATTCGACCCGAAGGCTCGGAGAGTACGGCCAAAGTACGTGCGCTTGAGCAGCAGATACGTCAGGAATGCCACTACCACCAGCACCAGGAACGGAATGGGCACCCATCCGACCGTGCCTGTCGTGGTGGCGCGGTAGTTGCTCGACGTGATCGCGACGACGCCGCCCGAGGTCCAGATGAACGCCAGGCCCAGGAACAGATAGAGCGTTCCGAGCGTCGCGATGAAAGGAGCGATGCGCAGGTATGTCACCAGGAGGCCATTCAGCAGACCGAGGGCCGCGCCGATCAGGAGCGCAAGGCCGATGGCGGCACCGATCGTCGTGCTGGGAAGGACCGTCGCAACGCCGATCGCGCTGACGGCGATCACCCCGCCCACCGAGAGGTCGAGCAGCCCGCCGGCGATGAGAAGTGTCATGCCACAGGCCGCGAGCCCAACGAACGATGCTTGGAACAGCACATTGGAGAGATTTCCGACTCCCCAGAAGGAGGGCGCGGCCCAACCGACAGCAATGCAGAGCACTATCAGGACGACGACGAGATACTGCTGCGAGAGCACGGTGCGGATGTAGGCGCCGCGGCTGGTCTTGGCCGGGGCCTCTTCCCCGGTCAGCACATTCCCAGTCTTGGGCCTGGCAGGTGCGATCTGACTGTTCCTCACGAGAGCCTCCCCTGGAGCATGCGCTTGACGGCTGCGCGCTGCACGCCGTCGATGCTGAGCGCGAACACGAGCAGCGCGCCGAGAGCGACGTACTGGTAGAACGACGGGACATTGAGCAGGTTCAGGCCCGAGTTGATCATTGACAGAAGCAGCGCTGCGACGAACGTTCCGATGATGCGCGGCCGTCCCCCGGCGAGACTCGTCCCGCCGAGCACCACGATCGCGATGACCTGCAGCTCCAGTCCGGACGAGATCGACCCATTCACCGCGCCGAGCTGGCTGGCAAGGAGAACTCCGGCGACTCCGGCCGATGCGCCGGAGACCAGGTACGCAAGCAGCTGCACGCGCCGCACGCTGATCCCTGAGTCGACCGCCGACTCGGGGCTCCCTCCTACGGCCACGACATGCTTGCCCACGCGCATGCGGTCGAGAACGAACAAGGCGAGGAGTCCGAAGATCACGGCAAGGATGAAGGGCACCGGGATCCCGAGGAGCGTCGCGGTTGCCACGGACTTGAAGTTCGAGGAGACGATCATGATGGGGGCGCCGCCCGTGAACAGGAGCACCAGGCCGCGGAACACGCTGAGCGTGCTGAGCGTGGCGATGAAGCCCGGCACCCTGAGGTGACTGACCAGCACACCGTTGAACAGCCCGAGTCCCACTCCGACCGCAATTCCCGCCGCGATTCCAGCGACAGGACCGGCCGCGTTCACTGTCGCCGCAGCGACGCACGCCGCGAGAGCTTGGGCTGAACCGACCGACAGGTCGATGCCCCGAATGGCGATCACGACGGTCATGCCGAAGCCGACGATGGCCAGGATGCCCGCGTTGACCAACATGTTGGTGACGTTCGAGGACGACGCGAAGTTCGGCACCGCGAACAGCCCGATGAGCAGCACGATGACGAAGGGGATGACGACACCGGCGTTCTGCAGAAGGCGGCGCCTGCTGTCGGCTCGGCGGGCACGCTCCGCTGATCTCGCGCGCTCGTCCGCCACGAGAGACTCTGCCGCCGTGGTGGCGATGGTGGGCTCAGGCATGAGTGGACTCCTCTGCGCTTTGGCCGACGGACGCGCCGACGATGTTCTGCTCTGTCACGTCCTGGCCGCGCAGTTCGGCGATCTTGCGTCCCGCGAAGAACACGGCGCAACGGTCCGCGATCGCAGCGATCTCGGGTGCGTCCGAGCTGGACACGATGATGGCGACGCCGGACGCTGCGAGCTCCTGGATCAACTGGTAGATGTCAACCTTGGCGCCGACGTCGACACCGCGGGTGGGCTCGTTGAGCACGAGCACCGCGCAGCCCGACAAGAGGGCGCGCCCGAGGAGTACCTTCTGCTGGTTACCGCCTGACAGGTTTCCGATCAGCTGACGTCCGTGCGGCACGCGGATGCGCATGTCCCGACGCAGTCGCTCGAACTGACGACGCTCGTCGCGGATGGCTGGCACCAACCTGGCGAGAAGCGGTAGGGCGGAGCGGTCTCGCGACACCATCGCGTTCTCGGTGACGTCGAGGTGAGGCAGGATTCCGCCGCCTTTGCGGTCCTCGCTGAGCATGAAGATTCCATGGCGGATGGCCTCGCGGCTGTTACGCAGCCGCACCGGCTTGCCATCGACTCGCACCGTGCCGGCTGACGGCAGGTCTCCGAAGAGGGCACGCGTGACCTCCGTGCGCCCGGACCCCACGAGGCCTGCCAGGCCAAGGATCTCCCCGCCGTGAACTGTCAGATCGAACGGGACCTGCAGCCCCGGAACGCGCAGCTCGTTGACCTCGAGGCGAGCGTCCGACGTCGCCACGACCTCGGTGTCGCGCTCATACGCCTCGGGCTTGCGACCGAGCATGTGCTCGACCAGACGCGGCTCGTCGAGCTCGCTGGTCGGGGCGTGCGCGACCAGCTCGCCGTCACGAAGGACGGCCACACTGCCGCAGATGTCGAACACCTCGGAGAGATGATGTGAGACATAGATGAGGGCCTTGCCCTGGCTGGCGAGCCTGCGGACGATCTCGTGCAGCCTGCGGACCTCCTCGCCGTTCAACGCCGCTGTCGGCTCGTCCATGATCAAGATGTCGAAGTCGCGCGACAGTGCCCGTGCGATCTCGACCATCTGCCGATCACCGACGGTGAGCGAGGCAACTGCTCGGTCGGGGTCCAGGTCGAGGCCGAGCTGATCGAGGATGTCCTGAGTGCGCTGGCGCGTCTCGGATGCGCGGATCACACCAGTGCGCGTGAGCTCATGGCCCAGGAAGACGTTGTCTGCGACGGACAGCTCGCCAATGAGTCGAAACTCCTGGCTCACGACGCTGATGCCGGCCGCCTGCGAGTCAGCCGAACCATGGAAGGTCCTCTTCTCACCGTTGACTCGAATCTCACCGCTCACGGGCTGCTCGATCCCGCCGACGATGCGAATCAAGGTGCTCTTGCCAGCGCCGTTCTCGCCCACGAGGCCCAGCACCTCGCCAGCACCGACCTCCAGCGACACGCCCTTCAGCGCGCGCACACCTGGGTACTCCTGGACCACGTCCTCGACGTGCAGCACAGCAGACATTGACGTCCCTTCTTGACCGGTGAGACCGGGGTGAGGCGTGCGCCCCACCCCGGTCATTGCGGACTCAGTCCTGAGCAGACCTCGAGGCGCGGAAGTCCTCAAGGTTGTCGTTGGTGACGAGCTCGACCGGGAAGAAGATGGTCTTCGTCGCCTCGTCGTCGTAACCCGAGTAGTCGCCTTCGAGCAGCGCCAGGATCGTCTCCACGGCTTCCACACCCTGACCATAGGGGTCCTGCGCGACGGTCGCGCTCATGTCACCGGCCTCGATGAGATCAAGCGCCGCGTCCGAGCCATCGAATCCAATGAGGTAGAACCCGTCCTGGACCGACTTGCCTGCTGTCTCCATGGCCCGCTGTGCGCCAATGGCTGACGCGTCATTCGCGGCGTAGATGACCTCGAGGTCCGGGTTGGCCGACAGCATGTCCTGAGCGGCGGCGAACCCGCCGTCCACGGTGTCCTCGCCGTCAAGGCTCGACACGATCTCGAAGTTGTCGTGAGCCTCGATCGTGGAGACGAACTCCGCGACCCGCTCCTCCCCGACGACGGAGCCTGCGTGCAGCTCGATGACACCGACCTGATGCGGCCCGTCTGTGTCGCCCAGTTCGTCGATGATGTACTCGGCGGCAAGGGCGCCGCCTTCGGTGTTGTTCGACTGGATGTAGGCGTCGTAGTCGCCGGCGGTGCCGATGTCGGCAATGACGACCGGGATCTTCTCGGCGTGTGCCGCGTCGATCGACTCAGGGAGCGCGGACGGCTGCACCGGCGTGATGATGAGACCGGAGATTCCCTGGTTGATCAGGTCGAGGCTGCCCGAGACCTGCGCCTGCTGATCCGACTTCTGATCGGCGACCAGAATCTCGATTCCTGCCTCCTCGCCTGCGGCCTCGACGCCTGCGGCATACGACTGCCAATAGGGGTTCTGCAGGTCGTATACCGAGTAGCCGATGGTCAAAGGCTCCTTGGCCTCGAACTCGACCTCGGTGCTGGAGCCGCCAGTGGCGGACCCGGACGTGTCCTCAGGCTCATCGGCGCCGCTTGCGCAGGCGGTGAGCAGCATTCCAGTGGCCGCGGCGATCGCGACTGCGGGGAACTTGCGCATCTTCTATCTCCTTTGATGGGTGGTGCGGTGGGTGGGTGTGGATCGTGGTGGATATGGAGTCGTCAGCGGATGACGGTGGCGAGGCGACCCGAGTTCGCGGCCGGCGCGACGAAGGCGTTGTCGTGCAGGCCAGCCCAGGAGGGCAATGGGGCAGGTTTGTCGTGGGCGTGCTCCGTGGGCTCGTGGCTGAACGTCGATACTTCGCGGACGACCAGCGGCACCCGCGAGTCTGCGGGGCACCGGAAGGCGTGGAGGTGCTTGCGGTGCATCACGAACTTGGGGTCTCCCGGGCGCAGACGAACGTAGCTGGTCAACTCGGCGTACGAATCCTCGCGACCTGACGGCAACGCCACTCCCTCCGGCCACGCCTCTCCGGCGGGCATCGGGCGGAACTCGAGCACGTCCTCATCTCCCACCGTGGCGGGGGACGGGGAATAGAAGACCTCCATCTCTCCCATCACGACTTCGTAGCTCTCGGTCTTGCGCTGGTGGAAGTGGGGTGGGCAGAACTTGCCGGGATGCACGATCATCAACTTGTCGCACAACCCGCCATACTCCGCATGAGCAGCGCCATCGACGGGGAGCCCATCCACTGCGGCCTCGTTCAGCGACTCGAAGATCACCATCGCTTCGTAAGGATCGCGCGACCACAGCCCGCGCTCGAATGCCTCGTACTGATCGTCTCCGAAGATGATCCCCGCGCTGTCGTTGACCATGTCTGGCGTGAGCGGGTAGCGCAATGCGAGAGCCAAGCTGGCTGCCTCGTTCATCCACTCGTCGTATTCACGGCGGGTTACGTGGTCACGTGTCACAGCAGCTCCCTCATTGGAAATGTCGCGGGCGACGACCCTCAGGCGGGTGCGTCTGTCTTGAACCGGTTCATCCTGAACCGGTTCAATCATGCAGTTGCGCGAACGCCGATGTCAAACGGTGCCGGATTACGGTTTGGTCACGGCTGGGCGTCGATGCATGTCAGCCCCCGCCCCCACGCACTCGGTCACCGCCGCCTCAGAGCGCTTCGCTCGCCTGACGCACGCTCGAGCGACGAATGATGAGCTTGGGTTCGAACTCGACGTGCTCCCCTGGCTGGCGGTCGGGTGTCAGCACCAACAGTCGCGCGGCGGCCGTGCCCATCTCGAACCCCGGCTGTCTCACTGTCGTCAGTGGCGGGTTGAGCGCAGGGCCGAAGTCAGCGTCGTCGTAGCCGACCAAGGCCACGTCCTCGGGGACACTGACCCCGTGCTCTTGCATGGCGAGCAAGGCGCCGAGGGCAAGCATGTCGTTCACGCACATCATCGCGCTGACCTGCTGGTCCCCCAGCAGTCCCCGGACGGCGGCGGCGCCATGTTCGACGGTGAGGTCGTCCACGATCACGTCGACCAGCACCTTGGTGGGGTCCAGTCCCCGCTCGATCACCGCTCGACTCGCCCCCTCGCTGCGCTCCGCGCACCAGGAGATCGACGAGGGGCCGTTCACCAGCGCCACTCGCGTGTGCCCTTGATCCAGCAGGTGACTCATCGCCAGCCGGGCGCCTTCCACGTTGTCCAAGCTGACCCATGAACCGCCAGACCCTGCCGGGCGCTCCAGCGAGACCACGCCGAATCGTCGCTTCTCAAATGTCGCCCACTCGCCGCCTCGGTCCGCGATCGGGGCGATCACCAGCCCGTCGACGCCCTGGCTCTCCAGGACTCGCAGCAGGTGAACCTGCCGATCAGAGTCCTGGTGAGTCGACCCGACCACCATGGTCAGTCCGGCTTGGTCGGCAACGGTCTCGATGCCACGGAGCACCGATGCCCAGAACGGGTTTCCCACGTCGGGGATCACCACGCCGATCAGTTCTGAGCGACGGCTGCGCAGCTGCCCTGCAGCCCTTGACGGGACGAATCCGAGAGACAGCATTGCCGCCTCCACCCGGTCGCGGGTCTCTGGCACGACCCGATCCGGGTTGTTCAGGACATTGGAGACCGTGCCGACCGACACGCCGGCGAGTGCTGCGACATCCCGCACCCCCGGCGCACGAGCAGGTCGCGTCAATGGGTTCGGCTCGCTCACCACCGCACCTGCCCCCGTCCGTCGTGTCGTCGCTCCAGCGCTCGCCGCGCCACCAGTGTGGATGGTTCCCCGGTGTGACGACGACGTCCAATCCAGGGAAGACGGGTCGAATCCTACCGCCTGACATCGTCGGCCCCCGAGGGCGTAGCGTCCCGCCCAATGCTCTCGCGGCATTCGCGACACGGCGTATGAGAAGGTGGCCCACACCTTGGGCCATGACATGGGAGACGAGATGACCGCAGAACTGCCGCCCTTCTTCTCCGCGGAATCCATCGCGGCGTGCGAGTCTGCGCGCGCAAACGACAGCGGCGTCGAGATCACGTCGGGCGCGATGACCGACCTGTTCACGGACCCGGGAAGCGGACACGCCGAAGCGTCAGCAGCGGTCGTCACGCGCGTGGTGAACGAGCCGAGCTTCCAGTTCTCTGCCCGAGTGCACGCCGGCCTGAGGTCAACGTTCGACGCTGGCGCTCTGCTGGTCCGCGCCGATGAGAGCCACTGGGCGAAGCTCTGTCTCGAGCAATCGGTCGATGGCGCACCGACGGCTGTCTCCGTCGTCACGCGAGGCCTCTCGGACGACGCCAACGGGTGGACGCTCCCTGGAGCTGATGCGTGGATGCGAATCAGCCGCGATGCCGAGACTTTCGCATTCCACGTGTCGACCGACAAGGCCTCCTGGGAGCTGCTGAGAATCTTCTCCCTGCCCACACATGGGCCGGTCGAGATCGGTGTGGTTGCTCAGTCGCCGATGGGCGAAGGGTGCCACGTTCGATTCTCGGACCTGACGCTTCACCCCCACGGGCTCACGGATCCTCGCAGCGGAGAGTGAGCCGCCGGGAACGAGCGTGAAGGACCAGAGGCAAGAGGAGTGCCGGCTGAACTGATCTGCGCGACCGTGGCCGGCGCACGTGAACACCGCGGGTTCGCTCGTGCGAGCGCGCACCGGAGACTTGGTGGGCGGGCCTACTCTTCCGCGGACGGCGACGGCGACGGCGAGGGGCTCGCCTCTGCCAGCGGGTTCTCGGGCAGGGTCCGCGGCGCGGGCTGCGCGTTGATCACGTTGACCGGCAGGCACTCACCGCGCGAGGACAGCGCGACCTCGGGATCGACCTCGGGCGAGAGGAGCTCACGCAGCTGCGGGGCATCGCCGAAGCGCTCGCCGAGGACGAGGTCCACCGTCACGTCCGTGCGGGTGTCGAGTACCAGGTCGACCTCGTCGAAGTGCGTGGCAAGCGTGTAGGCGTGCCGCAGGCCCGGCGCGCCGTAGAGGATCCGCACGTTCCCGCTGTAGTCACGGCTCCAGTTGGTCGCATCGACCACCAGGAACCCCCGGCCCTCGAGCGTGTCCGCCGTGGTCCCCGCGAGGCCGGACAGCCCTGTCGCGTTGTTCACGCGAACCACGACCTCCTCGTACGGGAGGGGCGTGGCCCCGGACGGCGGGCACGCGAGCGTGACGTCCGATTCGAAGTCGCCCACGGGAGTGGTGAAGGCACGGTCGAACGGACCCTCGACGTCTCCTCGATAGATGGCTGCGGCCGCGAACGCCGCAGTGGCCAGCGCGATCAGGGCGATGCCGAAGACCACGAACTGACGCTCCCGGCGGTGGCGGCGCACGGCCTTGCGGCGGGCCGGATCGCGACCGGTCTGCGCAGGGTTCACGGGCATCCACCTCGACATGGGCACGGACTACTGGCGGAGGATAGGGGATTCGAACCGCTAAGGGGTTGCCCCATCAACCAGGACATTTGCCGACCTACCAGCACCGATACGCTCGGCGTTGCTAGGTCAATGACAGTCATTGTTCCATGAAAACATGGGTACATGTTGACGCGGTCAACACGAAAGGGGTCGCTATGGCGTCCTGGAGGCCACGAGTCCGCAAGGACGGCAGCGTCGTCTACCAAGTGCTCTACCGCCTCAATGGGCGGCAGACGTCGGAGATGCACCTCACGCAGCGCAGCGCCGAGTCGATGGTCAGCCTCATCGACAAGGTGGGGCTCGAGCGCGCCCTAGAGGTCGTCGCCGAACGCCAGCACTCCCAGGCCGTGCCGACCCTGCGCGAGTGGGGCGAGCATCACGTCGAGCACTTGACCGGCGTGACATCGGGCACCCTGCATCGCTACCGGCGCTCGCTCGAGGTTGACTTCCCCGAGATGATCGACGTGCCACTGAACCTCATCACCCGCGACGCCGTGTCGCAATGGGTCAAGCGCCTCACCGCCGAGGGGCAGTCAGCCAAGACCATCGCCAACAAGCACGGGCTCCTGTTCTCCGTCATGCGCACCGCCATGCACGCCGAGCACATCGACCGCAACCCCTGCGACGGCACACGCCTGCCGAGAACCGAGCGGCGCGAGATGACCTTCCTCACGCCTGCCGAGCTCGAACGGCTCCTCGTCAACGTGCGACCAGACGCTCGCGACCTCGTGCGCGTACTGGCGGGGACCGGGGCGCGTTGGGGTGAGGCGACGGCGTGGCAGGCGAAGGACTGGGACAAGTCCGCGCGGCGCATCACCATCTCGCGCGCATGGAAGTACACGGGAACATCGGCCCGCGAATCTGGGGCCGTCAAGACCCTGCGCTCACGCCGCACGCTGGCCGTCGCGGATCAGGTGGCAGACATCTTCGACGCCGCAGTCCAGGGGCTAGCGCCGAGCGACTACATCTTCACGACACCCACGGGTCTGCCCTGGCGCGCTCACAACTTCCATGAGCAGGTGTGGCAGCCGGCCATCCACTATGCCAACGGCGGCTATCCGCGAGACGACGCCGGCAATGAGCGCTTCAATGGCCGTGCGCGACCCGAGTGGCGAGTGCCCGCTACCGAACCGTTAGGCAAGCGCCCCCGGCCGCACGATTGCCGGCACTCCTGCGCATCATGGCTCATCGCTCGAGGAGTGACGCTGCCCGTGGTTCAGCAGTACCTCGGACACGAGTCGATCAAGACCACCGTGGACCGATACGGGCACATTGAGCCCGCGCATATGAAGGCCGCGGCATCGGCGCTGACCGCATCAATGGGCGGCGGGGAGATCGTGGAGGTCGTCGGGGAGATCGAGGCTTAGTCGAGCTGCCTCCTCTGCGATTGCAGCGTCCCTCGCGAAGTCCTCGCGACGTATTCGCACGAGCTCGGGGGTTACGTTGAGGATCTCCGCGATGCCAGCGACGCTCGGGCCTGCCATCGCCTCTGCCATGCGGTAGTCGTCGCGTCGTATGAGCAGGCGCGCGGCGTAGGCGTTGGCCTCGCGCTCGTCCCGAGCCTTGTCGTGGCTCACCGACCAGTCGTGGTCGTGGTGCCAATGGCCGATTTCGTGGGCCAGCGTCACGCGCTGCGCCCTTAGAGACCTGCGGAAGTTGACGACCACCAAGTCGCTCCCGAGGTAGTAGCCGTTGACCTCCCCTAGGTCACGGAATCCGACGTAAAGCCCCATTGCTTCTGCCACCGTGATGAGTTTCTCCATCCTGGTAGGTGTACCAGTGATGGCCGACATCGAGGGCGGGACGCTCCCAAAAATGAGAGAAACTCCACACGACCCCTAGGGCGAGTCTTGACCGTCAGTCGGCTCGATCCGTGTAGTGAGCGCCGCGTGGTGCTCGGGGTTCTCGAGTCGCCGGTCGATCATGGCTTCCTTGTCTGCGCGGGCGGAGGCGAGGTCGTCGACGGCGGCGCTACGGCGCAGGTGCTCGGCGCGACCCGAGAAGGCCTCGGACTGTTCCGCTCGTTCGATGATCTCTGACGCGAGCTTCCCGAAACCCAGCGCCAGCGCCTCGACCTCGCCAACGGTCGGTGGCGGGGTGCCGCGTCGAAGGATCGTGGCTGTGCGGTTGTGGCCTAGGCCTGACTTCATGGCGACGGTGCGGCCAGATAGGTCGCCTCGCAGTTCGTCGATCACGTCCATGACGGCGTCATCGAACGGCCCGTAGGGCTTTCGGTTCGCATTCATACCGCTCACTGTACCTACTTTCACACAACTTTGGCCATAGGGCTTGACAGGCGTACTCACCTTGGTACAGTGAAGCCATGTCAACGTACTCACCTAAGTACACGAGCCTCGACCAGGCAGTCGCCGATGAGGTCAAGGCTCGTATTGCGGTCACGCGTGGTGTGACCGTGACGAGCGTCGCTGACGCTCTGACCGTCAGGAGGGCAACACTCTCGGCTCGCGTAAACGGACAAGCCCCGTTCTCGCCGGATCTGCTGTGGCAGGTGGCCGCCATTCTCGGCACCACCGCCTCGGAGATTACGGCCGCCGCCGAGAGAAGGAGGAGGCTCGACGCCGGGGCGGGGCAGGTTGACCCCGGCGCAGAACTCGCAGCAGGAGCAGGGCAGTGAGCCCCGCGACGATGACGCCCGCCGAGTTTGCGGAGCGCATCGGCATGAAGGAGTCATGGGTCCGACTCCACATCAAGGAGATCCCCCACAGGAGGATGGGCCGCTTCTTGCGGTTCACCGACGCCGACGTAGAGAAGTTCCTCGAGTCCACCGCCGAGTCAGACAGCATCGTCCAGCGCACCTCGCGCTCGACCACCGCTGTCGGCAGGAGGCGGCCATGACGAGCACCCCCGAAGCCCGTCCCGTGCCGCTGACGGCGGACGACGCGTATCAGATCGGCATGGCCGTCGTTCGGCTTGTCGCGTCCATGCAGATGCTCGGCCACGCAATCCCCGTGCACTCGCTCGACTACCGCCACGGCGAGAGCGACGAGTGGACTCAGTTCGTCGAGTACTTCGCCGTCGTGTCCAAGAGGGGCAATGCGGCGAAGGAGGAGCGAGCGCGGCTCGTTGGGTACGCCAACTCCCGGGACATGATGCGCGCGGCCATGGAGTCGTCTGCCCTGGGTGCAATCTCCCGCGGACTCACGGGGGGTGCCTCATGATCCCCACCCCAACCCTCGCCCTTGCCGCCCTGGCCCTCGCCCTCGTGTTCGCCGCATGGGCTGAGGTCCGCGACGAGAGGGGTCGGCGATGAGCGCCACCGAAGCCCGCGCCGTCTGCGAGTCCTGTGGCCGCAAGTCGCGCTACGTGCCCGTGATCGACGGTCGCCTGTACGGAGCCGACCTGCCGCGCGGTTGGGTGTCGGCACCCTACTCCCCCGGATTTACGCACCCGGACGGCACTCACGGCCCGAAGTTCACGTGCCCCAAGTGCTCCCGGCTGGACGTGCGTGTGGTCACCAAGGGCGTCGAAGGCACCGAGTGGAAGGCCGCGAAATGAGGCCCCTCAACACCGCCGCCCTGATCGACGCCATCGCCCCTGAGCACGTCGGCCTCACCGAGTCCGACCTTGGCCCGATCCCCACCCCTGCCACTGAGGCGCCCATGACCGAGCCGTGGCTTACGGCTGACGAGCGGGCTGAGAGGAACGCATGAGCGATCTGACCGAATCCCTAGCGCGCATGGCCTACGAGACGCACCGACTCGCCATGCCCCCCAATGGCCCGAGCGTCCCGGCATGGGATGAACTGCGCACCGAGGCGAGCAAGATCGTGTGGCGCGAGAACATGCGCGCCGCCATCGAAGCCCACGAGGCCGCGAGGGGTGAGTCCCCCGACCCCGGCTACTCGGAGCGGGAGGCGTTGGCTGAGGCGTTGCAGGCAGAGGGCGTGTGGACGGAAGACCCCGAAGACCCGCACTCTCCTTACCCGTTCTTCGATGATCGCGCGGCCATTGACGCCATCCTCGCCGCTGGCTTCCGTCGCTACCCCACTCCTGAGCCTGTGGCCGTGGAGACGGTCGAGGGGTTGGAGGCGCTGGCCGACCGCTCCGTAGTGATGCACGGCGAACGCGCTTGGCAGAAGGTGCGGGGGGACTGGTACTCCCATGGCAGCCACTATCGGTCGCGACTCCTGTCGTTCGAGCTGCTCCCTGCGCGGGTGCTCTCATGACCGCCGCCGTCCCCACGATCCATGAGCGTCGCGTCCTGGACCCGAGCGAACCGGCCGAGGTTTGCCACGGTCACGGCGCGTTCATGGTCACGGCTGGTGAGGGTCGCATCGGCCCCATGTCGTATGAGGAGGCGTGGCGCTCCAAGTTCCTGCACGACCACTTCAACGGGCACGCAACAGACCCAGACCGGAGGAAGCTATGACCGAGCAAGCCCAAGTCCCCATCACCGACGCCCCCTACGACATCGAGGCCGAGGACGCCATTGACGCGTTCGTGATCGCCGTCGATGAGCACGTGGGCGACGACGCGAGGTGCACGGCCAAGCGATGCGGACATGCGCCCGCCTCGACCGTGTTCGTGCATGGGACCTGCCGAGCGGCTGCCTGCGATGAGTGCACGGCCATCGTCAACGAACTGCTGCGTAGGTCAGCGCACTTCGGCACAGAGCTCGACTGCACAACCTGTGGCGACGACGCGAACCCGCGCGACGTACGCAACTACCCGATCTGAACCAAACACGCCTGGAGGGGCTATGAGCAACGAGACAGACACCATCGGGACCATCACGCACGGCGATATCACCTACGACGTGGACTGGCCCCGCGACCCGGAGAACGGGAGCGTTCGCAACGAACTGTCGGCGTTCCTCTATGTCGATGGCGACTTCGTTGGAGACGTTGCGGCGCAAACTCAAGAGGGCGAGAAGTTCACGTCCGAGTCGCAAGTCATGGACGCCGCTCGCAGGACGGTTGCGGGGTACGACTCATGACCACCCCAGCCCCCACCCTGACCGCCATCGTCGAGAGCGTGGCGAGGGACCATCACGAACGCTGGGCCGAGCGCCAACTTGCAGTGATTCCCGATGCCTCGATTCCTTCGTGGGACGACCGCGACGACATGAGCAAGCACGCCATCCGAGAAGCCGTCCTCCCTGCCGTCCGCGCCACCCTGACCGCCCTGATGCCGCTGGCTGACGGGTGGGAGGAATGGGCGCGGAAGAACGAACGCGAGGCCGACGAACTCGCTGAAGCTGCCGACGCCGCCAAGGATCGCTCAGACAGTGACTACAAGTGGACCGCATCCCAACGCGCCTACACCGCCAGGGACGTGCACAACTCGTGCGCCAAGGCACTGCGGGGGGTGCTCTCCTAATGGCCAAGGTCACCAGCGCGTCACTGGAGCACACCGAGTACGGGCCGAAGTTGGAGGTCTGCGTATCGAGGGCAAACGGCGTCAACTTCGTCGGCACACCCGAGGCCGTGGACTACCCGCAAGACCTACTCAAAGCACTCGCAACATGGGCCATTGACGGCATGACCGTGAAGCCATCCGAGACGGAGGCCCGCTCATGACCACCCGCTACTACATGGACCTCGAGCAGAAGTCGCCCGAGTGGTACGAGGCGAGGCGCGGGATTGTCACGGCGTCCGTCGTTGGCCAGCTCGTCACCCCGTCAACCATCAAGGCCGCGAGCAACGACAAGTCCCGCGCCGTCGTCTGGGAACTCATCGCCGAGCGCATCACCGGCTACGTGTACCCGACATTCACCAACGACGACATGGCACGCGGCAACCTCGCCGAGATCGTGGCCCGCGACTGGTACTCACGCGAGCACGCAGAGGTGGTCGAGTGCGGCTTCGTTCGCATGGACGAGGACTGGGGCTCACTCGGGTTTTCACCTGACGGCCTGGTGGGCACTGACGGATTCATCGAGATCAAGAGCCCGCGACACAAGAGCCACTTGCAGACGGTCCTCGCCGACGAGATGCCGAACACCTACATGGCCCAAGTGCAGGCGGGCTTTCTCGTCACGGGCCGCAAGTGGGCAGATTTTATCTCGTGGCCGGGCGGCATGGCTCCCTACGTCAAGCGCATCTTTCCTGACCCCGAGTGGCACCAGGCGATCAAGGACGTCGTGATGTCTTTCGAGGCCCGTGCCGGCGCGGACATCGCCACCTACAACGAGCGCACGGCGGGGATGACCGTGCCCGAGCTCATTGAGCCCTACGCAGATATCGAGGTGTCTTGATGTCACTCCCTCACGGATATGTAATGCGAAGCCCACTTGACCGATTCGCAGACAAGATCGCGCTGACCGACTCGGGCTGCATCGTCTGGCTCGCAGGCGAGGCGGGCGCTGGCTACGGGAGTTTCTTCGCCGGGGGCTCACGGCGGGAGGGGCATGGACGCACGTCGGCGCACCGCTGGTCATACGAGTATCACGTCGGCCCCATACCCAAAGGCATGCACGTCGACCATCTATGCCGAAACCGCAAGTGCGTCAACCCCGACCACCTGGAGGTTGTGACGCCCCTAGAAAACGTGCGCCGGTCGCACGGTAACGCCAATAAGACCCACTGCCTGCGGGGGCACCCGCTGTCGGGAGAAAACCTCTACATCGTCCCGTCGACGGGGCATCGAATGTGCCGTGAATGCAAGAGCGCCACTAGGACGCGACTGACAGCCAAGCAGAAGCAGGAGGCATGACCATGGATATTAGCGACACTCTCGCCCCGGATAGCACGCAGCTCGATGCGGTCGAACTTGCGGGCTCGCCCCGCACGTTCCGAATCTCCGGCGTCAAGCAGGGCGACGCGGAACAGCCGGTGCACATCTCGTTCGACGGCTTCCCGCGCCTCTGGAAGCCGGGCAAGTCGATGCGCCGAGTGCTCGCCGCGTGCTGGGGGACAGACGCATCGGTGTACGTCGGCAGGTCCGTGAGGCTCTATTGCGACGAGTCCGTGATGTTCGGCAAGGACCGCGTGATGGGCACCCGCATCGAGGCCATGTCGCACATCGACAAGCCCAAGGCCGTGCCGCTGCTCGTCTCGCGTGGCAAGTCGGCCATGTTCACCGTGCAGCCGCTCAAAGTAGAGGACGCCCCCACCGAACCCACCGAGGCCGAGGTTGCTGCGTGCACCGATGACGTTCAACTCCGCGACTGGTGGAAGATCGCCAGCCCCGAACGCCGCGCACAGATCGAGGCACGGGGACGCGAACTCACGGCCGCATCGACTGAGGGGGGTGCGTCGTGAGCACGCGGCACACGTCGCCCCGTCGAATGAATGCGGGCACGACCCTGAGCGTCACGACCGACCTGCGCGACATGATCGACATCGCCGTGAGCCAGGAACGCGCACGAATCTCGCTCGCATTCGAGGCGGCACTTGATGCAAACCCGGTGCCGACTAGCGAGACCTACGTCGACGTGGCGGTGGCTAGAAGGGCGATCGACCGAGTCGCCAATGCAGTTCGGGATTCGATCCGGGACGGTGCCTAATGCCAACCCCGCGCACGATGCAGCACACGACCGTCAAGCCCTACTGCCCCGACCCCAAGAAGTACACCTGCGCATGGTGCGGGATTCAGGTGTCACGCGGGTCTGGCAAGGGTCGCACGTTCGACTGCTGCCAGGACTGCAAGGTCACCGAGTACGCGTTCGGGGGTGCGAAGTGAGCATCGAGCACCGCACCGTCACCCGCCCACCGTCCGACTGCCCCCGTGGCGCATGTCGCTCGAAGGGGTGTCCCGGCTATCCGCGAGGCGACGGCCGCAATCACGGCATCGCATCCGAGATGGTCAGCATGGTCGCAATCGGCCAGCACCACACCGGCCCCATCGCCGTGAACTTCACCTACTCCACCGGCATTTACCACGACCTCACGCCCCGCTCTCACTGGGGCAACCCGATGGCCTACGACATAGGTCACCACGCGACCGTCGCGCAACACCAGTACCAGCACGAGACGGGCGCTTGCGAATACCTGAACGGCGCAACCTGCTACTACGACGGCTCATCGTTGGCGGCAGATCGCTACCTCGAGGCCCTGAACCAGAGCGGCCCGAACTTTGTGTGGATGATGCTCGACCGATACCTGGTCGAGTTCGCCGCCGAGTTGGGCGAGAAGCCATGACTCCCCGAACCGTCACCGCCACCATCGTCGGCCTGACCAGTGGTGCCGCAATGGCTGCCGGTGCGCCCTGGTACGTGGTGCTCGGTGCGTGGGCTGTGTTGGGTGCGCTCGGGCTGATCGTGTGGGCGATGGACTTGCGGGGTGAGTCATGAGCAAGCGCGCCCTGACCACCGCCATAGCCGCAGTCGCTGTCACGTTCACCGCCGCATACCTCGCTGGGGTCATGGGTGCGCTCGTGATGGGGGCTGACGTGGATGCGTGTGTTGAGGGGGCTGACTGTGAGTGACGCAGACCCACAAGCGACCTGCGAGATCTGCGGCGGCGCGAACCCGAGCTGGCACGTGGACTCCGACCGCTGGAACACGGCCCTGTACCGGGGCGCCATTGCGTGCCCGTCGTGCTTCATCGAGGCTCATGAGGCGGCTACAGGCATGAGGTCCACATGGGCGCTCGTGCCCTCGACGCCGTTCCGCTGGATCGACGACGACGGACGACCGACGCCGTTCGGGGAGGTGCTGCGATGACCCCCGCCGAAGTTTGTGACATGTGCGCCGAGGACGCTCACGACCTGTGCACGGGCGGCTCATGCGGCTGCACCTGCGACGCACCCAAGGGCCTGTGCTGGGTCCACGAACAGCCGCACCCCTGCCCCTGCGATGCCTGGTTCGACTCGCTGAAAGAAAGGACGTTGCTCTAATGCAAACCCGACGACCAAACCCCGTGCGATTCGACCACCACGCACCCGCTGGACCTGACTCCGAACGCTGGGATGAAAACGCGGTCTGCAAGGACTCAGAAGATCCCGACATCTGGTATCCGAACCCGACCGACAAGCCCGCCGTCGAGAAGGCGAAGGCTCTCTGCGGCCTGTGCCCATCCGGTGACGCTTGCTTTGCCGGCGCGCTCGAACGCAGGGAGAAGTTCGGTGTCTGGGGCGGCGTTCTGTTCGACAAGGGCACTTCGCGCCAGGGAGGTAAATCAAGCAAGCGGCTCAGGGATCAACGTCGCTACTTTGTCGCCAAGTTGGAGCGCGAGGCCAGGCGTGATGCGGCCTCGGTTCGCAAGCCCAGGCCACGCCGCAAGACGGTCACTGAGCCCGACCCCGCGGCCGACCTTGAACGCGTCGCCGAGCTCGAAGGGCTCATCGAAGAACAGCGCGCCGAGTTGGACGCCGCCGTATTGCAGGCCCAGTCATGAGCGCCGACGACGAACGCGACGTATCCCGATGCCCCGACTGTGGCGACTGGCGCTGGGAACTCCTATGCCGCACCTGCCTCGCCATCGCATCAAGACGAGCACAACGAATCACCAGCCACGTCCACCTCATGGACGCCATCAACGAAAGAGGAATCGCAGCATGAACAATAACACCCTGAGCATCACCGGAAACCTCGGCGCCGACCCCCGAGTGAACGCCCTCAGCTCTGGAACCGTCGTCGGATTCAGCCTCGGATACACGCCTCGCAAGAAGGACGGCGACCAGTGGGTTGACGCCGGCCCGACGCTCTGGTTCGACGTGTCCGTGTGGGATGACATGGCCGAGTTCTACGCCGACCGCCTCCACAAGGGCACGCGCGTCACTGTCACCGGCCCGCTTGGCTCACGCGAGCACGACGGCAAGGTCTACACCACCATCCGCGCCGAGTCCATGAGCATCGAGAAGCCGCGCGGACAGTCGACACCCCGACCCACACCCACCTCCCAGCCCGCCAGCAACGACCCGTGGGGCAACGTTCCCGCGCCGAGCGCAGAGGACGAGCCACGGTGGTGAGAGACATCGACACTCGCATCGAGGCCGCACGGGATCGACTCGCATCGGCCGAGAAGGCGCTCGCCAAGGCCGAGTCTCGCTCTCGGGCCAACACTCCGGGAGGTCTCGAGAACTACGACTCCGCGATCCTGTCGGGCATCCGTCGCAAGCCGAACCCCAAGGCCGATGCGCGCAGGTTCAACGCCTACGCGGCTGAGGCTCAGTTGTCGCAGGTCGTCGTGGATGAGCGATCAACGCTGGAGAGGCTAGAGCGTCAGAAAGCCAGCGAGGAGGCCGATGCTGCATCACGGTCACGCCTCGACTTGAGCGAGATTCGCCCCGGCCACGCAGTACGCGACAAGTACGGCTGGCACCGGGTGGTCAAGGTCAACGCCAAGAGCGTCGCCGTCGAGACCGGTTACTCATGGACCGACCGCATAGCCAAGGACCAAATCATCGAAGCGCGGGCATTGACGGACGCCCCATGACCCCGCCAACCCGCCCACCTATGCCCATCCGGCCAACCCAGTGCCCCAACTGTCACCAGGACATCGCCGCAGCCATCGACCACCCCCAGTGCCCACGAACCAGGGACCGCGACCGGGAACAGGCGAGGGCTGATCGGGACCGTGCACGGCTCTGGGGCATCGTCGTGGACCCGAACGCGCGACTCACGGCAGACGACAGGTTGGCGCGACGACAGTTCGATGCGCTGCGACCGGGCGAGGAATGGGGAGGTGCTGATGAGTAGGAATCGCGCATCAGCCAAGGCCGCAGGGTCACGCTTCGAACGCCAGGTAGCCGACTACCTCAAGGGCGCACTCGACGACGACCGAATCGACCGGCGCGTAAAGCACGGTGCCAAGGACCGCGGCGATATTGCGGGCGTCAGATTCCACGGGCGCTCAATAGTCATCGAGGCCAAGGATTACGGCGGTCGCATTCAGGCTGGCCCATGGATTCAGGAAGCGCAGATCGAAGCCGGGAACGACGACGCCCTATTGGGATTTGTGGTGGCCAAGCGACGCGGGGTGACTAATCCCGGTGAGCAGTGGGTGCTAATGACTGTCGATGACGTTGTGAAGCTGCTGAACAGGGGCCAGGAATGAGGCGGGAAATGCAGTCGCCAAAGTTCGCTAATGTCGCGAATACGTGGGAGAATATAGACAGCCCCCGAGGTGCTGGAAACACACTCGAGGGCCTGACCCGCACTTCTGGTATCAGCAGAAAGGGGCTGAGATGAAGCCTACCGGACTAACGCACCCCACGCCTAGCGATGGAGCGGTGCCTTGATGGGGGCGCGCAACGTATCCGCCTGCTATGCGATGTGGGCCAGACTCCCGCACCCCGCGTTCAGGCTCCTTGTTGGGATGGCGCTCCAGTCGCTCGACAGTTCCTCAGAGAAGGGTCGACCACCGCGCCTGTGGTTCGGCGGGGAGGACGCTCTCGTGGAGTTGACGGGGCGCACTCGTAGGACTGCCTACGACGCACTCTCGACCCTCAAGAAAGAGGGCGCTATCGAGGCCCTGGATAACGGTCGCATGGGGCACCGCGCCGTGTACCGACTCAACCTCGATCCATCTGCCCAGGGTGCGGATTCCTGCACCCACCAGGGTGCAGATTCCCGTGAAGTTGGGTGCGAGAACTCGCACCTAAAGGGTGCGGAATCTCGCACCCCTAGGAACCACTAAGGATTCCGAGATGAATCACGCTAAGGAAATAAATCACCTAGGCAAGTACCTCACCTGCACCTGGGGTCGTCTGTGGATAACCGCGGGATTGTTCGATGTGTTGGGAGTGGAGTCATGAAGTCCACCTCCCACGTCTCATTCGACGGAATGTGCTGGCCGCACCCTCACGACCCCGGCGAGATCGAAGACCAGTTGCGTAACGGCGACGCGGAGAGCGTGCGCCTAACCGCAGCGTCCTACGTGTCCGCATACCGGCACCTGATCGAGATGCCCCAACGCGCCCGCAACGAGCGCATCGAACAACTCAAGCGAGAGATACGAGGATATGAGTCATGAACGACATCTTGAACATCAACTACCCACTGGGCGTCGCCACTGAAATGCCGACCGTCTACGTCAACGGTGTCTCGTACGTCACCTACACGGAAGCCAACCGCTTGGAACGCGATGAGGTAGCGAATGCGCCTGCGGTCGTGAACACGGTCGAAGAGTTGCGCGACCTCGATGCCGAACGGTTCCCCGGCTTCATTGCCCCCGGCGGCATGGTGTGCGAGACCGAGGGCGTGCAGACGTTCGGCGATGAAAGGATCGTCTCCGACTACCTCCCCGCTACAGTCCTCGCCCCCGTCACTCGCGCCTCGGTAAGCGCCGTCCAGGTTGCTCAGACCGTGCGCTTCCCATGCGAGGAACACGACAGCGAAGAGCACACGGAAGTCCCGAATGACTGCCCAGAGTGCGATGCGGTGTCGCTCATGGTCGTGCGCCAAGTGCTCGATGTGGCTGGACTGCCTATCGCATCCGGAGCCGAGGAAGAGTTCCGCACCGTGCAGCTCGCGTGGGGCGAGGTCGCGAAAATGGCGCTCGCTAGTGATCATGATCGCGAGTCACTGGCACGGCTGATCTGTCGAGCAACACACACGGACGGCGGAACCTGCCTCGCGCACGAGGTTCACCTAGACACCGCCGACGCCATCCTCGCGGCTGGCTTTCGGAGGGCGTCATGACCACCGAAGCCGCAGCGATGTACGTCGCCCACTACCCCGGTGGCGACTGGTCACAGGTCCCCGACCACCTCAAGCGCATCTACATCAAAGCCGCCGAGGAACGTGCCAACCCGACCCGGTGCGCCAACTGCGGATCGACGGCCGACTACCACGCCGACCGATCCAAGGACGGGTGCATGTGGGTCAGCTCGACACGCACCACACCCCCCGCCCAACCCATCACCGAGCCCATGGAGGGCGAGTTATGAGCAAGTCACCGATTGAACGAGCCGCTGAGGCCATCGAGCGCATCACCGAAGTCGACAACTACGGCAACGTGGCGACCGTCGCATTGGGAACACCACAGGATGCCCGACCCGCGCTCGCCCGCGCCGTGTTCGAGTCCATTGACGAGGCCACGTTCGCTCGCGTGATCGACGACCAGGACGAGTGGCACCCGGAAACACTGGCGGCATTACTCAAGGCAGCACTCCTCACTGGCGGCGAGTCGTGAGCGGGGAGTCGGTTGAGCCGACCATCGAGGAAGTGTGGCGCATGGCACGCCGCGACCACTTCCCGCATCGGTCGATGGACGAGCACATGGCGGCGCTGGACGCAGCCCTCGCCCGCATCGCCAGTGAGGCGGCAGAGGGGGCGTTGCGGGATGCGGCAGCGTGGGTGGCAGAGATCGACGGACGCGACGACGATGCCGCCGCCGACTGGCTCCGAGCTCGCGCCGACCGCCGAGCCGCCGAACGAGAGGGGGCTGGCAATGAGTGACTTCCCGTGGGACTGGCTACTGACCGCCGTGGGCGTGACCGGCTTCATCCTGGCCGGTCGTCGCGTCTGGTGGTCCTGGTACGTGAACCTCGCGTGCCAGGCGCTGTGGATGGCCTACGCCATCGTCACCGAGCAATACGGATTCATCATCGCGGCCCTGGTCTACACGGTCGTGTTTCTTCGCAACGCACTGGCATGGACCAAGGATCACCGCGCCGAACGAGAGGACCGCTCATGAGCACCGACAGCCTGGACTTGGACGCCATCGACCTGCCCGCGCTCCTACGTGAAGCCTCGAAGCGCGCCAAGTGGTATCAGACCGGCGAGGAACCGCTGCTGGTCGCGTCGGCTGAGGAGATCGAGCGCCTACGCCGTGAAGACGAACGCCTGACCCGTGAGCGCGATGCGGTGGTGGAGGCGGTGCGGACGGTTCACAAGCGCGAGTTGCCTCGCTGGCCAGGTGACGACCGAGGGGCGTGCGAGCACTGCACTCGAGGCGACGCTTACCCGGCTGTCATCTACCCGTGCCCAACCGAACTGGCCGTCGAATCGGCCGCTCGGGTTGGGGGTGCGGAATGAGTGCGCGGGACTACGGGCGCTTTGATCCACCCGATGAGTCCGAGACGCTGGACGCGCTCATGGATGGCGTCGACTGCACCGAGGCCATCGTGGGGGTGAGCGCGCACGAGATTGACGCCGCCCATGCCGTCGCGCTGGAACGAAACTTGATGGCCAACTGGCTCGATTCATTCAGCGACCACACCGACGACGACGAGTACCACCAGCTCGCCGAGTTCGTTCGACAGGGCGCCCACAACCCGCAAACCCCCACCAGCGGCGATTCTCGGGGTCTCTCACGCGATGAGGCTCAGAATCCGTCCGCACACACGTCGACGGACACAAGCGGCCCAGAGGCGGCAGATTCCGACGAGCCTTATGACCACCACCTGTTCGCCGGGCCGCACGAGGGATGCGCGTGCTGGGCATGTGGGCTCAAACGACAGTCAGCCGCAGCCGTGTCGCGAGCGCTCGATGACGTGATGGACACCGAGCGGATGAGAAAAGCAGCCCAGACCGCCGAAACCGGCATGGACTCATGTCGGCCCAGTCCCGAGAGTGAGGATGCGTGATGCGAGTCCTAGCGACCTATCAGAAGCCCAAGCGTCGGTCGCCGCGCCGATACCGCACTGAGTTCTCTACAGGTGCCCAGTGGATCGAGATGAGCACCTACCGCTGGCGCTGGTCGGCGCTGTGCATGGCCTGGCTCGACAGTCGCATCACCGGAAGCACTTACCGAGCCATCGACACGAAGGATCCAGCATGACCGACCCGAACCTGGCCGACGACCTGAGAGCAGCGGCAGATTCCCCGAGCGGCATCTTCCCGGCATGGATGAGCGACCACATGCGCCAGGAAGCCGACCGCATCGACGCAACCCGTGAGCGATGGGCACGACTGGCCGAGACGCCCACGCCCAAGAGTCGCAAGGGGCAGGCCGTGACATTCGCAATCATCAACGATGCTGAGGAGCCAGCATGACCGATAACGTGCACGGCAAGAGCGAGAGGCCATCTGCGGCCATCATCCAGCACCACATCGACGAAGTGATCAAGCTCTACCCCGCAGCCATCGACCTCGCCACAGGTCAAGCCGCATCCGGCGCCCTCGAGGACTACACCACAGGCGGCGGCGTGCACGACCTGTCCGACATCGTCAACGTGGCACTGTCACGCATCCTCGACGAGATCGACAGTGACGTGCGCTCATACGCCCGAATGCTCGACGACGCCGGCAGGACAGGCGTCACCGGGCACAGCGTCGTGGCGCTCGTCAAATGGCTCCGAATCCACATCGGATTCTTCACCCACGGAGACGACGCCCAAGTGGCCTACGAGTTCGAGTCAGACGTCGAGAAGTGGCACAACACGCTCGAGATGGCTGCTGATCCTGGTGGCCGCGTATCCATCGACACGGGCGAGAAATGCCAAGAGGACTGCGAAGGCTTCTACCGCATCACCATCGACCGCGACAAAGAAGTGCCCTACGACCTCGCCCTCGACCACCTGCGAGGCAAAGACGCACGCTGCTCCATCAACCCCCAGCACACCATCCTCGTGGAGATGTTGCCCATGGTTCGGCGATGGGTGGCAACGCACAAATGAGATCACGCGGACTAGGCGACGAGAGGGCGGCGCACGTTCGTGAGGCATACCCGCACGAGCGAGGCCAACCGCTGCTCACCACCGACACCGTGGCGAGGCTCATGGGGCTCACAACACGCACCGCACTAAGGCGACTCGGACA
Organism: Demequina pilifera; assembly: GCF_048814985.1. NCBI lineage: Bacteria > Bacillati > Actinomycetota > Actinomycetes > Micrococcales > Demequinaceae > Demequina > Demequina pilifera. Next base: position 331,860 of record NZ_JBMDTW010000003.1, read on the forward strand.
CTCCGGGATAGTGGCTGCGAGACGTGGTGCACACGGTCGAATGTGGTGGCGACGCGCCGACGTAGAAGCACTACTTGACAACGAATCACACCCGTGTCATTCTGACGGGTAGAGAAGTGTCTGCAAAGCACTTCGACAAGCCCCGACAGCCACCCGCTGCCGGGGCTTTGTCATGCCGGCTGACCATTCGCCGCACACACTCTTCCCGCACTCACTCGGCACACACACCAACACGCCTTCGAGGCATAGACACGGGCCGTTCGTAAGCGGGATGCACCACCCATCGCAACCAAGGCAGGCGTCATGGATGACGACGAGCAGTGGCCAGAGACGGACTAGGTATGCCGGCACGTCTACGGGTGTGCTCGAGTCCCCACTGCCCCAACCTCCACGCAGGCACAGGCAAGTGCCCGAGCTGTGCGGCGGAGGCAGACAGGCAGCGCAGGCCCGATGGCAACCCGTACTCAACCCGAGGGCATAGGTACTTCCGTGCCCAGGTGCTAGCCAGGCACCCCTACTGCCAATGCCCCGGTGACTGCGGTCGGGTGCACAACGGCATCTGTGCCCAGCCCTCAACGGTGGCTGACCACTGGCCCCATGAACGGGATGACCTAGTGCAGGCAGGACTAGATCCCAACGACCCAGCACGTGGGCGTGGCCTATGCGCTCAGTGTCACGACCGCAAGACGGCTCGAACGAAGCCAAGCGGTTGGAACGCGCGCGACTGATCACGCTTGAGTCAATAAGGTCAAGCGTTGGCAATGTCATGTCTACCAGGGGGGATGCCCCTTGGCCACTCCCGTCCAAGACCGCCGGGGAGGGCGGTTTTGTTCTGTACGGAATTGGGGACTTCGATCCCCAAGCCCAAGTAAAGACCCCCGCACCAGTTAGAGCTGGCCGGGGGCGTGGCAATCGTCCGAGTGGCCGCTCGATCCCCTTCGATCCCCGCAATGGGGGTCACACACGTCGCGCAACGCGGCAAGGAGGCACCATGACCGACATCGACTCGATCCCCAGCGACATCGAAGCCGGGACTATCGGGTACTGGAAGTACCGCTCTCGTCAGTGGCAGAAGCGGTGTGACCGCTCCGAGCGCGAGAAGTCCGAGATTATCGGCGAGCTCAATGAAGTGCGCGCTCAGTTGCGCGACTTTGAGCGTCGCACTGGCAGGACCGCATCTGTCGCCCCAATCCGCGAAGAGACCCGCGCTCGCCGTGAGGCGATGGCGGCGGTCCGCTCTGGTGACGTTTACAGCGGCTTAAGTGCCGCACCTCGGGGCCTCTAATGCCTGGCCCGTCGCCGAAGGACCCGAGCCTGCGCGCCCGTCGCAACAAGTCTGCGACCCGCTCAACCCTGAGCCGCGACCACGACACGACCGCGCCCGAGCTGCCTGACCGCGACGATGGTTGGCACTCGATGACCCGCAAGTGGTGGGCTGACGTGTGGGCGTCTCCAATGTCTCCTGAGTGGGACGACTCGGACCAGCACAACGTCTACCTGCTCGCCATGATCTATGACGACGTGTGGCGCGCTGAGACCCCCCGTGATCGTCAGCAGGCTTCGGCTGAGTACCGGCAGCAGCGCAAGGATCTCGGACTCACGCCGTTCGACCGACGCCGCCTCGAATGGCAGATCGAACAGACCGAAGAGGCTCGCGACAAGGGCGAGAAGCGCCGCTCGACCACCGATGCGTCTCGACGTTCCGGCAAGGGTGACACCCGCGCGACCCTGCACGCGGTATGAGCACGTTCATCGTCCCTGACGATGGCCCCGACGCTGAGCCGTGGCCGTCTCTGGGCGGTCAGATATGCGACCTGATCGAAGAGCGCGCAGTGTTCGGTCCCGGTTCACTCAAGGGTGAGCCTGCCGCACTGGACGACGAGAAGCGTGCCGCCATTTGGAAGGCCTACGAGGTCTATCCGAAGGGCCACGATCTCGAGGGTCGCCGCCGTCACCGTCGTGTGCGCTTTTCGTGGCGCAAGGGTACCGCCAAGACGGAGTTCGGCGGCTGGATCACCTTTGCCGAGCTACACCCCGAGGGCGAGACTCGTTTCGACGGCTGGCGCAAGGTCGATGGCGTGTGGCAGCCGGTTGGGCGCCCCGTGCGTGACCCGTATATCCCGATGCTTGCGTACACGCAAGAGCAGGTGATGGAACTCGCCTATGGCGTGCTCTACACGGTATGCACCGAAGGACCCGACGCCGACCTGTTCGACGTGACCATGGAGCGCATTGTCCGCATCGGTGCGAATGGACGCGCTGACGGCAAGGCCGTCCCGCTTGCCACGACGCCTAACGCTCGTGACGGCGCGCGCACGACGATGAACTTCTACGACGAGACGCACCGTCTCACGCTTCCCTCGCAGGTTTCGGCCTACGAGACGATGGAGGCGAATCTCCCGAAGCGCCCGCTCGATGACCCGTGGTCGCTGGGTGTAACCACGGCTGGCGTTCCCGGTCAAGGCAGTGTGGCCGAGAAGGACAAGGACGAGGCCGAGGCTATTGCCCGCGGTGAGGTCGACGAGCCCGAGCTGTTCTACTTTCACCGCGAGGCCGCGCCGAATCACGACCTAACGACGCTCAAGGGCCGTGTTGAGGCCGTTCGTGAGGCGTCTGGCCCTGCTGTGGCTGAGTGGTCGGACCTGCGCGGTATTGCGAAGCAGTGGGATCGCCCTGGCGCTGATCTTCGCTACCTCGAGCGCACGTGGCTGAACCGTTGGACGCAGGCCGATGCGCAGGCGTTCGATGTTCAGGCGTGGCGTGACAATGCGCGCGAGACGGCCCGTCCGAACGCTGGTGCGACGGTCGCCATTGGCCTCGATGGGTCGATCTGGAAGGACACGACGGCGATTGTCGTCACGGACCTTTCCACTCGCATTCAGCACGCCTTCGCGCTGTGGGAGCCGGACGAGAACAACCCGGTCCTGCCGGACGACGTGGACCTCAAGGTTCGCGAGGCGTTTGACCGCTGGAACGTGGCCCGCATGTACGTGGACCCCGCGATGGGCTACGACAAGCTCGTGTCCGACTGGAAGGGCCGCTACGGCGAGAAGCACGTGCTCGAGTTCTACACGGACTCGCGCGGCAAGCTCAAGACGGCGTACATGTGCCGTCGCTATGACCAGGCCATTCGTGGCGGCGACTGCCTCAACGACGGCGATCCCGTCATGGCATCACACATCGGACACGCGCAGAAGCGCGACGCCAAAGTCGTGGACGACGAGGGCATCCCGATGTGGTCGATGACGAAAGAGCGTCATGACTCGCCCAACAAGATCGACTACGCGATGGCCGGCGGCTTGTCCTGGCAGGCGTACCTCGATGCGGTCGCCTCGGGTGCCGGCCAGGAAAGCCCGAACTACGTCTACTACTGACTGCCCGAGGAGGGTCAATGCTCACCGCTGACGCAGCCCTCACCAAGGCCACCAGTCTCCTTAACACGCTCGCGGGGCGTCGCGCCGAGATTGACCGTCTGAACTCCTACTACCTGGGCGACCAGCCGCTGGTGTTCGCGACTGACGAGTGGAAGAAGTTTCACGCCAAGCGCTACCAGGGATTCTCGGACAACTGGTGCGGCGTCGTGGGCTCTGCTCCTGGCGAGCGCACCGAGATCACCGGCTTTCGCGTCGGCAAGGACGTGGACCCGGTTTCGAGTGATGAGGCCGGACTGTGGGCCGATTGGGAGCGCAACGACGGTCCCGCGCAGGCGTCGCAGGGCTTCCTGGCCTCCACGGTCTCCAAGCGGTCGTTCGCGCTCGTCTGGGGCGACCCTGACGATGAGCCGGTGCTGACGTGGGAATCCCCGTCGCAGATGATCGTCGACTACGACGTCGAGAACCCTCGCAAGCGCCGCTACGCCCTCAAGGCGTGGACGGACGGCGACATGGAGTTCATCACTCTCTATGAGCCCGAGGCTGTGTGGAAGTGGGAGCGTCGCGCCTACGGGGTCACCAACGGTCGCACGCGCGCGGGACTGATTGTTCCCGGCTCGATGGGCGCCAACTTCACCGTTCGCCAGCCGGACACTGACGACACGTGGCCCGTGAGGAATCCGCTGGGCGTCGTGCCTGTCGTGGAGTTCGCGAACCGTCCCACGCTGGGCGGTGAGCCGATGTCCGACATCGCAGGAACCGCCGCGATGCAGGACGCGATCAACATGCTGTGGGCGTACCTGTTCGTTGCCGCCGACTATGCGTCGATGCCTGGCCGGGTAGTCACCGGGGCTGAGCCGCCCAAGGTGCCGATCCTCAACGACGCCGGGGATGTCATTGGCTCCAAGCCGGTGGACATTGACGCGCTCACCAAGGGCCGGATGCTGTGGCTCACGGGCCAGGGCGTCCAGATCGACCAGTGGGACGCCGCGAAGCTGGACGTCTTTCTCGAGGTCGTCAACGTGGCCGTGCGTCACATTGCGGCACAGACGCGCACGCCGATCTATCTGGTTCACGGCGAGCTCGGGAATGTCAACGGCGAGACGCTGACCGGACTTGACGCCCCGCTCGTTGCGAAGGTCAGGGAGGCGCACAAGTTCTACCAGCGCCCGACCCGCGAACTGTTCGCCCTCATGGCCCTGGTGCGCGATCAGAAGGCGCTCGCTCGTGAGTGTGCGCTGGGCACGATTCAGTGGTCTAACCCTGAGGTGCGTTCCGATTCGCAGGTGTCTGACGCGGCCCTTAAGGACGTGCAGGTGGGCATTCCGCTCCAGGCGGTCCTCGAGACCCGCTACGGGTACTCGCAGCCGAAGATTGCGCGCATTCTCCAGATGCGCGATGCGGAGATGGGCGGCTTCGAGCGGATGCCGACCGATCCCCCCGCCGACGCTCCCGCGGAGTAGCCCGTGGCGCTCCAGGCGACGCCGGCCGTTGCTCGCGAGTACGCCGCAGCCCAAAGACGCGAGATCGAGACAACCACCGAGCGCATGTCGCGGCTGTGGAACCGTGTGGGCGACGATTTCTCGTCAGGATTCGAGCGGGTCGCACCGCAGATGATCGCCACGATGAACGGCGCGCAACTGCGAGCCGCCGAACGCGCTCAGTCGTACATTCCGGACGTTCTTGAGGCAACCGGCCAGTCCCGTGCGAACCGCCCACGCTTCGAGATTGAGCCGCGCCAGTGGGTAGGCACAGCGGGCGACGGTCGCCCGACCGAGACCCTCGCATACGGAGCGGTCACAACCGCCAAGGACTCCATCTCGTCAGGCGCAACCGTTCGTGAGGCGCAGCGTTCCGGCGGTCAGTTTCTCGCCCTCGCGATGCAGACCCTCGTGGCCGACACGGCTCGAGGTGCTGAGAGTGCGTCGACCTATGCGCGCCCGGTGTCTGGCTATATCCGTCAGATTCAGGGCGAGACGTGTGGCCGTTGCATCATCCTGGCGGGCAAGTTCTATCGCAAGAATGCAGGCTTTCAGCGCCACCCTCGCTGCGACTGCGTGCACATCCCCGCTGCCGAGAACATCGCCGGAGACCTGACAACCAACCCGAACGCCTACCTCGACTCGCTGGACGAGAAGGGGCTACAGAAGGCGCTCGGGTCGAAAGCCAACGCGCGTGCATATCGAGAGTTCGGTGCCGATTCCACGCAGCTCGTGAACGCCTACCGACGTTCCGGCGGCATCAAAACCGCTCAACAGTACGGGCGCACGATCCGCTACACCACCGAGGGCACGACCGTTCGCGGCGTGGCCTACTCGCAGATGTCCCGAGTTCGCGCACTGTCCGCGACCGCACGTCGGGGTGGCCGCTACCGGGAGGTCGTGGCACCGCGGCTCATGCCAGAGAGCATTTTCTCTCTGAATCTCAGCCAAGAACGTACCGAGCAGATGCTCCGCGACTTCGGCTGGCTCGGCTACACGCCGCGCACCTTCTAGACCTCGCTCACCGGCAAGCGGTGGGCACGTAACCCGCAACGGGAGACACCATGCTCAAGTTCGACTGGCTCACGCGCGCCGGAATGCTCATCCTCAACGACCCGCCCGCACCCGGCGGCGGCGATCCCGCACCCGCCGATCCGCCCACGCCAGACCCGGCACCCGAGGCGACCGACCCCCCGGAGCCTGATCCCGAGGGTGCTGACGACCTCGGAGACAAGGGCAAGAAGGCCCTCGACGCCATGAAGGCAAAGGTCAAGGAGGCTAACTCCAAGGCCACCGCCGCTGCGGAGGAGCGCGACCGACTCAAGGCCGCAGCCGAAGGCCGCGAGGCCGAGTGGGAAACCGAGCGCAAGGCCGAGAAGGAGCGCGAAGAGAAGTTCCGCGCCCGCTACCTCAAGGCCGAAATCAAGGCCGCCGCCAAGGGCGTCCTCGCAGACCCCGAGGACGCATTCAAGTTCCTCGACCTCGATGACTTCGAGGTGACCGAGGACGGCGACGTCGACACCGACGCCATCGCATCGGCACTCAAGAGTCTCGCCGAGCGCAAGTCGTACCTGGCCGTGCAAGACGGTCCCAGGTTCAACGGGTCTTCGGACTCTGGCCCTCGCAACGACGGCCCCAGGCAAGTCACGAAGGACCAGCTCTCCACCATGACCCATGCCGAGATCGACAAGGCGCGCCGTGAAGGTCGCCTGGATCGCCTCCTCGGCAAGAACTGAAAGGACTAGGCCATCATGGCTGTCACCAACTTCATCCCAGAGATCTGGAACGCGAGCATTCTCGCCGAGTTCCAGCAGAGCGCCGTCGCGGCTGCTCTGACCAACTCCGACTACACCGGCGATGCCACCAAGGGCAACACCGTCAAGGTCACCACTCGCGTCCCGGTCGAGATCAAGGACTACAAGACCGGCGTCGTCATGGACGATCAGGCAACGCCGCAGCCCATTCCCCGCACCACCGCCCCCGACACCGTGTCGACCACTCAGGTGGACCTGCTCATCGACCAGGAGAAGTCCTTCGACTTCCTGATCGATGACATCGACCGGGCGCAGGCCGCGGGGAGCCTCGAGACGTTCTCGCAGTCTGCCGCAAGTGGACTGGTGGAGGACGCGGACAAGTTCATCCTCGCTCAGCTCTACGCGGCGAACTCGCCGCTCACCGCCTCGGCGATGACGACCCCTGTGCAGGCGTGGAACAAGATCCGCGACCTCAAGAAGGCGCTGGACAAGGCCAAGGTTCCTCAGGCTCAGCGTGTGCTCGCGATCAACGCCGAGTACGTCTCGCTGCTGATGGACCACGAGTCGAAGATCACGAGCGTGGACACGTCGGGCACTCCGGCTGGCCTGCGCGACGCGACGCTCGGCCGCATTCTCGGGTTCACCGTCTACCAGTCGGAGAACCTGCCGAACGTGGCCAAGCCGCAGGCAATCGCTTGGCACACCTCGGCTTACGCGTTCGTGTCGCAGGTGACCGAGACGGAGGCGATGCGTGCGGAGCGCACGTTCGCCGACCGCCTGCGCGGCCTGCACGTGTACGGCGGCAAGCCCGTTCGCTCGACCGCCATCGCGGCGTTCACCGCCTCCTAAGGAGTAACTGATGGCACTCGCCCCCCTCGCCACGACGGCCGATCTGGACGCCAGGCGCATCGACACGTCCGACATGGACCTCGCCGATGCCCTGCTCGCATCCGCGTCCGCTGGCGTGCGCGAGGGGGCCGGGTGCTCCATCACCGCCGTCACGGGCACCATCACACTCGACGGCGGCGCACGGCGATCCATCGGCCTCCCCGGCTGGGCCGTCCGCAATGTCTCGTCCGTGCTGTGGGATGGGTCGGCGGCGTCAGACTGGCGTCTGCGTGACGCCGCACTATTTCGCCCCGCCGGATGGGGAGACGACTACGACCCGCCCGAACTGACGGTCACCTACACGCAGGGCGTTGATGAATGCCCCGCCGACATCGTGGATCTCGTCTGCTCGCTCGTCGCGGCCGGCATGGTACGCGCTGAGGATGGATATGACCCGAGGCGGGGCGTCTCGTCAGAGCGGATCGACGACTACCAGATTTCGTTCACGCGCGGCGCTGACGAGGTTGTGGCCCCGATGCAACTCCCGGAAGGAACGCGTGCTTGGCTATCTGTTCGCTTCGGCGGCGGTGTGCACGTAACGCAGGAGCGGGCATGAGCGCCACCAGCGCTACCCGCAGCGGCCGTCGCGCTGCCGAGCGTCAGATGACGGACACGTGGACGGTGTACCGCGTCGAGCCCGCGTGGAACGACACCACGGGCGACTACGAGGACGTGTCGACCACGGTTTACGACGGCCCTGGCCAGTGGCAGACGTTCGAGTCGCACGAGCAGTCCCCCGAGGCTGGTGGGCACTCGTTTACGGTGACGCGCTCGCATCTCAAGCTTCCGTTCACAGACACGAGCGCCGACGTTCGCGCCGATGACGAGGCCGTGTGTACCGCCTCGCGCATGGACCCCGAACTCGTGGGATCGAAGGTGCGTATCGCCGCACGGTCGCCCAAGACGTATCGCACGGCCCGCAAGTTTCCCGTCGAGGAGGTGCAGTGATGCCCACCGACGTTTCGCAGGTCCGTGCGTTCTCTAGCGATCTGGCAAAGGCTGGCGCTGTTGCCGCTCCCCTAGTGCGCGCTGTCGTCATGAAGGGCGCGGTGAACGTCAAGGCCGCCATGCGCGAGGACATGCAGGACTCGCTTCACTTCAGGAGCATCGCCCGCTCTATTGACTTCGACGTGGCCGCCGAACGTGACGGCTTTTCCGCTGAGATCGGCCCGCGTCACGGAGAGGGCGAGCCCGGAAACCTGGCCAACATCGCCTACTTCGGAACCTCTCGCGGCGGCGGCACTGTCCGTGACCCGCAGGAAGCGCTCGATGAGGAAGCCCCGAAGTTTGAGAAGGCTTTGGGCGATGTTCTTGAGGGTCTGATCTGATGCGCGACCACCTCGCAGCCATCGCGGCTCTGATCCCTGCCGGCATTCACGTCTACATGACCGAGGCCGACCGTCCCGACTATGACCCGGCTGACTGGTCCGCTGAGTGGACGGCCGAGCAGCGCGAAGCCTGGACTCTCCCCGACCGCTACGTGATCCTCTCTGCGCCGACGATGCCCGAGACGTCCATGACGATCAACGGCACACGGCGTCACATCTCGTCCTATGTGCAGGTCAAGGCCGTGGGCACGAGCGACCGTCAGTCGCGGTGGGTTCATGAGCAGGTCCGCACCGCCTTGGACCCGGTTGGCGGCGCACGACCTGTCGTCGAGGGCTACACCACGCACCTGCACCTTGGTCCGACCGGCATTCACACCGTGGACCGTGACGTGACCCCGCACCGTTTCTGGGCTTCCGATTCGTACCGCTACTCGGCCAACCCGCTCTAGGAGAACTCATGTCTGAACGCATCAGCGCCTATGACGCCACCACGGGTGAGCGCACCTACGTTTCCCGCCGCTGGGTCGACAACCCCGGCATCGCGAACGGCCGCTACGTCTCGAAGCTGCCGACCAAGACTTCCCGTGCCAAGCGGGAACCCGTGGACTCACCCGAGGTTGCCGAATCGGTGACCGACCACACCGACACGCCCTCACCCGAGGGCTTGAATGAGGAGACCTCATGACCCAGTTCATCAAGGACGGCAACGAGCGTGTCGTCGTGTTCGACACCCGCCCCGCAGACCCGGCTGCGATCACCGTGACCGAGTGGTCCGGCGCGACCGACCACTCTGGCGCGATTGTGAAGCCGCTGGACATCGACTTCGACGACCCGGCCACGTTCGCGTTCGCGGTCATCAACGCGCTTGGCAACGGCCAGCGCCCCGGCAAGGACAACTGGCACGCGAACGTTCGTATCGCCCGCGACTTCGACCCGGGGACCCAGCAGCCTGACGCCACCTCGGACTTCGAGATCGCACTCGACACGTTCGGCGCGAAGGGTGAGACGATCCGCGTCGGCGTGTATCGCGGCCCGAAGATCGTCACCGATGGCGCTCTGGAAGCCGGCGACGAGTACGACTACTTCGAGATCATCGGCGGTCGCGCGAAGTCCGTCGCTGACGAGGAGACGTACATCGCCAAGGACGTCACGTGCCTGCCCGGCGACTATGCCGTCTCGCGTGGCGTCCTGGTCTCCGGCGTCTAACTAGACCCCCACCCCGCGTCGTGACTCCACGGGAGCGACGCGGGGTGGGCCTCACCCGTTGAGGCCCACTCTCATCCCGTGGAAACCCTGATCCCGTGGAGACATCATGACTGACGCAACCCCTGAACCGACCGATGGCGACGACCTGTTCGACGACCTCATCACAACCGGCACTGTTCGCCGCAAGACCGAGCACATCTACTTCGACCAGGCCGCCATCGAGGAGATGGCGTCTATCGCGGCCGAGGTTGACGACCTGCCGGACGGCCCGGAGACGATCAACCAGACGTCACGCCTCAAGGACATCGAGAAGCGCTGGAACGCCGCTCAGGAACGCTATGAGGAGTCCAAGGTCACGTTCACGCTGATCCCGGTGGACCGGGACACCACGCGCGAGATTTGGACCGAACTCCCGAACCCGCCCGCGCCGCCGAACCCCGCGAAGGACCGCTGGCCCATCGGTCAGAACGCCCCCGACCGTGAGCGTATTCAGAAGCAGCGCGACCTGGCCGAGGCGACTTTCCAGGAACGTGCGAAGGAATGGCGCAAGGACGTTGACGCGCAGGAGTCCAAGCGCGTGGTGCGATTCCTGGCCGCGTCGATTGAGAAGGTCGTTGCCGCGAAGGGTGAACGCCCCGGCATGACCGAGGAGCAGTTGGACGCGATCCGGTCGGCCCCCTACGGCGTGGAGCGGATCAACAAGCTCTGGAAGGCCTTCGAGGACGTTCAGCAGTCCAAGGGGGAGATCAGCCGCCCTTTCTCGCTCGGCGACTCTGGGAGCGCGACGGACTCGCTCTAGCACTACGCGCTGCTCGTGCGTGGGGCATCATCCCCAGCGAGTATGCGAAGAAGTCGGAGATGGACCGCGCGCTCATGGAGGGTCAGACGCTACTGGACCAGTCCATCGAGCCTGACACCGGCTTCCCGTCGTGGATGACTCACGGCAAGGACGCGCTGGGGGCGTTTAAGGCGGTCCCGGACATGAACTACGCGCGTGGGGAACTAGAGCGGGCGCGCAAGTCCGAGACGGACCCCACGCCCGGCAAGGGCTGGCGTCTGGACTATGACGACGGGGCGAAGGGTGACTAGGTGCGCTTGGCGAAGGCGAGGGTGTGAATCGCGCCCCAGGCGGTTTCCTCGCTGGTCTGCCCCTGCAGCACGTAACCGCGCTCATTGGCGCCCTGCATGACCACTTCGGTGCTGATGGTGGCTGGCGTCACCTTGTAGGTCGCGAAGTCGCGCCCATCGAATGCGGCGTCGAGATCTGCACCTGACCGCTCTACTGCAGCGGCCTTGTCCTTGTCGATCCGACCGAGCGCACGACGCGCAAACCACACGGCCGCAATGAGCCCGCCGACGAGTCCGATCACCAATAACTCCATAGCCGAACCCTAGACCCGCCGGGAGGTGTCTGCAATGGCAGATCGCAGCATCAAGGTCCGGCTCGAGGCTCAGGTCGACGGCTACCGCGCCGCAATGCGCCAGGCGCAGGACTCCACCGACCGCTTCGCGTCGCACGTCGACAAGGATGGCAAGCGGATTGACACCGCCGCCGGCCGCATGGTCCGCAGCGCCGAGGTCAACCGCGAAGCGTGGAACACCGCCGGCACCACACTCACGGCGTTCGGTGCGGTTGGTGTCGCCGCACTGGGGCTGTCGGCTAAGGCCGCCATCGACTGGGAATCCGACTGGGCGGGTGTTCTTAAGACCGTTGAGGGTACTCCGGCACAGCTCGACGAGCTCGAGGGCTCGCTGCGCGACATGGCCCTGCGTCTGCCTGCATCGGCCTCGGAGATTGCCGGGGTCGCCGAGGCTGCCGGCCAGTTGGGCGTCAAGGTTGAGGACGTCGCAGAGTTTACCGAGACGATGGTCAACCTGGGTGAGACGACGAACATGTCTGCCCAAGAGGCTGCGACAGCGCTGGCCCGCATGGCCAACATCATGGGCACCGCCGTGTCTGACGTTGACCGCATGGGCGCAACGATTGTGGACCTTGGAAACAACGCTGCGACCACTGAGCGCGAGATTGTGGAACTGTCCACGCGCCTGGCCGCAGCGGGTTCGCAGGCCGGACTCTCTGAGGCGGACGTGCTGGCGTTCGCTTCATCGCTTACCTCGGTTGGTGTCCCCGCCGAGGCCGCAGGTACGGCCATGTCGAAGGTCTTCACCGCGATCAACGACGCCACGATTGACGGCGGCGAGAAGCTGGAGAAGTTCGCCGAGGTAGCGGGGGTGTCAACCTCAGAGTTCCGGCGCGCGTTCGAGGAGGACGCCGCTAGTGCCATCGGCATGTTCGTTGAGGGCATGGGCCAGATGGCGACGTCTGGCGAGTCCACCACGGCGGTATTCGACGAGCTCGAGTTGACCGACCAGCGCCTCGCGCGATCGGTTCTGTCTCTCGGCTCTGCGACCGGGCTGCTGGGCGAGCAGTTGGACATCGCGAATGGCGCGTGGGAGGACAACACCGCGCTGATTGAGGAAGCCGAAAAGCGCTACGACACCACCGAAGCGAAGATCCAGATTGCCAAGAACTCGCTGAACGAGGCAGCAATCGCCATCGGCGAGAACATGCTGCCGATGCTCGCGGGCCTCGCAGACGGCGTCGCCACCGCCACTCAGTGGTTCGCAGACCTTCCCGGCCCCATCCAAGGTGCGATAGGTGGCCTGACTGGGGTCGTTTCGGTCGGCGCTCTCGCCACGGGCGGCTTCCTACTGCTATTCCCCCGCATCATGGACACGCACCGCGCCTTCAAGGATCTTGCGGCGATCTCGCCCCGCGCCGCGAGCGGTCTCAAGAGGTTCGCGAAGGGCGGCGGTGCTGTCGCAGCGGCCCTGATTGGCATTGCCGCCATCGGCAGGGCCACCGAGGGTTACACGAGCAAGGCCACGGGCATGACGCTCTCGGTCGCCGAGACCACCAAGGCCCTTCTCGAAATGGAGGAGGCCGGAACGTCTCTCGAGGGCGCGTTCTCGTTCTCGGATGACGTATTTGGAGCGACCGGCAACGTCGAGAGCCTCGCCGACGCCGCAGCACGCATCACGGCACCGTCGAACATTGACCGCCTGAACGACCTGAGCGGCTCGATTCGTGGCGTGTTCGGCATGGACGAGGGCACCTCGCGCACCAAGTCGATTGAGCAGATCGAGACCATCGGCGACGCGCTCGGATCGTTGGTGCAGTCCGGTGAGGCAGAGCGCGCCGCGAAGCAATTTGAAATGCTCGCGGCCGAGTGGGAGGCCGGCGGCGGCGACATCGAGGAACTCAAGCGCCTCATGCCGGGCTACACGGACGCCCTGGCCGACGCCGAGAACCAGGCCGAGCTCACGACCGACGCGACCTTCGACCTGGCCGAAGAGACCAAGACTTACTCCGAAGCGCTCGAAGAGAACATCGCCCTCATGCGCGACGCCACGGGCGCAACGATGGACGAGTGGGACGCGCTCACGCAGTACGCCGATGCGGTCGATGCGGCCACCGAAGCCCTGTATGACGAGAACGACGAGCTGATCAAGGGCGCGGCCACTCTCGACGCCCACTCGGAGGCAGGGCGCGCCAACCGCGATGCGCTGTCCAACCTTGCCGACTCCACGTGGGACTGGGTCGAGGCTGGCGTTGGCGCAGGGGCAACCACCGAGGACTTGACGGACCGAATGCAGGAAGGCCGCGACGCTTTCATCGAGGCCGCACAGGAGATGGGTGCCACCAGGGAAGAGGCCGAGGATCTGGCCGACTCCATGGGTCTCATTCCGGGCGATATCCCCATCGAGGTGGGCGTCACCGGCATGGCTGCGGCCGAGAGGAACCTGCGCACGCTGCGGACCTTGGCGCTAAACGTTCCCGGCGCTACGAGCATCAACGCGGGCGACGTGCTGCGCGCTCGTGGCTACGACGTGGCAATGGCAACAGGTGGCCCAGTTTGGGGCGCAGGTTCGGCCACGTCTGACTCGATCCCCGCGATGCTCTCCAATGGCGAGTTTGTGCACCGCACGGCTGCTCACGAGTTCTGGGGCACGCCGACCATGAACGCGATCAACAACAACGACGTGGCGGGCGTGCTGAACGCGCTGTCGGTCAAGGGGTTCGCGGGTGGTGGGTCGGTCGCGCCTGCGATACCAGCACCGAACGTCAGCGTCAACGCCTCGGTGGGCGACCTTGTGGCCCGCATGGACTCGCGGGACATTGCAGCGTTGGCCGGTGCGATCACGTCGGCCGCAGCGACAGGCACCTCTCGTGCCTTCGACGCCGAGTCCAGCGCCACCCAACTCGAGACAAGGATGGGCTGACCCATGGGCCAGTGGTTGACGCACTCCATCGTCACGACGGCGAGCACGGACACGTATCACGACAAGCGCCTGCGGATCTACTACAACTCGTCTGAGGGCGTGTCGGATTCGTCCAACGACTTCGACGTCACGGGAGGCGACTGGCCGGGGCGCAGCAATGCGTCCCCAACCATCAGCATCCCGTTCGGCGGTGGGCAGCAGCTCATCTATGACGAGACGACGCGCTTCAACAAGACCTACGGCAGCTCGTACAACGTCACCTTCGCGGCCTCGCTGTCGGGCATCAACTACTGGGGCGGCACGATCACTGAGTCGGGGTCGTCCAACGTCCCGGCGCGTGAGTACGCCGTGCCCACCGCGCCGAATAAGCCGACCGTCACACGCAATAATGATGGCTCGCAGACTGTCGCCTGGTATCGGAACGCATCGACGGCAGGCCGCGTGGAGACGCAGCGTGTCCAGCGCCGCATCTTCAACGGCTCGTGGGGCGGGTGGGCGACGATTGCGACGCTCGGCACGGACTACACCACCTCGGGCTCGCAGTCCTACACGGACACGGCGACCATCGGGAACCGCGCCTACGAGTACCGGATCGTCGCGCAGAACTCGTCGGGTTCGGCCACGTCGACCCCCTCGGGAACCGTCTACACGACGCCCGCGACCCCATCGAGCGTCGTCGCATCGAAGTTGTCGGGTGGCGACATTCGGGTCCGTATCGACCCGGCGCAGGTTGTCGGCAGTGTCGAGTTCGTCATTCAGCACTCGACCAACGGTGGCGCTTCGTACTCTGCCCTGGCGACGGTCGATGCTGGCACGATCCTGTTCGACTACGTGCACACATCCCCGGAGCCCACGGACACGCACCGCTACCGGGTCGCATGCAAGGTCGATGCGTCGACGGCCGAGGCGGGCGACAACCTGCAATCCGGGTGGCGCACGTCCAACACTGTGCAGCTCGAGGCCCCGCCGAACGCGCCGTCGAACCTCGGCCCCTCGTCTCCGGTCGCGCTCGAGTACTTCACGCGCACCCTGACGTGGACGCACAACCCGGTCGATTCGTCCGCACAGACCAAGTTCCAGCTGCGCCACCGTGCGGCCGGGGGCGCTTGGACCACCACGGCTGAGGTCACGTCGGGCGACTCCGAGTGGGAGATGGGCCTCGACACGTACTACAGCGAGACCGACGTCGAGTGGGAGGTCCGCACGTGGGGTTCGCACGAAGACCCGTCGCCCTGGTCACCCACTGCGTCGTTCGTGGTGTCGGACCTGCCGCAGGTGAACATCACCGCGCCCGCAGACTCGGCGACCCTGACCGACTCGGACCTGACTGTCGCGTGGGCGTACACGCATTCTGATTCCCCGCAGGCTCAGTGGCGCGTGACGCTGTACGGGCAGTCGGGCAATGCGCTCGAGGCTAGGGCCGGATCGGGCACCACGTCGTCGGTCGCCATGGACACCGCGCTCCAGGACGGTCGGACGTACACGGTGTACGTCGAGGTGCGTTCAGCGACGGGCCTATGGTCCTCGGCGTCTGAGGCTATTGGCCTTCCCGCAGTCGAGTCCACGGTCACGGTCGATTACGTGTCGCCGCGTGAGGTGGGCGTGAGTGCGGAGTTCTACCGCGACTCCGGCGCTGTCGCCATCACGATCACCCCCGATGGTGCGAACTTCCGTGGCACGTGGGTGTCGAACACGGCCTACTTCGTGGGCGACGTGGTGGCCCGTGATGGCGAGCGCTACGTGTGCGTCGAGGATGTGCAGAACGCGTACCCGCCCGACAGCATCGCGGGCGAACAGTTCTGGGACCTCGAGTCTGAGGGCGACTTCGCCGAGACCGTAGCCGCGACCATTGAGCGTTCGCTTGACGGTGGCGAGTCGTGGGAGACGCTCGCGGCGGGCGTGCCCCTTGACGGTGGTGGCACAACCGTTCTGGACATGACTGCCCCGACGCGCGCCACGGTCCTGTACCGCGGCACCGCGATCTCGGCCATCCCGTCCACCGCTGTTGGCGAGCCCGTCGAACTGGTCATCGACGAGCAGGAGTATGCCTACCTCGGCTATGGGCCAGGGTTCGCGACGGTGCTGGTGTTCTACGGGAACCTGTCGCCGGAGTCCAGCGCCGGACGCGAGGAGGCCCTCGAGCACTTCGCGAACCGCGTGGGCTCAGACAACCGCCCGGCCGGGGTTATCATCTCGGGCGAGCGCCGCGACCGCAGTGTGGGCGTGTCTGCCACGTTGCTCAATGCGGACGGCATGGCGACTCACGAGGACTTCGAGGACGCCGCGCTGCATGGCGGGGTGATGCTCTACCGCGACCCGACCGGGCGCACGGGGCGTCGCATTTTCGGGATGATCGGCGGCGTGTCCACCGCGTCACCATGGGAGCCCTTGTCGCAGGTGTCGTTCAGGATTTCGGAGTCTGCTCGTGCCTAGCGCATCCCTGCCGATTGGCACCCTCCCGGCCGTTGCGCCCGTGACGCTCACCGGCCACCGCTCGGTGGTGCGCCGGTACGAGCTGCTCGACGGCAACGGGTCCTACGTGGCCGACCTCGACGGGGTGCGTGGCGCGTCGCTCAAGCAGTCCGCACAGGCCACCCTCAAAAGGGGCGGCAACGCGGCGGTCACGGACATGGGTCAGGATGTCAACTGGCTCACGGCGCGGATTCGAGCGTCCTACGAGATCGTTGGCGGCCCATCGTGGGGCCTTGGCGTCTACCTGCCCTCGATGCCCGTCGCTCAGTGGTCGGGTGGCGTGCGCCGCTGGGACGTGGAACTGCTCGACGTGGCAACGGTACTGGCCGAGTCCACGGTGGACGATGACTACGAAATCGTCGCCGGCACGGTCGTTACGGATGCCGTGCGCACTCTCATTGACCTGGCCGGCGAGAATGCGGCTGCGGTCACTGACTCCCCCAAGACGCTCACGACCTCGCGCGTGTGGGAAGCCGGGACGCCGCTGCTGACGATCATCAACGAACTGCTCGACTCCATCGGCTATTTCTCGCTGGCCACCGATGGCGATGGGCGACTGACGGGCTCGCCATATGTGCGCCCCGCTGCTCGCCCCGAGGAGTGGGAGTTCATCGACGACGGCGAGACGTGCATCTACCGGCCCGAAATGTCCGTGGAGCAAGACTTGTACCGCGTGCCCAATCACGTGCTCGCACGCACTCAGGGCACCGGGGACAACGCTGGCCTGCTAGTGAACGTCTACAACGACAGCCCAGACTCGCCGTTCTCACGTGCGAACCGTGGTCGCACCATCACTCGCGTCATCGACGCTGAGGCCACGGACCTTGACGCTCTCGAGACCATCGCCAGCCGTGCGCTCATCGACGCCACCACCCCCACGTCGACGGTCGTCATCGACGCCCTGCCCGTGCCGCTGGACGTGAACGCCGCCGTGAGGTTCCGGTCCCAGCCCGCGGGCATCGACCACCGGCACGTGGTCACCAACATCGAGTATGGCGCGAACGACACCGACCTCGCGCGCTACACGCTCCGGGAGGTCGTGGACATATGAGGCGCCCAAGCCACGTCGCCGGACTGAGCAAGCGCATGGACCGCTACGAGCGTCGCATTCCGCGCTGGGAGTGGGCGGTCGTGGATTCCGTGAGCCCGACGAAGGTCGTCATGGACTCCGGTTCGGTCGCCATGCGCGTGGCCGACGATTCACTCGTGCCCAGCATCACCATCGGCGACCGTGTCGAGGTGCGCATCATCGGCGACCGACGCGACATCACCGGGCGCGCGGGTGGGTAGGGAGACGACATGACGACTGACCGGACGTACACCGAGGCAGTCTCGGAGTTTGGGGAGCGGATGGCCCGCCTCGAAGGCAAGTTGGACACCGGCCTGGCGAAGATGAGCGGATCTCTCGACACGCTCACACAGGCCGTCGAGGCAGGGAACGCAGCACGAGCCGCCGAGTCGGCCGAGCTTCGCAAGGACGTGGACGACCACGAGCACCGCGTTCGCTCGCTCGAGAAGTTCATGTGGAAGGCCGTGGGACTCGGCGCTGGCGGGGGTGCCATCTTGGGCACGCTCGCCAACTGGCTCATCACCCCACCGCAGTAGCACCGCCGCACGACCACAACTGAATACACATCGAGGCTGGAGGGCCGCATGTCAGTAGCAGGACTCAAGGGCCAGGAGAAGCCCCCGATGCGACGCAAGTCGTGTGGGGTCGCTGCGTGGGAGTCCAATCTCACGGCGGAGCAGGCAGACGGCCTCAGGTGGGCAATCGACAACGGATTCCCAATGACGACCATCTACCGGGAGGCCGTCAAGGACGACGGGTTCATGCTGAACTACGACGCCTTCCGCAAGCACTTCATGGCGGAGAGGTCGTGCCCCTGTGGCTCTCGCTGACCTGCCCACGACTGCCAGCCCCATGCGTCGCGGCGTCCCCAAGGGGTTCCAGTCCGGCGCGAGTCTGGATCTCGACAAGGGCACGGCTTCGGCCGTTATGCCCGTCGAGCCCGAGGCAACCGAGGACGAGCGCACCTGGCGCACCGAGATCGAGACGCAGACCGGGATGACGGTCCCGGATGATCGCGAGGTCATCCTCACTGGCGTCCGGCTCTGGAACATGGGTCCGACGCAGAACCGCCACCTCACGTTCAAGATCGTGCCGCGTTCTGTAGCGTGCGGAACAGTCGACCTCGAGGCCCTACTGAAGTTGGCGCGTGCCAATTCTAGGAGGAAGCCCCTCAAGCCCACCGAGAAGGCGCTGACACAGACCCGTATCGTCGGCCTGTCCGATGAGCAACTGGGCAAGGTGGATCGCCACGGCGGGACCGAGGCGTTCTTCGAGCGCCTGGGCGAACTACTCCACGACCTCGACGAAGAGATGCGCACCAACCCCGCCGAGGATTGCGTCATCGCGCTTGGTGGCGACATGATCGAGGGCTTCGAGAACACCGCGCAGCAGGGGTTCACGAACGACACCTCGCACCCAGCGATGCTCACCACGGCCCATGCTTATCTAGTCCAGGCGATCACCCACATTGCGTCCCGGCACGTGCACACCCGAGTGCTCGCCGTTCCTTCAAACCATGGCGCGTGGCGTCGCGGCAAGGACGAGCTGGGCAAGCCATCCGACGACTACGGCCTCGCGGTAGTGTCGATGGTTGCTAGCGCACTCCACATGGATGAGCGGTGGCAGTCCGTCGAGTTCCTGTTCCCCGATGAGTGGGACGTGTCGTGTGCCGTGCAGGTCCGCGATGACGTGGTGGCGCTGACTCACGGCCACGTCGGCAACACGTTCACGCCCGAGGGATTCAAGAAGTGGTTCCTCGGTCAGGTCGCCGGGGACTCGCCCATCGCACAGGCCACGATCCTGCTGTCCGGCCACTATCACCACCGCCGAGTGTGGCCGCTGGGGAATCTCGGTGACCGTGAGCGCACGCACATTCAGATGCCCGCGCTCGACGGCGGCTCGTCATGGTTCACGAACAAGACCGGCGAATGGTCGCACCCCGGCATCTGGACCGCCGTCATCCGTGACGGATACGGACTCGACCACGAGCGCGTGCTCAGACCCGCACGCTGAGTAAACCGGCGTTGACATTGCCCAATGTCCAGCGCGGTTGACGCGGCTAGTTCCCAGAACCGGACGACATCTTCCGGCTTACAAAAGTTGGCGCACGCCCACAAAAGTGCCGCTCGCCAACCC
The DNA here is from genome assembly GCF_048814985.1 of Demequina pilifera. Taxonomy (NCBI): domain Bacteria; kingdom Bacillati; phylum Actinomycetota; class Actinomycetes; order Micrococcales; family Demequinaceae; genus Demequina; species Demequina pilifera. The sequence continues at coordinate 351,849 of NZ_JBMDTW010000003.1, forward strand.
ATAATCCTGCCGCTCACCGTTATGACTTGCGCCCATGTAGCCGAACGCGCACATACCGGAATGTTGCCGAAAGGTGACACCCATACCCGCCTTGGAGGCCCCATGCCCATCGTGACTCACGCTGTCGGCGGGTTCTCTGTGACCTGTGATGCCGAAGCGTTCGCCTGGTATCTGCGAGCAGTCCGCGCCGGCATGCCCCTGGGCGGCATCACATCGGACTACCGCGATCCCGACCAGCAGGAGTGGCTGTTCCGCGACCGATACCGACTCGCCTACAACGACCAAGACCGCGGCCCATACGGCGACCGTCGCTGGTGGCGGGGCCAGGCGTGGGTCCGCATCAGCGCCAAGGGTCCGGTCGCCCCACCTGGATCGTCGCGCCACGAGACCGGGTTCGCCATCGACTTCGAGTGGCCCCAATGCCAGTGGCTCATCGACCACCCCGAGTTCGGCTGGCGACGCCCGCTCGACGCAGACGGATCGTTCTCGATCCCGTCCGAGTGGTGGCACTACGAGTTCGACAAGCGCAACGCAACCGCACAGGAGGACGACATGCCCACAGCAGACGAGATCGCCGACGCCGTATTCAACCGCAAGGCACGCGACGGGCGCAGCCTGGGCGAGATGGCCAAGCAGGCCGCAGACGCATCCCGCGACGCCAGCTCGAAGGCCGACAAGATCATCCGGCTCACCCGCGAACTCGACGCCCGTGTGGGCCGTGTGGGTGAGCAGAACACCTACATCATCGAACTCCAGCGCAAGGCCCACGCCGCCATCGCTGAACTCGAGAAGGCACTGGACGCCGCAGAGAGCGGCGACGACACGGAGGAGAAGCCATGAGCAAGTACGCCAACCGCCAGTTCTGGATCGACGCAGGGGATCGCGCCGTTGCCACGTTCGCACAGGCATCGCTCGGTGCGCTCACCGCCGACGTGACCGGCATCCTCGAGGTCGACTTCGCCCAGGTTGCATCGGTCGGTGGACTCGCCGCCGCGGTGTCCGTGCTGACGTCCGTGGCTCTCCGTGGTGGAGCAGCCAAGTCCGACCGCGACGTCTGACTCAACCCCACACCCTTTAACCCGCCCGCTCAAGTCTCAACACTTGGGCGGGCGGTCGCATTTCTACTGGAGGAGACACAATGGCCGACGTTCCAAGCGTGGTGAACCACGGACGCATCACGGGCTACTTCACGCAGATGCTCTCGGACTCTGCTGCGGACGTCGGCGAGGTGCCTGACGAGATCCCGATGAGTGGGCGGGTGCGACTCACGGCGACTCCGAGCGTCATTCGGTTCGCGGGGCTCGACACGCCGCAGACGTCGCTCATTCGCTCCCTGACCCTGACGGTGCGCGACGGCTATATTGTGCCGCCCGATGCTGAGGACGCGGACGACAAGTTCATCGTTGTGCTGGCCACGGACCAGCCTGCCGGTGCACCCGACCGCATCGTGTGGAAGGCCACATTCCTCGACGACCTCGCTGTGCTCAAGCCGGTGGAGTTCGAGGTGCCGACCGATGGCACCGTGGACCTCACGACCGTGCTGCCCGCTGAGGCCGAGCCCGGCACGGTTCAGGTCGTGGTGGATGCGAACTCGAAGCAAGACGTCGCCACCCTCGACGGCGACGTGGCCGCGAAGATCGACGATGACGGCTCGGACGTGCGCGCCTCACTGAACGCCACCATTGACACGGAGACTCAGCCCATCGTGACGGCCACCGCCGCATCCGCAGCGGCCCTCGTGCAGAAGCTCAAGCGCGACGTCGAGGACGCCACGGTGCTCTACATCGGAGACTCGACCAACACGATGGTCTCGACCGAGAACAAGCGTGCGTCGCGGCTGGTGGCCGAGGACATGGCAACGCTCTGGCCCACGCACACGGTTGCCTGGCGACAGTGGGACACCGGCACCAACGACTGGGGCACCGTCGAGAACCTGAACACCGGAACCGGGGGACGCACGCTCAACTGGTACAACGGTGGCGTCTCCGGCTCACGCATGGACTACTTCCTAGGCGACCGGTTCGACGTGGCGCTTGCCAACCTGCAACCCGATCTCGTGATCGTGAACTACGGGCTCAATGACGGGGCCAATGACGTCAACGGGGCTGCGAGGTATGGCGGCGCTCGACTCATGATGCTCACCGAGGCGGTCAAGCGCGCGGTGCCTTACGCGCAGTTCATCGTGCTCACACAGAACGAGCGCCTCGACACGATCTCTGCCACGGTCGCGACCCGTGCCCAGCGCTACGCGGAAGTCTGCGGCCTTCGCGGATACGGACTCATCGACACCCGCCAGGCGCTCCTCGACGACCCCGGCTGGCCGTCCGTCATGATGAGCCCGGACAACCTGCACCCCTCGCCCGAGGGGTCGCGCGTCATCGCCGACACGATCCTGCCCTACCTGCGCTACGACCGCCGCATTCAGCCCCGACCCTCATCCCCGACATCCCTCAGCGAACTCGGCGTGAACCTCCTGAGCAACGGAGACTTCGCGGCGTTCGCAGGCGCGGTCCCTGACGACTGGTCACTGATCAGGTCCACGTCCACCAAGGACACCACCAACTTCGAGGCACCCCACGGCTGGGCGGTCAGGCTCGAAGCGTCCGAAGCGGGATCGTCGTACATCGAACAGTTGCTGCCACTCGCCACCGTGCGAGGTCAGTACGTGACGGTGGCCGCACGGGTGCGAGTACCCGCCTCGTTCACCGCCGCCAGCGCCGCCCGCGTAGAACTCGCAGGTGGCGCCGTGAACCTGACGACGCCGGCCCTCAACACCTACGCCCGCGACCGCTTCACATGGGTGTTCGTCACCGGACGCGTCCTGCCCGACGCCTCACTGGCAAGAGTCCGCGTCTACGCGGACTCCGCGAGCAACGCAGATGCGGACATCACCATCGACCGCGTGGTGGCCGTCCTCGGTGTACTGCCCAAGGACATTCGCTAGCGCCCGAGGACTTCCTTCGCCCGGAACTTGAGCCAGCGGTACGCGTACCGAATCCAGTAGCGGACCCCGAGCCGTCCCTGACCACGCTGCGGTGCGGTCAGGGACGGGCGCGGGGTTCCCGTCGAATCGGCGAGACGATCCCCGAGCTCGAGTTGACCAACGGCAGTGGGGTGAATGAAGTCCGGCTGGAAGAACCGAGGCCCGGTCAGCGCACCGTCGATGACCACGATCTCGTGCTGCTCGGCGACTTCGCGAATGATGGCGTCTGCATCCGGGCTATAGGGAACGGAGAGCGTGAACACCCTCTCGCAGTGGGCGGTCATCTTCAACGCCGCCGCCGTCGCGTTCTCGCGCAGGGCGGTGAGGTCGAGTTTCTTGATCGCGTCGTTGGTGCCCATGTTGAACACGCCGAACTCGTAGCGACCCGTGACGTTGGGGAGCAGGTCGCGGACGATCTCAGATGAGGTCGCCCCGCCGCGCGCATACTGCTCGAACTCGAATCCGGCCGCATCAGCCGCCCACCTAGCCCACGACTGGCCAGGCACCCCGGCGACATCCTTCGTCTTGCCGTTCACGATGCTGTCGCCTACCGCAATCATCTTTGCCATGGCGGCGAGTGTAGCGGTAGCAGTGTCTCGGCGGTCGGCCCGATCAACCGACCGCCTGTCCAAACGTCCCACATGGACTGGCTAACCCACTAGCCCCCAAGACCGCCGCGACCCTCCACGCGGCTGACTGCCCCTCACCGCTCCCCGGCCTCGTGCTGGGTCGAGCGGTGGGGGGCTTTTTGGCGTTCCGGCGCACGTCAACACCAATCAACGCGCAGCCTGTGCGTGCCTACATGTTGACCGCAAGTGTTGACGCAACAACTACGCCCCGGTAGCACTTGATGCACTACCAGGGCGTATGCTGGCGGAGGATAGGGGATTCGAACCCCTGAGGGCTTGCACCCAACACGCTTTCCAAGCGTGCGCCATAGGCCACTAGGCGAATCCTCCAAGCCCGACGATGGTACCCGAGCATCGGCGGTGCACCTAAACAGCGTCTGCGGCTAGACTATTCGCGACCCCTCACGTGGCGTCATCTCGCTGAACTCCCCCAGGGCAGGAATGCAGCAAGGGCAGGCGGGCTCTGTCGGGTGCGTGGGGGGTCCTTTCATGTCCGGGCCGTCGTGCGGCGCTTCGGTGGAGGGCCGATGCGAGTGTCACCGCCCGCCACTAGAGTGCGTGGAGTGAGCACCGCCCTGTATCGCCGCTACCGGCCCGACACCTTCTCCGACGTCGTGGGGCAGGAGCACGTCACCACGCCACTCATGCAGGCGCTGCGCGCGGACAAGGTCAACCACGCATACCTGTTCTCCGGTCCGCGCGGATGCGGCAAGACCACCTCCGCGCGCATCCTCGCCCGCTGCCTCAACTGCGAGCAGGGCCCCACCGACACCCCCTGCGGCACGTGCGACTCGTGCGTGGGCCTGGCGCGTGGGGGCGCGGGTTCCGTCGACGTGGTCGAGATCGACGCCGCCTCTCACAACGGCGTCGACGACGCCCGCGAACTGCGCGAACGCGCCGCCTTCGCGCCGGCGCGGGACCGCTACAAGATCTTCATCCTCGATGAGGCGCACATGGTGACCACGCAGGGCTTCAACGCCCTGCTCAAACTGGTCGAGGAGCCGCCGCCCCACGTGCGGTTCGTCTTCGCCACCACCGAGCCTGACAAGGTCATCGGCACCATCCGCTCCCGCACGCACCACTACCCCTTCCGGCTGGTGCCTCCTGCCGTGCTCACCGACTACCTCGGCGAGCTGTGCGAGGCCGAGGCCGTGCAGGTCGAGTCCGGGGTGCTGCCCCTCGTGGTGCGCGCCGGCGGCGGATCCGTGCGCGATTCGCTCTCGGTGCTCGACCAGCTCATGGCCGGATCGGGCGCGGAGGGCGTCACATACGAGCGCGCCATCGCGCTGCTGGGCTTCACCGACGCGACGCTGCTCGATGACGCCGTGGACGCAGTCGCCGCTGGCGACGGCGCGTCCCTGTTCGACGTCGTCGACCGCGTGATCGGCACCGGTCACGAGCCGCGACGGTTCGTCGAGGACCTGCTGGAGCGGCTGCGCGACCTGATCCTGCTGTCCGCCGCCGGCTCGGACGGCGTGAAGTCCCTGGGCGAGGTCCCGTCGGATCAACTCGAGCGCATGAAGGATCAGGCGCGGCGCCTGGGCCTGGCGCGCGGCTCACAGGCCGGGGACCTGGTGAACGAGGCGCTCACTCACATGATCGGCGCGACGTCGCCGCGGCTGCATCTCGAGCTGCTGTGCGCGCGCCTGATCGCCGCGCATGGTGCCAGTGGAGTGCCAGCGACGCCGGCGGCGCCCACCGCCGATGCTGGGGCGGCACGCGCGGCAGTCGCCACCGCGCGGGAGCAGTCGAGGGCCAGCGCGCCCGAGGGGAAGGCGGAGCAGAGCGACGGCGACGCCGTCGGCGCCACCTCGCGCCCCCACGACAGCGCGCCTCAGGAAACCGCGTCTCATGACACCGCAGCCGTGAACGGCTCGACCCCCTCGACCGACGACGCAGCGCCAGTCGACGCACCGGCCGCGTCGAGCGCTCCGGCCGCAGCCTCGCCCGCACCGGCCCAGGCCCCAAGCGCGCCCGAGCCTCCCGCGCCCGCCACCGCATCGGCCGCACCCGAACCGGTGCGCGCCTCCACTGGCGACGTCGCCGGCGGCGCCGAGGACACCGAGTTGGTGCGCCGGCGTTGGACAGAGGTGCTCGGCACCCTTGAGCGGAGGCGCGTGACCTGGTCCATGGTCAGCCAGAGCGCACAGGTGACCTCGGTCGAGGGCGGAGTGCTCACGCTCGCCTTCGACAACGCCGCCCTCGCCGGCCGGTTCGCCGGCAGCACCCACGCGGAGAACGTCGCGCTCGCAGTCCGCGAGACGCTGGGCCTGCACGTGCGCGTCGAGGCGGTCACCGACGCGAACCCCCCGACCGCACCCGTGTCGCCCGCGGCCGCACCGGCATCGTCTGCCCACTCCGCGTCCGCTGTCGCCGTGGCCTCCGCGCCCGCCGTCAGCGAGGGGCAGCCGGCGGCCGTGGCCAGCACCGCTCGCCCGGACAGCGCCCCGTCCGCCGCCACCCCGCCCGGGGACGAGCCGCCACCCTGGGACGAGGACGATGAGCAGGTCTCGCCGGACGACGAGACCGCGCCCGACTCTCAGCTCACGGGTGCCGACGTCGTGAAGCAGATGCTCGGCGGCACGGTCATCAAGGAATAGCAGTCATCACGGAATAGTCGCTCTCGACCCGACCCTCGTCATGCACCGCTCCGATCTGGCCATGCCCGCGCCCACGGTCGCCCCCACTCTGTTGGGTGCGCGGCTCACGCACCACGCGCCCGCGGGCGCGGTGACGGTCGAGATCACCGAGGTCGAGGCGTACGCCGGAGCCCAGGACCCCGCTTCGCACTCCCACCGTGGGCCCACCGCCCGCAACCAGGTGATGTTCGGCGAGGCGGGCCACCTGTACGTGTACTTCTCGTACGGCATGCACTGGTGCGCCAACATCGTCACCGGAGCGGCCGGAGAGGGCTGCGGGGTACTGCTCCGTGCGGGCCGCGTCGTGGAGGGACACGACCTCGCTCGCGAGCGCCGCGGCCCCAAGGTCACAGACCGCAGCCTGGCGCGGGGACCCGCCTGCCTGGCGCAGTCGCTGGGCATCGACATGTCTCTCAGCGCATCCGACGTCCTCGCGGGCTCACCGCTAGCACTCGAGACCGGTCCCGCAATCGACCCCGCAGCCATCGCAGCCGGCCCGCGCGTGGGCGTGCGCCTGGCGGCGGACGTGCCGTGGCGGTTCTGGATCGCGCGCGACCCGACGGTCTCTGCCTACAAGCGCAGCCCTCGAGCCGCGCCTCCACCACCCCGCGCGTGATGCCTCGGCCGCCGCGCGGTGCACGCGCCTACGCATCCCAGCCCCGGCATCGGCCGTACTCTTGAGCGCATGTATGACGGCGCAGTTCAGGATCTGATCGACGAGCTCGGGCACCTCCCCGGAGTCGGCCCCAAGAGCGCCCAGCGCATCGCGTTTCACATCCTGGCCACCGATGCCGTGGACGTCCAGCGTCTCGCCGAGGCGATCACCACGGTCAAGGAGCGCGTGCGGTTCTGCGACACCTGCGGCAACGTCGCGGAGTCCGAGCAGTGCCGCATCTGCGCCGACCCCCGCCGGCTCGACGACGTCCTGTGCGTGGTGGAGGAGCCCAAGGACGTGGTCGCGATCGAGCGGACGCGCGAGTACCGCGGCCGCTATCACGTGCTCGGCGGCGCGATCGACCCCATGAACGGGGTCGGGCCTGACGACCTGCGCATCCGCCAGCTGCTGACTCGCCTGGGGGACGGGGCGATCGAAGAGGTCATCATCGCCACCGACCCCAACATCGAGGGCGAGGCGACGGCGACGTACCTCACTCGCATGCTGGTGCCCATGGGCGTCGGGGTCTCTCGTCTCGCGTCGGGACTGCCCGTGGGCGGCGACCTCGAGTACGCCGACGAGGTCACGCTGGGCCGTGCCTTCGAGGGGCGTCGCCGGGTCACCTGAACGGTGCGGTGCCCTGGACCGCGCATCGGCGGATCCTGGCGTGGTCACGGACCACCCGCCGGCGAATCAGTGCGCCAGCGATCTGTGCGGCCTGCGCACTGACGCTCAGGCGAGCGTCAGTGCGCAGGCGACGGCCGATGCGGTTGCGGGCTATGCGACCCGGGTCCCGGTACGCAGCTTCTTGTAGGGCACGCGCAGTCGCTGAATCACGAGCGACATCGAGCCGAGCAGCAGCAGCGCCTGGACGCCCAGGCCGAGCCACGGGGCGCGGTCGTAGGTGAACTGCTCCTCCTGCTGCTCCATCCACGGGTCCGCGGGGTACTCTCCGTCGCCCTTGATCATCGCGCACTCGTCGTAGGTCTCGGGCTCGTCGCTCGGCCCGATGCGCGCGCTGCTGACCATCTGGTGCATGGTGGCGAACGCTCCCGGTGCGGCCCGGTCGTCCTCCTCGTACGTCTCGGGGTTGATGATCGGGGCGGATTCCCCGATGACCACCACCGGGTTGATGAGCAGCATCCATGCGGTGCGATCCGTGTGGGGCACCGACATCACCCATCGGTCCTCGATGCACGGGATGGTCTGCAGCACCGGATCGCTGTAGTCGCCGTTCATGAAGGCATCGTCGATCGCCTCCTGCTGCTCCTGGGTCATCTGCTCGTAGTCGGGGTAGCTGTTCGTGACCTCCACATCTTCGGACACGAGCGGCATGGTGAAGGCGAAGATCAGCAGGGTGCCCAGCAGCAGCCCGCCCGTGGTGAGGTGAGCGAGCGACACCGAGGCGACGGCACGCGCGGCGATCCCCGACCATGCGAGCCCGATCGCGGTCGCGGTGAGCACGACGAACAGGATCACCGCCAGCACGATGAGCAGCTCGTCCCAGTGCCAGCCCGACCGCAGATACGCGAATACCAGGAAGGGCGTCATCGTGACGAGAGCGGCGATCGACACCAGCCACGAGGAGAGCAGCTTGCCGACGGCCAGGTCGCCGGCGGTCAGGTGCGTCATCTGGAGCGGAGCAAGCACCCCCTCTCCCGAGTCCCCGTTGATCGACGTCGCCGACAGCGACGGGCCGATGAGCATGCCTGCGCCGAGCACGAGGATCAGCACGAGCTCGAGCGGCGTCGACGTCAACTCTTCGGACGACGTCACCGCGACCAGGATCCCCAGGCCGAGGATGGCCGCGAACAGGATGCCGTACATGACGTAGCCCTTGGGCGATGGCCGTCGGCGGAGCAGTTCGATGCGGGTGACGAGGGCGACGCCGCGTGGCGTCGGAATCCAGGTGTTGCCTGTGCGCGGGGGAGGATTCACCGTCACGGACGGGGGTGTCTGGCGGTCGGTGGCGGTCATCGTCGGTCCTCCTCCATCGCCATGTACGTCTGTTCGAGAGCGCTTCCCGCGGGTCCGAACCGATGCACCTCGATGCCCTGGCCGACGAGCCACGCCAGCGCCTGCGCGGCCTGACGCTCGTCCGCGATGCGCGCCACGGCGCCGCCCTCGGCCTCGTCGAAGGCCACGCCGCCTGCGGCCAGGGTCTCGCGCAGGCGTGCGGGGTCGAGCGCCCAGATCCGGTACTTGGTCCGGGCATCCGCGACCATCCGGGCGGCGTCGTCGCCCATGGTCCGGCCCTTCGACATGAAGATGGCCTCGTCCACCATCTCGTCGAGCTCGCTCAGGACGTGGCTGGAGACGAGCACTGCCCGGCCCTCGGCGGCGATCTCTCTCACGAAGTGCCGCAGCTCGATGCGGGAGCGGGGGTCGAGACCGTTGGCGGGCTCGTCGAGCAGCAGCACCGCAGGATCGTGCACGAGCGCCCGCGCGAGCGAGAGGCGCTGCTTCTGTCCCCGCGAGAGCACCCGCGTGGGACGGTCGGCGAACTCCTCGAGGTGCACCCGCGCGAGGAGCTCCCGGCCCTTCGCCGTCGCGTCCCGGCGCGGGATCCGGTAGGAGCGCCCCATCAGCGTGAGGGTCTGCAGGCACGTGAGGTTGTCCCACGAGCCGAGCTGATCGGGCATCCACCCGATCGCCGCTCGCACGGCCGCCGAGTCGGTGCGCGGGTCTGACCCGGCCACCGTGATCTCGCCCGCGTCCGGGCGCAGCAGCCCCGACAGCATGAGCAGCAGGGTGGTCTTGCCCGACCCGTTGGGGCCGATGAGCGCCGTCACCTGTCCGCGAGGGACGGTGAGCGTCGCGTCCTGCACCGCCTGGACGCTGCCGAACGACCGGGCCACGCCTCTCGCGGTGATGGCGTCCGTCATCGGCGGCGCCTCTTCCATGATGGTCATTCCACTCCTTGCGCAGTTGGGTCGGCGCGTCGACGCGCCTCGTGCCATCCGGACCACAGTGGCACACGGTCACATCCCCGGGTATGAGGGAAACCCCTGATTCTCGGCGTGTCGGAGGCGATGATCCCGCGACGGCAGCGCATGCTAGTAAGCAGACTCACTTCAGAACCGCCGATGCTCAAGGAGCCCTCATGCCGCGACCCGCCTCCGACAAGCGCGAACGCCTCACCACGGCGGCGATCCACCTCGCTCGCACGGAGGGGATCCAGTCCACGACTCTCGCCGCCATCGCGACCGAGGCCGGCGTCGCGCCGGGCTCGGTGTACTACTACTTCAAGACCAAGGACGACGTTGCGGCTGCGGTGGCCGACGGCATCGCCGAGCTGCTGGCGGCGCAGCGCGCCGAATACGGCACGGACGCGAAGGCTGCGCTCGCGGCCCTCCTGTCCGCCTATGTCGACGATGCCGCCGCGATCCGGGCACACGGCACGCTGCTGGCGACAGCATCGGCGGGGACGGGAAGCGATCGGGCGCACCGAGAGGCCATCGACTGGGTGTCGGAGCAGTTTGAGGCGCTGGGCTTCGCCTCCCCCGCCGCCCGCGCTCGCGCCGTCCATCTGCTCGCCACCGTCGAGGGCGGCGCCGCGCTCGCCCGCGCCCTCGACGACCCCTCCCCGCTCGAGCGCGAGGCCGCCCATCTGGAGCGGTGGGTCGAGAACTCGTCCTCCTAGGGCGGCTCAGGAACGCGCGGGACGGCCGAGCCCCTCCGACCAGACCCGCCGCTCGATCTCGTAGGCCGCGCCGAAGCGCCGGTCGCCATCGGCGCCGTACACGATCGTGTCGTGTGCGGGAGCGTGACATGGAGCGTCGAGGGCGCCGTCGCGCACCATCGCCAACCAGTCGCCGTGCACCGCGTCGGCGAGGCTCTGCGGGGGATCCTCACCCACCGCGTGCGGCACGCCCTCGCCGTCAAGGATGTCGAAGCCGAACGGCACATCCACGCAGTGCGCGGCACCCTGGGCGGCGTCCGACCGCGACTCCCAGCGGAAGTCGTACGCCCAGGTGCTCCCTGCGCCGCGCCACGCGGCCCAACCGGCCGTCGGAGCGCGGAAGATTGCATCCGAGAGCGCCTGTCCCAGGGCCCAGTCCGCCCCGCGCTCGGGCTCCCGTGCCGCCATCGCCGCGGCCAGGTCACGGCCGGCCCCTGCCTCGACCAGCAGCTGGGTCGGGTCCGCGCCGGGCCTGCCGGCACTCACCCCCGCCATCGCCTCGTTGAACTCGTGGGCGGTCGAGCCGATGAGCAGCGGCTTGTCCGCTCCTACGCCAGCGCGGATCCCGTCCGTGACCGAGTGCGGCACGATCTCGCCGTCCACCACTGGGGCGAACGGCAGGGGCTGCGCCGAGCGAGTCAGCAGGCTCGGGATCGGGTCGGTCGGTTCATGCTGGGCCGCACCCAGCGCCCGGAACACGGCGATCTCGTCGACGCTGCTCATGCCGGCCACGTCCGGAGCGACACCGAGCGCCTCCGCCACCTCCCGCGCGGCCTGGCGCGCGTGCTCGACGGTGGTCGAGGCATCGGCCGGCGAGATGGCCATCGCGCCCGAGAACAGGTGCTGCGCGGCGGGCAGGGTGAGCAGTCGCATCACGGCGGCGCCGCCGGCGCTCTGGCCGGCGATCGTCACGCGGCTCGGGTCGCCACCGAAGGCGCCGATGCTGCGCCGAATCCACTCAAGGCCCGCGATCCAGTCGAGGATCCCGCGGTTGGGGACCGCGTCCTCCATCCACCCGAAGCCCTCGAACCCCAGGCGGTAGGACAGCGTCGCGGTGACCACGCCGTCGCGAGCGAAGGACTCCCCTACGTACCAGGGGCTGGCCGGGGAGCCGCCCACGAAGCCGCCGCCGTGGATCCATACGAGGACGGGCAGACCGGCCGTGGGAGAGGGATCGGGGGTCGTGACGTTCACGGTCAGCACGTCCTCGCCCGGGATGGACGGCTCCGGGATGCGGGGCGGGTCGTACGGGGACTCGCGCTGCGGCGTGGGGCCGAAATCTGCCGCCTCCCTGACGCCGTCCCATGGAGACATGGGCGCCGGGGCCGCGAACCGCAGGTCCCCCACCGGGGGCGCCGCGAAGGGGATGCCGCGGAAGGTCGCGTACGCGGTGGTGACCCCGCCCGCATCCGTGCGGGACCGCCACCGGCCCCGCACGCTTCCATCAGGGGTGGTCACGATCGGATCGTCGGCGAGTCGCACGTGGCTCATGCTAATCGCGGTCTGAGCCCCCCGCATCGGCCCCAAGAACGCCAGCCCGCCCGACAGTGCGCACCACATGCGAGGCAGGCGCCCCGCGACAGGCCCGCCCGGACCGGTGTGCCGAGGCGCGTCGCGATCACGTGGGTTCGTGCTGTCGGCGAGGTGGCGGCCGAATAGGCGAATGGGACCGCCTTCACTAGAATGGGGCGCTGTGCCCGGGGACGGGCATGCCACCCCTGACACTCCTGGAGTTCCCGCATGCCTCTCGTGGTGCAGAAGTACGGAGGATCCTCCGTCACGGACGCCGACGCGCTCAAGCGCGTCGCCCGGCGCATCGTCGAGACCCGCCGCGCCGGCAACGACGTCGTGGTCGCCGTCAGCGCCATGGGCGACACCACCGATGACCTGATCGACCTCGCCAACGCGGTGAGCACGGACCCCGCTCCTCGCGAGATGGACATCCTCCTCACTGCGGGAGAGCGCATCTCGATGGCGCTGCTCGCGATGGCGATCCGCGAGTTGGGCGTCGGCGCGCAGGCCTTCACCGGGCCGCAGGCCGGCGTCATCACCACCGAGCACCACGGCCGCGCACGCATCATCGACGTCGCTCCGGGCCGGCTGCAGAAGGCAGTCGAGGACGGCGACGTCGCGATCGTCGCCGGTTTCCAGGGCCTTCACCCGGACACCCAGGACGTGACCACGCTCGGCCGCGGCGGCTCGGACACCACCGCCGTGGCGCTCGCCGCGGCCCTCGGGGCCGACGTGTGCGAGATCTACACGGACGTCGACGGCGTGTTCACTGCGGACCCGCGCATCGTGCCGTCCGCCCGCAAGCTCAGCCGCGTCTCGTACGACGAGATGCTCGACCTCGCCGCCTCGGGCGCGAAGGTCCTCATGCCGCGGTGCGTGGAGTACGCGCGGCGATTCGACGTGCCGATCCACGTGCGCTCGTCCTTCTCCGGCCTTGAGGGGACCTGGGTGACGGGGGACACTGACGAAGGAGACGATATGGAAGACCCGATCATCGCAGGCGTCGCTCACGACCGCTCCGAGGCCAAGATCACGGTCATCGGGGTCCCGGACGTGCCCGGCTCCGCCGCGCGCCTGTTCGAGGCCGTCGCCCGTGCCGATGTGAACATCGACATGATCGTCCAGAACGTGTCCGCGATCGTCACCGGCGTGACCGACATCTCCTTCACGCTGCCGGCCGAGTCGATCCCGCGCGCGACAGCCGCGATCGAGGCGGACCACGGCGCGATCGGCTATGCGGAGCTGCGCACCGACGACACGATCGGCAAGATCTCGCTCGTCGGCGCGGGCATGCGCTCCAACTCGGGCGTCAGCGCCAAGTTCTTCGCGGCGTTGCGCGACGCGGGCGTCAACATCGAGATGATCTCCACCTCGGACATCCGCATCTCGGTGGTGACCCGGTCGGAGAACCTGGACGACGCGGTGCGCGCCGTGCACACGGCATTCGAACTCGACTCGACCGACGGCGAGGCCGTGGTCTACGGAGGGAGCGGACGATGACCCTGACCATCGCAATCGTGGGTGCCACCGGTCAGGTGGGCACCGTCATGCGCGAGCTCGTGGCCGAGCGCTTCCCGGACGCCCAGGTGCGCCTGTTCGCGTCGGCCCGATCCGCGGGCAAGGTGCTCGAGCACCGCGGCCAGGACGTCACGGTCGAGGACATCGCCTCGGGCGACTACTCCGGAATCGACATCGCGCTCTTCTCCGCGGGCGGCGGGCCGTCCAAGGAGTATGCGCCGCTGTTCGCTGCCGCGGGCGCCGTGGTGGTCGACAACTCGTCCGCGTGGCGCATGGACCCCGACGTGCCGCTCGTGGTCTCGGAGGTCAACCCCGACGCGCTCGATCGTCTCCCCAAGGGGATCGTGGCGAACCCCAACTGCACCACCATGGCCGCGATGCCCACGCTCAAGGCGCTCCACGCCGAGGCCGGCCTCACGCGCCTGGTCGTCTCCACCTATCAGGCCGTCTCCGGCTCGGGCGTCGCGGGCGTTCAGGAGCTCGGCACCCAGGTGCGCGCGGTCGCGGACCAGGCCGATGCGCTGGCGAGGGACGGCCGCTCCGTGGACTTCCCTGCCCCGGGCGTGTACACCGACACGATCGCCTTCAACGTGCTGCCGCTCGCCGGCGGCCTGCTCGACGACGGCTCGAACGAGACCGTCGAGGAGCGCAAGCTGGTCGACGAGTCGCGCAAGATCCTCGGGCTCCCCGAGCTGCGGGTCAGCGGCACGTGCGTGCGAGTGCCGGTCTACTCCGGCCACTCGCTGTCCGTGAACGCCGAGTTCGCCTCGCCCCTGTCCGCCGAGCGTGCCTACGAGGTGCTCAACAGCGCCCCCGGCGTGGTCGTCGACGAGGTGCCGACGCCGCTGAAGGCGGCGGGAGCCGACCCCACCTACGTGGGCCGGATCCGCCAGGACCACGGAGTCGACAATGGCCGCGGGCTCGCGCTGTTCATCGTGGGCGACAACCTGCGCAAGGGCGCGGCGCTCAACGCCGTGCAGATCGCGGAGCTGCTCGCCGCGCGCCTCACCGCCGCCCAGGCATAACCCCCTCCCTGTCCGGCACTGGTGGTCGCCTACGGAGCCTGACAGCGCCCTGTCCGGCACCCGGCGTCAATGAGTGCCGGATAGGGCGCCGATCTGGCGTGTACCCGGCAATGGGTGCCGGACAGGGAAGGTGAGCTAGACGATCAGCCACGCCATCGCGCCGATGATCACCAGGCACACGCCCGCGATCGGCAGCGCCTTCGTCAGCACCTGACCCTCGCGGCCGGACAGGCCCACGGTGGCCGCGGCGGCCACCACGTTGTGAGGGCAGATCAGGTTGCCGATCGCGGCTCCCGCACCCTGAGCGCCCATCAGCGGCACGGGATCGAGCTCCGCCGACAGCGCGGTCTGGTCCTGGAACTCGGTGAACAGGATGTTCGATGCCGTTGCGGACCCGGTCATGAACGTCCCCAACGCCCCCACGAACGGGGACAGCAGCGGCCACGCGGCGCCGGCGCCCGCAGCGGCCACGGCGAGCTGAGTGGTCATGCCCGATTCGGACATGGTGAAGGCGACCGTCACCATCGCCACCAGCGCCACGAACACCGGTATCACCTGGTAGGTGGCCTTCTCGAAGGCGAGGCCGATGTCGCGCAGCGCCGCGCGCTGCCACACCGCGCCGGCCGCGAACGACAGGAGGAGCAGCAGCCCCGGGTGGTACAGCGGCTGGATGCTCTCCGAGAAGTGGCCGAACAGTTCCCAGCGGACCTCCCACGCCTGGGTCGCCTCACGCACCGGTGCCACCAGGCGGGTGAGCAGCACCAACGCGACGAGCACCAGGTACGGCGCCGTCGCGGCAAGCACGCTCATGTGAGGCTCGCGCCGCACCGAAGGCGACGGGACGGCCGCGCCAGCCCGCGCATCGGCCGCGCGCCACTCCTCCGAGTGCTCGATCGCCTCCTCCGCACTCTCGCGCATCCGCTCCTCGGCGGCGACCTCCGCGTCGTCGAGAGGCGGCCCTGAACCCGTGGCGTCGTCCCGCATGCGCCGGTTCACGCCCCACCGCACGGCCAGGATGAACACCACCGCGCCGCCGATCGCGCCCACGAGGGACGGCAGCTCAGGGCCGACGAACCGCGCGATGAGCAGGTTCGGCACGAAGAAGGCGGCGTAGGCCACGGCCATCCACTTCCACGGCGGCCCCGCGGTCGGCAGCAGGGTGCCCACCAGGCGAGCGACGACGAATGCGAGCACGAGTCCCACGACCGCCATGTATGGCGCCACCGACCACGACAGTTCCCGCGGACCGTAGTCGACGATCGCGAGCTGCGCGAGGGTGGGCGTGCCGACCGCCGCGAACGGCACCGCCGACGCGTGCCCCACCATGGCCGCGACCACCGCTGTGACGGGCTTGAAGCCGGCGGCGACGAGGAACGGCGCCGCGAGCGCCACGGGCGTGCCGAATCCCGCGGCGCCCTCGATCAGCAGGCAGAAGAACCACACGATCAGCAGGGCGGCGACCCTCGGGTCCGGCGTGATCCGCGCGAGCCCCGCCTCCAATGCGGCCGTGGCTCCCGTCCGCTGCTGCAGGTGATGGATCCCGAGCGCCGGCCCGATGATGAGCATCACGGTGAACGCCACCCATGCCGCGCGGGCCAGCACGCCGAGAACGCCCTCGACGGGTCCGAACGGATCGTCCACGCCGAACTCGAATGCGGTCAGCGCGAGGATCAGCGCCCCGAAGGCGGCCGTGGCGCCGGCAAGGGAGGCGGACCACTTGGCGCCCACCATCAGGATGAGGATCGCCGCGACGGGCAGCGCGGCAAGCACGGTCAGCATGGCGACGTCGCCTGGAGCACGGACGGGGTCATGTCCTCAGGGTGCCAGATCGGCGGCCGGTGCGCGGGCGGGTCAGCCAGCATCGTCCCAGGTGCGGGGGCCTACACGTGCGCTTGGCGATCGCCGAGAGGGTCGAGCAGGAGCGACGCGAACGCAATCTCCGCAGCGCCCACCATGATCAGTTCGTCTCGCAGCGCAGCGCGCTCGATCCGCAGCCGGTCGGCGAGCGGAGAGAACGCGTACGCCGCGACCGCTGCCTCGAGCCGGTCGGTGCGCAGCGCGTGCAAAGTGCCCAGGAACCCGCCGAGGATCACGGACTCCGGGTTGAAGACCGACACGAAAGAGGCGATCGCGCGCGCGAGCACGTCGACCTGGCGGTCGATCTCGTCGCTGAGCGCGGCCGACAGGGATCCCGACAGGGCGGTGTCGAGATCCTCGTGGTCGAGGATCGTCGCACCGGCCGCCACCTCGAGTCGCTGCAGGTTGACCTCCGTCTCGAGGCATCCCGACCGGCCGCAGTGGCACAGTTCGCCGCCGGGCGTCACGAGGGTGTGCCCGAGCTCTCCCGCGAAGCCGTCCGCGCCGCGCAGCACGGCGCCCGCGACCAGCACCCCACCGCCGATTCCGGAGGTCGAGCCGTTCAGATAGATCAGCTCGGACCGGTCACGGCCGGCACCGAACAGCGTCTCCGCCGCGAGCGCCGTGTTCGCGTCGTTGTCCACCGCCACCGGCACGCCGAACACCTCCTCGTAGACCTCGGCGACCGGCTCGTCGGTCCAGAGCAGGTGCGGGGCACGCGTCACGACGCCCTCATGGGGGCGCACCAGGCCGGGGACCGCCAGACCCACGCCGACCACTCGCAGGCCGGCCGGCGCATCGGCCGTGAGGGACTCGACCGCGATGCGGACGCGCTCGACGGTGGCAGCCACGCTCGGGACTCCGTCCAGGACGATTCGCTGGCGACCGTGGACCACGCCCCCCAAGCCCACCAGCCCCACGAGGATCGCGTCGACATCGGGGTTCACGGCGATCGCGGCGACCCGTGAATCCGGGCGGACGATCGGGCTCGGCCGCCCGACGGTCCCGGTGGCGGGGGCGGTCTCCTCCACGAGACCGGCGGCCACCAGCTCGGCGACGAGCGCGCCGATGGTGGATCGGTTCAGGCCCGTCAAGCGCGTGAGCTCCGCGCGGGAGGCCGATCGACCGTGATGCACCAGGGATAACAGGGTCGACAGGTTGTGGCGACGCGTTGACTCGTTGCGGCTGCCACGCCCGGCGGCGAGGGGACGCGGAGGCGACGCTTCGGTCATCTGCTTGGCCTCCTAGTAGGATCGGGCGCAAAGGGACACTCTACATTTTGACAGGCTCACCAGGGCCGATTAAGTTGTGGTCAACAACCTATGAGATCGACGATGATCGGAGTTTAACCATGGCCCCCACCCCCACACGCGAGGACAAGTTCTCGTTTGGCCTCTGGACCCTCGGCTGGGAAGCGCAGGACCCCTTCGGCCCCGCGACTCGCCCTCGCCTCGACACGGTGGAGGCCATTCATGGGCTCGCAGAAGCCGGCGCCTGGGGCATCACCTTCCACGACGACGACGTGTTCCCGTTCGGCTCCTCGGACGCCGACCGCACCAAGGCGATCGACGATCTCAAGGGCGCGTGCTCGGACACCGGCCTCGTGGTCGAGATGGTCACGACCAACCTGTTCTCGCACCCCGTGTTCAAGGACGGCGGATTCACGTCGAATGACCGCGGAGTGCGTCGTTTCGCCATGCGCAAGGTGCTGCGCAACATCGACCTCGCCGCCGAGCTGGGAGCCACGACGTTCGTCATGTGGGGCGGGCGCGAGGGCGCGGAGTACGACTCCGCCAAGGACGTGCACGCGGCCCTCGAGCGTTACCGCGAGGCCGTCAACGTGCTCGGCGACTACGTCACCGACAAGGGCTACGACATCAAGTTCGCGATCGAGCCCAAGCCGAACGAGCCCCGCGGCGACATCCTGCTGCCCACCGTCGGCCACGCGCTGGCATTCATCAACTCGCTCGAGCGCCCCGAACTGGTGGGCCTCAACCCCGAGACCGGGCACGAGCAGATGGCCGGGCTGAACTTCACCGCCGGCATCGCGCAGGCGCTCTACCACGGCAAGCTGTTCCACATCGATCTCAACGGGCAGCGCGGCATCAAGTACGACCAGGACCTGGTGTTCGGTCACGGAGACCTGCACAACGCCTTCTCGCTGGTCGACCTGCTCGAGCACGGCGGCCCCAACGGCGGCCCGAGCTACGACGGACCGCGTCACTTCGACTACAAGCCCTCGCGCACCGAGGACATCAAGGGCGTGTGGGAGTCCGTCAAGGCGAACATGTCCATGTACCTGCTGCTCAAGGAGCGCGCGGCCGCGTTCCGCGCGGACCCGGAGGTCCAGGAGGCGCTCACCGAGGCGCGCGTGTACGAGCTCGGCCAGCCCACCATGGGCGAGGGCGAGTCGTACGACGACCTGATCGCCGACCGCTCGGCCTACGAGGACTTCAAGCCCGACGAGTACTTCGGCGGCAAGGGCTTCGGCTTCGTGCGCCTGCAGCAGCTCGCCTCCGAGCACCTGATGGGCGCTCGCTGACCGCTGCGCTCGACCACCATGCTTGACCGGTGCGCCCGCCCCCTCGCTCTTCGCGGCGGGGGCGGGCGCACCGCTATCTCACCCTCTCCACGAAAGGACGCGCGATGACGCTCGTTGCCGGTATCGACTCCTCGACTCAGAGCTGCAAGGTGGTCGTGCGCGACCTGGACTCCGGGGATGTGGTGCGGTCCGGCCGCGCCTCGCACCCCGACGGCACCGAAGTGCCCCCCGCCGCGTGGTGGGACGCGCTCCGGTCCGCTCTGGACGATGCGGGCGGCCTCGACGACGTCGCCGCGGTGTCCGTCGGTGGTCAGCAGCACGGCATGGTCGCGCTGGACGCCGAGGGCCGGGTCATCCGTGACGCCCTGCTGTGGAACGACACCCGCTCGGCTGGCGCCGCCAACGACCTGATCTCCGAGTTCGGCGCCGGTGCGCTCGCCGACCGCACCGGGCTGGTGCCGGTCGCGTCCTTCACCTCCACCAAGCTGCGCTGGCTGCGCGACGCGGAGCCCGAGAACGCCGCACGCGTCGCTGCGGTCGCCCTCCCCCACGACTGGCTGACCTGGCGCCTGCGCGGCTACGGGCCCGCAGACGAGAGCCCGAATGGCCCCGTCCTCGATGAGCTGACGACGGACCGCTCCGACGCGTCCGGCACCGGATACTGGAGCCCCGCATCGGGCGAGTACGACCGCGAGCTGCTGATCGCGGCGCTCGGCCACGACGCCGTGCTTCCCCGAGTGCTCGGCCCCGGCGAGTCCGCCGGCCGCGGCGTCGCGGGATACTCGCAGACGGCCGATGCGGTCGTCGGCCCGGGTGCGGGTGACAACGCCGGATCGGCGCTTGGCTTGGGCGCCGGCGAGGGCGACGCCGTCGTCTCGATCGGCACCTCGGGCACGGTCTTCGCCGTCACTCCTGTGCCCGCTCGCGACGAGTCGGGATCGGTCGCCGGCTTCGCCGACGCCTCTGGACAGTTCCTGCCGCTGGTCGCCACCCTCAACGCCGCGCGAGTCCTGGATGCCTTCACCCGCGTGCTCGGCGTCGACCACAACGAGCTCGGGACGCTGGCCCTCGCCGCCGAGCCCGGCGCCGGTGGCGCCGTGCTGGTGCCGTACTTCGAGGGCGAGCGCACGCCCAACCTGCCCGATGCCACCGCGACGCTGAGCGGCCTGACGCTCGCCTCCACCACCCGCGAGAACCTGGCCCGCGCATCGGTCGAGGGCATGCTCTGCGCTCTTGCCGATGGCGTCGACGCCGTGCGCCGTCAAGGCCTCGAGCCCAAGCGCCTGCTGCTGGTCGGCGGGGCCGCGCAGAACCCGGCCGTCCAGGCCATCGCTGCGCAGGTCTTCGACGTGCCCGTCGAGATTCCCGAGCCCGCCGAGTACGTCGCGCTCGGCGCCGCCGTGCAGGCGGCCTGGGCCCTCACCGGCAGCCGCCCCTCGTGGGAGGTGCACACGGTGGCGACGCCCGCCCCCGACCACCAGCCGGTGATCCGCGAGCAGTATCGCGCCGCCGCCGATCGCGCCGCGGAGTAGCCCCGCACCCCCATCCCGTCTTAGCATCCCAGTGGGCGCTCAGTGTCGGTTCTTGGGCGCGGTGTGATGCTGGCGGACGCTGAGTGTCGGCGCGAAAGTCCTGGCAGAAGGCCTTGACCGCCGGACTACGCGCACTGCTAGCCTCAGTCGCACGCAACGGAGATGCAACGACGCAGCGGGATCGACATTGGTCGCCCAGTTCCCGCCGTTGAGCGAGTGGGCGAAACCGGCTCCGATGACACGATCATCGAAGGAGCAAGATATGAAGAAGTCCATCTTCGCCGGCATCCTCGCAAGCGCGAGCATTCTGGTCGGCACCACCGGTTCGCCCGTCGCGGCGGCCCCGAGCGCTGGCGGGGCCAGCGACTCCTCCCAGTTCGCCGGAACGGTCTCCGACATCGTCGGCCCGGCGCCAGACACGGGCATCCCGCGCCGCTGGATGCGTCATGTCGGCGATCCCGCGCCCAGCGGCTACAGCCAGGGCTACCAGTGGGGCAGCCCCTCCATCACCACCCCGGCCGATGCGGGCATCGTCACCTTCGATGGCACGCTCGACCTGGTCGACGCCGGCGCCGGCGACTTCGGACTCATCGGCCTGTTCGACACCGCGACGCTCGCTGCGGGCGAGCGAGGACTGAACGAGGGCGCGTACATCTATGTCACCATGCGGGCCGCAGACCAGGTCAGGGTGGGGCTTAGCGACGGTCGCGACACGGGCGGCGAGTACGTGCAGACGTTCCACGACATCGACCTCACGGGCACCGACCGGGCGCTCGACGTCACGTTCCAGATCGATCCCGATGCAGACCCGGCCACGTGCGCCACGGCCACCGCCGACGTCGCGACGTCTGAGGGCTGCCTCACGCTGCAGATCGACGACCTTCCGCTGCTGACGGACAGCTACGGCTCCATCACCAACGACGCGGTCAACGGCGGCCACGAGTTCATCGACGGCGGCACCGTCGGCTGGGACGGGCTGGCATCGGCGACCGAGGCCACCGGCATCGACTACGACCTCACGGTGTCCCCGGTCGTCGTGCTCGAGCCGCAGACCAAGGCTGACTGCAAGAAGGGCGGCTGGGAGGCCTTCGGCTTCAAGAACCAGGGCAAGTGCGTGTCGTCGGTAGCTAAGAACTCCTAGCACCCTCCCTGTCCGGCACTGGTGGTCGCCTACAGCGCCTCTTGGCTTCCTGTCCGGCACGGCACGGACACCAGTGCCGGACAGGGAGCCGATGCGCCTCACAGGGGGCAATGAGTGCCGGACAGGGTGCGGGTCGGGATAGCGACACCGCAGAAACAGCAAAGCCCCTCCCGAGGGAGGGGCTTTGCTGTTGATGGTCGGGGTGACAGGATTTGAACCTGCGACCTCGTCGTCCCGAACGACGCGCGCTACCAAGCTGCGCCACACCCCGTTTTGGAGCCGTGCCAGGATACCTGATGCCCGGGCCCCCGACCTAACTGGCCCTCATGCCTCCCGCGGCATGAGCGTGAGCATCGTGACCTCGGGTCGGCACGCCACTCGCACAGGAGTGTAAGGGGAGGTGCCGACCCCCGCAGACACATGCAGCCACGCGCTTTCGGAGCCTCCCGGCGCATCGGGCCGCGGGCCAGGCCAGCCGTGCAGACCACTCGCGCGCGATGTATCGAGATCGCAGTTCGTCACGAGCGCCCCATACCCCGGCACGCACACCTGGCCACCGTGCGTGTGACCCGCCAGGATGACGGATGCGCCGTCGCGCTGGAGGGCATCGAGTGTGCGCGTGTAGGGCGCGTGCGTGACGCCGATGCGAAGGGAACCGGAGTCGTCGGCCGTCACCGGCAGCGCGTCCAGGCCCAGGTGCGGATCATCGAGTCCCACGAACGTCACTCGCTGTCCGCCGATCTCCAGCGCGCCGCGGGCGTTGTTGAGATCGAGCCAGCCGGCCCGGGTGAGCCCCGCTGTCAGCGAGTCCGTGTCCAACGACGTGGGGCTGTCGTGCAGCTCCGTCGGGCGCTTGAGGTAGGTGAGCGGATTCTTGAACCTCGGGGCGTAGTAGTCGTTCGACCCGTGGACGAACACCCCGGGGAACTCGAGCAGCGGCTCGAGCGCGTGCAGGGCCGTCGGCACCGCGTCCACGTGCGCGAGATTGTCACCCGTATCCACCACGAGATCGGGGCGGTAGCGCGCGAGCGATCGCACCCACTGCACCTTGTGACTCTGACTCGGCGTCAGGTGCAGATCGCTCAGGTGCAGGATGCGGATGGGGCGCGCACCGGGCTCCAGCGCCCTCGCGGAGAGCTGCCTGACGACATATGAACGCGCTTCGACGAGGCTCCACGCCAGCACACCGGCGCCCACCGACGTGGCCGCAGCGGCGGCCTTGACCCAAGGATTCACGCTGTCACTCAGTCGTCATCGTCGTCGCCGCGGCCATTGCCGTTGCCGTTTCCGTTGCCACCGCCGTTGTCCTCGTCGTCGTCCTCATCGATCCGGTCGCCGTCCTCGTCGAATCCGGGGCAGGGCTCGTTCGTGTCCTCGTTGAAGGGGTCGTTGCCCGTGCACTGACGCTCCCAGCCGCTGGGCGGGTTCGACTCGAACTCCGCCGGCGGCCAGGTCGAGCCCCAGTAGTCGTCCGGGGCCTCGCTCCGGTCCCAACCGTCCGGCCAGTTGTACCACCAGTTCGGGTAGGAATCGGTGGCGATGTACACGGTCATCGTGCCGCCCGGCGTCATCGTGCTGCCGGAACGAGGCGACTGCGCTGCGACGGTTCCCGCCTCGTACTGGTTCGAGAACACCCGCTGCTCGGAGACTCGGAAGACGAAGCCGGCCTCGTTCGCCACGAAGCGTGCAGAGCTCTCGGTGCGACCCCGCAGATCCGGAACCCGCACCGGCACGCCATCCAACATGTCGGACGAGACGTCCGGGAAGTCGAGCACCTCGGCGCCCTCGAGTGAGCGCTCCATGAACGCCTCCCACGTGGGCGCCGCCAGGGTGGAGCCATAGAAGTACGCCTCGTAGCGGCCGCCGATAGTCATGTCCTGCTGCGGCACGTCGCGGTCGGGGTGGCCCAGCCAGAAGACCGAGGCCAGCTGCGGGGTGAACCCGGCGAACCAGGTGTGCGCGTTCTGCTGCGACGTTCCGGTCTTTCCTGCGGACGGGCGGCCGTCGAGCTGCGTCCACTGCCCCGATCCGCTGGTCATGACCTCCTGCATCGCGTAGGTCACGCCGTTCGCCACCTCGGCGTCGATCGCCTGGCGGCAGTCCTCCTGCGGCACGGGCACCTCGGTGCCGTCCGGCTGCGTGATCGACAGAATCGCCCGCGGCTCGCAACGAATGCCCTCGTTGGCGAAGGTCTGGATCACCTCGGCCATGGCCAGGGGGGAGGCGTTCTGCGAGCCCAGCACCGATGACGGCACGGGCTCGTACGGCTGCCCGTCGGCGCGCTCGTACCCGAGCCGCTCCGCCATGGAGCCGATGTCGCACAGGTCGAGCTGACTCGACATCGCCACGTAGGCCGTGTTCACCGAGTTCGCCGTCGCCTGCAGCACGGACATCTGCCCGGCGCCGGTGCCGCCGACGTTGCCCGGCTCCCACGTGCCCGAGTAGAGCGGCCCGTCACCGAGGCACGATGCGGTCCAGTCGTCGCCCTCCCACTCGCGCTTGGCTCCCGACACGAACTGTCGCAGCGAATGGCCGGTGTTGAGCCACTCGGCCAGGATGATCGGCTTGAAGGTCGACCCGGGGGAGAAGCCTCGGGAACCGCCCATCTGGCGGTCCACTGCGTAGTTGATCGACGTGGAGTTCTCCGCCTCCGCCGCCGGGTCGAACTCGCGGTTCTGGGCCATCGCCAGCACCTCACCGGTCTCCGGGTCCAACGCCACCATCGCCATCGCGAATCCGGACGGGTCGTCGATCGGGAGGGTGTTGCGCAGCTCCTGGTTCGCGATCCGCTGCTTCTTGACGTCGAGGGTCGTGACGATCTTGAGCCCGCCGGTGAGGAGCAGGTCGTAGCCGGAATCGCCGTCGGAATTGAAGACCTCGTCGAACCGGATGACCTTGGTGACGTAGTCGCAGAAGAATGGGGCGTCCTCGGCGGCCGCGCACGAGAACTTGGGTTGCGAGACGTTCAGGGTCTCGTCGACGGGGATGGCCTCCCACTCGTCGAACTCCGCCCTGGTGATCATGCCCTGCTCGTACATCTCGCCGAGCACGTTGTCGCGCCGGACCTCGGTGTTCTCGTAGTTGGTGACCACGCCGTCCTCACCTTCGAAGGTGCGGGTCGGGTCCCACCGGGTCGGGTTCTGGGTGATGCCGGCGATGGTCGCGGCTTCGAGGGCGGTGAGCTCCTTGGCGGGCTTCGAGAAGTAGTACTGCGCCGCGGCCTCGACGCCGTAGATGTTGCTGCCGAACTGCGCGATGTTGAGGTACTGCTGGAGCACCTCTTCCTTGCCGCAGTCGACGGCGGGGTCCTCGCCCGTGCACTCCGTGCCGAGCTGTGCGTTGAGGTTCTCCTCGAACGCCAAGGCCAGGCGCCACTCTCGGATCTTGCGGGCCATCGAGACCTCGGTGGCCTCGGCGAGCGCTGTCTCCCGAGCCACCTCGTCGTCCTCGTTCAACGCGGCCTGCAGCAGCGTGTTCTTCACGAGCTGCTGCGTGAGGGTCGAGGCGCCGGGGTTCTCGGGGGTCGTGAGGTTCCTGTACGCCGCGCTGGCGAGACCCTCGCCGTCGACGCCGTTGTGCTCCCAGAACCGCTTGTCCTCGATCGCGACGACGGCCCGCTGCATCCACGGGGAGATCTCCTCGAGGGGCACCACCACTCGGTTCTGCGAGTAGAAGGTCGCAAGCAGCGTCTCACCGTCGCGCGCGTAGATGTTCGACTGCTGTGGCAGGCGGGGATTCGCCAGGTCGTCAGGCAGGTCCTCGAAGAGCTCCGCCGATCCGGTCGCGGCCGAGCCGGCGACGGTGGCGACGGGGAGCGCGATGCCGGCGATCAGGAAGCCGCCTATCACGGAGAAGGCTACGAACATGAGGAGCGCAGCCATCAACTGAACCACCGTGACTTGGCCGTCACGGCGCGCTCGACTCGAAGAGAGGATACCCATACACCAACCTTACGTCCCGCGTGCGAGGCACACACGTCCCATGCTCAACGTGCCACCCCCCTGGAGCGTTGCGACGAAGGCGCGTTAGTCTTCGTCACATGACGACATGGGAATACGCGACCGTACCGCTGATCGACCACGTGACCAAGCAGATCCTCGACCAGTGGGGCGAGGACGGCTGGGAGCTCGTGCAGGTCGTGACCGGCCCCACTGGCGGCCTGGTGGCATATCTGAAGCGCCCCAAGTCATGACCGCATCGGCGCGATTGGCAGACCTGGGGCTCACCCTCCCCCAGGTCGCGACTCCCGTCGGCACCTACACGCCAGCACGCCGCTTCGGAGACCTCGTGTACACCTCGGGGCAGCTCCCCCTCGTCGACGGCGAGCTCGTCGCGACCGGAGTGGTGGGGCAACGGGCGGGGGACGTGGGGCCGGAGCGCGCGGTCGAGTGCGCGCGGGCCGCCCTCCTGAACGCCCTCGCAGCGGTCGCCTCCGTGACCGACGGCATCGACGATGTGCTGGGCGTCGTCAAGATGACGGGATTCGTCGCCTCCGCGCCTGGCTTCACCGGCCAGTCGGCCGTGCTGAATGGCGCCAGCGGCATCCTCGCGGACGTGTTCGGTGGGCCGGGCCGGCATGCCAGGGCCGCGGTGGGAGTCGCCGCGCTGCCACTGGGGGCCCCGGTCGAGATCGAACTGATCGCCGAGCTGCGTCCGCTCTGACGGGCGCCCGGACCAAAAGCCGCAACCGCGCCGAAGATCAGCGCGAACGCGCCCGCAGCCGCTCTGGCTCGAAGACCTCGACCGAGCCGATGTGCACGTCGATCCAGCCGCGCGCCGCGAAATCCGCGAGCGCCTTGTTGACGGTCTCTCGCGACGCGCCCACGAGCTGGGCCAACTCCTCCTGGGTGAGCCCGTGGCGCACGGTGACGTGACCGCGCTCCATCCGCCCGAACCGGTGGCCCAAGTCGAGGATCGCCTTGGCGACGCGTCCCGGCACGTCCGAGAACACCAGGTCCGCCATGGTGTTGGAGATTCGGCGGATGCGCTGCGCGAGCGCACGCATGAGGTGGCGGGACATCTCGAGGTGATCGTCGAGCCAGACGTCGAGCACCTCTTTGGGCAGCTCGTAGACGACGGACTCCTCGACGGCATGCGCGCGAGACAGTCGGGGGCCCGGATCGAACACCGACAGCTCGCCCAGCATGTCGCCCACGCCGAGCAGGCCCAGCAGGTTCTCGCGACCGTCGCGCGCCGTCCGGGCCATCTTGACCTTGCCCTTGACGATCACGTACAGGGCGTGGCCGTCGTCCCCCTCGTTGAAGAGCACGTCGCCCTTGACGAGTTCGAGGCGCTTCATCATCGTGATGAGCGAGCGCGCGGACGCGCCGTCCATCCCGCCGAACAGCGGCGAACTGCGCAGCAACTGCTCCTCGCGGGGTGACTCACCCATGGGCGCCCCCGCTGCTATGCGCGCCGGTGGCGTGGGCCGAGCCCATTGCTTTGACCATCTGCGCCGTCACCGTCTCCAGGTTCTCGCTGACACGTTCCTCGTACGACTGTAGCCGGGCATCGAGCGCGGCCAGCGACTCGACGCTCCTAGGCGTCACAGTCGAGGGCTCGGGCCAGATCGCCTGAGACAGCTCGACCGGCGTCGGGGCATCGGCCGCCAGGGCCTCCCACGCATCGTCGAGGCCGAGCGTCTCGAGCTCAGAGACGTCCGCGAGCCTGGCGACCGAGAGATCCGTGCGGGCCCGCACCATGCGCCGCCACCAGCGCACTCGCGCAAGCTCGAGCCTCATCTCCCGCCGCCGGTGCCTGAGCTGGACGACGTGAGCGTCGACTTCGCCGTTCGTCACTCGCACCTCCCGAATCGCCCTCGCGCGGGCGCTGGCGCGCTCCGACAGCATGACTATCGGCGCGCGCATTGGCCCCCTTGAGGGTCGCCTAGTGTGAATCCATGGCCTCTCGCACCCCCGTCACCGTGGCCAGCGCGGACATGGCGGCTCCCCCCGTCGCGCTCACTCGGCGCGCACGCACCATCAACCGTGCGCTCGCCGAGGTGTATCCCGACGCGCACTGCGAGCTCGACTATCGCTCGCCGTTCGAGCTGCTGGTCGCGACCGTGCTGAGCGCGCAGTGCACCGATGTTCGCGTCAACCAGGTCACCCCAGCACTGTTCGCGCGCTACGAGGACCCCGCGGCCCTCGCATCGGCCGATCGCACCGAGCTCGAGACGCTCATCCGCCCCACCGGCTTCTACCGCGCGAAGGCCGAGTCGCTGCTGGGACTGAGCCGCGACATCGTCGAGCGCTACGACGGCGAAGTGCCCGGCCGCCTCAGCGATCTCACCACCCTGCGCGGGGTGGGACGCAAGACGGCGAACGTGGTGCTCGGCAACGCCTTCGGCGTCCCAGGCATCACCGTCGACACCCACATGGGACGGCTGGCGCGACGCCTGGGGCTCACGACGAACGAGGACCCGATCGCCGTCGAGCGCGACCTGATGGCTCTCATCGAGCGCCGCGAATGGACCCTGTGGTCGCACCGCGTGATCTTCCACGGGCGGCGTCGGTGCAAGGCGCGCAAGCCCGAATGCGGGGCATGCGAGATCGCGGCGCTGTGTCCCACCGCCCCGGGCACGCCCGTGCGCAACCGCGAGGCGAGCACCGCCGCCGACTAGGTCGGCTAGTGGGCAGCTTCCTCGCTGTCCTCTGGCGCGGCGACCGGCGCCTTGGGAACAGGCGGGTCGAACCGGTAGCCCACATTGCGCACCGTGCCGATCAGGTGCTCGTGCTCGGGGCCGAGCTTGGCGCGCAGGCGCCGCACGTGGACGTCCACCGTGCGCGTGCCGCCGTAGTAGTCGAAGCCCCACACCTCCTGCAGCAGCTGGTCGCGCGTGTAGACGCGGCCGGGGTGCTGCATCAGGTACTTCAGGAGCTCGAACTCCTTGTACGTGAGGTCCAGGGGCACACCCTTGAGACGGGCCGTATAGCCGCCCACGTCGACGTTGAGGTCTCCCGAGCTGAACTCGGCGGCCTTGTCGAGGGGGTCCTCCCGGTTCGCGCGGCTCACCATCAGCCGGATCCGCGCCTCCACCTCGGGCGGCGAGGCATCCGTGAGCACCACATCGTCGGCACCCCAGTCGGCGTTCACGATCGACATGCCCCCCTCGCGCAGCACGAGCAGCAGCGGCACCGAGATCCCGGTCACCTGCACCAGCCGGCAGTTGTTGCGGGCCTCGGCGAGGTCGTGGCGGCCGTCGACGATGATCACGTCCGCGTCCATGGCGTCGAGCATCGCGGACGGCTCCGGGGGGAGCACCCGGATGCGGTGCGACAGCAGTCCGAGTGCAGGCAGGACATCAGCAGACCCGTCTTCAGACGGGGTCAGGACGAGCAGGTCTGCCATTGCCACCTCCGGTGGCCTTTACTGTAGCGGCGCGAACAGTGAGACACTAACGCCCATGAATCCGACCACCAGGGCGACGATCACCGCCGTCGCCGCCTCGGTGGTCGCCGCTGCCGGCTACCTCGGTACGGGCTACCTCGCGATCGGCGCGATGAGCATGATGGTGGCGCTCGCCATCGGCTGGCCCGTGCTGACCCGCGTGTCCCGCCACTGGGTGAGCACGACGATCATCGGGCTGGGGGGCATCACCGCCCTGATCGCGGTGCTGCTGGGGCGCAACGAGCCCTACCTGCGCTACATGGTCGTGGCGTTGGCTGCCATCGTGATCGCGTCTCTGCTCGCGGAGGTGGCCTTCCCCTCAGCGCCCGGCCGTGCCGTCACGTCCGTCGCTGCCACCGCATCGGGCGGTGCGGTGGCGGCCTCCGGCGCCGCCTGGATCGCCTCCAGCCGGGCGCCAGGAGCGGAGGACCTGGTCGTGTCGGGTGCCGTGACGCTCGCCGTCGCGGCCCTCGCGTCGATCCTCACGCACCACCCCACGGTCAACACCGTCGCTGCGCTGGTCCTTGGCGGTGCAGCCGGGTTCGGCATGGGCTACCTCTTCGAGTCGATCCCTTGGTACGGCGGCATCCTGGTGGGGCTCGCGTCAGGCGCCTCAGTGGTGCTGCTCGCGGAGCTCTACCGACGAGAGCCCCGGCCGCGCAACCCGTGGGCGGGAATAGCATCGGGCATCACGCCTGTTCTGGTCGCCGGGGTGCTGGTGTACCTCGGCGGGCGCCTGCTCGTCGGATAGCCCCCCACCCGGCAGCCCCAGGAAGGCCACAGTCGTGCTCGAGAGAATCCTCATCATCGTGGCAGTGCTCGCGGTCGCGAGCGCCGGCTACTGGTGGTGGCAGCGCCGCCAGGGACGCGTGCGCGAGATGCACCGAGACGGCGCGTTGTCCTCCGAGACGCTCGGGGCCAAGCGTGGCTACGGGGCGACATTCGTGCAGTTCTCCACCCCCATGTGCGCCAAGTGCCCCGGCACCGCGCGGCTGCTCGGCGAGGTCGCCGACAGCCACCGCAACGTCGCCCACATCGAGATCGACGCCTCCGAGCGGCTCGACCTGGCGCGCGAGCTGTCCATCATGCGCACTCCCACCACTCTCGTATTGGACAGTGACGGAATGGTGGTGGCCCGCATGGATGGCCCGCCCACACGCGAGCAGGCCGAGGCCGCGCTCGCGGCGGTTCCCAGCGCCGGCACCGATTACTCCATCTAGGCCACGCCTACACTCTCCCCAGGAACGCTCCCCAGGAGGAACCATGCCCCAGGACACCCGCATCGACCCGCGCGGATATCGATTCGGCGCTGCGATCACGCTCGCCGTGGCCCTGATCGCGCTCGTGCTCGGCGCCGGCCCGGCCGGCTACGTCGCGATCGGCGTGCTCACGCTCATGTTCATCCCCGGAGCCACCGTGGGCCCCCAGGCGACCCTCCAGTCGTGGCTGTTCAAGCGGCTGGTCCGGCCGCGCATCGGCCCGCCCGCGGAGACCGAGTCCTTCCGCCCGCCGCGCTTCGCGCAGCAGATGGGCCTGGCGATGTCCGCCGCCGCGCTGGTGCTCGGGCTGCTCGGCATCGCCGCCGGGTTCTACGTGTTCGCGGCACTGGTGACGGTCGCGTCCTTCCTGAACGCCGTGTTCGGCTTCTGCCTGGGGTGCGAGATCTATCTCCTCCTCAAGCGAACGACCACCCGCGCCGCCTGACGGGACCCGCTCGGCCTCTCACCCCGGACGTGCCCGCACGCCTGGGCCGCGGGTAGACTCCGGCACTATGACTGGTCTCGAGATCGCGTTCACCGCTCTCGCAGTGCTGGGCTTCGGCGCCACCGCGTGGATCGCCGGAATCATCGCCTGGCGTCTGCTCCGGAGCCCCAAGAAGTGACTTTCGTCATCCCCGACGACCTGGCACCCGAGGTCTATCCGCTCGCGTGGCTCTTGGGCCGCTGGACCGGCCACGGCGAGGTCGACTACCCGGGCATCCCGCAGGCCGAGATCGTGCAGGACGTGGTCTTCGATCACGACGGCGGCCCGTATCTCACGTACTCCTCCACCGTGCGCCTGCGCGGGGCCGATGCGCAGCCTGGCCAGGTCTGGGCCGTCGAGTCCGGCTTTTGGAGGGTCTCGCCGCAGGCGCCGGAAGGCGTCGAACTGCAAGACTTCCAGCACCCGATCGAGGTGGTGCTGTCCGATGCCTCCGGCCTGCTCACGTGCTACCTGGGGGCGGTGGGGAACGGACGGATCGATCTCGCCTCGCGATTCGCGGCCGCGACCGAGTCCGGGCCCGAGGTGCGCGGCGCCACCCGCATGTACGGCAACGTCGGCGGAGAGCTGATGTGGGCGTGGGACCTCGCGGCCTTCGGCCAGGACCTGCAGTCCTATATGTCCGCACGGCTGTCGCGGGTCGACGACCCCGCGGCCGACGCCGACTCCTGAGCCGCGCGGAATCACTGATGGGTCCCACACGTTCCACCGGCATGACTGCCTCACCTCTGCTCTCGCGCCACGGCGCGGTCGACGATTCAGGAGCCGATGCGGGGGTCGCGCACCACTACGGCGACCCGGTCGCCGAGCAGCGCGCCCTGGCCGCAGGCCGCGCGGTCGCCGACCAGTCTCATCTGGGAATCGTCACCGTCACCGGCCCGGACCGGCTCACGTGGCTCGACTCCCTCACCACCCAGGCCCTCGGCACCCTCGCCCCCGGCTTCTCGAGCGAGACCATGATCCTGTCCCCCCAGGGCCGGATCGAGCACGTCGCGGGAGTGGTCGACGACGGCGAGACCACCTGGCTCATCACCGAGACGGCCCCCGCGCTCGCCACCTTCCTCGAGCGCATGAAGTTCATGCTGCGCGTCGAGGTGACCGACGCCACGAACGAGTACGCGGCGATCGGCGAGGCCGTGCGCGCCCCCGCCGCCGCCGGAGAGCCGCCCACGTGGGTGGACCCGTGGCCCGGGGTCGCTGCCGGCGGCACCACCTACGCGGCCGATCCCGACGCGCCTCACCCAGGCGCCGACCGCGCGTGGCGGCTGGTGCTCGTCCCCCGCGAGACGCTCGAGGCGGAGATCGACGAGCGCCTCGACGCGGGCTGGTCGCTCGTGGGCACGTGGGCGACGGAGGCGGCCCGCATCGCCGCTCACCGACCCCGCGCGAGCCACGAGGTCGACGAGACCACCCTTCCCCACGAGCTCGACTGGCTGCGCACCGCGGTCCACCTCCACAAGGGCTGCTACCGCGGCCAGGAGACGGTGGCGAAGGTGCACAACGTCGGCAGGCCGCCGCGCAGGTTCACCATGCTCCACCTCGACGGCTCGGGGCACTCACTCCCCGAACTGGGCGCGCCCGTGATGAACGGCGAGACCACCGTGGGCCGCATCACCTCGGTGGCGCGACACCACGAGGACGGACCGATCGCCCTCGCGATGCTCAAGCGATCCGTCGACCCCTCCCTCGAACTGATGGTGCCGTCCGATGGCGGCCCCCTCGCGGCGAGCCAGGAGCTCATCGTGAACGCGGACGGGTTCTCCTCCGACCGCCCCGATCGGCCCGGCCCCACCATGCGCGGGCTGATGATGGGCAAGGGGTGCGCCGCCGACGGCGGCGACATGTCCTGAGCCGGCCCCCGCATCGGCCGTGCCCACCGCGCAGGCGCGCCACCCAGCCCGGATCGTGAGACGGGGGTAGCGTGAACGGCGTGGAGATCTCGGTCACTGAACTCGGCTCGGGCGTGAAGACGGCCCTCGACGCCGCCAAGGACGGCGAGACCGTCATCATCACTGACGACGGCGTTCCCGTCGCCCGCCTCACCGGAGTGGAGTCCACGGACCTGCTGACCCGGCTCGAGGCGGACGGACTCATCGCCCTCCCCGCCGCCGCGCGAGCAGTCCCGCGCGTGCCGCAGGCGGAGGCCGCCAAGGACGCGCTGTCGAGCCTGCTCGGCCGCATGCGGAGGTAGGGCGTGGCGCTCGTCTACATGGACACGTCGGCGCTCGTGAAGCTGTGCGTGCTCGAGACCGGCACTCCCCTCGCGGTGGGGCTGTGGAAGCACGCCGATGCGCTGGTCACCTCCCGCATCGCCGACGCCGAGGTGAGGAGCGTGCTCGCCGCCGCCGAGCGCATCGGCCGGATCGACGCCGCGCCTGCCGCGCAGGCGCGCGACCGCTGGAAGGAGCTGTGGCCGTCGCTCGCGGCGGTCGAGGTCACGGCCGCACTGGCCACGCACGCGGGCGACCTCGCCGACCGCAGGCCGCTGCGTGCCGGCGACGCGCTGCACCTTGCGAGCGCGCTCCTGCTCGCCGACGCCAAGCCGATCTTCGCGGCGTGGGACCGGCGGCTCGCGGCCGCCGCGAGCGCGGAGGGGCTCACCGTGCTGCCGCCTACACTGGCCTGAGCACCCGACCCCGTATCCGTCGCCGGAGGACCGATGTTCGACACCCTGCAGGCCATGATCATCCTGGTGATCTCCGTGGTCGCCCTCGTCGCCGCCGTCTGGGCGTTCATCGACGCGGTGAAGTACCCCGACTCCGCCTACGTCAATGCGGGCAAGAAGTCCAAGGCGCTGTGGCTCGTGATCCTCGGCGCCGCGGCGCTCATCGCGTTCATCTCGCTGCCGTGGCCGCTCGGCGGAGGCGGCGGGATCATCGGATTCCTCGGGATCGCGGCCGTGATCGCGGTCATCTACTACTTCGTGGACGTGCGCCCCAAGGTGTCCGGCGCGAGCCCCAGTTCCGGCGGGTCGCGCGGCTCGTCCGGCGGCTGGTAAGGCGCGAGCGGCCGATGCGCGCAGTCCTTCAGCGCGCCAAGCGCGCCTCGGTGACGGTCGAGGGCGACGTGACGGCGTCGTTCGACGCCCAGGGAATCGTGGCCCTCGTGGGCGCGACCCACGACGACGGGCCGGAGCAGGTCGCGACCATCGCGCGCAAGATCGCGGAGCTGCGGATCCTCGACGACGAGCGGTCCGCCTCCGATGTGGATGCCCCCATCATCGTGGTGTCGCAGTTCACGCTGTATGCGGACGTGCGCAAGGGCCGGCGGCCGTCGTGGAACGGCGCGGCCCCCGGGCCCATCGCCGAGCCGCTGGTGGACGCTGTCGTCGAGGCCCTGCGCGAGCGCGGGCTGACCGTGGGGACCGGCGTGTTCGGCGCGATGATGGACGTCGAGCTCGTCAATGACGGGCCGATCACGATCATCGTCGAGGCTTAGGCCGCCCCGTCGTTGCTTCCGCACGGGTGGTCGAGTAGAGCGTCAGTGCGGAAGCCGCGCGCGCATCGTCCCCACGGGCTGATGGCCGATGCACCCGTCCGGAAGCCACACGCGCCGCGGAGGTCAGTCGTGAGCGCGCACCAACAGGTCGCCGACCTCGCACTCGAGCACGTCGCAGATGGCCGCGAGGGTCGAGTACCGAATCGCTCGGGCGCGGTCGTTCTTGAGCACGGAGAGGTTGACGACGGACACACCCACGCGCGCGCTGAGCTCGGTCAGGGTCATGGCTCGCGCCTCGAGCAGCTCGTCGAGTCGGCAGTGGATACCGGTGCCCTCGGCATCGGATTCGGCGGGACTCATACGAGGCCCTCGGTCTCGCGCTGGAGCTTCTCGCCCACGTGGAGTGCCGCGCCGATCGCGCCGACGACGAGGATCGCGAGCAGCGGGACCAGGCTCGCCTCGAATATCGCCACCCCGTAGGTGTAGTCGCTGATCGCCGACATCGCACCGTTGGTGGTCATGTTCGACCACAGCCTGTCGCCGACCCATCCGACCGCGATCACGCCCGCACCGGTGTACGCGAGCCTCGAGGCACCGCGGGTGAAAGCGCGGCCGCGAGCGAGCCGCAGAAAGAAGAGGACCGCGATCACCAGGCCGGCGCAGATGGCGAGCGCGGCCCAGATCGGCTCTGCCCAGAGCGCGAACATGGTCGCCGGCGCCGGGTCGGGCACCACCACCGTGGCAGTCTCCACGGTGGCGGTGACCGCGGCGCCGTCAGGGCCGAGCGGCAGGGGCGCCGTCTCGCCGTCGAGCGGAACGGTGACGGGGATGTCGTGGCCGGGCGCGACCTCGCGCAGCCGCTCGACGGCCGCCGTGATGGCGATCACGGCGCCGCTGGCCGCCATGACGGCGGCGGCGTACATGGCGATCCGGTCCGAGCGGTCGAGTCCAGGGGTGGTGTCCATCGGGACCTCCATATCGATCTTCGTTGTTATCGAAAAACGATACGTAACGACTGTCGATATGGCAAGCCGTCGCCTCCGCGCGGACAGAACCCGTGATCGTCAGTGCGGAAGCCGCGCGCGCATCGGCCGTCCTCACGTATGGTCGGCGCTCCATGCGTGACGACCACTGGAGGTCGCACGGGAGCGCCTCCCTTGCAGCGGCCGTCTGTCACGGGTAGGTCACAGCCGTCACGCCGGTGGCGAACATGGGCATGAGCACGCGTGCCGCCTCGTTAGCCTGGACGCAACGCCACAGGAGACTGCGGCGAACCCGGCCCTGCCGGACGATACGAGGAGGATGAAATGTTCGAACGGTTCACCGATCGAGCCCGACGCGTGGTGGTGCTCGCCCAAGAAGAGGCGCGCATGCTCAACCACAACTACATCGGGACGGAGCACATCCTGCTCGGCCTTGTCCGCGAGGGCGAGGGAGTCGCCGCCAAGGCCCTCGAGGCCATGG
Source organism: Demequina pilifera (assembly GCF_048814985.1). NCBI lineage: Bacteria > Bacillati > Actinomycetota > Actinomycetes > Micrococcales > Demequinaceae > Demequina > Demequina pilifera. The sequence goes on from NZ_JBMDTW010000003.1 coordinate 387,616, forward strand.
ACATCTCCCTCAACGGCGTGCGCGAGCAGGTCCAGGAGATCATCGGCGAGGGCTCGCACGCCCCCTCCGGCCACATCCCCTTCACGCCCCGCGCCAAGAAGGTCCTCGAGCTGTCGCTGCGCGAGGCGCTGCAGCTGGGACACAATTACATCGGCACCGAGCACATCCTGCTGGGCCTCATCCGCGAGGGTGAAGGCGTCGCAGCGCAGGTGCTCGGCAAGCTCGGAGCGGACCTCGGCGGAGTCCGCCAGCAGGTCATCCAGCTGCTGAGCGGCTACGAGGGCAAGGAGCCCGCGACCGCAGGCGCCGGCGGACCCCAGGAGGGCACCCCGTCCGGATCCACCGTGCTCGACCAGTTCGGCCGCAACTACACGCAGGCCGCGCGCGAGGGCAAGCTCGACCCCGTCGTGGGGCGCGAGATGATCCAGGAGCGCGTGATGCAGGTCCTCTCGCGCCGCACCAAGAACAACCCCGTCCTGATCGGCGAGCCCGGTGTCGGCAAGACCGCCGTCGTCGAGGGCCTCGCCCAGGCGATCGTGCGCGGCGACGTGCCCGAGACGCTCAAGGACAAGCACCTCTACACCCTCGACCTCGGCTCGCTCGTGGCCGGATCGCGCTACCGCGGTGACTTCGAGGAGCGCCTCAAGAAGGTCCTCAAGGAGATCCGCACCCGCGGCGACATCATCCTGTTCATCGACGAGATCCACACCCTCGTGGGTGCAGGTGCCGCCGAGGGCGCGATCGACGCGGCTTCGATCCTGAAGCCGATGCTGGCTCGCGGTGAACTGCAGACCATCGGCGCGACCACTCTCGACGAGTACCGCAAGCACGTCGAGAAGGACCCCGCACTCGAGCGTCGCTTCCAGCCCATCCAGGTGCCGGAGCCCGAGCTCGCCCACGCCATTGAGATCCTCAAGGGCCTGCGCGACCGCTACGAGGCGTTCCACCGTGTGACGATCACCGACGAGGCGATCGTCGCCGCAGCCACCATGGCGGACCGCTACATCTCCGACCGGTTCCTGCCGGACAAGGCGATCGACCTCATCGATGAGGCGGGGGCGCGCCTGCGCATCCGCCGTATGACGAGCCCGCCCGAGCTGCGCGAACTGGACGACAAGATCGCGAACGTGCGTCGCGACAAGGAGTCGGCGATCGACGAGCAGGACTTCGAGAAGGCCGCGAACCTGCGTGACGTCGAGCGCCGCCTGTCCGAGGAGCGCTCGAAGAAGGAAGAGGCGTGGAAGTCGGGCGACCTCGACGTCGCCGCCGTCGTGGACGAGGACCTGATCGCAGAGGTCCTCGCGATGTCCACCGGCGTGCCGGTCACCCGCGTCTCCTCCGACGAGTCCTCGCGACTGCTCCACATGGAGTCGGAGCTGCACAAGCGGATCATCGGCCAGGAGCAGGCCATCAAGGTGCTGTCCCAGTCGATCCGCCGCACGCGCGCCGGACTCAAGGACCCCAAGCGCCCCGGAGGCTCGTTCATCTTCGCCGGCCCCACGGGTGTCGGTAAGACCGAGCTCGCCAAGGCGCTGTCCGAGTTCCTGTTCGGCGACGAGGACGCGCTGATCTCGCTCGACATGTCCGAGTACGGCGAGAAGCACACCGTGGCTCGCCTGTTCGGAGCGCCCCCCGGCTACGTGGGCTTCGAAGAGGGCGGCCAGCTCACCGAGAAGGTGCGCCGCAAGCCGTTCTCCGTGGTGCTGTTCGACGAGGTCGAGAAGGCCCACCCGGACATCTTCAACTCGCTGCTCCAGATCCTCGAGGACGGCAAGCTGACGGATGCCCAGGGTCGTGAGGTCAACTTCAAGAACACCATCATCATCATGACCACGAACCTCGGTGCGGACACGATCTCCCGCCGCCAGGCGACTGGCTTCTCGGTGCAGTCGGAGTCCGGCCACACCTACGACGAGATGGTGAAGCTGGTCAACGGCAAGCTCAAGGAGCACTTCAAGCCCGAGTTCCTCAACCGCGTGGACAACGTGGTGGTCTTCCCGCAGCTCACGCAGGACGAGATCGTGCAGATCGTGGACCTCATGGTCGCGCAGCTCGACGAGCGCATGAAGGACAAGGACATGGGCATCGAGCTCACGACCGCTGCGAAGCGTCTGCTCGCCGAGAAGGGCTACGACCCTGTGCTCGGTGCGCGTCCGCTGCGCCGTGCCCTGCAGCGCGAGCTCGAGGACCCGCTGAGCGAGAAGATCCTGTTCGGCGAGGTCACGTCCGGCCAGATCGTCCGCGTCGACGCACAGGGCGAGGGCATCCTCGGCGAGTTCACGTTCGAGGGAATCGACCGCGACGAGCTCGTGGGTGAGCCCATCACCACCGACCCCGAGGTCAAGGTCGGCGGCGGCTCCGAGGAGGCGTCCGACGACGACAAGGGCGAGGGCGACGGCCCCACCAAGCACGTGCCCGGCGAGTAGCCCACACGCCTAGCCACGAAGGCCCGGTCCCCGTTCGCGGTGGCCGGGTCTTCGTGCGTTTCAGGTCCGCTTGATGCGCCCTGGAAGGTCGTGAGTGCCCATTCGGCAAGATTTTGGGCACTCAGCACCTGCTAGGCCGCAGCGCGAGAAGGTGCGGCGACGTCGCAGACCGAGCCGGCCCGCGCATCGGCCGTAGGCTGAAGGTATGAGCCACGACCCGTACATCGCCGACGCCACCCGCTACGACTCCATGCAGTACCGCCGCTCCGGGAAGTCGGGCCTGCGGCTGCCGGGAGTGAGCCTGGGGCTGTGGCACAACTTTGGCGGCGCCAGTAACGCAGACGTCATGCGCGAGACCATGCGCACCGCGTTCGATCTGGGCGTCACGCACTACGACCTCGCCAACAACTACGGCCCGCCACCTGGCAGCGCCGAGGAGAACTTTGGGCGGATCTTCGCGCAGGACCTGGCGCCGTACCGCGACGAGATCATCATCTCGACCAAGGCCGGCTACGACATGTGGCCGGGACCGTATGGCGACTTCGGCTCGCGCAAGTACCTGCTCGCATCTCTCGACCAGTCGCTGGCGCGCATGGGCCTCGACTACGTCGACGTCTTCTACCACCACCGCCCCGACCCGGACACGCCCATCGAGGAGTCGATGATGGCGCTCGACTATGCGGTGCGCTCGGGCAAGGCGCTGTACGCGGGCATCTCCAACTACGGCCCGGACGCGACGCGCGCCGCGATCGACATCCTGCGCGAGCTCGGCACGCCGCTGCTGATCCACCAGTTCTCGTACTCGATGTACGAGCGCGGGCCGGAAGAGGAGCTGATCGGCACGCTCGAGTCGGAAGGCGTCGGCTCGATCGTGTTCTCGCCACTCGCTCAGGGCCTGCTCACCGACCGCTACCTGAAGGGCGTGCCCGAGGGATCGCGCGTCACCCACTCGCAGTTCCTGAACGAGAACCAGCTGTCCGAGACCTATCTGGACCGCACGCGAGCGCTCAACGAGATCGCGGCCGCGCGCGGGCAGTCGCTCGCACAGCTCGCGATCCAGTGGGTGCTGCGCGGCGACCACATCACGTCCGCCCTCGTGGGAGCCTCGAGCGCGCAGCAGCTGCGCAACACTGTCGCGTCGCTCGACTTCCCGGCGCTCACCGACGAGGAGATCGCGGCTATCGAGCCGCACGCGGTGCACGGCACCCACCGCGGCGCGTAGTTTTCGCGACGCGCGCTCAGGAGGCTGCGTCGTCGAAGTCCGGGCACATGTGCTCGACCGCGGCGTCGAGCTCCCGGTAGCGCTGTTCGCGATCGTGCGGCTGGTCCGTGCGCGAGTCGTATCGCGCGATCGCGAGACCGTCGGAGATCATCGCCAGACCGTAGTCGTCTCCTGCCACCTCGACGTAGCGCAGCATCCTGCCGTACGCGTCGCGGTCCGTCTGCGCTCCCGCGACCAGCTCGACCTCCACGTTGAGCAGCCGGGACTGCGCCGCTTCGCGCGCGACGTCGGCACCGCACTCGCCCCGCTCGGGCGTGTCGATGCCGATCACCCTCACGTCCTCGACGGCGCCGCTCCGCTCCACCTCCATGGAGTCGCCGTCGTAGACATGGGTGACCGTCCAGGACCGATCCGATGGCGGACCGTCGGTCTCTGTGGACACGGGCGACGCCGCCTGGCACGCCACGAGCCCGACCACGGCGGCCGCAGCGATCACCACGCGGCGGGCGGCGGGCAACGGGTTCATCCGATCAGTGTGTCAGCGCACCGGGTGCGGGAGCACGACGTCGCGCCCGCTCGGTAGGCCTGGTGTGCCTCGAGGCGGTCGCAAGCCGCGAAGCGCAGTCCTGAGTTGCCTACTCTGGTCACGGGACGGGACCAGCAAGACGGCCGATGCGCGGGCCGGGTCACAGCGCGTAGGCGCCACGGTCCTCGGATACGAGGGTGATGAGACCATCGGCCACCAGCGACTCGAGGCACCGGTCCAGCTGACCCGGCTCCACGTCCTCGAGCGCCGCGTGCCCGCCGACCGTCACGGGGGAATCGGCGGCGCGCAGCACGGCCATGACTCGGCCCCGCACCTGGCGATCGGTGCCGTGCCACGCCTGGGTGCGCCGCGGGGCCTCGTCCAGACCCGGTGAGCCCGCCGCGACCCACGCACAGGAAGACTCCAGCACGCATTCGCCGCAGCGCGGGGCGCGAGCCGTGCACACGAGCGCACCCAGTTCCATCGCACCCGCATTCCACAGCGCCGATGCTTGGGTCCCTTCCGGCACCAGGCTCGCGGCGTGTGCGCGCTCGGGCCGCGTGAGGTGGGCGGCCGGAAGTGGCCGGGCGTGCCAGGCGCGGCCGATCACGCGGCGCACGTTGGTGTCGAGCACCACGTCGCGCTCGCCGAAGGCGAAGGCACGCACGGCCGCCGCGGTGTACTCGCCGATACCGGGCAGCGCGCGCAGCTGTTCGGTGTCGCGGGGCACATCCCCACCGTGCTGGGCCACGAGCGCGAGCGCGCACTCGCGCAGCCGCATGGCGCGGCGCGGGTAGCCGAGCCGACCCCACGCGCGGATCACCTCCGCCTGCGGGGCGTCGGCAAGGTCCGCTGGGGTGGGCCACCTGTCCATCCACTGCTCCCACACCGGAGCGACGCGGGACACGGGGGTCTGCTGAAGCATCACCTCGGAGACGAGCACGCCCCACGGCGAGCGATCCTCAGCGCGCCACGGCAGCTCGCGCGCCTCCCGGTCGAACCAGGCCACGACCGCGTCGACCATGGCGGTATCGGTCGGGTTCGGCATGGCTTCATTGTTCCAGCGCGCAGCGGGGCTACCGTGACTGACAGGAAGGAGCCTCCCATGGACGGATTTCGCAAGCCCGTCGGTGACCAGCCGCCCTCGGTCTACTGGCGTCGGCGACTCGTCGTCGTCGCGGCCCTGGTCGCGCTCGTGCTCCTGCTGTGGTTCCTGATCTCCGCCACCCTCGCCGGCGGCGAGGACGGCGAGCCCGCCGCCTCGCCGACGTCCACCAACTCGCCCCAGGCACAGGATGTCGACCCCGACGATCCGAGCCGCGAGTGCACCGCAGACGACCTGACCCTCACGCTGGAGGCGTCACCCCCCGAGGTCACCGTGGGGACGATGCCCGCCTTTGATCTGGGGCTCGAGCACACCGGCGATACCGCCTGCAGTCTGTCGACCGCGACCGAGGGCACCGACATGAGCGTGCGATCGGGGGAGCAGATCTACTACTCGACGACGTGGTGCACCGACGACCCCGCGTTCCCCGAATCGGACTGGGTCCTGCAGCCCGGCGACAACGAGGCGCTGCAGGCCACGTGGGCCGGCCAGCGGGTCAACGAGCAGTGCGAGCCCATCCAGGAGCAGTCGGATCCCGGCTACTACTGGGCGTCCGTGGCGATCGGCGGAGTGCCCGCGCCCGAGGTGCAGTTCCGACTCGTCGAAGGCTGACGCGGCTCGGACAGCTCGACCCGTCAGCTTCGCGGCACCGCCAGTTCCACGGCGTCTCTCAGGCTCGCCACGGCATGGACCTTCACCCCAGCGGGAGGATCGACCGTGATGCCGGTCGCGGGGACGATCACCTCGGTGAAGCCCAGGCGCGCGGCCTCCGCGACGCGCTGGCCGATGCCGTGCACCGGCCTCACCGCGCCCGAGAGCGCGACCTCGCCGATCGCGGCCAGCCCTGATCGGACCGGCACGTCCGCGCGCGCCGAGGCGAGCGCGAGCGCGAGCGCGACGTCCGCGGCGGGCTCCGTCACGCGGGCACCCCCGATGGTCGATACGTAGACGTCATCGGCGGCGACCGCCACCCCGACGCGCCGCTGCAGGACCGCGAGAATCATCGCGACTCGAGACGAGTCGATCCCGGACGTGGCGCGGCGAGGATTGTTCAGTGCGCTGGGCGCCACCAGCGCCTGGATCTCGGCGGGCAGCGGCCTCTTGCCGTCGATCGTGATGGTCGCGCACGTGCCCGCCACGTGAGCGCCCTCCCGCGACAGGAACAGCCCGGAGGGGTCGGACACCCCCTCGATCCCCGTGTCGACCAGTTGGAAGCAGCCCACCTCGTCGACCGACCCGTAACGGTTCTTGATCGACCTGAGCAGCCGCAGCTGCGAGTGCTGCTCTCCCTCGAACTGGCACACCACGTCCACGAGGTGCTCGACCAGGCGCGGCCCCGCGACGGTGCCCTCGCGCGTGACGTGCCCCACGAGGACCATCGGGAAGCCGCGCAGCTTGGCGACCTGGATCAGCGAGGACGACACCTCCCGCACCTGGCTCACTCCCCCGGGCGTGCCGTCCACCGCCGCCGACGCGAGGGTCTGGATCGAGTCGACCATGAGCAGGTCCGGCTGCACCTCGTCGATGTGCGCGAGCACGGCGCCCAGGTCCGTCTCTGCTGCGAGCAGCATGCCGGTGTCGAGGGCGCCGATGCGCTCGGCGCGCAGGCGCACCTGGCCGGCGGACTCCTCACCGGTCACGTAGAGGACCCGGGATCCCGCTCGCGCCGCGCGCGCGGCGACGTCGAGCAGCAGGGTGGACTTGCCCACGCCGGGTTCGCCGGCCAGCAGCACCACCGCTCCCGGGACCAGGCCACCGCCGAGCACGCGGTCGAACTCGTCGACCCCCGTCGCCCTGCGCTCGGATGCGGTGGCCTCGATGTCTCCGATGGGCCTCGCGGGAGAGCGTGTCGCGGTCGCCTTCGTGGCCGGGCCCGCGGGGGCGCTGCCCGCCTCTTCGACGGTGCCCCACGCCTGGCACTCGCCGCACCGCCCCACCCACTTCGCGGCCGTCCACCCGCACTCCGTGCAGCGGTAGCCGGGACGGGCGGTGCGAGTGCTGGTGGCCATGCAGACACGCTATCCCGCGCGTCGGACACGCGACGCACCGCCGCTTTCCCAGGTCCGCGCTCACCTCAGCCGTAGGCTGTGCCCATGGCAATGCGGAACCCGGACGAGAACCGGAACCCTTGGATTCCCGTGAACGACGGCGTCGCACCCCGCGAGGCCGTCGCACCGTCGAAGCCGAGCATGCCGTCCGCACCCCGATCGGCGCCGCGGCCCGAGCCCATCGAGACCGACGACACGGGCGACGCGGACGTCGTCGCCCCCGTCTCGCCGCCGCCGCCGGACGAGATCTTCCCGACGAGCCCCTCTGCTCCCACCGCGCCCTCGACTCGCGGCGACGAGGCCGCTGCGCCCGGCGCCAGCCGCGACCCGTACAGCGCACTCAGCGACGCAGCGGTGCGCAACGCGTCCCTGTCGGCCTCGGGCGCGCCCACCCCGATGAGCGGCACCCGTCGCGTGAATGCCTCGGAGGCCACCGCCGGCGAGCGGACACGCGTGTTCAACCCCGGACCCGCCGCACCCGGTGGCGCCTGGATCGCGGGCGATCCCCGCGCGGACGCCCCACCGAGCGCGCGCGAATGGGCGCGCGCCGCTGCCGACCGCGGCGACCACGGAGCGTCACCGGCGCCGGAGCCCTCGGATGAGCCCGTCGCGGTTCCCGAGGACGACTCGCCCCCGTACACGCCGCGAGTCGCGGCCTGGGACGACCCCACTGCCGAGACTGACGACGCCGGCGACGGCGACGCGCCCGTGCCCCCCGCATCGGCCCGTACGCCGTGGTGGCGGTCCGTGCCAGTGCTCGTCATCGTGGGCCTGCTCGTGATGGGCGGGATCGGCTACGCCGTGTACCTCTCGTTGTCCTCCGAGGAGCCGGTGGAGCTGACGGCACCGGTCATCGTCGTGTCGCCAGCGCCCGCCGCACTCGATCCCATCGCGATCGAGGACCCCACCGACTTCCAGGCGGCGATGCCCGGCGTCGTCGGCGCCTACGCGCTGACCGACCTCGACGCGCCCGCGCCCGCGTCGTTGGACCTGGCCGCGCGCGCCGCGGAGGTCAGCGTGCTCACCTACAGCGACGGCGACACCAGCCTCACCCTCCGGGCGATCCAGCACTTCGACGACGAGGCGGCAGTCGCGCAGTTCGAGACCTTCGCCGCGGACGGATCCGACCGTCAACCCGTCGAGGCCGGGGGCACCGCCGTGGGCGAGAGCGCCACGGTCCCATCCGCGGATGGCCAGACCATCGTGTGGCGCAACCGCACCGCAGTGTTCGAGCTCACCGGACCGCCCGATGCAGTCGAGACGTTCTTCGCAATCTTCCCGCTGTGACCATGCCGGCCGCGGCAACGGCCTCCTCACCGCTCGCCCACGGCATCGGTTAGCCTGGCGGAATGAGCGACGAAGCTGTGCACACCCACCAGGACCCGACCGAGTCGACGACTCCCGAGCCACCTCGCATCGCCGTGGTCGGCGGGGGCGTCATGGGCGGGACGATCATCACCGCCGTGCGTGTCGCCGGATGGCCCGCCGAGGGGATCACCGTCGCGGAGAAGGACACGGCGCGCGCCGGCGCGCTTGAAGAGGCGCACGGCATCCACGCCGCCGCCTCGATCGCCGATGCGGTCGAGGACGCCGAGGTGATCGTGATCGCGGTCAAGCCTCAGGACGCCGACTCGGCCCTCGCGGAGATCGCGACCGCCTACAAGCCGGGCGCGCTCGTCATCACGGTGGCCGCGGGGCTGCCCACGGCCTTCTACGAGAGCCGCCTTCCCGATGGCGCACCGGTCGTGCGCTCGATGCCCAACACCCCCGCGATCGTCGCGCGGGGCGCCACCGCGATCGCCCCGGGCTCTCATGCCACGTCTCAGCACCTGGGCGTGGCCGAGGCGATGCTGCGGGCCACGGGGCTCGTCGTCACCGTCGCGGAAGAGGACCTGGACGCGGTCACCGCCGTGTCGGGCTCGGGTCCGGCCTACTTCTACGCCGTGGTCGAGGCTCTCACCGAGGCGGGGGTGGCACATGGGCTCGACAGGGAGCTGGCGACCCAGCTCGCCGCCCACACCTTCGTGGGCGCTGCCCAGCTGCTCATGGAGTCCGGCGACACGCCCCAGAAGCTGCGCCGACGGGTCAGCTCCCCTGGCGGCACGACGATCGCAGCGCTCGAGGCGATGGAGCATGCCGGCCTGCAGGGCGTGGTGTCCGCCGGCGCGAATGCCGCCGCCGCCCGGTCACGGGAGCTCGCGCAGGAACTGGGCGACTGACCTCTGGCAGAGCGGGGCTCTCCCCGCACTCAGCCGGCGCGCTCCCGCTCCAGCAGCGAGCGCTTGATGTCCACGCCCCACGCGAAGCCCGTCAGCGCACCGTTCGCGCCGCTCACGCGGTGGCACGGGATGAACAGCGCAATCGGGTTCGCGCCGCACGCGCCCCCGACGGCGCGGCTCGCCGCGGGAGAGCCGAGAGCCGCCGCAATCGCTCCGTACGTGCGCGTCTGTCCGAACGGGATCGCGCGCAGCGCGTCCCACACGCGCCGTCGAAAAGCCGAGCCGCGCGGGTCGAGGGAGACTCCGGCCAACGCGTCGGCGTCTCCCTCGTAGTACGCGAGCACGGCGGCGGCCGATGCGCACTCGCCTGAGACCGCGCCGGACATGCCCGCGCGGGCCGCGACCGCATCGGCGCTGTCGCTCCAGGCCGCGGCGACGACGTCGCCGCGCTCGTTCTCGATGATCGTGAACGGCCCGTCCGGGGTGTCGAGCGTGGTGTGCGTGAGCATCGTGGCTCCTTACATGGTGGGTGCGGCGGCGGCCCGCCACAGGTGGATCATCAGGTAGCTGCGCCATGGCGCGTGGCGCCGTGCGTACGCGTCGAGCCCGCGCGCGTCGGACGGGATTCCCAGCGCCTTGGCGCCGGCGCGCACCGCGCTGTCCCCGGTGAGCAGGATGTCGGGGTGGGTGAGCACCCGCAGCGCGACGTAGTGCGAGGTCCACGGGCCGATGCCCGGGACGGCTTCGAGAGCGGTCGTCGCCTGGGCGAGGGTGCGGCCCGCGTCGAGCACGATCTCGCCGGTCGCCACCGCCTCCATCGCGGCCGTCAGGGCGCCGATGCGGGCAGCAGGGCCGCGCACCACCTCGCCCGCGTGGGCGGCGATCGTCGCCGCCGAGGGGAACTCGACCGTCACGTGGTCGGTCGCAAGCGGCGTGCGCAGGGGCTCACCGAGCGCGTCCACGAGGCGCTGCACGGCGGTGCGCGCGGAGGCCACCGACACCTGCTGGCCGAGCACGGCACGGACCAGCATCTCGGCCGGGTCCACGGTGCCCGGGATGCGACTGCCGGGAGCGGCCGCGACGGGCGCGCGCAGCCGAGGATCGGAGCTGAGCGCCGCATCGATGGCAACCGGGTCGGCGTCCAGGTCGAACAGCCTGCGCATCATGGCCAGCAGCTCGGGAAGGTCGGCGAGGTTCGGGAGCATCGCCGTCACCCGCACGTGGTCCGGGCCGGGCGCGGCGGTGACGCGCGCGGCTCCGCCGGCGAGTCGCACGGCTCGGGTGAACTCGCCATTCTCGACGTGTTCGAGACCGGCGATCGCGCGTGCGTCCAGCCACCGGATGACGTCAGCGCCCCCGAACGGCTCCCTCGCGCGCAGGCGAAGGGTGATGCTGCCGGCTGCGGACGGCGCGCTGGGTCCCGCGCGTTCGGAGCGCCGCGCGCGATCGCGAAGCTGCGAGGGCGCCATGGCGAACACCTCCGCCATGGTGTCGTTGAACTGCCGGATCGAGGCGAACCCAGCGGCGAAGGCCACGTCCGCGACGGGCATCGGGGTCGACACCAGCAGCTGTCGGGCGGTCTGGGCACGCTGCGCCCGGGCGAGAGCGAGGGGCCCGGCGCCGAGCTCGTCCGTCAGGAGTCGTCCCAGCTGCCGCGTCGAGTAGCCCAGGCGAGCGGCCAGCCCCGCCACGCCCTCGCGGTCCACGAGCCCGGCGCCGATGTGTCGCATCGCGCGCGCGGCCACATCCTCCCGCAGGTTCCACTCGGGGCTGCCGGGCACGGCCTCCGGGAGGCAGCGTCTGCACGCACGGTAGCCCGACCGGTGCGCGGCAGCAGAGGTCGCGAAGAAGGTGCAGTTCGCGACCTTGGGGGTGCGGGCCGGGCACGACGGCCGGCAATAGATGCCGGTGGATCGGACCGCCACCACGAACTGCCCGTCGAATCTGGGGTCGCGCGTGGACACCGCCGAATAGCAGCGGTCGAAGTCGAGGATGATCGCGGTCACGACTCCAGGGTGCCCTGGGCCGGCTCGGCGCGCTAGCGGTTTTCGGACATCGCGTCACACCTCGGGCGTAACACGCTCGTCACGTCAGTAGAAATCGGCCAGGAAGTCGCCCACGTGTTCGAACATGCGGTGCGAAGCCTCATCGTCGTACTCGTGCCACCCTTCGAATCCGAACAGATGACCCGAGCCGGGATACTCGAATTCCTCACACTGACCGCCCGCAAACGTCATGAGCGCCGAGACATCGGCCTGCGGCACCCAAGGGTCCTCGTCCGCGCGGTGCAGTTGTGCAGGCAGATGTCCGGGCCACTGCTCGCCATCGAGCCACTCGGGCAAGATCAGGCCGCTCATCATCACCACGCCTGCCGCGTGTGCGCTGCGCATCGCGAGCAGTGCTGCGACGGATCCGCCGAGCGAAAACCCTGCGTACACCACGGGCCCCCGCAGACCGCGGAGCTGATCCTCGACCACCGGGACGAAGGCGTGAGGGCCGCCCTCACCATCAGCGAACACCGTGCCCGTATCGAGATCGTGGAACGTCCGTCCCTCGAACATGTCGGGGACGTCGACGTCATGGCCATCGCCGCGGAGAGCGTCAGCCCAATCGTGGACATGATGCGTGAGGCCGAGCGCGGCATGCAGAAGGACGATCCGGGCCATGAGCCCACGCTACCGCGGCCGGATTCGCGCAGGGCGCCAGCCCCGCCCGGCCCGCGAACGTTGCTACGCGGGCCACTCGATGCTCGGCAGCGCCTCGAGCTCCGGCTTGGCGAACAGGTAGCCCTGCATGTAGCGCACGCCCTGCGACCTGAACCACTGGTACTCCTCGTACGTCTCGATGCCCTCCGCCACCACATCGATCTGGAGATTGCGGCAGATGTCGATCGCGCCCTTCACGACGACCTGGCGCACGGGGTCGCTGTCGATGCCGCGCAACAGGCCCATGTCGAGCTTGATGACGTCAGGCTGGAAGTCGACCAGCAGCGATAGCCCGGCATAGCCTGCGCCGAAGTCGTCGATCGCGGTGATGAAGCCCCTGTCGCGGTAGTCCCGGAGGATCTTGGTCAGGTGCCCCTTGTCGGCCATGTCCTCCGACTCCGTCACCTCGAACACGATGCGCTCGATGGGGAAGCCCGTGCGCTCCGCGGCCGCCAGCGTGGTGCGAATGCACGCCGCCGGCTCGTACACGGCGTTGGGCAGGAAGTTGATGCTCAGCCGGCAGTCGATTCCCAGCCGGGCTGCGAGCTCGATGGCCTTGGTCCGGCAGGCCTGGTCGAATCGGTAGCGGTTGTCCTCGGTGATGCGGCCCAGAATGCTCATCGCGCCGGACCCGTCGGTGCCTCGCACAAGAGCCTCGTACGCGGCGACCTGGCGCTCCTGGACGTCGACGACGGGCTGAAAGGCCATCGTGAAATCGAACGGCAGCGGGTCGCCGTTGCGGCATTGATCGCATTTCAGCAGGTGGTCTCGCTCTTTGACATGCATCTTTCTACATTAACCTGGCGCTATTCCTGCAGCACGCTCACCGACGGCGCCGTGCGTACATGACCTTCTTCCAGGGGTTTCGCGGGCGCGCTACGGGATGAGTCGATCATCAGGACCGCGACGAACGGGGAGCCCATGGCGCGCAGCAGAGCGGCATAATCCACTCCGAACCGCATTTCCGTGCCGGCGGCCAGCACCGTCGGGGTCTCGAGCACGAGGTGGTCGCTCGTCGCGCCGATCACCTTCACGCCGGCGGGTGGCGCGAGGCCCTCGGGAACCATGTCCTGGCGCCCGAGCGCCACGATGGTCTGAATGCGCTTGCCACGACGCCGGCGCGGGGCCGGGCCGGGGCTGCCGACCTGCGCCGCACGAGCCGCAGAGGGCCCCCACGGCTCGGCAGGCTTCTCGCGCGACTCGATGACCGCTCCGACAAGCGTGAAAGCGTCGCCGCGCAGGCCCGCGACAGGCTGCTGGGTGAGCGGATCCAACCCGAGCAGGATCGACTCCCCCACCCGCAGATCGTTGACGGCGCCCGCGGGCCGCCGCCCGAGGGCCCATCGAAGGTTCGCGGAGTTGCCGCCGCTGACGCGCATGCCGGGCAGCCCGAGTCTCGTCGACACGAGTCCCGCGAGCACCGACAGCTCCCCCATCTGCTCGGCGCCCGGGATGACGCCGTTCAGGCACGCGAGATTCGTGCCGAGACCATCGAGGATCACGCCCTTGTGCGCCGCCACCTCGCGGGCGCACGAGAGCACCTCGTCCGGCATCACGCCCTCGCGGAGGTCACCCAGTTCGACCATCAGCACGACGCCATGGGTGCGCCCGGCCGCGGTCGCAGCGGTCGCGAGCGCACGCACCACGGTCATATCGCTGACGAGGGACGCGTCTGCGGCGATGACGGCGCGGTCCGCCTCGGCCGGAGCGGGCGAGCGCAGCAACGTGAGCGGGACGCTCACTCCCGCTCGCCGCAGTCGTTCGAGGTTCTCGATGCGCGAGTCCGCGAGTCCGGTCACGCCGCCTCGCAGCATCGCGCGTGCGACCTCGGGCGAGCCCCGGGTCGCCTTGGTCACGCCGGTGACCGAGATTCCGGTCTTCGCCAGGCGCAGCACCAGGAACCGGGTGTTGTGCTCGATCGCCGCAAGGTCGACCTCGATGCGCGGTGCGCTCATGTCGAGACCGTCTCGGCCTCCGGCACCAGAGCGGGATATGCCTGCAGCACCATGTCCGCCAGGCGTGCGGGGCCATCCCAGAGCGGATCCGCCGCGGGCAGCCCCAGCTCGAACTCGTACAGCGCCGCGGCAGCCGCCACTTCCGAGGGGCCCATGTTCTCGTGGTTGATCGCGAGGCCGATCACGCGCGTGCGTCCGAAGAGCTCGATCAACGCCAGCTCGTCCGCGGCCTGCGGCATTGCGACATCCGGATAGTCGCTCAGGACCGTGCGCCCGGGGGCGTGCTGCAGAATCACCGCCTGGGGGCGGCTGGCGCGCAGCACCACGGTCGAGCTGAGGTACGCGGGATGACTGAGGGCGCCCTGCCCCTCGATCACGATGACCTGCGGGTGTTCCGCCTCCCACGCCGCGACGACGGCGCCCTCGAGCTCGCCCACTCCGAACTGCGCGGGGATGGCGTCGAGAGCGACTCCGTACTTCGCGCCCTGCATCAGGCCCGTCTGCCCGGTGCCGACCATCACCGTGTGCACGCCGGCCTCGTTGAGCGCCGCGGTCAGCAGGGTCGCGGTGGTGCGCTTGCCGATCGCGCCGTCGGTGCCCAGGATCGCGATGCGCAGGCAGTCGACACCGTCGATCGCGCCGTCGAACATGCGCAGGTCGCGAGTGGGGCGTGGACGGCGGATGTCGTGCAGCGTGACCCCTGCGGCGGACGCGCGCGCGGTCATCTCGGGATCGTCCGTGAGGAACTCGTGCAGGCCGGAGACGATGTCCAGCCCCGCATCGATCGCCGCGAGCACCGCGGCGCGGTCGGCGGCGCTCATCAGCCCCGACAGGGGAGCGAGCCCGAAGATGAACACGTCAGCCGTGCCAGCGGCGTCGGCCGCGAGAGCCTCGGCAAGCGAGGCGACCACCGGGATGCCGGCGGCGATGTCGCCCAGCGCAAGACCCGCATCGGCCCCATCGATGGTGCTGTCGATCACGGCCACGATCCGGTAGCGCTCGCTGGAGCGCACCAGGCCGTTGGCCGTCTTGCCGTCGATCCGCGCGAAGTTCCCCTCGCAGTACACGACCGCAGTGGGGCGCGCGTCGACGGGTGAGGGCGCGGGCAGAGCGAGGACGGGGGGTGGAACGGGACGCATGACAAACCTCGAGTCGATGCTCGGAAGGAGGCGCCAGGGACGTTGCGGCCAGGTGGCCGGTGTCAACGAGAGGTCCCCACCAAGAAGGGGTGAAGAATCAGTCTACGCTCGTTGATCCCTGCCCGCTTCTGCCTGTGGGAAAGCTCTGTGCCCGATTCACCGTCAGGGTGCGCCCGGTAGGCGCGGAAACCGCCCTACGCCCGCAGCCAACAAGCGCCATAGCGCCCGAGCGAGACCGTGAGCGTCCCATCCTCGGCGACTTCGACCGGCTCCGCCATGCCCGCACCCGACGTCAACTCGTCGCGCAACTGCGTTCCCGGCTCGAGCCCGGGCGTCAGGGTGACCTCGAGGGGCGCCTCCCCCAGGTGGTGCACCGCGATCACCGAGCTGCCGTCGAGCACTGCCTTGTGCGCGAGCACGCTCGGCTCGGCACTGTCCAGCCACTCGACGTCCCCGAATCCGAAGTGCGGGTTGTCACGTCGCTTCGAGATCAGCATGGTCATGTGCGTGAGCAGCGACTCGGGGTCCCCGCGCTGATCGGCCACGCTGATCTCGTCGGGCGAGTAGGGATGCGCAGGCATCTGCCTGCGAAGCTTGTCCGGGCTCGCCGTCGTGAAGCCGCCGCCCGCACCTGGTTCCCACTGCATCGGCGTGCGGACCGAGGAACGCCCCGGGACGTCGAGGTTCTCGCCCATCCCGATCTCCTCGCCATAGAACAGCACCGGAGTGCCGGGCAGGGAGAACAGCAGCGAGTAGACCATGCGGATGCGGTCCTGATCGCCGTCGAACATGCCGGGCAGTCTGCGGCGCAGGCCGCGGCCGAAGACCTGCATCTCGGGCTCGGGGCCGAACGCCGCGAATACCTCGTCCCGCTGCTCATCGCTCAACTGGTCGAGCGTCAGTTCGTCGTGGTTGCGCACGAATGTCGCCCAGCGCGTGTCGCGCGGCGGCAGCGGCCGCGAGCCCAGCGCCTCGCGCATCGGCCCCGCGTCCTGACGAGCGAGCGCGAGGTACATCGCCTGCATGCCCGGGAAGTCGAAGGACAGGTCGAGCTCGTCGCCCCCATCGCCGAAGAACCTCATCAGGTCGCTGTAGGGGACGTTCACTTCGCCGAGCATGATCGCGTCGCCGGCGCGACGGGCCATGAAGGACCGGAGCGCCCGCATGTACGAGTGCGGGTCGGTCTCGCGCTCCGCGGCGAGGGTGTCCGCCGTCGTGAGGAGGTACGGGACCGCGTCGACGCGGAAGCCGGACAGCCCCAGCTCCATCCAGAAGCCCATGACCCGCGCGATCTCGTCGCGCACCTCAGGGTTGGAGATGTTGAGGTCGGGCTGATGGCGATAGAAGTGGTGCAGGTAGTACTGGCCGGTCGCCTCGTCCTGCCGCCACAGGCTGTCCTCCTGGTCGGGGAAGATCACGGCCTGCGGGGCGTCTTCCGGCGGCGATTCCCGCCACACGTACCAGTCGCGCTTGGGGTTCGTGAGCGACGACCGCGATTCCTGGAACCACGCGTGCTGGTCCGAGGTGTGGTTGACCACGAGGTCCGCGATCACGCGAATGCCGTGGTGGCGCGCGGTGCGCATCATCTCCACGAAGTCGCCGAGCGTGCCCAGGCGGGGATCGACGGAGTAGTAGTCCTCGACGTCATAGCCGTCGTCGCGATTCGGCGATGCGTAGAACGGCATGAGCCACAGACACGTCACCCCGAGGCTCGCCAGGTGCTCGATGCGCGAGGTGAGGCCGCGGAAGTCACCGATGCCGTCGCCGTTCGAGTCCTGGTAGGTCTCGACGTCCAGGCAGTACACCGTGGCGTTGCGCCACCACATGTCCGCCACATCTGCGGGCCTCATACGTTCCCCTCGTCGTCGAGAGCCGAGTGGTCATGGCGTGAGTTCATGTGGGGGCAACAGGACACAACGCCTCGTTATGCCGCACCAGCCCTGCGCCGCCCCTCGTCTGTAGGAGAATTCTGTACACAGTTCGTGCTCGCAGGACGCCCTGTAGGAACTCCACGTGCGCCGCGCAGGTCACACCGGTCGGCAGGCCGATGCGCCAGTTACCAGGGCATCGGGACATCCGTGATGCGCTCCGCATCGTCAGGGAGGTGCGGCAGCGCGCCCCCATCTCCGCGGATGCAGAACCACGTCAGGGGCCCGTCGGACTCAGGGATGCAGCGCCAGGTGCGACGCACCCCCTGGCCCACCCGGATCGCCGCACCGGGTCCGACGTCCACAACGTCGTCATCCAGCCCCATCTGCCCGCTGCCAGTCAGGAAGATGTACAGCTCCTCGTCCGAGCTGTGCGTATGCCAATAGCCCGCCTCCTCCCCTGGTACCAAGGAATTGGCAGTGACGCCGATGAACTGCATCGGCAGCTCGTGGTCGAGGACGCGGCGCCCGTCGCGCGAGCGGTCGGGCACGAAGCCGCCGAAGTGGTCACGCCAAGAGTCGAACGGGCCGAGGTCGATGCGCTGGTAGTCACTCATGGTGGCGAGTCTGGTCCCGGCCGTGGTGGCTGGGCAAGCTCCGAGCCCGAGCTGCCGTGAACGGATTCCTCCTACAGCACGCCCCGGGACGGCGTTCCGTGTGCAGAACCTTCCTACAGCGGGGTGTCGAGGAACGTGCCATCCAGCCGCCACTCCCGCGTCGGCCTGAGCGCCGCCACGAACCCGGCATCATGACTCACGACGATGAGCGCTCCCCGGAAGTCCCCGAGCGCGTCCAGCAGGTGAGCGCGCGAGGAGAAGTCGAGGTTGTTGGTCGGCTCGTCGAGCAGCAGCAGCTGCGGAGCCGGTGTCGCGAGCAGCACCGCCGCCAACGCCGCCCGCAGCCGCTCGCCGCCCGACAGGGTGCCCGCGAGCGCGTCCCCGTCGGCCCCGCGGAACAGAAATCGCGCCAAGCCCGCACGGACTTCGTGCGGGCTCGCGCCGGGCGCCCGCGCGCGCACGTTCTCGACCACCGTCAGCGCGGGGTCGAGAACGTCGAGCCGCTGCGGCAGGTACCCCACGGGCACCAGCGCCGATGCGCGGCCGGCTTGAGGGGCGACCTCGCCTGACAGGGTGCGCAGCAGGGTGGTCTTGCCGCTCCCGTTCGCTCCCGAGAGGACGATGCGCTCGGGGCCTTGGATCGCGGCGTCCGCCTGGGTGCCGGTTGCGAACACGCACCTCTCGAGCCGCGCGACGTCGCGCCGCGCGGGCACGCCCGTCTCCGGGAGCTCGACGCGGATCTCGCGGTCGCGGTCGGCGGCGTCCTCCGCTCGGTCTCTCCTGTCGCGGGCGTCGGCGAGCCGTTCCTCATGAACGCGGGTCGCGCGGGCCTGCGACTCCTGAGACGACCTCTTCTTGGCCCCCGCGACGATCGGGGGCAGCCCGGCCTGCTTGGCCTTGCGGGCGCCCTCGCGCTGGCGACGCCCCACTCCCTCCACCTGGGTGCGCAGCTCACGGTGCTGACGGGAGACCTCGGACCGGGCGCTCCGGAGCTCTGCCTCGGCTGCGGCCCGCTCCGCGTCGAGAGCAGCCTCGTACTCCTCGATCGCTCCGCCGAACCAGCGCAGGCGCCCGCGGCGCAGCTCACCGATCGCCTCCACGCGGGACAGCAATGTGCGGTCGTGGCTGACCACGAGGGTCGCGCCGCGCCTCGACGCCAATGCGTCCACCACCTGAGCGGTCGCCGCGGCGTCGAGGTTGTTCGTCGGTTCGTCGAGCAGCAGGACGTCGGGTCGCGCATAGAGGGCCGATGCCAGGGCCAGCCGGGTGGCCTCGCCCCCCGATAGTTCCCCGACCGTGCGGTCGAGAGTGTCGGATGGCAGTCCCAGGCTCTCGAGAGTGGCCGTCGCCCTCTCCTCGACGTCCCACTGATCGCCGACTGCTTCATAGTGGGCCGGGTCGACCGACCCCGCCTCGATCGCGCGCAGCGCGCCCCGCACCGAGGCGAGGCCCATGACCGACTCAGCCCGCGCATCGGCCCTGAGGGCGACGTCCTGCGGGACATACGCAAGCGTGCCGGCAACCGCGACGGTGCCCGAGGCGGGAGAGAGTTCGCCAGTGAGGAGCCGCAGCAAGGTGGACTTGCCGGCGCCGTTGGCGCCCACAAGGGCGGTGAGGCCGCCGCTCACGGAGGCGGTCGCATCGGCGATCACGGGCGAGCCGTCGGGCCACACAAAGGTCAGGTGGGAGAAGGACAAGGAAGGCATAGGTTCTCGCAATACGTCTGGGGGTGGCGTGCGTACGCGTGACCAGACTTGAGCGTCTGGCGAACCTAGATCTTCATGTCGAGTGTCTCTCCTATGCCGGAATCTATGGCCATAACGATCATCACCACCAACCTATACTTTCGCCGTGTCCATGCGTGTGATCCTCGCGCTTGCCGCCGCGCTCCTCGCGGGAGTCGCGATGTCCTTCGGCCAGACCGTCGCCCCCGATCCCGTCGCACCCTTCTTCAACTCCGCCGCGCCGGTCGTCGCACTCGCTGCAGCCGTCTCCATGGCCGCGCGGCGACCGTGGGCGCACGCGCTGCTCGGCGCCCTGGCGGGGCCCCTTGCGATGGTCGGCTACTTCGCCACCTCCGAGCTGAGGGGCTTCGGCGTGAGCATGTCGTGGGTCGTCCTGTGGTGCACGGCAGGAGTGATCGCCGGGGCCGCGATGGGCTTCGCGGTGTGGGCGCTGCGCCACTCGGGTTCCTGGCCGTTGCGCGCAGTCGCTGCGGCGGTGTTCCCGGGAGTGGCGGCGGGCGAAGGCGCTCATGGTGTGGTCAGGATCGCGGACACCACCCCAGTCGGGTACTGGTGGGCGGCGATTGCGGTGGGCATCGCCGTACTCGTGTGGTTGTCCGTCACCCGGCTGCGCAGCTGGCAGGCCGTGGGCCTGGCGTGTGTCGCGACGGGCGCCTTCGCGTACGCGCTGTTCTTCGTCTACGGCGCACTCTAGGCGCGTTTCGCCGTCACCCGAGCACCGTCTCCTCGAGCCGGGCGTAGCTGGTCTCCATGCCGTCCACCATGCCGGTGCCGAGCACGATGTCTCGCACCTCGGCGTTCGGGTAGGTGACGACGACAGTCAGCAGCGTCCCGTCATCCACGGGGATGAGAGTCATCTCGTTGATGTTGGGCTCGCCCTCCATCCCGAGCATCGACTCGGTCGTGACCTCGCGGAACGGGGGCTCGGAGGCCAGCAGCTCGCCCGCGAAGCCGAACCGGTTCTCGCCGTTCTCGTCCTCCCACTCGTTGCGATAGGTGTCGCCCACCTCTTGCGCGATCTCGCACACCGGCATGGTCCACCCGTCCGGCCCGAGTAGCCACCTCTTCATGAGCTCGGGATCGTGGTGAGCCTGCCAGACCTGCTCGGGGGTGCCGCGAACGACTCGGGACACGCGCACCTGGGTGTCGGAGAGGATCTGGGCCTCGGCGGCACGGCCGGCCGCGAAGGACGCCAAGTCCGCCAACACGCCTTCAAGCTGACCCATCGACGACTCTGCGCCTTCGACCGCGCCCATGGCCAGGACCTCGTTCAGCGCCTCGATCGACGCGAACGTCGTGACCGTCGTCAACCGCGAGCCGCCCTCAGTCGACTCGAAACGCAGCGTCATGTGAAGCGCAGGCATGTCAGGGTCCTCAACACCGGCGGAGGATGCGAACTTGTCGTGCACTGTCACGCGCGCATGCGGCTCGAGCTCGACGTACTCCCACAGCCCGTGGAACTGCTCGCCGTCGGGCCCCGTCATGTAGTAGTGCGAGCGGCCGCCGACGGCGAAGTCGTGTCGGGTGAAGGTCGCCGGCCAGCCCTCGGGGCCCCAGAACCGTTCTATCTGGCGGGGGTCTGCATAGGCCTCCCAGAGCCGCTCCACGGGCGCGGCGAAGTCGGCGATGAGAGTCGTGGTCAACGACTCGGGATCGGTGGAGACGGAGGTGACGGGCATGGTCGTGCCTTCCTAGTGAGTGCTATTCGGGGTCTTCGGCAAGCAACGCGTCGAGCCTGTCGATGCGCGCCCGCCAGATCTGCTCGTAGCGGTCCAGCAGCGCCTGCGCGCGCCGAACCGCGTCTGGATTGCCTCGCACCTTGCGCTCGCGGCCGTGGGGATGCTTGGTCACCAGACCGGCCCCCTCCAGGATCGCGACGTGCTTCTGCACCGCCGCGAAGGACATGTCGTACGCCCGTGCAAGCTCGGACACCGAGGCCTCGGCCGCGAGGCTGCGGCGCACGATGTCGCGGCGCGTGGAGTCGGCGAGGGCCCGGAAGATGCGGTCCACCTCGTCGTCGGTGAGATCAGTTTCTACAACCATTTGGTTGTACATTACGAGCGGCCGATGGGCGTGTCAAGAGATCGCGCGACTCACCTCATGGGCAGGCTTCGTCGCGGCCTCCGTTCCCGGTCCTGACTCCCCTCCAGCTGCGCCCATCCACCTGCGCCCGTCCACCTGCGCCGTTCCACCGGCGCCCGTCCACCTGCGCCCGTCCACGGCGCCGTTCCACCGGCGCCCGTCCACCTGCGCCGTTCCTCGCAAGTGTCGAAACCCGTGCACTTCCAACCCCCAAAGTGCACATAGATCGACACTTGCGGGGGGTGCGAGCGGGGGGCGGAGTCGGGAGGGGTGTGGGCCAGTCGGCGGGAGGGGTGTGGGCCAGTCGGCGGGAGGGGTGTGGGCCAGTCGGCGGGAGGGGTGTGGGCCAGCGGCGGCAGCGGGTGGGGAAGCGGCGGGAGCGGGCGGGGCCAGCGGTGGCCGGCGGGTCAGTCTGCGGCGGAGTCGGCCGCGACCCGCTCGATGACCTCGGCGTACTGCGAGGTCTCGACGCAGCCGGGAATCGCGAGACGGCCTCCGACCACGGTGAACGGCACCCCCGTCGCGCCGAGTTCGCGCGCCTGAGCCTGGTCGGCCCGCACCTCGTCGGCGTAGTCGTCGCCAGCGAGCACCTGCGCCGCGCGGTCATGATCCATGCCCGCCGATGCGGCGGCGGCGGCCAGCGCATGCGAGTCGGAGATGTCCACGGACCCCTCGAAGTGACCACGCTGAATCGCCTCGCGCACCTCGAGCCCGCGACCGTCGACGGCCGCCGCGGCGATCAGCCGGTGAGCGTCGAAGGTGTTCGCGGTGACGCGATCCGAGGTGTACGGCAGGCCCTCGGCACGCGCGAGGTCCGCGACCCGCTGGTCCATCGCGGCGGCGTCCTCGGGCGAGGCGCCGAACTTTCGCGCGAGCATGTCGAGCACGCGCTCGGGGTGAGAGTGCGTGGGGTCCAGCTCGAAGGAGTGCACCACCAGCTCGACGGGAACGGCGCCGGAGGTGGCGGCCGCGCGCAATCGGGCCTCCCCGACGTAGCACCACGGGCAGACGATGTCCGCCCACGTATCGATGCGGACGGCGGCAGGTGCGGCGGTGTCGGTCATGGCGGTGGCAACGCGCCGCACCCTCGCGCGATTCCGGCGCGGGTCACTCGGCGTAGGCGTCGTCCGATTCGCGCACGCCCACGGCCGCGTCCATGATGCGATACGCGTTGGCGATCACCGTCAGCACGGGGTTCACGCCGCCATTCGTGACGTGCGCGGAGGCGTCCACGACCCGCAGGTTGGCGTGACCCCACACTCGTCCCAGCGGATCGAGCACCGAGGTCGCGGGATCCGTGCCCATGCGGCACGTGCCCGCCTGGTGCTGTCCCACGCTCGGGCCGTCGCCCGGCGCTCGCAGCCCCATCGGCACGACGGTCGTGGCGCCCGCGGACCACAGCCACTCCTCCGCGCGGTCGGTGAGGAACCGCTGCACGCGCAGGTCCTCGGCGTGCACGTCGCCCGAGAGCCTGGCGACCGGCATGCCCGCGTGGTCCGTGACCCGGGGATCCAGCGTGACCCGCGATCCGGACGTCGTGACCTCGTGCACCGGCCCCACCACGCGCTGCATGCGGGGCGCCAGGTCGCTCAAGCCCGCGACGATGCCATCGCCGGCGTGCGGCAGCAGCCCGGCGTCCTGCAGATAGCCGAGCGCGGCCGCAGGGGTGGGGACGAAGTCGTTCGCGAGCATGCCTCCGCCCACGACGCCGGGGTTGGCGTGCCGAAAATCATTGGTCGCGATCGCGGGCCCGGGGCCGGTGCCGTCCTCGACCTCGTCCGCGAAGATCCCGAGCGCACCCGCGGACACGTGTGCCTGGAGGTGCCGTCCCACCTGGTCGTAGCGGTTGCCCACACCCGTCGGTTCGCCTGGATGCGCGCTCGCGAGCAGCAGCCGCGCGGTCTCGACAGCACCCGCGCCGAGGACGATCTCGTCGCCGTCGACCGCTGTCTCCCAACGATCGGACGCGCTCGCACCACGCAGCAGCACGCCCGTCACCCTGCCGGTCCGATCCGCTGTCAGCCTCACCGCCTGCGCCGCGCAGACGATGGTGAGCCGGCCGGTGCGCGCCGCTCGCCTCAGGGTGGTGTTCTGTGCTCCCGCCTTGGCGCCCACCGGACACGCGAATCCCACGCACTGCGCGCACCGCAAGCACGCGGCACGCCCACGGTAGTGCTCGGAGTTGATGAGCAGCGGGACGGGCAGCGTCTCCCAGCCAAGCGCATCGGCCCCTTCCTTGAGGCGGTGCGCACCGCGAGTGCGCGGCATGGGGGGCAGCGGGAACGGGTTCGAGCGCGGCCCCTCCGTCGCCGGATCCCCGGGCGCGCCAGAGACGCCCCACTCGAACTCGGCGTGCGCGTAGTAGCGCTCCATGTCCTGGTACGTGACCGGCCAGTCCGCGAGTGCGCTGCCATCCGGCACGCCGTACGTCGACGCCATGCGGAAGTCCTGCGGCGAGAAGCGCCAGGCGTGGGCGCCGTACACGCGGGTGCCGCCGCCGAGCGTCATCGCATTGTTGCCCCAGCGCGGGTCCGCGGCGGTGACCACGGTCCCGTCGGCAAGCACACGGGGATTTGCCCGCGCGGGGGGCCCGGTCAGCACGTCCAGTCCGGCATCGGCGTGCGGATTGCGCAGGTGGTCCCTCGCAAGCGTGTGGGTGGGAGGCGCGTCTCCCCGCTCGACCACCAGCACCTGCAGACCCGCCTCCGCGTACTCCTGCGCGGCGACCGACCCACCCGCGCCCGAGCCGATCACGATCGCGTCGTAGTGGCGCTGCAGCTGGTCGCGACCGACGAGGGATGCGAGCACCTCGTCTGCGATGTCGGAGCTCTCGGGCACCGACATCGGCGCGGGCCTCCATCTCAAGTCCCGCCACGATCGCGAATCGGCCAAGTGCACGCGAGCGGCCAGTCGAGCCAGCCACCGCACGTCCGGGTCGTCCTGATGGGCCAGCGCATCGGACGAGTCGATCCGCGCCGCGAGCGATGCGAACCGGTCGGCTCCCCCGGGTTGGTCGTCCTCGAGGATGCTGGCGAGGCGGCGAACGGATGTGAGGTCCGCGTTGGCCTCGGGAACGGCGGCCGCCACCCAAGCGGCCAGTGCGTCCTCATCGACCCTGGTCATACGGCCAGCCTACGGCCGCGATGTGACAACTCTGTTTCAGGGCAGCGGACCCCACCGAACGCACTCGTGGCCGTCGCGCGTTGCTGGATCCGCTCCGACGTAAGTTGGTCACATGTCCCGTCCACGCATCGGCCGCTCGCGATGAGCCGCACCTTCGCGTCGCTGAAGTACGTCAACTACCGGCTGTGGTTCGCCGGGGCGCTGGTGTCGAACGTCGGCACGTGGATGCAGCGGGTCGCTCAGGACTGGCTCGTACTGACCGTGCTCACCCAGGACTCGGGGGTGGCCGTGGGGGTGGTGACCGCCCTCCAGTTCCTGCCCTTCCTGATCCTGGGACCGTGGGCCGGGGTGCTCGCCGATCGCGTGAACCAGCGCATGCTGCTCATCGCGACCCAGGGCGCCGCCGCGATGCTCGGGCTCGGGCTCGGCGCGCTGGTGCTCCTGGGCCAGGCCGAGCTGTGGCACGTCTACGCGTTCGCATTCGGGCTCGGGATCGTCAGCGCTCTCGATGTCCCCGTGCGCCAGACGTTCGTCGCCTCGCTCGTTCCCCCCGACGGGCTGACCAATGCGGTGGGCCTCAACAGCGCATCCTTCAACGCGGCGCGACTGATCGGCCCCGGCATCGCGGGACTGACCGTCGCCTGGATCGGCATCGGCTGGGTGTTCGTGGTCAACGGGCTGACCTTCCTGGCGACCATCGTGGCGCTGCTGCTCATGCGGTCCTCCGAGCTCGTGCCGCTCGAACGCGCGCCGCGCAGCCCCGGACAGATCAAGGAGGGGCTCCGATACGTGCGAGGCAGGCCCGACGTGATCGTCGTCATGATCGTCGTGTCCGTGGTCGCCGCGTTCGGGCTGAACTTCCAGATGACCAGCGCGCTGATGGCGCGCATCGAGTTCGATCGCGGCCCCGAGGACTACGGGCTGATGGGCTCGGTGCTCGCGATCGGCTCCCTCGCCGGGGCGCTGCTCGCCGCGCGACGCAGCCAGGTGCGGCTGCGGCTGATCCTCGGATCGGCGCTGATGTTCGGCGTGTCCAGTTCCGTGATGGCGCTCATGCCGTCGTACGAGCTCTACCTCGTCGCGTCCATCGCGGTGGGCTTCTCCGCACTGACGATGCTGACCTCCGCCAACGCGGCCATCCAGACCAGCACGTCCGCGCACATGCGAGGCCGGGTGATGGCGCTGTACTCGATGATCCTGCTGGGGTCCACCCCGGTCGGTTCGCCGCTGGTGGGATGGATCGGTGACGCGAACCCCCGCTGGGCGATCGGGGTCGGCGCGATCACGGCGATCGCCGTCGCGCTGGGAGCCACCGCGTGGTCCGTTCGCTACTGGAACCTCGAGGTCACCTACCACCGGCATCGGCCGCTTCTCGAGTTCACGTACCCCACGCAGTCCAACCCCCGCGAGGACGCGGTGCTGCGCCTGCGCGCCCAGCAGATCGAGGACGCGAGCGGGCAGCCGTAGCACCCTCGGGCACGCAGGCACCGGGCGCCTCCGGGCCCGGACGCACGACGGGCCGCGACCATCACGGTCGCGGCCCGAGGCGTGCCAGTACTGGGTGGGGTCAGCCGTCGATGTCGCGGCGGCGCTCGTCGACGTGCTGCTCCTTGACCTCGCGGTGCGTGGTGTTGGAACGCTGACGGTTCACCAGCAGCGAGATGATGATGCCGACGGCACCAGCAATCATGAGGATGATCCCCACGAGCTGTAGGTCGACCGCGTCGACGCTCTCGTTGAGCGCGAACGCCATGATCGCGCCGAGGGCGATCAGGAAAATGCCGGATCCGATAGCCATTGGTACTGCACCTCCCGAGTGGGCGATGCCGCTCCTCGCTTGAAGCGACGGGGACCCTCCCCGGGCGACACCTGCACCTGTCCCAACCGCCGCCAAGCCGGCACTATTCCCAAGCCGCCCGCGCATCGGCCGAATACCAGCGGCTTTTCATTCCTGTTCGAACGGCCGGAGCTCGCGCAGCGCACCCGAACTCGTCACCCTTGCTGCCCCCCGATGCCGTCCGAGTCATTGCGCGCGCCGCACCGATCGAACAGCTCCTGGAGCGCCTCCCGCATGGCTCCCTCCGCTTGGTACTCCGCTGCGATGGCCTGGCCGGCCACGTCGTAGGACGCGGTGAATACGAACGTCTTCTTGGACTCGGCGAAGGCGTGAGCGTCGCACCGCGTGGCCGTGAGGGTCACCGGGACCGCGGCGCGCTCCTGGCCCGGCTCGAGCGTGACCGGGAGGACACCCGGCTCCGGTTCGAGAGAGAAGATCACGTTGCCTGACAGGGACGTCAGCGTTGCGGCGGCGTTCGACGAGCCGCGCTGAAGCACCACCGACGTCTCGACGGCATCGCCCCGGGCGACAGGAGCCGCGAAGGACGGCGCCGCCGCGTCCGTCGCGATGCGCCTGCGGCACTCGGTCTCGTTGATGTCGGCCAGCGCCTGATCCTCGAGAGTCACCTCCCGCTCGGCGACCTCGGTGCCGTCATAGGCGCGCACCTCGACCGTCGCGACCGACTCGCCCGAACCGGCGGGGCACAGCGCCGGCCCCAGTGGAACGCGCAGCCTCGAGACCCAGCCGGGCTCGAGCAGCACGTTGGTGGGCACGGTGCCCGAGGGGCCGAAGTACGGGGAGTCCAGTGCGACCGACACCACGATGCCGCGGCGGTCGCCGGGAGTCTCGATCTGCACCTCCACCATGCGGTCGGCCTGGAGCGTCCGCGGAAAGGCGGTGTCGCCCACAGCGGAGACGGTCGGAGGCGACAGGTCGCCGGTCGGCGTGGGCGACGGCGTCGCGGGCGGGCCATCGCACGCCGCAATGACGATCACGCACGCGACCGCCCCCGTGGCCCACTTCACCCCCGCCATGAGGACATTGTGCCCAAAGCGGAGACCCCGCATCGGCCGAATGGTCGTGCGCCCGAGGCCCACCCGCGCGTCCCCCACACGGCGCTGGCGGATGCGCCACAATGTCACCATGCCTGAGAACTCCGCGCGCGCTGACGCACCCCTGATCGAGAACGACCGCTGGAGCATCGGCTTCGTTCCGGACAAGGGCGGATCCATCGCGTTCGGGCGCGTGCGCATCGGCGGGCAGTGGCAGGACGTGCTCCGACCGACTCCGGAGAGTGCGGCCGGCCCCAACGACACCGCGTCCTACCCGCTGGTGCCGTGGTCCAACCGCATCCGCGATGGGCTGCTGGTGTGGGGTGGGCGCGAGTACCAGCTCCGCGTGAACTGGCCGGACGGCACCGCGATCCATGGCACGGGGTGGGACTATCCCTGGAGCGTCGTCGAGCAGTCCCCCGACCGCGTGGTCCTCGAGTTCGCCTCGCGCGACGTGTACGGGGTCAACTGGCCATGGACCTTCACCGCGAGATTCACCTACGCGCTCGAGGGCGACCGGTTCGTGTGGACCTACTCGGTCACCAACACCGACCACGAGACCTTCCCCGCCGGTTTCGGCCACCACCCCTACTTCCTGCGCTCGGTCGCGGGTTCGCCCGATGCGCGCCTGCAGATCGAGGCAGACGCCGGCTACGACCTGGTGGACTGCATGCCCGATGCGGGGGCCGGGGCCATTCGGCCCGCGGCGGACTTCCGCGACGCGCGGGAGCTCGGCCACGAGTTCGTGGACGACTGCCTCGCGGGCCGGCGCGGCGACCGGCTCGCCACCATCGAGTGGCCGGGCGCCGTGACGATCGACGTCGAGGCGGACGAGCTTCTGGAGCACGCGGTGCTCTACATCCCGCAGAACGCGCCGTTCTGGGCCTTCGAGCCGGTCTCCAACGCGAACGACGCCTTCAACCTCGACGCAAAGGGCGTCGAGGGAACGGGCCTGTTCCTGGTGCAGCCGGGCGAGACGCGCTCCGCGACCTTCTCGCTCGTCGCGCGCGACGCCTGATCCTTCCCGCCTCGCTGGCCGAGTTCCCCGCGTGCGGGGCTCGCGGCTACTATGGGTGTCCTGCACCGCCTGTGGCGGTGCGCGCGGGTGTAGTTCAATGGTAGAACTTCAGCTTCCCAAGCTGATAGCGCGGGTTCGATTCCCGTCACCCGCTCCAACATAGCCAGACGCCCCGGCTCGCTTCGATCACGCCCCGGTCCTCTACGTGGCCTGTGCCGGATCTGTGCCATCGGTTCGCCCTCGTGCCGGTAGGACCTGGAGTCGCACCAGACGGTTGGAATCCGTCTCAGTCACGACGAGTTCGTGGTCGTCGACTGTGATCGCATCACCGACCTCTGCCACTCGGCCCAAGCGGCTCACGACATACCCTGCGGCAGTCTCGTAGGGGCCGTCCTGCAGGTGGATGCCGGTCTCCTCGGCGAACTCCTCGATCGTGATGCCCGCGTCGACGCTGACGGTCCCGTCGGCGGACGGGGCTAGCGTCGGCTCGACAGCGTCGTACTCGTCGCGAATGTCGCCGACCAACTCCTCGACCAGGTCCTCCAGGGTCACGATCCCGTCCGTGCCGCCGTACTCATCAACCACCACTGCAAGGTGGCGGCCCTCCCGGCGCATCTGGGACAGGGAAGGCAACAGGTGAGCGGTGGACGGCAAGTGGGGCACCTCGCGGACGAGGTCCGCGAGAGCGGTGTCCGCGTCCGCGCCGAGCAGATCCCGCACGTGCAGGACCCCGATCACGTCGTCGAAGTCGTCGCCCGTCACGGGGTAGCGAGAGTAGGGGCTTGAGCGGACGGTCTCGAGAGAGTCACGCACCAGCGAGGCCCCGGACATGAACGTCACCTCTCCACGAGGCCGCATCACCTCGCTGAGGGGCCGGTCTGCGGCGTCGAAGACGTCGCCGAGGATGCGCCGTTCATCGTCACTGAGGCTTTGGTGTGCGACCACGATGTCGCGCAGTTCCTCCTCCGACATCTCTTCAGACTTGGCCGATGGGTCGCCCCCGAGCAGGCGGACCACGGCATTGGTCGAGACCGACAGCAACCACACCACCGGGCGCATCAGGGTCGCGAACCCATCCAGGGGCGGTCCCACCAACAGGGCCACGCGCTGGGCCCGCTGCAGCGCAAAGCGCTTGGGAACCAGTTCGCCAAGCACCAACGACAGATAGGCGATCACCAAGGTCAAACCGATGAGCGACGCCGTCTGAGCGAGCCCCGCGGGCAGGCCCGCACCCTCGAGGACGGGAGCGAAGTCCGGAGCCAAAGTCGAGGCGCCGTACGCGGCCGAAAAGAAGCCAGAGACAGTCACACCGATCTGCACCGCAGCGAGGAAGCGATTCGGGTCCCGGGCCACCGACGCCACCCGGGCACCCCTCGAGCTCTGCTTCTGCAGGCGGTGGATCTGGCTTTCCCGCAACGACACCAACGCGATCTCCGTGCCGGCAAAGACGCCGCCGATCAGGATGAAGACGAGCACCAGGCCCACGTTGAAGAGAGTGTCCTGGTCCATCAGCAACCCACCTCCTGTGTCATGTCGCAGAGGCGGGTGCCGGGACTGTTGGGGTCATCCATGACGTGAAGTAAACGAGATCAGACCCGCGCAAGTCAAACAAATCGAGCGTGGGAATTGGCGGTCAGCGCAAAAAAACGCTGTACTCTACCCTCCACGAGGGGAGTACTTCCCAACATCGGCCCGGTCACTACGGCGCGCAAGCGACCTCGGGCGGCGGCCCTGCACTGCAGGGCGAAGGAGACCTCGGTCCTTTGACCGTCGTCCCTCGCACCCCGGAGAAACCGTGCTCACCTCTCTCGAATCGACCGCTGCCCTCACGACCATCGGCACGCCGACCATGTGGCTCGTCACCATTCTCGCCGTCCTCGCCCTCCTGGCGCTCGACTTTGTGGTCACCCGCCGCCCCCATGAGGTCTCCATGCGCGAGGCCCTCAGTTGGAGCGCGTTCTACATCGCGCTGCCGCTGACGTTCGGCGCCTGGATCTGGTCGCAGTATGGGTCCACCACCGGCGTCGAGTACCTCACCGGCTACCTGGTCGAGAAGTCCCTGTCGGTGGACAACCTGTTCGTCTTCATGCTGCTGCTCACCGCATTCGCCGTGCCGGCCGTGCTACAACAGCGGGTCCTGCTCTTTGGCATCATCGGCGCGCTCGTGCTGCGCGGCATCTTCATCGCACTCGGGGCAGCGGCGCTGGCGAACCTGACCTGGGCCTTTCTGCTGTTCGGGGCGATCCTGTTGCTGACGGGAGTGAAGATCTTGCGGGATCAGCTCAAGGGCGGCTCGCACGACGTCGACGTATCGCAGATGCGTTCGGTCCGCCTGATTCGCCGGTTCATGCCGATCACCGAGGACTACCGCGGAAGCCGTCTGTCGGTGAAGGAGAATGGCAAGCGTGCGCTCACGCCGCTCACCGTCGTCGTCGTCGCGATCTTCGCGACCGACGTGGTTTTCGCCGTCGACTCTGTGCCTGCGGTCTACGGCATCACCAGCGACCCCTACCTGGTGTTCGTCACCAATGCCTTCGCGCTGCTCGGCCTGCGCGCCCTCTACTTTGTGCTTCAGGGCGCGCTCAGCAAGCTGGTTCACCTCGGCTACGGCCTCGCCGCCATCCTGGGCTTCATCGGCGTCAAGCTGGTGCTGCATTGGGCCCACGGCATCTGGCCCGGCGTGCCGGAGATCCCGACCCTCTTGTCGCTGATCGTCATCATCGTCGTCCTCTCGATCGTCACCGCGACAAGCCTCTACGCCACACGGAACGCGCCCGGCGACGCCCTCGCGTCCGCACACATCGCCGAGCCCGGTTCACCCAAGCACCGCGCACAGGAACTGCGAGATGACGACCAGGTGCACAGCGAGAACGTCCGGTAGGTACGGCGTGGACGCGGGTGGCCCCACGTCTCCCGCAGCACAGACCTGCGGGGCCTGGCACTCAGTCCCAGGCCCCGCAGGCATCAACCTCGGCGCTTAGGCGACCGCGCGGTCAGACTGTCCCCACCGCATCGACAGGAGCACGGCGGAGGCTCCGAAACCGAGCAGCAACACCGCAATCCACAGCAGGCTGCCGGACTCGAAACCGGTCTGAGACAGCTGACCCGGGCCGTTGCCGTTTGAGCCTGCGCCAGGCTCGCTGCCCGGATCGGTGCCAGGGCCCGTGCCCGGGTCGGTGCCCGGGTCGGTGCCGGGGTCCGTGCCCGGGTCGGTGGAATCGTCGAAGACGATCACGAAGCTCGTGTCATCGGTGCCGGTGGAGTCACCGTCGATGAACTGCTCAGCGACCGCACCGTGGTCACCCACCGGCAGTGCCTCGAACGTCACCGTCCAGTCGCCAGCCTCGTCAACAGTCGTCGATCCCGTCTCGCCACCGCTGGTGACCTCGACCGTCGCACCAGGCTCACCCGTGCCGGTGACATCCACGTCGGTCGTGCCATCCTCCGTCGGGACCGTGAACTCCGTACCCGGCGTCGGCGAAACGATCACCACGTCACCTGGGTCGGTGCCGGGGTCCGTGCCCGGGTCCGTGCCCGGGTCGGTGGAATCGTCGAAGACGATCACGAAGCTCGTGTCATCGGTGCCGGTGGAGTCACCGTCGATGAACTGCTCGGCAACCGCACCGTGGTCACCCACCGGCAGTGCCTCGAACGTCACCGTCCAGTCGCCAGCCTCGTCAACAGTCGTCGATCCCGTCTCGCCACCGCTGGTGACCTCGACCGTCGCACCAGGCTCACCCGTGCCGGTGACATCCACGTCGGTCGTGCCATCCTCCGTCGGGACCGTGAACTCCGTACCCGGCGTCGGCGAAACGATCACCACGTCACCTGGGTCGGTGCCGGGGTCCGTGCCCGGGTCCGTGCCCGGGTCGGTGGAATCGTCGAAGACGATCACGAAGCTCGTGTCATCGGTGCCGGTGGAGTCACCGTCGATGAACTGCTCGGCAACCGCACCGTGGTCACCCACCGGCAGTGCCTCGAACGTCACCGTCCAGTCGCCAGCCTCGTCAACAGTCGTCGATCCCGTCTCGCCACCGCTGGTGACCTCGACCGTCGCACCAGGCTCACCCGTGCCGGTGACATCCACGTCGGTCGTGCCATCCTCCGTCGGGACCGTGAACTCCGTACCCGGCGTCGGCGAAACGATCACCACGTCCTCCGCGTCGGTGGCTCGCACCGTTGCCGAGGCGAGGCTGAGCACAGGTCCGCCCAGAGCCGGGAGCAACTGAACCGAGAGCGCCCGCTGCGTGAAGGAGTCCGGATCGTAGCCGTTGGGGTCGTTGAAGGCGCCGGGCTGCTCTTGGACGTTGACCGTCACGGCGACGATCTCGTTGAGCAGTCCCAGCAGTGGGTCGAGCGCGGTCACCGTGCCTGTGGCGAGGCCCTGCACGTCGAGCGCGAGCGCGTCCGGGTCCAGCACCGCGCTCACGATGTCGCCGACGAGGGGCAGCACAAGCTCGGAGATGGGCTCCGCGACCAAGTCGAGCAGTTCGTCGAGGTCGATTCCGACGATGCTCGCCCCGATGTCGAGTGTGGGATCGGGCGCACCGTCGAGCGCGAGGATGCTGCTGAGCGAACCCGAGACATCGAGATCCAGCGAGCCCAACGGCAAGCCAAGTGCGGAGAGCGAGGTCTCGATGCTTGCGGTCACCTCGGTCGTCTCGAGTGCGTCGTCCACCGCATTCGCAATGCGCGCTGGCAGTTCATCAAGGAGAACCTCTTCCACGATATTGACGAGGGCCGCATTGATGGCGGCATCGGTGAGAAGAGTCGTGTTCGCGTCGAGATTGTTGAGGTCGTACAGCGTTCCGAGATCGATTTCGATCGACCCCTCGGTGAGATCGATGCTGACCGTTCCATCGTCATCGACAAGTGGCTCGTCGAGCGCAGTCGAAAGTGCACTGCTCAGATCCAGGTCGACGGTCGTGGTGACATCGTCAATGTTCACGTCGGTCAAGGTGCTCAAAACGGGAATCGCACCAAGAATTGACTCGAGATCGCCCGTAATTCCGGCCAAAGCAGTCGAAAGCGATCCCCCACTGCCCACCAGCGCGTTGACATCCGAGTCCACGTCGCTCACGAGAGCGTTCAGGTCTGACGTCAGCGCACCGAGTGCCGGGCTCGTGACGTTGAGGGCGGCTCCTGCGAGCAGGTAGTCGCTGTCGACATCGACCGACGTGCCTCGCGAGGCCTGCGCCCAGGCCGCCACTGCGCCGAGCTCCAAGGCGAGATCAGATACCACGCCGTCGGCAGCGACGCCGTCAAGGACCGGCGCCAGGTTCACGCGCGAGTCATTCGTCGGTTCACTACCTGCACCGACGTCGATCAGACCCGTCTCCGTGATTGCGCCCGAGGAGGCCATCGCGCCCTCCACACCGGAGTTCGCGAACTGGCCGACGACCCCGAGTTCCATGAGCTCGGCCAGATCCGCGGACGCGAGGGTGGGAATCGTGAGGTCCACGAGCCCGAGTGCGGTCAGGTCCAGGCTGGTGGCATCCGGGTCTCCATCACCGAATGCCGAGTAGGCCCCCTCGAGCGCCGCGATCGGCTCGAGCGCTCCGGTGTCGACCAATTGTCCTTCGCCTTCGGCCGCATCTCCCTGTGCCGCAGATGCGCCGCTGACGCTGCCCATGGTGATCAGTGCCAAAGATCCCACAATTGCGAGCGGCTTCAACAGCCGACTCTCGCGACGTTTCGAATCGCTGCTTCGAACGCTCTTCATCAACTCTCCCTGAATTGGCGCCGCAGGAAGACATTGACTGCAGTCTCCTCAACGGTCTTTGTGAAGTCCGGGGTTACTGCACCGCGAACCTTTGAGGCATTCGCAAGGTACAGACAGTTCATTTCGGCCTGCAACAGATAGATGCAGCATGTGAGGAACTGCACAATGGCGCGTCGCGATTCGCCACATTAAGCGGCTATAGTGACATTTGTGCAATTATCGACGGCGCCGTACGGCAGCACGATCACGTGGGCAGGAGCCGTGAGCGCACCGCAAGTTCTTGACGCGCCCCGTTACCCGCGGCGGGCGGCCTCCCTCTAGGCTCGTGCCATGAGCGCCGAAGGACTTGCCCAGGCCCAGCAGAAGATGCGCGACGGCGGCGTCACCCAAGCCGCGATCGACGTCTTCTCCCACTACTACGGCGAGCTCGAGGCCGGCGCGACCGGCCTGATCCGCGAGGACGACATCTCGCCCCTGCTCGACCCGGACCGGCTCGACGCGGTCGAGGTCGACGACGCGGCGGCGCGGGAGGCACTGTCGAAGACCGCGATCATCAAGCTCAACGGCGGCCTCGGCACGTCGATGGGCATGGATCGCGCGAAGTCGTTGCTGCCGGTCCGCGACGGCAAGAGCTTCTTGGACCTCATTGCGGGGCAGGTGCGCACGGCAAGGAAGGCCACCGGGGCCCGCCTGCCTCTGGTGCTGATGAACTCGTTCCGCACGCAGCAGGATTCGCTCCGGGTGCTCGGCGCGAACCCCCACATCCAGGTAGACGGGCTGCCGCTCGACTTCCTGCAGAACCGCGAGCCCAAGCTGCGAGTGGACGACCTCACGCCCGTGGACTGGCCGCAGGATCCGTCGCTCGAGTGGTGCCCGCCGGGCCACGGCGACATCTACACCGCGCTGCTGGCCTCGGGGGTGCTCGAGCAGTTGCTGGACGAGGGCTTCCGCTATGCGAGCGCCTCCAACTCCGACAACCTGGGCGCGGTGCCCGATGCGCGCATCGCCGGGTGGTTCGCCTCATCCGGCGCCCCCTACGCCGCCGAGCTGTGCACGCGGACCGCGGCGGACCGTAAGGGTGGCCACCTCGCGATCCGCAAGGCCGACGGGCAGCTGATCCTGCGAGACACCGCCCAGACGGCTCCCGAGGAGATGCACTTCTTCACGGACGAGCACCACCACCCGTTCTTCCACACCAACAACCTGTGGTGGGACCTCGAGAAGCTGCACGCGGCGCTGACCGAGAGGGGCGCGGTGCTCGGCCTGCCCCTGATCCGCAACCGCAAGAACGTGGACCCGACCAACCCCGAGTCGCCCGAGGTCTACCAGATCGAATCCGCCATGGGCGCGGCGATCGAGGTGTTCGAGGGGGCCACGGCCATCGTCGTGGGCCGCGACCGGTTCCTGCCCGTCAAGACCACGAACGACCTGCTCACGCTGCGCTCGGATGCCTACAAGCTGGCGGAGGACGGGGCGTTGCGGCTCGACGTGGACAGCGCGCCGCTGGTCGACCTCGATTCGAGGTTCTACAAGACCATGGGCGAGTTCGACAAGCGGTTCCCGTACGGCCCGCCCTCGTTGCGTGAGGCCACGTCGCTCACCGTCAAGGGCGACTGGACCTTCGGCTCCGGGGTCGTGGTGCGCGGCGCGGTGACCTTGGACGACGGAGGCGCACCCTCGCACGTCGCAGATGGCACGGTGCTGGAAGGCTAGCCAGCCCGAGCATCGGCCCTCCTGGGTATCCAGCGAGCCTGGAGTGCGCTGAATTGGACGTGCTGGGTATCGAGGGTCAGTCGCCGCCCGGGCACGGGCCAGCAGCCATGCCCGACGTCGCCACGTAGTGGAACGCGGACTGCTCGCCGCCCTCATAGCTGATGCTGAGGCACCAGTTCGTCGCGGTCGTGCCCGTGAACGCCAGGCTGGGATCACCGGTGAGGTGGGCGGTGATCGTGTCGTCACCCACCCGGTAGCCGGCCTCGACCTGCTCGACGTCGGGGAGCTGCCCCGACTGCGACGCATCAGTGGCGGCCGCCGCTCCGACCGCGCTCACGTCCTGCTGCGCTCGGGCATCCATGTCGGCCCCCGACGAGGGATCGCTGAGGTACAGCCATGCTCCCGCGGCGGTGAGGATCAGGCCGAGGTATCCGAGGATCAGCCCCGCGATCGAGAAGCTGCGGTTGTTCGCGCGCCGCCGCTTCGCGGCTGAGAGTCCGAGGTGTCCGAGCACGATGGCCACCACGCTCAGGGCCAGCGCTCCGGTGACGAATGCGGCCACACCCAGCCAGTTCCGGTCGGTGGAGGGCTCGGCGGGCACCTGCGCCGTGGCGTCGTCAGCGTCCTCGTCGTCAGCGTCCTCGTCGCCGCGGTCCGACGGCACGGGGGCCCATGGCGCTCGGCGAGGCTCCGGGTCGTCCTCGACCGGGTCCATCACCTGGGTGGACTGGTCGTCGACCGGGTCCATCACCTGGGTGTCGTCCTCTCCAGGACTGCCCGCAGCCGGATCGGGATCGGCGGCGGCGCGCTCGTCCTGGTCGGCAGGGACGGAGGGGTCACCGGCCGATGCGGGCGTCGGCGGGGACGCGTCCGCGGGGGTGGGTGCGCTCTCCGAAAGGTAGGGCGACAACGCGCTCGGCGGCGCGCCGTCGTCCACGCCCTCCGAGGGCTGCTCCGCGCCCTCGGTGGGCTGGTCGTCGCGGCCGTCACTGTCCGGCATCGTGGCCTCCCCGGCGGTGGATGGTCCTTGCCCTCACAACGTACCCCGCACTCGGGCGGGCACGGCGGCGGCATCACGGGAGTACCAGGAGCCCGGGGGATGTTGACGCAAGTGAGGCGTGTCGCCGCCGTCGCGTGCACGACTGCGAATAGCGTGACCGGCAGGGCCGCGAGAGCGGTGCCGGCAAGGCGAAGGCCCCCCGAAGTAAGCGTTCGGGGGGCCTTGCCATGGCCGGAGAGTTCTCGAGGCTGGGGATAACTCCCCACCCCCGACGGCCGCGATTGACGATGCGGCTTCACCCCTGGAAAGGGGCGACCTCTCGGCCGACGCGCCGGGCCGCCAGGTCCCTGTGCCGTCACCCACAATTCTCAGGAACCACCCGTGGGCAGTCCCGTCGACATGGACCGACGTTGTCCGACGCATCCGTCACTCCGACCCACCATATGCCGAATTACCAGGGGCAATGTCCCGGCGAACCGAGCCAGCCACCCTCAATGTCGGCCCTCGAACCGATCTTGCGACCTCTCGAGGCGGTGGAACCGAAGTTCCGATGGGACTAGGTCTACTCGCGTCCACCCCTGCCCGCAACCGCTCCAAGCACCTTTTTTTCCTCCACCGTTTACCCACAGTTTTATCCACCGGTTCCACACGCTGTTCACCAGCTGTTCACACGCCTGTGGATGAAATCTGTGGATAACTTCACGCGTCGCGGTCGCGCCGAGCGGTCTCCGCGAGCATCGCGTTGTAGGCCCGCAGTTCCGCGTCGTCGTCGCGGTCCGCCTGCCGGTCCGTGCGCCTGGCCTCCCGCGCATCGGCGATGCGCCAGCCCACGATGACGCCGATGGCGAGCAGCACCACGGGCAGCTCGCCGATTCCCCAGGCCAGCTGGCCCCCGTATTGCTGGTCCGCAAGCGCATCGGGCCCCCAGTCGCGCCCCATGAGACCGAACCAGCGAGGCGCGAGCAGCACCTCGGAACTCATCAGGGACACCCCGAAGAACGCGTGGAACGCCATGGTCGCGAACAGCAGCACGATGCGCATCGGATACGAGGGCCGCGTGGGCACCGGGTCGATGCCCACCAGCGCGTTGGCGAAGAGGTAGCCGGCCAGCGTGAAGTGCACGAGCATGCCCAGGTGGCCCACGTGGTTGCTGAGAGCGAACTCGAACAGCGGCGTGTAGTAGAAGACCACCAGCGAGCCGGCGAAGTTGACGGCGGCGACGATGGGATGTGACAGGACGCGCAGGAGCCGCGAGTCGACGATGCCGCGCAGCCACTCGCGTGGCCCGCGCGAGCCGTCGGTGCGCGCCGGGAGGGCCCGTAGCGCGAGCGTGACCGGCGCGCCGAGCGCGAGCGGCACAGGTGCGACCATGACCAGCATCATGTGCTCGACCATGTGCCCGGAGAACGTCACCATCCCGTAGATGGTGGGCGCGCCCTGCGTGATCCAGGCCAGCACCACCAGGCCGGTGACGAACGAGAACGTGCGGTACCAGGGCCAGCGATCGCCGCGGCGGCGCAGCCTCACGGCCCACCGGAGATACATCACGGCCGCGGTGCCCACCGCGACCGCGGAGAGGATCTCGAGCCGCCACAGCACCAGCCAGTTGAGAGCCGAGGGCGCCGGCGGCAGCTCGTAGCCCGTGAGCGAGTACGCGGGCGTGGGGTCCTCCACCGCCTCGATCGGGATCGGCGGCGCGGTCCCGGACAGCACGACGGCCACGCCCACGACGGCGACCAGCGCACCCACATCCACCGCCATCACGCGCCAGAACCGTTCGCGCACGGCGCGCTCGGACAGCCGCGGAAGGCTCACGCGGCGGTGCCACGCCGCGAGCGCGACCGCCAGCGACATCAGGGCCACCTTCAGCACGAGCAGGCGGCCGTACTCACTCGTGACGAGGTCCGCCGGCGATCCCAGCCGGACCCACGCGCTCGCCACCCCGGACACGATGATCCCCACGGCGCCCCACAGCGCCACCCGCGACCCGCGCCGCACGGCCGCCTTCGCCCCGTCTCCGAGCGGCCGGCGCATGAGGAACAGCGCCGCGATCACTCCCAGCCACAAGGCCGATGCGGCGAGGTGAAGGAACATCGCGCTCACCGCGAGGTGGTGGTCGGCGGCCCCGGCGGCGTGACCGGTCTGGGCCTGCCATCCGAGCGCCCACACGACCGGGAGCAGCGACCACGCGGCCCCCTGCGGGGACCGCACCAGGGCCGCCAGCACCGAGACGACGACCGCCGCGAGCGCCATGTGGAGGTATGCCTGCCCGAGCTCGATGGTCGTCGAGAAGGACCACACCTCCTCCACGAACCGACCCGGCTCGACGGCCTCGTTGCGGATCTGCGCGTACGAGGCGAAGACGAAGGCCACGGCCGATGCGGCCCAGACGATGGAGGACCAGCGCGCCACCGCGCCGGCGCGGGAGCTCGCGGGGTGTCCCGCGGGAATCATCACGGCGAGGGCCACCAGGCCCCCGACGGTGAAGGCGAGCGCGACGTCCCGGACGCCGCCCAACGCGGTGACCAGGACGTCGATGGGCATAGCAGAAGCGTACGCGGGACGGCATGCCGTCCCCGTCCGCGCCTTCGCGACGAACCGGTCCCGGATTCTCCGCAAGCGGCGGCGAGCGCGCATGGACCCGCGAGTGGTGCTGTGGGACAGTGGTCGCCATGAGAAACCTCACCCGCGGGCTCGCGCTCGCCGTCGTGTCCACCCTTGCCCTCACCGGCTGCATCCGGGTCGAGATGAACATCGATCTCGCTGAGGACGACACGGTCAGCGGAGACTTCATCTTCGCCGTGTCCCAAGAACTGCTGGAGATCGCAGGAGAGGACGGCGTCGAGGACCTGCTCGGCGGCGAGGAGACGATTCCCGGCGGCACCACGGAGCGCTACGAGTCGCCTGACGACGATGGCGACGGCAGCCCCGACTTCGTCGGCACTCAGACCACGTTCTCCGAGCTCCCGCTCGACGAGTTCGCCGCCGCGGGCGAGGGCCTGCGCATCGAGCGCGACGGCGACGAGTTCGTGGTCTCGGGAGCCGCGGACGACCTCACCGATCAGACCGGCGGGCAGGAGCTTC
Organism: Demequina pilifera; assembly: GCF_048814985.1. NCBI lineage: Bacteria > Bacillati > Actinomycetota > Actinomycetes > Micrococcales > Demequinaceae > Demequina > Demequina pilifera. Next base: position 427,822 of record NZ_JBMDTW010000003.1, read on the forward strand.
CTGACACCGCGACCGCGACCATGTCCATCACGTTCCCCGGCGACGTGTCGGAGCACAACGGCGAGCTGGACGGGAACACGGTGACGTGGAACCTGCTCGAGCACAGCGGTGAGGTCCAGGCGCGGGGTTCCGCGAGCGCGGACAGCGGCTTCCCGCTGTGGATGATCCTCGTGCTCGCCGCCGTTGTGGGCATCGGCGCCGGCATCGCCGGTGTGCTGGTCGTCTCCTCGCGGCGCAAGTCCACCGATGAGTCGCAGACAGGCGCCGCACCCGTGACCGGCACCGACCCGGCCGCCGGCGACCCCATCGATGCACCCCCGGCCGTCGTTGCGCCCGGCGAGGACCCCGAGGTCGCACCCACCCCCGCGGGCCCTGCCGTCGCGCCCACCCGGGAGGATCCGGTCGATCACGGCACGCCCACGACGAGCGACCCTGCCGATCCGCACACCACCGACACCACCGACACCACCGACACCTTCGACGCCTCCGACCCCGCCGAGACCTCGCAGGACAAGGGCCCGGACGAGGACACGCCGCGGCCGTGACCAGGATGCTGCGCTGGGCGGGCGCGGTCGCGGTCACCGCGCTCGCGCTGACGGGCTGCGTGCGCACCACGGTCGACACGACCATCACCGCGGACGGCACCTTCTCTCAACACGCGATCGTCGCGTTCTCCGACGACGTCGCCGCGCAGATCGGCGACCAGACGGGGATGGACGTGCGCGCCCTGTTCGGAGACCTCGAGGGGTCTGCCGAACTCGTCGAACTGCAGGAGCAGTATCCCGGTCAGATCGTCCTCGAGCCCTATGACGACGGCGAACTCGAAGGCGTGGAGCTCACGCTCACCGACCTGCCGGTCGAGGAGTTCAACGCGGCCGCCGAACAGACGGCATCGGGAATCGGCGGCGCCGCCACGCTCGAGGAGACTGACGGGCAGTTCATCCTCGAGATGGCGTCGCCCGAGGATGCGGACCTGGAGGCGCTCGGCGTCTCGGAATCGCAGCTGGGGCTCATCGAGTCGAGCGTCGACGTGAGCGTGACCTACACCTTCCCGGGCCTGGTCGAGGAGGCCAGCGCCGGCGAGGTCGAGGGCCGCACGGTGACGCTCGGGCTCACCGACCTCGCGAGCGGCCAGGACATCCGGATCGTCGCCGCCGCCGACGACCAGTTCGACTGGGGACCGCTGCTGCAGTGGGGCGGAATCGCGCTCGCATTCATCCTCGTCGTGGGCGGCGCCACCGCGCTGATCCTGCAGGACCGCCGCAAGCACCGTGAGAACGCGCTGCCCCCGCCGGTCACCACCGACCATCCGCACGGTCCGGGCCTGCTCGGCGCCGATGCCCCACCCGAACCCGCCCCAGATGACGCCTCCGCCCCTGGTGACGAGCGCATCGGCCGCGAGGACGCGGGCGACGGAGGACCACCCGACAGGTCGTCCTGACCGGTCGGTCAGTGAGAGCATATGGGGGTGCTCGCCCCCTATCGAACGATCCTGAGACACCCCGGTGCGAAGGCGTTCGCCTTCGCCGGGCTGCTGTCTCGCCTGCCCATCTCGATGTTCAACATCTCGTTCATCCTCATGGTGCAGATCCAGTACGACAGCTACGAGATGGCGGGTCGCGTCGCGGCGATCGGCATCGTGGTGTGGGCCGTGCAGACCGTGCCGACGTCCCGCCTGATCGACCGCATCGGGCAGAGAGCCGCCATGCTGCCGCTGCTCGGCCTGCACGTCGTCGGCGTGAGCCTGGGCATCTGGACCGCCGTGAACAACGGGGCGGAGTGGATCCTGTGGATCGCCGTCATCATCGCGTCTTTGCAGGGTCCACTGGGGTCACTGACCCGGGCGCGCTGGTCCAACATCCTCGAATCGGACGAGGACATCCATACCGCGTTCGCGCTCGAGGGCGTGCTCGACGAGGTGCTGTTCATCACCGGCCCCGCGCTCGCCACCATCCTGGCCACCACCGTGTGGGGCCCCGCCGGCCTGGTCGTGTCGACGATCGGCACGATCATCGGTCTCACCATCCTGCTGTCCCAGCGCGCGACCGAGCCGCCCGCGCGCGGCAGGTCCGTCGGCGGCGGTCTGGGGCTCAAGCTTCCCGGCGCGGTCGTTGGCGCCGCGTGCATCGCCCTCGGTCTCGGAATGATGTTCGGGGCCTTCGACATCTCCACCGTCGGCTTCGCGGAGGAGCAGGGCTCCAAGACGCTGTCCGGTGTGCTGATCGCCGTCGTCTCCGCCGGGTCGTTCGTGGGCGGCATCCTGTACGGGTCGCGGCACTGGCGCATGGCACTGTGGAAGCGAACCGTGTGGGGCACTCTCGCTCTCGCCGTGGGGTTCGGAGCGCTCACCCTGTCCACCGGCATGCTGATGTTCGCAGCGATCGGCTTCTTCGCCGGCGCTGCGATCGCCCCCACGCTCACCAACGCCGACACGATCGTGCAGCGAGTGGTCAAGCGCGACCAGATCACCGAGGGCATGTCGTGGCTGCGGATCGGCATGGGCGTGGGCGTCGCCATGGGCGCGTGGATCGCGGGCTACCTCGTGGACAACGTGGGCGCGCATGCTGGGCTGTACCTGGCGGCGGGCTCCGCGGCCGGGATGGTCGGGATCGCGCTGCTCGCCTCGCCGGTGATCCGACGCGGCACCGACCGGCCGGGCGCCCCGGACGCGCACTCGCCCGCGCTGAAGGATGAGGGCGAGTGGGTCGAGCAGCCGCCCATCCCGCCGAACATCTAGCGCCTCTCCCTTCGATACCCACCACGTCCATTCCAGCGCGCCTGAGGCGCGCTGGATACCCAATACGGCCGATGCGGGGGCTGGGCGGCCTCGGACCCTCCTAGGACGAGCGAGGTGCAGGCATCACGTCGGTCCACGCGTCCGCGTTCGGCGGCATCGTGCCCGTGGTCTTGACGTCCTCGGTGTAGCTGCCGAGGTCGTGCCGTGGCACCTGGATGGAGTCGACGGGCACCTCGGTCGCGGTGCCCGTATCGAGGTCGACGACCCACCACGTGTCCGCCACCGACGTGTCGTGGTTCCAGCACGCCAGGATCGCGTCGTCGCCGTCGGGGCCCCGCACGTCGCAGCCCGATGCCGACGCGGGAGGAGAGAAGCCGGCCTGCACCAGGGAGTCCTCGGCGAGGTCATGATCGATCACCACATAGTTGGGCGCATCCGCACCTTGGCCGCCCTCGTCCGCCACCATGTAGAGGGCGCGCTCATCCGTGACGGAGACCCAGCCCGATCCGCTCACCGAGCCCGGGTCCTGAGGGCCGTCGTCGCCCCGGTCATAGCGCTCCTCGGCGATGTCGAACATCACGTCGTTCACGGCGCTCGGCTCCCACGTGCCGGTGTGGGGCGAGTACCAGACCGTCCCGCCGACGCCTCCGAAGGGGGACACGGCCGACCACAGCCGCGTGCCGTCCGGCGCCGCGTCTCGGGGCAGGACGTCCTGGGAGAGACCGCCGCCCGCCACCGTGCCTCGCGGCCCGGCCCCGTCGGTGAAGTCACCCGCGTCGAGGCGCCCGGTCTCCAGATCGGCCTCGGCGACGGCCCAGGACTCCCCAAAGCCCTGGAAGTAGAGCCACGCCTTTGCGTGGCTCGGATCCCAGTCGACGATCGTGGCATTGGCGTCGTTGCCGAGGTCCGCGATGCGGAACGCCGCGCCGTCGGGAGCAAGCAGGTAGAGCCATTGCACCCCTTCGAAGGCCGGAGCCCCATCGGCATCATTCACCAGCTCGACCGTCGAGTAGATCGCCGTGGACCACGAGTCATCGACCCATTCCCACAGCCACGCCGGGGCTTCGTACGCGGCCGGCTCGCCGTCGTCCACCGGTGCGGCCCGGGGAGTGGCTTCGAGCTCCGCGGGTGGCCACGTGGTCGGAGACGGGGAGGCGGACGAGGCCGGCGATTGCGTCTCGGCAGGAGTCGGAGCCGGGGTCGGCGTGGTGGCGGGTTCCGGGTCGGAGCCTTGGCAGGCCACGAGCGCCAACGAGGTCATGGCGGTGAGCACAGCAGCAGCCGCGGTGCGGCGTGCCCTCTCTCGCCTGGTGGCAGTCATCGGAGGCCCTCTCTCACAATCGCTTCACTCGAGCGTACCTGCGGCGTTGCCCGCGTCCCAGCCCGGCATCGCGAGGCCGTCTCTTTTGTGTCGTGCGTAGAAAGTGACGCGCGTTCTCACGATTCTGGGCGGCATTCTCTGAGCCCCAGCCAAGCACGGGACCTAGGTCCCCGGCGAACCCTCCGCGAGCACCATAGTGTCGTGTGTGTCGTCAGGTGGCTGAAGAAGTCACCGACATCAACGTGGCGCAGGCGGCCATCCGGGGACTAGGCCGCCTGCGCCGCTACACGTCCGGGTCTCGG
>NZ_JBMDTW010000003.1:432234-520769 GCF_048814985.1 Demequina pilifera
CCCCCCCCCCCCCCCGCTACACGTCCGGGTCTCGGCGCCCCTCCCCCTCCCCTGGGGCGCCGTGCCCGGATCACCTCGCGCTGACGCGCCGGTACCGTCCTGTCATGGACGACTCTTCCCAGGTGCTCGCGGGCGGCAATATGAGTGGCCCCGTGGTGCGGATGGGCAGCCGGGTCCATCGCCACGCCGGGCCTCAGGCGCCCACCATTCATCGACTGCTCTCTCACGTGCGCGCTGCGGGCGTGTCGTGGGTGCCGCGCGCTCACGGCTTCGACGAGTCCGGGCGCGAGGTCCTCGACTACCTCCCCGGCGACGTCGTCCACGACCTGCCCCCCTGGTTGTGGGACGAGCGGAACCTGGCCGCCGCCGCATCGGCCCTGCGCGAATGGCACGATGCGACCGTCACCTTCCCGCGCACTCCGGACGATGTCTGGTGGCAGGAACCGCGCGAGCCGCAAGAGGTGATCTGCCACACGGACTTCGCGCCCTACAACCACGTGTATCGGGACCGCCGATGGGTGGGCGCGATCGACTACGACCTGTGCGTCCCTGGACCGCGCGTCTGGGACCTCGCGTACACCGCGTACCGGTACGTTCCCCTCACCCCACACGCGGCCGATGCCGTCCCGGACGGGGATCCGTGGGGAAGGTCCGAGTTCCCGCACGCTGAACAGCAACGACGTCTGCGTGAGTTCCTGAACGCGTATGGCCCGGTGGGTGGCGCACCCGTGACCAACGGCGCCGTGCTCGCCATCCTGCCGGCTCGCCTGGACGCGATGGCGGACTGGTGCGCGGCCCAGGACAGCGAAGCCCTGCAGCGCAACGGCGTGATGTACCGCGCTCACGCCCGGTGGGTCGAGACCGGCGCTCTCACGGATAGCCTCGAGGCATGACCTCCCGCATCGCCATCGTGACCACCGTCGAGATGCCCGTGCCCGACGCGGACGAAGAGCTGCTGCTCCCGCTCATGCCCGAGGCCGAACTCGTCAGCTGGGACGACCCGTCCGTCGACTGGTCGCGCTACGACCTGACGCTCCTGCGCTCGACGTGGAACTACACCGAGCATCTCGAGGAGTTCCTGGCGTGGGCCGAGCGTGTGAGCCAGGTGTCGCGCCTCATGAATCCGGTCGAGACCATCCGTTGGAACACCGACAAGCGCTACCTCGAGGACCTCGCGGCGCAGGGCTTCGCGACGGTGCCGACCGTCTTCGTCGCTCCGGGACAGGCGGCTGATCCGCAGGCGTTCGACGGACACATCGTCGTCAAGCCCTCGGTGGGCGCCGGGTCGAGCGGAGCCAAGATGTTCCGCGATGACCCAGCGGGCGCATCGGCCCACCTGGCCGTGCTGCACGAAGACGGGCGGACGGCGATGATCCAGCCGTACCTGAGCGCCGTGGACACCGCGGGCGAGACCGCCCTCATCTATGTGGGAGGGGAGTTCTCGCACGCCGCGCGCAAGGCCGCGATCCTGTCCCAGGGGATGTCGTGGTCGACGGGGCTCTACGCCGACGAGAAGGTGGTCGCGACGGAGGCCACGGAGGCCGAACGCGTGCTCGCCGACCGAATCGTCGCCTCGCTCCCCGACCTCGCCTACACGCGCGTGGACCTGCTGCCGACCGACAAGGGCCCGGTGGTGCTCGAGCTGGAGCTCACCGAGCCGAGCCTGTTCCTGGCGTTGGGCGAGGGCGCCCCGGAGCGCGCGGCGAAGGCCTTCCGCGCCCTCGCCTGACGCCCCCACCCACTTGGAAGATCTCGTGCAGACGCGCTTGAGGAATGCCTCAACGCGTCAAGGCTCGACCAACCCCGCCTCGTACGCGACGATCACCGCCTGGACGCGGTCCCGCACGCCCAACTTCGCGAGGATGCGGCCCACATGGGTCTTCACGGTCGCCTCCGCGACGAACAGGTCGGCGGCGATCTCGGCGTTGGACCGCCCGGTGGCCACCTCGCGCAGCACCTCGGTCTCGCGCGGCGACAGAGCGGCCAGCCTCGAGTCACCCGATGGCGCGGGCGTGCCCTCCTTCGGTAGCCGATCGGCGAACATCTCCAGCATCCGCCGTGTGACGCGTGGCGACATCACGGCGTCCCCCGATGCGACCGTGCGGATCGCCTGCACGAGTTCCGCAGGCAGAGCATCCTTCAGCAGGAAACCACTCGCACCAGCGCGCAGCGCCCCGAACGCGTACTCATCCAGATCAAATGTAGTGAGTACGATGACTCGGGTGTCCGGATGCTCCGCCACGATCTGCCGAGTCGCCTCGATGCCGTCCAATCCGGGCATGCGCACATCCATCAGCACCACATCCGGATGGAGCGCCCGCACCTGACCCACAGCGGTCGTGCCGTCGCCCGCCTCACCCACCACGTCCAGGTCGTCCTCACCGCTCAGGACGAGGGCGAAGCCCATGCGCACGAGCGACTGATCGTCCACCAGGAGGACGCGCAAGGGTTGGGGCGTCATGACTGCTCCTCCGCAGACCGCTCAGCGGGCAGCTCGGCAGTCACGCGCCACCCACGCCCGAAGGGACCCGCATGAACTGTTCCTCCCAGCAGTCCCACCCGCTCACGCATGCCGACCAGCCCCATCCCGGCACCCTCGAACTCGGGCGCGGATCCGGACTCGCTGCCCGGCTCGAGCGTGCCCTGGTCGACGACATCAACCACCCATCGACCCGGATCCTGGCGGATGGCAAGGCTCACTCCAGGCGTGCCGGGCGCGTGCCTCAGGACGTTGGTGAGCGACTCCTGCACCACGCGATAGATCGCAAGCCGCAGTCCTGTGTTCTCCGGCAGTGCGAGGCCGAGGCCCTCTGCCTTCACCGGCAGCCCGGCTGCCCGGAACCCTTCGACGACCTCCCGCAGGTTCCTGCTCTCCCCAGCGGGACCCATGGGAACCTCGCCCTCGGTCAACGCCCCCAGAACACGGCGCATGTCACCGAGCGCAGCGCGGCCCGTGCGGGACAGCTCGTCGAGCGCGACCCGAGCCTGGTCCGGGCGCCTCTCGAGCGCCACCGCCGCACCGTCGGCAAGCCTCACCATCACGGACACGCTGTGCGCAACCACGTCGTGCATCTCGCGCGCGATGCTGGCGCGCTCCTCGGCGCGGGCCACCTGCGCTTGCCGGTCCCTGTCGCGTTCCAGCGCGGCCGCACGCTCGGCAAAGTCGGCGAGTCGTTCGCGCCGAAGGCGGACGCTGATGCCAAGGGCGACGCCCACAAGGGCGAGCGACACGATTCCGAAGGTGCTGGTGATGCGCTCGTCGACGAGCGCTATCTGAGTGCCGTCGTCGGTCACGATCTCCTCGAGCAGCGTGTCCTGCCAGGCCCAGACTGCCGCAGTGGTCACTGCCACGGCCACCGCGGCCGCCGTCCACGATCCTGAGGCCGGATGTGCCACCGCGACCGCGTACAGCGCCAGCGCGATGCCGAGCTCCGTTCCGCCAAGGTGCCCCGATGCCAGCAGGGCCACGGGCGTCAGCGCCACGAAGACCGCCACCACCGTCATCGGAAGCCGGCGACGCAGGAGGAGCGCCCCGGAACCCACCACACCCAAGGAAACCGCGAGCGGCACACTGAGGGGCTGGTAGGGATCGATCGCGGCGAGGTACGTGTTGAGGGCGTAGAACCCCGCCACCGCCGCATCCGCCACCCACGGGTGGGCGCGAAGGTAGCGGCGCGCCGAGCCGAGCCGGCTGTCAGCCGGCTCGGCCAGGTTGGGGCTGTCCGCCATCACAGTGCCCTCACGTTCCCCCACCTCCGCGCTACGCGTCACGGCGCCGCAGCGCCACCATCGCCAGTGCGAGCAGCGTCACGGCCCACGCCACGAGCACAGCGAACCCGAGCCACGGGGACAGGTTCGGCCCGGTGTTCATGTTGTCGATCGCTGCCAGCGTATCGCTGTCGAACAGCACCTTGCTGCCCGCCGTCATCGGAAGGAACGGGCTTACCAGGTCGAACAGCCGCAGGGGCACCAGCGCGATGACGTTCTCGACCACCAGCAACAGCGCGATGACGAGCGTGAGCCCCCCGGCGGTGTGCCGCATGAGGCCGCCGATCGCGAGGGCTAGCAGCGAGATCGCCACGAGGTACAACGGCAGCCCCACCAGCATCCTCACCACCTCGGAGTCGCCGAGGTCGAGCTCGATCCCCAACGTGTCGTGGAAGGGCATGGTGGCCACGAAGGACGCGACCATGGACACGAGGGTCACGGCTGCGATCGACCCCCCGAGCACGATGGCCTTGGCGACCAGCACCATCCATCGGCGGGGCACCGTCGCGAGCGTGGTGCGAATCCCGCCAGTCGAGTACTCACCGCCCATGGCCAGAACGCCGAGGACGGCGACCGCGAGTTGAGCCAGTTGGTATCCGGCGGTCACGTACTGCGCGACGTTGCCCAGACCCGGGCCCGCATCGACCATCTGGGTGGTCGTTCCCCACGCGGCGAGCACACTCACCGCGACCAGCAGTGCGACCATGGCGACCAGCGTCCACCGGGTGGATCGCAGGCCGCGGAACTTGATCCATTCGGCGACCACTGTGCGCCTCAAGGTGACGGGTCCCGCGGTCGTGTCCTGAACCCGCTCGGGCGAGTTCTTCGCGGCCAGTGTCGTCGTGCTCATCGTGATCCACCTTCGTATTGAGGCGCCTTGGCGCCGTCTTCATTCGCATTCATGGGTGCGGAGCGGAACTCCACATCGTCGGCGGTGAGCTGCAGGTACGCGTCCTCGAGCGAACCGCCGATCGCCGTCAGTTCGTGCAGGGCGATGCCTGCGTCTGCGGCCGCGTCGCCGATCTGGGACGCGGTGAGGCCGGTCACCTCGAGGGACTCGCGGCCGGTGGCGACCACTGTGGCGCGCTGACCGCGCAGCATGCCCTCGAGTCGTTCGGCGTCCGGGCTCGCCACCCGGACCCGCTCGCCGTGCGCCTCAGCGATCAGTGCGTCCACCGGGGCGTCCGCGAGTACGCGACCGCGGCCCACGACGATCACGTGGTCCGCCGTGAGGGCCATCTCGCTCATCAGGTGCGACGACAGGAAGACCGTGCGCCCCTCGTCTGCGAGCGACCGCGTCAGCCTGCGGACCCACAGCACGCCCTCCGGGTCGAGGCCGTTGACCGGCTCATCCAGGATCAGCGTGTGCGGGTCACCCAGCAGCGCCGCGGCGATGCCCAGCCGCTGGCCCATGCCGAGCGAGAAGCCGCCCACGCGCTTGTCGGCGACGGTGCCGAGGCCCGCGAGGTCGATGACCGCGTCCACTCGCGACCGGCCGATGCCGTGGGTGGCGGCCATCGCAGCCAGGTGATTGCGCGCGGTGCGTCCAGGGTGCACCGCCTTCGCGTCCAACAGGACGCCAATCTCCCTCAGCGGCGCGCCGTGGTCGACGTAGCGCGCACCGTTGACGGTGACTGAACCCTTGGTCGGGGCATCCAGTCCCACTGTCATCCGCATGGTGGTGGACTTGCCAGCCCCGTTCGGGCCCAGGAAACCGGTGACACGGCCCGGTGCCACTGTGAATGACATATCGTCCACGGCGGTGACGGGTCCGTACCGCTTGGTCAACCCTTGTGCCTCGATCATGATCTCTCCTCTTGCTCGGTTGATTTCGAGCGTAGGAAGAGCGCGAGCCGCGGACGACCGCCTCAGGGCGGAACGTGGGTGCCGTGTGGTGTACGACTTTCGGCGTACCTCTGCGCCCGTGAGCTGAACGCTGGGCGGGAGGCGGGCACTAGCCTGATGCTTGGCTTTCCATGCGACCCCGGAGGTACCCCACATGAGCGCACCGATCATCGAGGCGCGCGGCCTGCGCAAGACGTACAAGGTCCGCGGCCGTGGCAAGGAGACGCCGCGCACCGTGGAGGCCGTCAAGGGCGTCGACATCACCATCGATGCGGGCGAGATCGTGGGATTCCTGGGCCCCAACGGCGCGGGCAAGACCACGACCCTGCGGATGTTGACGACGCTGCTCGATCCGAGCGGCGGCACGGCCACCGTCAACGGCCACGACCTCGCGAAGGACCCCGTCAGCGTCCGACGTTCGATCGGCTACGTCGCCCAGATGGGCACGACCGACCCGTCCGCGGTCGCCGGCGAGGAACTCGTGGATCAGGCACGGTTGTACGGCATCGATCGTGCCGTCGCCGCCGAGCGCGGCAAGGCGCTGCTGAGCGGGCTGGACCTGGACGGGGTCTGGGAGCGCAAGTGCGGCACGCTCTCGGGCGGGCAGAGACGCCGGCTGGACATCGCCATGGGCCTCATCCACGAGCCGCGCATCGTGTTTCTGGACGAGCCGTCGACGGGGCTCGACCCGCAGTCGCGCGCGAACCTGTGGGACCACATCCGCCGCGTGCGCGATGACTTCGACACGACCGTGTTCATCACCACTCACTACATGGACGAGGCCGATGCGCTGAGCGACCGGCTGCTGGTGATCGACCACGGCGAGATCGTCGGAAAGGGCACTGCGGAGGACCTCAAGCGCTCCGTGGGCGGCGACCAGGTGCTGCTGACGTCCACCAGCGCCGATGCGGCGCTGTCCCTGGCCGATGCGGCCGCCGCCATCCTCGGCGACCTGCCTTCCGAAGTCGACGGAGACGTGGTGCGACTGACCGTGCCCGATGGCGCATCGGCCCTGCCCAGGCTGCTGCGAGGGCTCGGCGACTCGCACGATGTGGAGGGCGTCGCCGTGCGCCGCCCCACCTTGGACGACGTGTTCCTGACAATGACCGGTCGGTCGCTGCGGGACGAGGAGGACTGACATGACGATCGCTCGCGACACCTGGATCATCTTCACGCGGGCCATGCGCCTGAGCCTGCGCCAGCCCGTCTGGGTGGTGTTCGGACTCCTGCAGCCCATCCTCTACCTCTCCCTGTTCGGCCCCCTGCTCGAGACCATCGCGGACACCCGTGCCTTCGGCGAAGACGCGGACGCCTGGCAGATCTTCGTGCCCGGCCTGCTCGTGCAGCTCGGCCTGTTCGGAGCGAGCTTCGTGGGCTTCGGGCTCATCTCGGAGTGGCGCTCGGGCGTGATCGAGCGCATGCGCGTCACGCCGGCGTCCCGCGCGTCCTTGCTGCTGGGCCGGGTCATGCGCGACGTCGTGGTGCTGCTGGTCCAAGGCACCATCCTGGTGCTGGTCGCGCTGCTGTTCGGCCTGCGTGCCCCGTGGTGGGCCCTGGTCGCCGGCGTGGGGACGGTCGCCCTGCTGGGCGCGTGCTTCGCCTCGCTGAGCTACGCCGTGGCCCTCACGCTGAAATCCGAGGACTCGTTCGCGCCGCTGCTCAACGGCGTGGCACTGCCGTTGCTGCTGCTGTCCGGCATCCTGCTGCCCATGTCGCTGGCGCCCCGCTGGCTGGAACTGCTCTCCGACGTGAACCCGCTCAAGCATGTGGTCGAGGGCGTGCGCGCCATGTTCCGCGGCGAGCTCGGCGATCCCATCGCACTGTGGGGCGTGGCGATCACGGTGGGCCTGGTGCTCGGCGGCATCGCCATCGGGACGCGGGTGTTCCGGCGCCAGAGCGCATAGGACGGGTCAGCGCTCGACCGGTCCTTCGTTGCCGTAGGGGTCGAGCAAGTACTCCGTGCCGCCGCAGTCGGCCACGATCCGGTCCCCCTCGAAGGTCCCCGATCGCGGCCCGTCGACCGGCCGGCAGTCGTCACTGGGCGTCTGCACCACGGCCGTGTCGTCGACGGCGTCGGAGGCCAGGTCGTGCACCACCCACATCTCGTCCGCGAGCCGCTCCGTATCGGGATCGATGAACACACCGTGATACACGGCGCGCTCCGAGGCCGGGTCGAACCACGCGTCCACGCCGAGCTCGCGCGACAGGCCCTGCTGGGCCATGCGCCGAATCTGGTCCGAGACCAGGCTCGACTCCCACTCGGAACCATCGCGCCAGAACACTCCGGTCGCGTAGCCGCTGGGGTCGAACGAGACCCACAGCTCACGTTCGTCGGGCTGGTCCGCGCGGTACTCGACGTTCGCCAACCCACCCGGCACCACGTTCGCCGAGTTCACCACTGAACCGGCGAAGTCCTCGGTGCTATCCAGAGAGACCAGGTCGTACTCGATCACCTGCTCAAGTTCCGACTTGCCGCCGCGCTCGATCCACGCGACCCGGAGCTCGGGATCCCAATGCACCAGGTTCATGTCGAAGTCGGTGCGCAGGTCCGAGATCTTGAACAGGTCCTCCGTGGGGCTCACGAGATACAGCGCCTGAAAGTCTGACAGCCACGTGAAGTTGTCGCCCTCCCCCTCACGCACCACCGTCATCGACCAGTCATCGTCCGCAAGCTCCCACACCCAGCCTTCAAGAATGCGGGCGGGGGGTTCCAGCTCGTTCTCAGGGCTCGTCATGGGCGGCAGCTCGTAGGACGTCCCCTGCAGCCACTCTGGGCGGCCATCGTCGGCTACGGCGCTCTCTGCCTGGGGTGACGCCGTGGTCCCGGGCGTCTCGTCTCCGATGAATCCGTACTCTCCGAGGAGCCAATAGGCGCCGTAGCCCGCGAGCCCCACCACCACGATCGCGATCAGCACCCCCACGGGAAAGCGCCCGCCGTCACTGCCCCTGTCGCCGCTATCCATGGGCTGATTGTAAGAAGCGCAGGCCGGCCGTCGCCGGGGGCGCGCGGCCGGAACGGACTTGCGCGCGCATCGGCCGTTCGCCACAGTGTGTGGATGGCCATTTCCGCCCACGCGCCTCAGCGCGCCAATCCGCTCACCGAGCTCACGCTCGCGTCCCTGCGTTCGCGCACCTCGGCGAAGTGGCGGAGGTACAGCGCGGACGTGCTGCCGCTGTGGGTCGCGGAGATGGACGTGGCGCCCGCGCCCGCGGTCCGCGAAGCGCTCGAGCGTGCGGTCTCGGGCGGCGACCTGGGGTACCCGGCCGGCACCGCCTATACGGAGGCGCTCGCCGAGTTCGCGGACCAGCGCTGGGACTGGTCCGTCTCACCCGGCCACATGACCACCGTGGCGGACGTCATCACGGGCTACGTGGATGTCATCTCGATGCTCACCGAGCCCGGCAGCGACGTCGTGGTGAACCCGCCGGTGTACCCGCCGTTCTTCTCGTACCTCAAGGCAGCGGGAAGGAACGTCATCGATGCCCCGCTCGGCGCCGACCTGCGCCTCGACTTCGCCTCGCTCGAGGACGCGTTCCGCAGGGCCACCGAGGGCGGACGGCCAGCCGCCTACCTGCTGTGCAGCCCGCACAACCCGACCGGCACCGCCCACACCCGCGCCGAGCTCGAACGGGTGGCCGCTCTCGCGGATCGCTACGGCGTCCGCGTGGTGGTGGACGAGATCCACGCCCCCCTGGTCTACGCCGAGCACGAGTTCGTGCCGTACCTGTCCGTCCCCGGAGGTGAGAAGGCGTTCTCGCTCATGGCCGCGTCCAAGGCGTGGAACCTCGCGGGGGTTCCCGCCGCGATCGTGGTCGGCGGCAGCGCGGTGCAGACCGAGCTCGCCGCATACGCCACGTCCCCGCACCACGGTCCGACCCACATGGGCACCATCGCGCAGACCGCCGCGTACCTGCATGGCGGCGAATGGCTCGACGACCTCATGGACGGCCTCGACGCCAACCGGCGACTGCTCGGCACGCTGATCGACGAGCACCTCGCGGGGGCCGACTATCGACTCCCCGAGGCCACCTACCTGACGTGGATCGATTGCGGCCCGCTCGAGCTCGAGGGCGACCCCGCCGCTCATTTCCTGGAGCATGCCAAGGTCGCGCTCAACTCGGGACCCACGTTCGGGGCGGGAGGCGACGACCACGTCCGGCTCAACATCGCGACGCACCCGGACATCATCACGGAGGCCGTGCGCCGCATGGGCGCATCCACGCACCTCGGCTAGTACGGCTCGGCCAGCACGGCCGATGCGCGGGCATCAGTCCTCGATCGCGCCCTGTGCTGCGGCCGGCTTGGTCCACACCAGCGTGTAGCGCCACAGCAGCTTCTTGGCGAACACGCTGCCCGGCATGAGCCGCGCGGCCTCGCGCTTGACGTCCTCGTAGGTGTGAGGGGGCGGCCAGGCGCACGGGGAACCGTGATCCCAGTAGCCCCGGAACAGCCTCTGGAGCTTGTCGGCCACCGACGCGACCATCTCCCGAGGGATGTCGCGCCAGGTCGCCTTCGCCAGACCCACCACGATCACCGTGCCGCCGGGGGCGGTCAGCTCCTTGAGACGCTCCAGCCCCGCCACGATGTCCATGTGATGGAGCGCCGCGATCGAGGCGACCACGTCGAACGATTCACGCGGCAGGTCCGCCGTCAGCACGTCCGCCTCGACGTAAGCGATGCGCGACGTGTCCTGCGCGCGGGCGCGGCGGATGCTGTCCGCGTCCTCATCGATGCCGGTCACGTCGAGTCCGCGCTTCGCGAGCGTGCGGGCGAACAGCCCCTCGCCGCACCCGACGTCCAGCGCGGTGCGCGCCGTCTCAGGCACCTGCTCGATGACCTCGCGCTGATAGTGGATGTTCAGATTCCACCGCTTGCGGTCCGGCTTTGGCTCGTCCTCGCTCATGGCGCCCATTGTCGCAGGTCACCGATGCTCCCCCGCAGGTCCTGAGTGCTCAGAATCGCGACTTCTGGGCACTGAGGACCTGCTGGGGCTCAGCGACCGACCGCGCGGCGCGCTCGGCGCGGTTGACCAGACCGCCGGCGCGCGGGCATACGCTGATCGCGTGACGACGATGCGCATGCCGCCTGCGGAGGTGGCGATCGACAAGGACCTCGTGCGGGCGCTGCTCGCCGACCAGCACCAGGACCTGAGCGACTTCGAGGTCGGCGCGCCCGTCGAGGGCTGGGACAACACCACGTTCCGCCTGGGCCAGACCCTCGCCGTCAGGCTGCCGCGCCGCTCGACCGGCGCCGAGATCGCCACCACGGAGCTGGAGTGGCTGCCGCGGCTCGGCCGCGAGTGGACCTTCCCCGCTCCGGTCCCCGTGCGGATCGGCGAGCCGGCGTGCGGATATCCGTGGCGGTGGAGCGTGGTGCCGTGGGTCACCGGCGAGTTGGCCTACGACGCCCCCCTGACCGATGCGGGCGCTCGCGATCTCGGAGCGGCGCTCGCTCAGGTGCACCAGCCCGCGCCGGACGATGCCCCCGTGAATCCCTATCGTTCGGGGTCGCTGCACGACGTCGCGGAGGTGTTCGACAGCCGCCTGCGCGGGCTCGAGGACGCCGGCGACATCAGCCTCGAGCACGCGGACGTGCTGCGCGCCGTGTTCGAATCGGGTGCGGACACCCCGGAGCCCCCGCGCACCTGGTCGCACCTGGACGTCCACGGGGCCAACGTGCTGACCCGCCACGGTCGGCTCGCGGGGCTGCTCGACTGGGGCGACGCAGGCGCGGCAGACCCGGCGACGGACCTCGGCCAGGCCTGCACCCTGGTGGGGACGGTTCACGCCAACGCCCTGCTGCAGGCATACGGCACGGCCATGGGGCCGATGCGCGCTGGAGCGGGCAGCCCCGGGCGCCTTCGGGTGGCGGCCCGGGCGGTCGCCTTCGCTGCCACGCTGGCCTCCATCGGCGACGAGCCGTATCGATCGGCGGGGCTGCGCGCGATGCAGGACTGGGTCGACACCGACGTCGCGTGGGCCGCGTAGCGGCGCCTCGAGCGCGCGTCGCTGCGATAGCGGCTCAGTCCGTCGCGACCGCGACCCGCTGAGCGCGGCGCGCGCTGCGCCGAAGCTTGCGGTCGATCGCCACGGGCGAGGTCGTCAGCAGATCCACCACCGACTGCTCGAGCGCGAGTTGAATCGCCGCGTCGCGAGCGCCCGGCGAGAGCTCCTCTCCGTGCTCCCCCAGCGCCTCCACCACGGACGCGACCGAGATTCCGTCCTCCCACAGGTCGACCACGCGGGGGTCGACGTATGAGGCGCGGGCGACCGCCGGGGTGTTGCCCAGTTGAGCGGCGACCTCGCGCATGACGCCCGCGACCGCCCGCTTTCGCGCCGTGGGACTCATCTGGGCGGGGTCGCCTGCGCGGGCGAGTGCCTGCGCCGCGATCACGGTGCCGTGCCACGTGCGGAAGTCCTTCGCGGTCGCATCCGGCTCAAGAACCATCTGCAGATAGTCGTTGATGTCCTCGCTGGTGACGTCGTGCCACGACACCGGCGTGCCGGCCTCGCGCCACGCGAGCAGTTGCGGATCGTCGTCGGCGCGACGTTTGAGAGTCGTGATGGCGGACTCGACCTCCGGATCGCGGACGACGACGTGCCGCTTCTTCCCGGACTTGGCGACGTAGTCGAACACCACGCCTTCGTCGGTCACGCGGGCGTGCTCGCGCAGCACCGTCGCGAGCCCGTACGAGCCGTTGTCGGCGGCATACCCCTCCCCTCCCACGCGGAACAGCCCCCGGTCGAGCAGCCTGAATGCGATGCCGAGCACGTGCTCGCGGGACATGTCGTCGCGGCCGGCATCCGCATCGGCGACGGCCCGTGCCGCGGGCAGCGCCGCGGCGACCTCGAGCACGCGCTCGTGCTTGGCGCGGTCGCGACGCTCGCGCCACGCCGGGTGGTAGAGGTACTGGCGCCGGCCCGCGTCATCGGTGCCGAGCGCCTGCAGGTGCCCGTGCGGCCATGGACAGATCCACACGTCGGTCCACGCGGGCGGGATCGCGAGCGCGCGAATGCGCTCGATCACGTGCGTGTCGCCGATGCGGTTGCCGGCCTCGTCGAGATAGGTCCAGCCCTTGCCGGCGCGCCTGCGCGTCAGGCCCGGCTCGGAGGGGCGTGAGCGGCGCAGTCGCGGCATGAGTTGAGCGTAGGCGCCCTCCCGTCAGATTGGCGCGACTGGGTATCCAGGGAGCCTGGGGCGCCGCAGATCGGCCCTCCTGGGTATCCAGGGTGGGTCGAGAGCGGGAGGACGGGCACCGAGCGGGGGACACGGCCGCGAGATAGTGTCGAAGCATGGAGACGCTGCGGAGCGAGCGACTGGCGTTGCGGCCCATGACCATGGCCGACGCCGAGGATCTCGCGGAGCGCCGCTCCGACACCACCACGGCTCAGTACCAGGCGTGGCGGGCCCCCTATCCCGTCGAGCGGGCGCGCGAACTCATCGCCGACGTCACCTCCCGGCCGGGGCCGATGCCCGGGCACTGGTACCAGCTCGCCGTGGTGCGTCTGCGGGACGACAAGGTGCTGGGCGACGTCGCCATCTGGCTGTCCGAGAACGGCCGCACCGCCGAGGTGGGGTTCACTCTCCACCCGTGGGCGCGGGGCCACTACTACGCGACCGAGGCCACCGCGCGGCTCGTCGACTACGCCGTGTTCCACCTGGGCGTGCACCGCATCGAGGCGTCGACGCACCCCCACAACATCAGCTCGATCAAGGTGCTGGAGCGGATCGGCTTCATCCACGAAGGGGTCAGGCGCGAACGCTACTGGGTCGAGGACGAGGTCTCGGATGACGCGATGTACGCGATCCTCGCCCGCGAGTGGAGAGCACGCCGCGCTCAGGACTGAGCACGTGACCGCGCGGCGCCGTCTGCTGGGGTCAGAAGTCTCCGGGGGCCACCTGCAGGCATGTGAGCCCGAGGTCGTCGCGCCACATGTCCACCACGTGGTTGCGGTCGTCGAGCACGCACAGCACGTCGAAGCGGGGCTCGATCTCGGCGTGGTAGATCTCCTGCTTGACGATGCCGTCCGGCCTCTCGTCGTCGTCGGGGCGCAGGTGAAGCCCCTCGTACGGCACGGGCAGGTGAGACGTCAGCCACCGTTCGGTCTCCGCGCGTGAGACCTCCTTGCGTCCCGAGATGATGACGATGGTGTGCCCCGCCAGATGGAGGGCGCGGACCACCTCGAGGACGGGCTTATTGGGCGCGTCGAGGTCGTACCCCGTGGTCGCGAACGGGTGCCGGTCGCCCATGTGCGCGAGAGTGCCGTCGAGGTCGACGATCACAGCCGAGGGTCGTTCCTGATCGGGGCCGGCTCCGCTTGCTGAGGTCATGGATCCATCCTGACGCATGGACGGCTCGAGTTCGCACGCCCGCGACTAGGCTGACCGCATGTCCCCCGACGCCCCTTTGTACGTTTCCGACGAGACTGTCCGCGTCCTTGTCGACGAACAGTTCCCGGAACTGGCGGGTCGCGAACTCGGCCGCCGCTACACGCTCGAGGACCAGTTCGCGATGAGGATCGGCGACGACTACGGCGCGATCTTTCCGCGCGTTCCGGGGCGAGACGAACACTTCGCAAGGGCCGCCGACCTCGTCGCCGAGCCTGCGAAGTCGTGGACGTTTCCGGCCAGCCATCCGATCGCCACGGGCGTGCCTGGTCATGGCTTTCCATGGCACTGGAACCTGGTGCGGTGGATCTCCGCGTCCACCGCCGGCTTCGTGCCGCTGCATGTCGAGTCGGCCCGACCGTTCGGCGCGGCACTGCGGGAGATCCATACGCCCAGCCCTCCGGGTACTCCGCTCAACCCGCGCACAGGAATCTCCCTGCGGGACCTGCGCGAGAAGTTCATGGACCTGCTCGCATACGCCAAGGCGACCGGCGCTCCCGAGAACCGGGTCCTCGACCCTGCCGCTGCCCTAGCCGTCTACGACAAGGGCGCGACGGCGTCGGCTGACGTGCCGTTCACCTGGACCCATGGGCGGCTCGAGCCGCGAGCAGTGCTCTCCGACCGGGGCGCGTTCGCCGGCATTCTGGCCTGGCACAACTTCGGCGCGGGCGACCCCGCCGCCGACCTCGGATACGGCGTCAACCTGCTCTCATCCGACATGCGTGACGAATTCTGGGCCGGATACGGCGACATCGACGAGGCGACCGCGGCCCGGGCGGAGGCGTTCCAGGTCCACGCTGCGCTGCGGCACATCCAGATCGACAACCCGTTCCTGATGCGGATGGCGTGGGAGCGGCTCATCGAGCTGGGTCTGGCGGACGAGGCCTGAGCCCGTCCCGATGAGGAGGCCGCTGCCCGTGGCAAACTGAGGCCATGGACATCTACGAGACCCCGCTCCCCGGCATCGGCGTCCGGTATGAGTTCCAGGCCGAGGGCGGAGACCACGTGGGCGTGGTGGTGAGGCGCGACGGCAAGCGCGACATCGCGCTGTACGACCGCGAGGACCCCGATTCGTGCAAGGGCACCGTGGAGCTGTCCGAGGGCGACGCGTCCAAGGTCGCGGAACTGCTGGGAGGCACCAACATCACCGCCCGGCTCGACACCCTCAGCCACATGGTGGAGGGCCTGTCGATCGAGTGGATCACCATGCCCAAGTCCGGGGGTCTGACGGACCGCACCATCGGGGACGGGCGGATCCGCACCGAGACCTCCGCATCGGTGGTCGCCGTGATCCGCGGCGATGACGGCATCCCCGGCCCGGAGCCCGACTTCACCCTGCGTGCAGGAGACACCGTATTGGTCATGGGCGGCGCCGATGCCGTGCGCGGAGCGACGTCGATCCTGACGGGCTAGCGATGCTCGTCACCGCGCTGCCGCTCGAGGTTCTCCCCGAACCCGAGACCAGCCATGCGGGGGCGGTGCTCATCGAGCTCGGCATCATCCTGCTGGTGCTCGCCGCCCTGGGGCGCGTCGCCGCTCGGATCGGCATCCCCTCGATCCCGCTCTACCTCCTCGCCGGGCTGGTCATGGGCGACGGCGGCTTCATCCCGGTCAGCGCGGGCCAGGAGTTCCTGGAGGTCGGCGCCGAGATCGGGGTGGTGCTGCTGCTCCTGCTCTTGGGACTGGAGTATGCGCCGGAGGACCTTCGCAACGGGCTCAAGTCCAACTGGGCCGCGGGCCTGCTGGACGGGCTTGCCAACGGCGTGCCGGGCTTCGCGGTGGGACTGATGCTGGGGTGGTCGCCCACCGCCTCGCTGCTGCTGGCGGGCGTGACCTACATCTCGTCCTCCGGGATCATCGCGCGCCTGCTGGACGACTTCGAGCGCGTCGCCAACCGCGAGACGCCGGTGATCCTGAGCCTGCTGGTGATGGAGGACATCGTGATGGCGGTGTTCCTGCCCATCGTCGCCGTGCTGCTGGTGGGAGCATCGCTCCTGCAGGGCGCGATCGCCGCCGGAATCGCACTCGCGATCGTCGCGCTGGCCTTCGTCGTGTCCATGCGCTTCTCTCGCCACGTGTCCCGGCTTGTCCACTCGCACTCGCGCGAACTGCTGCTGCTGGGGGTGCTGGGGCTCACGTTCCTGGTCGCCGGCCTGGCCGATGCGGTTCAGGTCTCCGCGGCCGTCGGCGCGTTCCTGCTGGGCCTCACCCTGTCGGGCCAGGTCGCCAACGACGTGCGCACGCTGCTGCCGCCCCTGCGCGACGTGTTCGGCGGGCTGTTCTTCGTATTCTTCGGGCTGTTGATCGACCCGCGCGACCTGGTTCCGGTGCTGCTCCCGGCGCTGGCACTCGCGCTCGTCACCGCCATCACCAAGATCTACACCGGGATGTGGGCGGCCAAGCGCAACGGGATCGGCCCCAAGGGCCAGTGGCGCACCGGGCTGTCGCTCGTGCCCCGCGGCGAGTTCTCGATCGTGATCGCGGGACTGGGCGTCGCGGCCGGCGTCGAGTCGCAGTTGGGCCCTTTCACCGCGGCGTACGTGCTGATCCTCGCGGTCACCGGCTCCCTGCTCATGCGCTTCGCGGACCGGATCCCCCCTCCTGGGTCGTGGGGCGCGAAGCGCACGTCGGCGGCCCCCGCATCGAGCCCGGCACCGGTCGCTGATCGGGCCCGGCGCATCCCTCCGTCGTAGCGCCACCCGCGACCGCTCTCGTCGGGGCAGCCGACACGGCACAATATGCTCATGATTCGCGATGCCACGAGCGCCGATGCTGCGGCGATCGCCGCCCTGTACAACCCGTACGTGCGGGAGACCGTCATCACCTTCGAGTACGAGGAGGTGACGGCCACGGACATGGCCTCGCGGATCGCCCGCGTCCAGGAGCTCGACCTGCCGTGGCTGGTGCTCGAGGACGAGGGCTCCGTGATCGGCTATGCGTACGCGGGCCCCTACCGCCCGCGCGCCGCCTACCTGCACTCCGTCGAGGCCACGATCTACCTCGCGCACGGGGCCAGCGGCCGGGGCCTGGGCCGCGAGCTGTACGACGCGCTGATCGCCCGACTGCGGTCCTCCCACGCCCACTCGGCGATCTCGCTGATCGCCCTGCCCAACGATGCGTCGGTGGCGCTGCACCTCGCGACGGGCTGGAGCGAGGTCGGCCAGCTGCGAGAGGTGGGGCGAAAGTTCGACCGCTGGGTCGACGTCGTCTACTACCAGCTGGACGTCTCCACGCACTGAGCGCACGCGCCCACCCGGCCCTCGCATCGGCCGGTCACTCCCTCGCCCCAGGACGGGGCCTTGCGCGTTCGCGCGAGTGTGCGCCACCATGAACGAGTCGTCCTCGAGGCGCTCACGCGCACAGCGGACGGCCCCCGCCCCGGCGGGGTTGACTATGGAAGAAGAGAATAATGACAGTCCCCACCTCACGGCGGGGATCCGAAGCGGGCTTCTCGTTGCCTGAACTGCTGGTGGTCATCCTCATCGTCGCTCTGCTCGCGGCCATCGCCATTCCGCTGTATCTGGATCACTCCAGGAAGGCGAATGACGCGGCGGCGCAGTCCGACGCGATGAACCTCGGCACCCTGGTGCGAGCGGCCTTCGACGAAGGGGGCGAGCCCACGGTCACCATGGACGGGGACCGCAGGTACACCATCGACGGTGAGGTGGCGTTCGGCGCCTCGCCGGGGGTCGAGTTCGTCACCTTCACGGAGGGCGATCTCGAGTCATGGTGCGTGCAGCTGCGGCACCCCGACGGCGACAAGGCGGCCAGCCCGGGCGTGCGGTTCGACGCCCAGCACGGCTACGTCGAACAGGCGGCCTGCCCGTAAGGATCCTCCGCTGACGCACGAAGGCCCGGTCCCCTCGCGGGGGCCGGGCCTTCGTCGTGCAGCTGAGGTGCGGCTACACGCCGCGGACGGCGCGCGTCGCCTCGAGCATGTGCGTCAGCGTCTCGGTGGTCTCCTCGTAGCCGCGGGTCTTGAGGCCGCAGTCGGGGTTGACCCACAGCTGCTTGCCGGGGATCGAGTCCTTGGCCAGCTGCAGCAGCTCGGTGACCTCCTGCGTCGAGGGAACGCGGGGCGAGTGGATGTCCCACACGCCCGGTCCGATCTGGCGCTCGTAGCCGTGGCTGCGGATGGCGGGAAGAACCTCCATGCGCGAGCGGGCGGCCTCGATCGACGTGACGTCGGCGTTCAGGCCGTCGATCGCGTCGATGATCTCGCCGAACTCGGAGTAGCACAGGTGGGTGTGCACCTGGGTGTCGTCCTTCGCGCCAGAGGTCGCCAGGCGGAACGAGTTGACCGACCAGTCGAGGTAGGCCGACTGCTCGGCCTTCTTGAGCGGCAGCAGTTCGCGCAGCGCGGGCTCGTCGACCTGGATGATGCCGATCCCGGCCTCCTCGAGGTCCGCGATCTCGTGGCGCAGCGCCAGGCCCACCTGGTTGGCGGTGTCGCCCAGCGGCTGGTCGTCGCGCACGAACGACCACGCGAGGATGGTCACCGGGCCGGTGAGCATTCCCTTGACGGGCTTGTCCGACAGCGACTGCGCGTACTGCGCCCAGCGCACCGTCATGGGCTCGGAGCGAGCGACGTCGCCCCACAGGATCGACGGGCGGGTGCAGCGCGAGCCGTACGACTGGACCCAGCCGTTCTTGGTGACGTCGAAGCCCTCGAGCAGCTCCGCGAAGTACTGCACCATGTCGTTGCGCTCGGCCTCGCCGTGCACCAGCACGTCCAGCCCCAGGTCCTCCTGGAGGCGCACCACGGAGGCGATCTCGTCCTTCATCGCCTGCTCGTAGTCGGCGTCCGACAGCTCGCCCTTGGCCCACGCGGCGCGAGCCTTGCGGATGTCCTGGGTCTGCGGGAACGAGCCGATCGTGGTCGTGGCCAGCTCGGGCAGGTGGAAGCGGTTGGCCTGCGCCGCGGCGCGGGCCGAGTACGGCGCACGCTCGAACCAGCCCGGGTCGACGTCAGCCAGCGCGTCGCGCACGTCCGCACGGTTGGTGCCGGGGTGCTCGGCGCGCGCCTTCAGCGCGGCGCGGGCATCCGCCAGCGCACCGGCGACCGCGTGCTCGCCCTGCGAGCGGGCCGATGCGAGGGTCACCACCTCGGACACCTTCTCGTCGGCGAAGGCGAGCCAGCTCAGCAGCTCCTCGCCCAGGTGCTCCTCGCCCTGCAGCGTGTGCGGGACGTGGAAGAGGCTGGTGCTCGAGGAGATGGTGACCGTCGCGCCCAGGGCGGCGACCGCATCGGCCTTGCGCAGCGCCTCATCGAGGTCGGTGCGCCAGATGTTGTGACCGTCCACGACGCCCGCGACGATGGTCGCGCCCGTGAGGTCGACATCGGCCGGGACCGAGCCGCGCACGAGGTCGATGCCGATCGCGTCAACGCCCGCGTCCTTCAGGACGGGCAGCGCGTCGGCGAGCGAGTGGTAGGGCGCGGCGACGAACAGCGCCGGACGCTCGGAGGCTCCCACGAGGGTCTCGTAGACCTTCTGGGCGTTCGCGAGCACGTCCGCGCGGTCGGCGTCGATGTCGGCGACCAGGATGGGCTCGTCGATCTGCACCCACTCGGCGCCCGCGGCCTTGAACGCGGCCAGGAGCTCGACGTAGACGGCGAGCAGGTCGTCCAGGCGCTCGATGGGGTCAAAGCCCGTCGGGGCATCGTCGCTCGGCTTGGACAGGTACAGGAACGTCAGCGGACCGGTGATGACCGGGCGCGTCACGAACCCGGCCTCCTTGGCCTCGACGAACTCGTCGACCCAGCGCTTGCTGGCGAGCGTGAACTCGGTCTCTGGGCCGATCTCCGGCACCAGGTAGTGGTAGTTCGAGTCGAACCACTTGGTCATCTCAAGCGGGGCCTTGTCGCCCTCGCCGCGTGCGATCGTCGAGTAGCCGGCGAGGTCCACGCCGCCGTTGTCGTCGCGAAGCGACGAGAAGCGGGTGGGGACGGCGCCGAAGGTGACGGCGGCGTCGAGCACGTGGTCGTAGAACGAGAAGTTGCTGGGGATCGAGCTGTCGGTGCGGCCCAGGCCGAGCGCGGCCAGGCGGTCGCGGTTGGCGGCGCGCAGCTCCGCGGCGACCGACTCGAGGTCGGCCTCGGACGAGCCAGCCTTCCAGAACGACTCGAGGGCCCGCTTCAGCTCGCGCATTCGGCCGATGCGCGGGTAACCAAGGATGGTGCCGCCGGGGAAGGCGGGCGCAGGGGCTACAGGCTCAGTGATGTCAGACATGGTTCCTCGTGGAGGTATCGGTGCGCGGCGGGCTCGCCATTGCGCTTGGTCGACGCGTGCGTTCAGCGCCGATGCGTGCGCCGCGAGTCTAGTCGGAAGGCGGGGGCGTGGCTACTTGCGGGGTGCGAGACTGGGGTCATGACTGAAGAGATCACAGACAAGCAGGTCACTCTCGCGCGAGAGGCGGAGGGCGTCTACGTGGCGCGCAACGCCGAGGGCGCCGAGTACCGGTTCGGCTACAACGTCGACGGGGCGCTGAGCTCGATCGAGCTGCTCATGGTCGCGATCGCCGGGTGCTCCGCGACCGACCTGGACATGATGACCTCGCGCAGGGCCGAACCCACCAAGTTCGACGTCACGGTCGACGCGCAGAAG
Source organism: Demequina pilifera (assembly GCF_048814985.1). Lineage (NCBI taxonomy): Bacteria > Bacillati > Actinomycetota > Actinomycetes > Micrococcales > Demequinaceae > Demequina > Demequina pilifera. The sequence goes on from NZ_JBMDTW010000003.1 coordinate 452,842, forward strand.
GTGGCGGGATCGTCGCCCGCCTTCCTGCGAAACATCGAGGTGCTGTTCGACGTCGCGTTCCCCGAGGGCGAGGACGGCGACAAGGCTCGCGCGCGGATCGGCGCCGCGCTGAAGGCGGCTGAGGAGAAGACCTGCACCGTGTCGCGCACGGTCAGCCACGGCTCGGCGGTGACGCTCAAGGCGACTGACGGGTCCTGACTGACGTCAGTCGCTCGTGCGGCGCAGCGGGAGCTGCGAGACCAGTTCGAGCGCGGCCTCGTGCTTGTTGAAGGTGATGACGTGGATTCCCGGCGCGCCCGCGTCCAAGAGGTCGCTCGACAGCCGGGCGGCGTGAGCGACGCCGGCGCTGCGAGCCGCGGCGTCGTCCTCGGCGGCCTCGAGATCGGTGACCAGCGCGTCGGGGGTCGCGACTCCAGTGAGCTGTGCGGCGCGATGAGCGCGCGTCACTGACACGAGCGGCATCACCTCGGGGATGATCGGCAGGCCGATTCCCTCCTCGCGCGCGTCCGCCACCAGCGAGCGATAGTGGTCCACCTCGTAGAACACCTGGGTGATCGCGAAGTCCGCGCCCGCATCCTGCTTGGCGTGCAGGATGTCGAGGCCCTGCTGACGCCACTGCGGGATCGCGTGCTGCGCCGGGAACGCGGTGACCCCGATGCTCAGGTCCTCGACGCCGTGGGCCTTCGCCACCTCCCTGAGGAGCGTCACGAGCTCGCTGGCGTAGAGCAGGCCGTCCGGGTGCGGGCGCCAGTCCGCCTGGCCCTGCGGCGGGTCGCCGCGCAGTGCCAGGAAGTCTCGCACGCCCTCGTCGAGATAGGCCTCGATGACCCCCGTCAGCTCCGCGCGCGACTGATCGACGCAGGTCAGGTGCGCGAGGGGGGGAATGGTGTGGGACTCCGCGAGCCGCTGGACGACCGAGCGGGACGTGCCGCGCGTGGAGCCCGATGCGCCGTACGTGATCGACATGAAGTCGGGCTCGGTGGCCGCGAGAGTGTCCATCGTCGCCTCGAGGGTCGCCTCGGCCCTCGGGGTGCGCGGAGGGAACAGCTCGTAGCTGAGCGTGGGCGCGTGCTCGCGCAGCAGATCGCGGATGGTCATGGCGCTGGCCACGATAGTGGTGCGCGAGGTGCGTGCGCCATTCAGGGGCGCGCGATGCCGTCCCACCTGCCGTCCTCCATGCCGCGCGCCTGACCGTCCCCAGGCGTCCGGTAACCACCCGCGTCCTCCGTCGCCCCCAGCCCCTTCGCACGTGCCCGCGCGGTCCCCCAGACTGGACGCATGATCACGGAGACCAACGACCTGATTCGCTGCTTCGGCAACGGGGACCCGCTCTACGAGCGCTATCACGACGAGGAGTGGGGCCACGAGGTGCGCGGCGACGCGGCGCTGTTCGAGCGCATGGTGCTCGAAGGCTTCCAGTCAGGGCTGTCGTGGCTGACGATCCTGCGCAAGAGAGAGGCCTTCCGCGGCGCCTTCGCGGGCTTCGAGCCGGGGGCCGTCGCGGAGTTCGACCACAGCGACGTGGAGCGGCTCATGGAGGACGCCGAAATCGTGCGCAACCGCCGCAAGATCGAATCGGCGATCGTCAATGCCCAGGCGGTCGTGGCGCTCCAAGCCGCAGGCCGGTCCCTCGACGACGTGGTGTGGTCGCACCAGCCGCCCTTACGAACCGGTGCACCGGCGACGTGGGAGGACGTGCCGGCATCAACTCCCGAATCGGCCGCGCTGGCGAAGGAGCTGAAGTCGCTCGGATTCGTGTTCGTGGGGCCCACGACCATGTACGCGCTCATGCAGGCGTGCGGGCTCGTGGACGATCACGTGGCGGGGTGCATCGCTGCGTCGAACACGCCGCCGCGACAGCGGGACGGAGGCTAGCGCGAGAAGGCGAGACCGGGCGATCGGACGCCCACCAGCACCTCGGTGTCCGGCCGCCACTCCTGATCGCCGAGCACCCGCGCCTGCACCGGATCCTCACACGCCGGCAGGTCCAAGGTGACCACCGCATCGTGCCCGAAGTAGGCGACATCGCGCACCATCGCCCTGACGCCGGGCCCCGCACTGACGCCAGCGGCACTCGCATCCACGTCGCTGAGCGACAGCTGCTCCGGCCTCAGCACCAGGTCCACGGTGTCGCCGGCGTGCGCGAGGTGACCGTCGGCGAGGTTCGCGGGCACCGCCCCCAGGGGCCCCACCACCGTGCCGTCCTTCCACGTGCCGGGCAGCACCAGTGCTCCGCCCACGAACTGAGCGAGCCACCGGGACATCGGCTTCGCGTAGATCTCGGCCGGGGTGCCGACCTGCACGAGCCGACCCTCGTCCACGACGGCGACCTGATCCGCCATCGACAGCGCCTCGTCCTGATCGTGCGTCACGAGCACGGCGGTGGTCTGCGCTCTGCGCAGCACCTGCCGCACCTGGCCGCGCACCTCGGCGCGCAGCGCCGCGTCCAGCGCCGAGAACGGCTCATCCAGGAGCACCACGTCGGGCTGCGTCGCGAGAGCCCGCGCCAACGCGACACGGTGGCGCTGCCCGCCGGACAGCTCGCCGGGCATGCGGGTCGCGTAACCGGCCATGCCGACCATGTCCAGCAGGTCGAGTGCGCCTTGGGCACGGCGCTGGGCGCGCGGCAGCCCGAATCCCACGTTCGCGAGCACGTCGAGGTGAGGGAACAAGGCGGCGTCCTGGGGCACCAGCCCAATGTTCCTGCGCTCGGGCGCCACATGCACGCGGGGGCCGGACAGCACCGTGCCGCCGATGACGACCGCCCCCTCGATCGGCCGGTTCAGGCCCGCGATCACGCGCAGCAGCGTGGACTTCCCCGACCCCGAGGGCCCGAGCACCGCGGTGAGGCTGCCGTGCGGCACGGTGAACGTGACGCCCCGCAGCACGGGCGCGGCGTCGTACCCGGCCACGATCTTGCGCACCTGCAGTTCGCTCACAGCGTCTCCTCCGGCTGGCGCTTGCCGCCAGCGACTTCCCGTGTCAGCAACAAGGCTGGCACGGCGGCGACCGCGATCAGCACCAACGCGTACGGGGCGGCCGCGGCATAGGCGGTGCCGGAGGTCAGCCGCCACAGCGACGTGGCGAGGGTCTCCGTGCCCGTGGGCCGCAGCAGCAGGGTCGCGGGCAGCTCCTTCATCGCAGTGAGCGCCACCAGCAGCATTCCGGCTCCGATGCCCGGCCAGGCGATGCGCGCCGTGACACGGGTCCACACGCGCGCGGTCGACAGCCCCATCGTGCGGGCCGCGTCCTCGAGGCCCGGCTCCACCTGCCCGATGCTCGAGCGCACGGCGCCTACCGCCTTGGGCAGGAACAGCACGCCGTAGGCGAAGGCGAGCATCCAGATCGACTGGTACAGCATCGGCGCGACGTTGAGCGAGAAGAACACCAGCGACAGCCCGACGACGATTCCCGGCAGTGCCAGTCCCAGATAGCTTGCGGATTCGGTGGCTGTCGCCACACGCGAGCGGAACCGCGCCGCGAGGATGCCGATCGGCAGCGCGAGCGCCAAGGCCACCGCGGCCCCGGCCGCAGCCAGTCCCACCGTGGACAGAGCGTCCGCCAGCAGTTCCCCCGGCCTCACGGTCGTCGAGGTGTCGGTCCTCAGCAACAGGTACTTGGCGAGCGCCCCGAGCGGAACTCCGAGCGACAGGGCCGCCACGACCGCGAGCCCACCCTGGGCGAGCCACTTCCACCGACCGAGCTGCACGGGCACGGGGGCCGAGCGCGCCGCCACGGTGGAACCGACCCGGGCGCGGGCGCCGCGGAGCCGCCTCTCGGCCACCACCAGCGCGATGCCCATCACGGCCAGCACCACCGACATCACCGCCGCGAGCGTGCGGTCGAACAAGGACTCGTAGGCCACCTGGATCGCCCACGTGAAGGCCTGGTAGCGCATCAACGCGACCGAACCGAAGTCGCTCAGCACGTAGAGAGCCACGAGCAGCACCCCGGCCAGCGCGGCCGGTCGAATCTGCGGCCAGGTGGCCTCCATGAAGGCCTGTCGACGGGTGCGTCCCAGGGTCCGTGCCACGTCCTCGCTGGCCGAGTTCGCCAGGCGCAGGGCCGCGATGGTGGGCAGGGTGACGAGGGGAACGTTGCACAGCGTGAGCACGATGAAGGCGCCCCAGAAGCCCCGCACCTCGGTGGTGGCGATCCACCCGAATGCCGCCACATACGACGGCACCGCGAGCGACAGCGACGTCACGACCAGCCACACGCGCCTCCCGCGCAGGTCCGTGCGCGCGAGGACCCACGCGATCGCCACCCCGAGCACCAGGCATGCCGCCGAGACCGCGAGCACGAGCCCCAAGGTGTTGACCAGGAGAGTCGCGATGCGGCCGCTCCACAGCGCGTCCACGATCTCGGCGCCGTCCGCCTGGGCCACCCGGACCAGCAGGTAGATCAGCGGGATCGAGGCCAGCATGGCGGCCACCACCGCCGAGGCGCCCAGCGTCAGGCGCGCGCTCGGGGCGCGCAGACGGCGGCGGAGGGCCAGAGTCGCCTCTGAGCCCTCCGCCGCCGTGCGGCGTGCCACGCGCATATGTCTCCCTACAGGAGGCCGACCTCCACGAGCAGATCGGTGGTCTCGCCCAACGAGTCGAGGTCGGACAAGTCCAGCTCGGGGTTGGTGAGCGTGTCGAGCGCCGGCAGACCCTCGGGTGCCGGCACCCCCTCGATCAGCGGGTACTCGTAGGTATTGTCCACGAAGTACTGCTGTGCGGACTCAGAGACGAGGTACTCGACGAACTCCAGTGCGTCGGCGTCCTCGGACGCGGCGTTCAGCAGCCCGGCCCCGGTGACGTTCACGATGCCGCCCGCGTCTCCCGCCTCGGGGAACGCCAGCTGGGCCCTCATGTTGTCGGCGCCGACCTCGGCGGCCATGCGGTACCAGTAGTAGTGATTGATCAGGCCCAACTGGATCTCGCCGGCGTTGGCGGCCTCCAGGATCGGCGTGTTCTTCGCGTAGATCTGAACGTCGTTGGCGCTCATGCCTTCGAGCCACTCCTGCGCGGCGTCCTCGCCCTCGAGCACCCGCAGCGCAGTGACGAAGGACTGGAACGAGGCGTTCGTGGGCGCGATGCCGACCTGGGAGGCCCACTGCTCGTCGGTCAGGGCGGCGACCGTCGAGGGCACCTGATCGGCGCTCAACTGCTCGGCGTCGTAGACGATGACGCGCGCGCGGCCGGTGACGCCCACCCACGACCCATCCGTGGACGTGAACCCTGCGGGAACCGTCTCACTGACGGCCTCGGGCAGCGTGGCGAACATGTCCGCCTTGGCGACCGCGCCCAACGCGCCCGCATCCTGCGCCAAGAACACATCCGCGGGCGATGCGTCGCCCTCCTCGAGCAGCAGCGCCGCCAGCTCCGTGCTGCCCGCGTAGCGCACCTCGACGCTGATGCCGGACTCGGCCTCGAACTGCTCGATGAGCGGGTCGATCAACTCCTGATCGCGGCCCGCGTACAGCGTGAAGGCGCCGTCGGAGGTCGCGGCGGCGTCGGATGTGGCAGCCGGAGTCGAAGCTCCGTCGTCGTCGGCGGTGGCGCACGCGCTGAGGGTCAGCACGGCAAGGGCGGCAGTCGCGAAGGCGGCTGGGCGCAGGGCAGTCATGGAGGGCCTTTCTGGCGGTCGTCGTGAAGAAGTGAGGTAACCCTAACCGCCTCTTCCGAATTTACGCAACACGCCGATTGCGTAAGTGCCTCCGGGGGGAGATTCGGGTCGCCGGCGTGCGCAACCGCCCCCCTGCGTGTTGACTGTCGTCAGTGGTGACGACTGCACCTTCCGACGTCCGACGGGGGCAACCATGACCCAGTCCTTGGGCCGAGACGTCGAGCACAGCAAGATGGAGCGCCTGTTCTCTGGGGTCGCGTTCCGGTCGCAGTGGTGCCATCGTGGTGCGCGGCGAGGCCGGCATCGGGAAGACGGCCTCCCTGGGCCACATCTGTGACGGGGCGATGGAGTCGGGGTTCCGAGTTGAGTCGTCGGTGGGCGTCGAACCCGAGACTCTGTTCGCCGGCCTGCCTGAGTTGCGCCTCGGCGGGCTCGCCGTTCACCTCCGACCCGCAGCGCCGTGGCATGTTTCGACCATGCCGAACGTTCCACCATCGCCATGCAGATTCCGGACGGGATCATGAACCGCAGTTGAGAGATCGGCACAAGATCAGAGGATCAGCGACATGAGCACCCCAGACGGGCACACCCGCGGCGTCAGCGTGCGGTCGATCGCCACTGCGGTCCCGCCGACCGTCCTCGAACAGGACAGGGTGCGCGACCTGTTCGCCAGCCAGGCCGATGTGACGCGCGCGGCGCGGCGTCTGATCGGCGCCGTCTTCGACGCCTCTGCGATCGAGCGTCGCCATACCGTGATGAGCGACTTCGCGGGCACGACGTCCGCTGCCGCCGATTTCTACGACGCGAACAGCCAGACGATTCTGACCCCCTCCACCGGGACTCGAAACGCCGTCTACACCCGCGAGGTTCAACCGCTGCTGACGCGAGCAGCTGCGAACGCGATCGACCAGGCGCCAGGCCTCGACCGCTCCGACATCACCCACGTGGTGACGGTGTCGTGCACCGGGTTCTTTGCACCCGGTCCCGATTACGTCCTGGTGCGCGACCTCGGCCTCCACCCCTCCACGCGCCGCCTGCACATCGGATTCATGGGGTGCTACGGCGCGTTCCCTGCCCTGCGCGCCGCCGTCTCGACCTGCGTGGCCGAGCCGAATGCCGTGGTGCTCATCGTGTGCGTGGAGCTGTGCACGCTGCACGTCCGCTCCGCCAACGACCCGGACACCATCGTCGCCTCATCGGTCTTCGCCGACGGCGCTGCCGCGGCAGTGGTCTCCGCGCGCACGGCGCCCGCCGGCTCGACGGTGCTGGACATCGACGCCCAGGAGACCGCCCTGACCGACGGCGGTGAGGCCGACATGGCCTGGACCATCGGCGATCTCGGCTTCGAGATGGTGCTCTCTCGCTACGTGCCGCGCATCATCGAGGATCAGATCGTGGACGCGCTGCTGCCTCTCGTGGGCCGGCTTCCACAGTCTGCGGCTCCGGCGTGGTCCGACATCGAACGATGGGCGGTGCATCCTGGAGGGCGCGCGATCCTGGATCGCGTGCAACACGCACTCGCTCTCACCGACGAGCAGATGGCTCCCTCGCGAGCCGTGCTGCGCGACTACGGCAACATGTCGAGCGCCACGGTCCTGTTCATCCTGCGACAGCACCTCGAGGTCGATGGGCGGACTGCTGGGGTCCCTTCGGGACCGGAACGGGTCGCAGCGATGGCGTTCGGTCCCGGCCTGACGGTCGAGTCGGCGCTGTTCACCCGGCGGGTGGTGTGATGAGGTCCGGAGGTCTCGCCCAACGGGATGCCGAGTCGCGCGAAATCATGGATGCGCCGGACTGCGACCCTCACCGGCTTGAGCGCACCTACCGGCAGTTCACCACCGTCAACCGGCTGGTGTCAGGCTGGCGGCGCCTCTACCGGGAGAGGATCCGGCCGCGCTTGAGCCCGGACGTCCCCACGACGATGCTGGACATCGGCTTTGGCGGTGGGGACATCCCGCGCTCCCTCGCCCGCTGGGCCGCCCGCGACGGGCTCGCCCTGGCACTCACGGCGATCGACCCCGACGAGCGCGCGATCCTCCACGTCCGCGGACTGCCGGCCAGCGATGTCCGCTTCGAGCAGGCCACGAGCGCGGACCTGGTCGCCCGGGGCGACAGGTTCGACATCGTGATCTCGAATCACCTGCTCCACCACCTCGACGAGCGCGAGCTGGACTCGCTGCTCGCCGACAGCCTCGCTCTGTCTCGTCACCTGGTGATCCACAACGACCTGTCTCGCAGACACCTCGGCTATCGCCTCTACGCGGCGGCGACGGCGCCTCTCGCGCGAGGCTCGTTCGTGCACCAGGACGGGCTCCTGTCCATTCGCCGCAGCTACCGTCCGGCCGAACTGCGCGCACAAGTGCCGCCGGGGTGGCAGGTCGCGCCCGCGTTCCCCCAGCGGCTGCTGCTCACGCATGACAGGGTCGAACGATGAGACAGCCGCCCGCTACACGAGCGACCCGGAGCCTCGTGACGATGGCCGCCGCCGGCTACGTCACCAACGCCGCCTTCGGAACCGCCGTGGCGACCGGCGTGATCGACAACACCCGCATCCGTTGGGTGCACCACGGGCTCTTCATCACCACCGCTGCGCTGACCGCGGTCGCGGTCGCGGCAAGCGCCGTCGAGCGCCGCCCCGCCGGTCTCCCTCTGCTGATCGCCGCCGCCCCACTCGCGGCGCTGCCCTACGCCGGCGGAAGGGTTCGTCGGCATGCGTCCGTGGCGGGCTTGGCCGCGCCGCCGTTCATGATCGCCCTGATTCTCGCCTGGAGGAAGCACTGATGGAATTCCTTGACGTCGTCCGTCGCCGCAAGACCACCAACGGGGCGTTCCTGCCCGACCCGGTCACCGAAGAGCATCAGCGGCTGCTGATGGAGGTGGCGGGCCGCGCGCCGTCGCAGCTGAACAGCCAGCCGTGGCGGTTCGTGATCATCGAGGAACGGCCGACCATCGAGGCCATCGCCCAGATCAGCGGAGCGAGCATGACTGAGGCGATGTCGAACGGCACGTTCTTCGAGCGCTACAAGCCCTACTTCCGGTTCAGCAAGGAGGAGATGGAGCGCCGCCGTGACGGGATGCTCTTCGACCGCCTCCCCGCGCCCCTGCGGCCATTCACCAACCAGGTGTTCACCTCCCGGGGGCAGAAGCTCATGAACACCATGCGCGTGCCGCAGACTCTCGGCGCGGAGAATCGCAAGCTCGTCGCCGGCTCCCCGCTGCTGCTGGGGGTGATGCTCGACCGCTCCGAGTACCGGCCAGGCGAGCTGTCCTCGTTCTACTCGCTGTTCAGCATGGGCGCGGCGATGGAGAACGTCTGGCTCACCACGGTCGAGCTCGGCATGGGGATCCAGTTCGTCTCGTTCCCCATGGAGGTCCCTGGGCGCTGGGACGAGATCGTGAGCCTTCTCGAGGTTCCCGACGATCTCGAACTGATGGCCGTCTATCGGCTCGGCTACCTCCCCGACGACCAGCGCCGGCCCCCGATCGACTGGACCAGCAGTCAGCGCAAGCGTCCCTCGCAGTACGTCTATCGAGGCACCTGCGCCACCCCCCAGAGCGGCTGGGACGAGACCGCGACGGCCGAAGGAGCGGTGGCACCGCCTCAGCAGTAGGCGCGACGGTGGCGGTCGGTCGCGTCGGCGAGCAGAGCCTCGACGATGCGGGTGTCCGCAGGCAGCCACGCGACGTCTCGCCAGCCGCCGGGCTCGAGCACTCGCAGCTCGTCGTGGTCCTCGAGCGGGCGGGGCTCGACCGTCGCGCCATCGGCTCCCGGCAGCACGCGCGCCCACCACACCCTCATGACCAGGCGTTGGGCATCGGCGTCGCCCGGGCGCAGCATCCACACGGGCTCGTCGCCGCACTGGTCCTCGACGTCGCGGCCGTCGTCGGGTCCGGCGATCTCGTCGCCGATCTCGATCTCGACGCCCAGCTCCTCGCGCAGTTCGCGGCGCAGCGCCTGCTCGACGGATTCGCCTCGCTCGACCTTGCCGCCGGGAAACTCCCACAGCCCCGCGAGCGCATCGGGCGCGGTCCGCCGCGCCGCGAGCAGGGTGCGGGGCACCAGCAGGTCGTCGGTGATCGCCGCCGCGACGACGAGTCGGGTGGAGCGGCCCCCCACCGCCCTACTCCGTCGTGCTCGCGTAGGCGCCAGCGTCGAGCAGTCCGCTCGCGTCCTCCGACAACTGGACCGTGAAGATCCAGCCCTCGCCGTAGACGTCCGAGTTGATGAGGTCGGGAGACGACTCGAGCGCGGGATTCACCTCGACGACGTTGCCCGTCACCGGCGAGTACAGCTCGCTCACGGCCTTGGTCGACTCGAGCTCGCCGCACACTTCGCCCGCAACGACGGCCGCGCCGACCGCGGGTGCCTCGACGTAGACCACGTCGCCCAGCGCATCGGCCGCATACGCGGTGATGCCCACGGTGACGGTCGAGCCCGAGGTCGCGTCTCCGCGCACCCATTCGTGCTTGGCCGAGTACTGCAGTCCGTCAGGAATCTCCGGCACGGTGGCCCACCTCTCGCTTGCGGAAGACGGCCCTCGGGGCCATCAGCACGAGGCTAGCCGCCCCGCGTGTAGAACGGTAGCGGCACGACGCGCATCATCTCGCGTCGTCCCCGCACATCCACCCCGATCTCGGTGCCCGCCTCGGCGAGCCCGGGCGGCACATATGCCATCGCGATCGGGTGGCCCAGCGTGGGCGAGGGGGCACCCGAGGTGACGATGCCGATCTGGTTGTCTTGCGGGTCGGTCACCGGGTAACCGGTGCGCGGCGAGCGGCGGCCGTCGCCCGCCAGGCCGACGAGCGTCTTCTGCACCCCGACGTCGCGCACCCGCTCGAGCGCCGCCCGTCCCACGAAGTCTCCGCGCGGAGGGCCCTCGGAGCCGCCGAGCCCCACGATCCGGCCCAGGCCGGCCTCGAAGGGGTTGGTGTCGTGACTCAGCTCGTGACCGTAGAGCGGCATGCCGGCCTCGAGACGCAAGGAGTCTCGGGCCGCGAGGCCGCACGGCATGAGCCCCGCGGCGTCGCCCCGTTCGATGGCCAGGCTCCACACGGCGCGCGCGCGATCCGCTGGCACGAACAGCTCGAAACCGTCCTCGCCCGTGTAGCCCGTGCGGGCGGCGAAGGCGTGGATGCCTCCTTCGATGAGCACGTTCGCACCCTTGTAGTACTTGAGCGCATGGATGTCATCCGCGCCGAGCTCGCACATGGACGCCGTGATCGATTCCGCGGCCGGACCCTGGATCGCGACCAGAGCGATCTCGTGCGTCACGTCCTCGACCGACGCGTCGAACCCGCCCTCGCCGATCCGGGACCGGAGCTGGTCGCGCACCGTGATCCGGTTGGCGGCGTTGGCGACCACCATGAAGTGGTCCCAGTCGCGCCGGTACACGATCACGTCGTCGATCACGCCCCCGTCGGGGGCGCACATCATCGTGTACTTGGCGCCCCACAGCGGCACCCGGCTCACCTGTCCCACGAATGCGTAGTCGAGGGCCGCCGCGGCATCGGCCCCGCGCACCATCAGCTCGCCCATGTGGGACAGGTCGAACAGGCCCGCGGCGGTGCGCACCGCCTGGTGCTCGGCGATGTCGCCGGAGTAGCGCACCGGCATCTGCCAGCCGGCGAAGTCGACCATGGTGGCGCCGTCGGCGACGTGCTCGGCGTGCAGGGGCGAGGTCTCTGAGGTCACGGGACCAACCTACGCGAACGCCCTCGCGCGCCGTGCGTGACGGGGCAGCCAGTCACGCGATGTGTGTCAGCCGTCGGGAAGTCCCAGGAAGAACACGATCGCCAGCACCGCCAGGGTGCCGATCGCCGCCACCCCAGCGGCGACCGCCATCGCCACCAGCAGCCGGCGCCTGCGGACGGCCTTGCGTCGCCGCGCCGCCTCGGCGGGCGTGAGCACGCGGTGGTCAGCGGGCGCCGCATCCGCATCGCCGGAGCCTTCGTCTGCGGCCGCCGGACCCACCCGCGGTGCGGTCTGGGACTCGGATGCCGACCGCGGTCGGTAGGTGCCGCCCTTCTCGCCAAAGGATCCGCGCGACACGTCACCCGGGACCACGCCGCCCGGCAGCGCTCCAGGGTCCGCGGCGCCACCGGGGGCCGCCCTATCGGCCGGGAGGGTGCCCGCCGTTTCGCGTCGCGACGCGAAGCGCGTCGACTCGTCGTCCATGGCTCCTGCACGCGAACTCAGTCGAGTCGCGTCGTCGTCGGAGGCGTCGCCACCCGCACCGGCGGCGGCATCAGCGCTCGCGCGCCTCGACTCCTCGGCTCCGGGGCGCCCCTGCTGGCGGCGAGAGGACATGCGAGTCGAGTCGTCGTCGCCGCGCGGAGCCTCGCCCGCGCCGCCGGCGCCGGACCGACCGCGTGGAGCCGCGAGCCGGGTGGCATCATCCTGGTCCGCTTCGGCATCCGGTCGCGTTCGCGCCCGACGCGACGCGAGCATCGTGTCGTCGTCGGGATCTCTCTGCTGTGCGACGTCGTGACCGTGCGGGGCGCTGGCCTCCTCCGCCTGAGCCCGCTCGAGCGCCTCGCGGCGCTCCCGCCGCTCGCGACGGCCGCCGCCCGTCACACCGACTCCCGGCGCCGGCCCGAGATGGTGGTGTCGTCGTCATCCCCGCGGGCACCCCACAGCCGCCACGGAGAGGGGTCTGCGTCCGGGTCGGTGTGCGCGTGCAGAGTGTCGACCACCACGACCGTCACGTTGTCGCTCGCCGCGGCGTCGACGGCCGCTCCGACCAAGCGGCCCGCCGCCAACGAGACCTCGCCCGCGAGCGAGGCGATCGACGCGATTCGCGCATCGGAGAGCGCCTTCATGAGTCCGTCGCTCGCGACCACCAGGCGGCTTCCGGGCCGCGCCTGCACCAGCCAGGCATCGAAGTCCCGGATGCCGTCGCCGATCGCGCGCGTGACGATGTTGCGGTCCGGGTGCACCTCGGCCTGAGCCGGGGTGATGTCACCGCGTTCGACCAGCCGCTGCACGTACGAGTGGTCCACGGTGATCTGCGACAGCACTCCGCCCTCGATCGTGTAGACACGGGAGTCGCCCACGTTGATCACCATCCACCACGGCTGACCGTCGTGCTCGACGGCGATGGCGCCGGTCAGCGTCGAACCCGAGCTGCCGCCCACCCTTTCCGAGAGTCGCTCCACCGCCTCCTGGGCACGCGCCACGGCCAGCACCACGTCGTCGGGGTCCACGGTGGCAGCATCCGTCAGCTCACGGAAGGCCTCGACGACCGCGCTGCTCGCCGCCGCTCCCGCGAGATGTCCCCCCATGCCGTCGGCCACCACGTGGACGGGCCCCGAGCTCAGGAAGGCGTCTTCGTTCTTCGGACGGTCGCCCGGCGCCGTGGCTCCCGCTCCCGCACACCATCGGACCGTCATCGGCGCTCCTCGAGCCGGACGATCCGCACCACCAGGTCTCCGAGGATGAGGTCGCCGTCGACCGTGGATCCGCGTTCGCCCACCTCCCGTTCGGTGCCATCCTCGGCGCGCAGGTAGGTGCCGTTGGTGGAGCCGAGGTCGCGCACCCACCATCGACCCTCACGCGGCTCGAGCTCGGCGTGGAGCTTCGACAGCGTGCGGGTGGGGTCGTCGACGCCCAACCGCCCCGGGATCGCGACGGAGGTCGACCGGCCGATCACCACGCTCTCGGCCCCGAGCCCATAGGAGGCCCCACCCTCGACCTCGAGCATCCACGCGTCTCGTCGACGCTCCGCGATGATCGTGTGATCGTCGTCGTCGGGGGCCGTGCCCGCGGACTGGGCGCTGTCGGCCCTCGCGGGCGGGGGAGGCGGCAGCGGCGACACGATGGGGGCTCCCTCGAGCCCGTCGGTGCCTGCGGCCGATGCGGTTGCGGGCCGGGCAGGCGTCGCTGGCGGCGCCTGCGTGGGCTCAGCATCCTTCGCGTCCCCGTCGCCCGGCAGGGGCCGCACCTCCAGGGTCGAGGTGGTCGGGGCCGGCTCGCTCGGGGCGACGGGGCCGGTGGGCCCCGCCGCGTCGCTCACCGGCGCTGCGTCAGTGGGCGAAGCCTCGGTGTCCGCAGATGAGGCGCCCTCGGGCGTGTCGGTGGGGTCGGGCGACGCGGCACTGGGCTCGGGCTGGAGGTACGGCGACAGGCGCCTCACATACGGGGACGCCGCTGAGGGGGGCGGCACCCGCGGCACCGCCGCCGTCGCTGGCGAGGGCTCTGCCGGAGGTGCGGCTGGCGATGGGGCCACGACCGCATCGTCCGTGTCCGCGATCGCTCCGTCGCGCACCGGGCCGGGCGCCGAATCAGGCGCCGACGAGCCGGCGACAGCCGGGGCGTCTGCAGGCGAGGCCGTGGGGGCGTCGGCGTCCGTGTGCTCGGCGAGGGGCTGGTGAGGCGGGGACGCAGGCCCGCTCGCGGCCGGGAGGTCCTCTCCCGCGCCCGGCCCGCCCGGCCCCGCGTCACCGACGTCCGGGAATTCCACTGCGTGGTCAAACGCGGCGGCGTCGTCAGAAGCGGCGGCGGCGTCGAGGTCGGAGGGCTCGGCCTTCGGCGTCGACGGCGGTCGCGGTTCGTCGTCCGCGACCTTGGCCCACGCTCCCGTCCATCCCGGCGGCAGGGGGGTGACGGCCGTGGGCTCGCTGGGCACGGAGTCGTCCGGTGAGGAGTGGTCCTCCGCCGAGGCGCTGGACGCGGCGCCGTCGGAGTCGGCGTGGTCCGTGGGGCGCGCCATGGAGTCGCGCTCCGTCGCGTCACCGTCGCCGGCGCGCACGTCGCCGGGGAACGTGTCGCCGCCACCCGGCGCGTGGCCCGTGACGGGAGGCTCGTCCTGGCGGTCCGCGGGACCACCGGGTCCCAGGTCGACAGGGAACTCGTCCCCGTCCGCCTGGCCGTCGGCGAAGCTCGCGCGCGGGGCGGCGGGCGTGTAGCCCTCGCCGAATCCCTCCCACCGCTGGGCGACCGTGGCGCCGCCGTCACCCGTGACCCAGGCCGGGCTGTCGCCGCGCGCGGGGGCGGGATCGGGACTGGTCCCCGGGGGCGAGGCCGCGGCCTCTGCCTGACGGAGAGCGGACTGCGCGGCGGGGACGGCTTGCGGGGCGTCGGAGGCCGCGCGGGGCTCCCGGCCGTGGACGGACGCGGCACCGGCGGCCGCCGCATTCGCCGTCACGCCGTGGCCGGTGGCCTGGTACGAGCCCCAACCGAGCACGGACGCCCAGACGGCGGGGGCGATCGCCGCCAGCCAGGTCATCGCCCGTGGCGCGCGCATCCTCAACTCGATGGTGCTCGCGCCGTCGATCCACATCAGCCATCCCGCCAGTCCGCCGATCAACCACATCAGCAGGCCGACGATCAGCGCCGTCCGAGCCGCCGGCACTGGCTCCTCCGTCACGAGCATCGCCACCCACGACACGACCGCCACGACCGCTCCGGCGAACTCCACGGAGCGGGCCTCGGCGACGGGCACCGTCGGCACGCGTCCCTCCCGTGCGGCCGCCACCCACCGCAGCACCGGGACCCAGGCACGGAAGGGGCTGCCGCCGAGCTTGCGCAGGAGCGCGCCCAGCGCGAGACCCATCCACACGGCGTCGATCGCCGCGATGATGCCAAGCGTCGCCAGCACCGCAGTGCCTAGTGCCGCGTCCATGGGGGTGATCCCTTTCCTCTGTGCCATCTGCGGGCGGCGAGACTCGCCCCGGATCGGGGCCGTGTCGCCGTCGCTGTCCTACACCCAGCATCGCCGTTCAAACGGCGCTGCCATACCACCAGAACTGTGCCATGGGCTGGTCCGCGATGCGCGTCCCCAGCCCGCGCGCCGCGGTGACGCCGCCCCCGCACCCTACGAACGACCGCGCTGGCGGCGCAGTCGCGAGCGCCGCGTGCTGTGCCCGGAGTCCGTACGAGAGGTGTGCTCCGAGCGCCACTGCGGGCGATCGGCACGGCGCCGGACCGGGTCCCGAGGCGCCGGCGTCGCCACCGAGAGCCACACGGACCGCAGCGACACCCGCATGCGCATCCTCGCCCACCATCCGCGCTCGCTCAGCCGGGCCACGCGGTCGGCGTCGACGAGCGCCCAGAACTCCGTGGCCTCCTGCGCCGTGATCGTGGCGTCGGAGAAGGTCGCGCGATCGGTCGCGAGCGCGATGCGGGCGCCGTTGTCCGGCCCATAGGCGGCCGCCGTCTCGGCGCGGGTGGCCAGCGGCATGGGCTCGAGGCCCGCCTCGACCGCCGTGTCGACGTACTCGTCCCAGCCGCGATGCACGGCGTCCATCGGCTCGCCCTTGCGTCGCCGCACCCGTCGCACGGCCTTCCACGCGATCACCAACAGGAACGGGCCGCACAGCACCAGCAGCACCAGCAGCCCGATGCCGCTGATGCGCAGGGTCGTCGCGAGCCAGCCGGCCCGGCCGTCCGCGTCCTCGTCTGCGCCAGCATCGTCGCCAGACAGTCCTCGTTGGGACGACGGCGGCACGATCGGCTCGGCGCGCTCCGGGTCGAGCGCCGTCGGATACTCCGGATCGGTCTGCTGCGACACGTCGGGAGACAGCGGCGACTCGTACTGGGGCGACACGTCTGCCTCGACCCAGGTGCCGTCGCTGCCCTGCACCTCGACCCACGCGGAGAGGTTGCGCCCGCGGCACTCGCCGTCCTCGCAGGGCGGCACCTCCCATGCCTCGTCCTCGTCCCCGGCCAGACGCGCCCCCACGACCACGCGCGAGGGGAACCCCAGCTCGGCCGCGATCAGTGCCGCCGCGGCGGCGAACTGCTCATCGTCACCCACCGCGGCCACGAGAGAGGCGCGCGGGTTCCCCGCGACCTGCTCCTCGCGATCGATGAGCGACGCAAACAGCCGGTCGAGGCGGTCATAGGAGTGGCCGGCGGGCGAGGATGCGAACACATAGCCGGGCAGATCGCTCCGCCAGTTCGTGGTGGTGGTGCCGTCGTCGAGAGAGTGGCTCAGGTATCCGCGCTCCCGCAGCCGCGTGAGCAGCTGGTCCAGCCCGGCTCCGTCCCGGGACACGCCCTGAAGCGTGACCCAGTCCGAGAGCGACTGCGGTATCAGCTCGGTGTCGATGCTCGCGGCCCCGGGCGACGTGCCGAGATCTGCGAGCTCCTGAGCCTCGGCCGGGACGTGGCCCTCGACCGTGTAGGTGTCGCCCGCGACGATTCCCCCTTCGGCGCCCATCACGCCCGTCGCCCCCTCCTCGAGGTAGTAGAAGCCATCCACGAGCTGCGCCTGTCGCGGCCCGTGGAACTCGACGCTGCCGAGCCGGCCGAGCAGCGGAACCCAGATGCCGCCGCCGGCCCCCACGGTGATGTCGGCACGAAGCGTCACGGCGCCGGGATCGGGGGCGATGAAGGACGGCACCCGTTGGAAGCGCACCGGGGGCGCGTCCGGACCCGCGGAGGCGCTGAAGGTCTCGCCGTCGAAGTGCGACAGCGCGGCAAGCCGCACTCGCTGCGGGTCCCCCGCACGCGTGTCGACCGAGAACAGCAGGGCGTCGTACGCGTCGTCCTCGAAATACGAGCGATACGACGACAGCGGCGACACCGCCTGCGCAACCGTCAGGCGCGGGTCGATCGCGCTGCGCGCGACCTCCCGCGGTGTGTCGGCGGCGATCGGGCCGGCCACGAGCGTCGCCATCCCGGCTGCCGCGACCACGATCACGAGCACCGCGGCCACCCCACCCAGGACGCGCATGCGGGGCCTGCGCACCAGCCGGGCGTCGTCCCCGCCCTGCGCGATGCCGATCGCCCTGCGCCGCACATACGCCGCGCGCCAGCCGAACCAGGCCAGCACCACGACGAGCGCGGCGAGCCCCACTGCGAACTCTCTCGTGACGTAGGTGCCGAACGCACCCTCGACGACGGCATCGGCCCTTGTCGCCGGGCCGATCGCGACGCACACCGCGAGCAGTCCGCCGAGCACCGCCGCACCGAGTCCCCACAGGCGGCGTGAACGGACCGCCGCCCATGTCGCGAGCAGCGGCGCGACGAGGAACAGCGCGAAGACCGGCACCAGCGTCGCGCGGTACTCGCCCAGAGGCAGCGGCAGCGTGACGATGTCCTTCCACCCCAGGGCGGGGCCGCGGACGAGCTCGCCGGCGGTGCTGCGCCAGGCCTCCGGGCCGTCGAGGGGCCCGCCGATCGCGAGGACGGCACCGCCCACGAGGTACACCACGAGCGACAGCATCACGGCGGTGCCCGCACCGCGCCTCAGCCGCTCGCACACCACCGCGATGGCCGCGCCGGCGGCGATCGCGGCGCCGACGGTGAGCAGATAGCGGGTGGATGCGAACACCGGCTGCAGGCTCCAGGCCGCGACCGCGCTGATGGCCATCACGAATGCGGCGTTGCCGAGCACGAACGCCCATGTGACGCCGGCCGTCCCGCCTCTCCTGCGCGCGCTCATGCCGCCCCCCGCGCCAGCAGCTGCCGCAGGTCGTCCAGCACCCCGAGGCTCAACACCCGGGTCCGGCCCATGGCCCGCATGGACGGCTGGGAGTTCGGGTTGCACACCACGGCCGCGACGCCGACGTCGCCCGCGAAGGCCATGGCGGCGCTCTGCAGGTGAGCGTGCGAGGCGGCGGAGCCGGTGATGAGGAACGCCAGCGAGGTGTCCCCGGTCGACTCGACGAGCATGCGCGTCAGCGTGGGCATCGCCACCACCGCAGCACCGGCCTCGACGCCGGCCAGGTCATCCAAGAGCCCCCGTGGGCTCGCGACGCGCAGCTGGCGCAGCGACCGCACCGAGGCGCGCGCGAACTCGGGGACCTCGCCGCTCACCACCGCCTGCACGTCGCGACCATCCCGGATCGCGCGGACGCCCAGGGAGCCGACCGCGCTCACCGCCATCTCGAATTCGTCCTCGGACGCGTAGGAATCCTCGTCCAGGTCGAGCACCACCGAGATCGTGGACCGCCGGGTCTCCTCGAACTGGCGCACCATGAGCTGGCCGGTCTTCGCCGTGGACTTCCAGTGGATCTGGCGCTGCGCGTCTCCGCGCGCGTACTCCCGCACCGCGTGGAACGAGATGTCCTCGTTCGTGAGGGTCCGCGTGGTCCGCCCCTCCAGGTCGCGCACGAACCCCATCGAGGTGCTCGGAATGGCCACCGTGACGGGGTGGACGTACAGCGTGCGCACATCCGCCCAGCGGAACTCACGCTGCAGCAGGTGCACCGGATCCGTACGGGACGTGGTCGCGGGACCCACGTCGATGACGCCCCTGTGCGGCGCGGGGATCACTATCGACTCGCGATGCTGATGGTCGCGCCGCAGCAGCGGCACGTGGAAGTCCACGAGCCCGGCGCCCACGGGCACGTCGACCCGGCCCGGGAGGGCGAGCCTCGCCCGCGTGTTGCGCACCACGATCTCGCCCTCGGCGTCCGTGCCCGCGACCACCGCATCGTGGCTCAGGTCGAAATCCACCTCGTAGGCCTCGCGGCCCAGCAGGAACGGCAGCGCGAGGATCAGCAGGACTGTGGCGAGCAGCGCCGCGAGGAGGAACTCTCCCCAGCCGAACGCGAGCCCGAGCACCAGGCCCGCGAGCGCGGACACGATGGCCGCCCAGCCCGAGGGGGTGACGACGGATCGCGTGCGCGCCCAGCCCGCCCGCACGGACTCGCTGCTCGCACGCGACAGCCGCAGCGCCCACAGGCCCAGCGCCACCCATCGGCCGCGCCGGCGGCCGGTGAGCTGGGTGCGCGTGCCCGCCCACGTCGTCCCCGTGTGCGTGTGGCCCCGGGGATGCGACGCTGAGGTGTGATCGGCGCGGGTGCGCCCTCTGGACTCGACGCTCAAGCGAGATCCTTCTGGCTGGGCGGCGGGGTGTCGAGGAGGACCTGGCCGATCACGGCGGTCGCGGTGACGCCGTCGAACTCGGCCTCGGGGTCGAGAATGAGCCGATGCGCCAGGACGGGCTCCGCGAGATCCTTGACGTCGTCGGGCGTCACATACGTGCGGCCGTGGCCCAGCGCCCACGTGCGCGACCCGCGCGCGAGCGCCATCGCGCCACGCATCGAGGCGCCGAGCCGCACCTGCGTGGCTCCGCGCGTGGCATCCACGAGACGCGCGATGTAGTCCAGCACGAGGGGGCTCGAGTGGACCTGGGCCGACAGCTCGGTCATCGCGGCGATGGTCTGCAGCTCCACGAGCGCCGGCACGGTGACGCGGGGCGGCCTGCCGGCGTCAAGGATGCGCAGCGTCGCGCCGTGGTCGGGGTAGCCGAGAGAGGTGCGCATCATGAACCGGTCCAGCTGCGCCTCGGGCAGCGCGTATGTGCCCGCCTGCTCGATAGGGTTCTGGGTCGCCACCACCATGAACGGGCTGCCCGCGGGCCGGGTCACGCCGTCGACGGTCACCGCGCCCTCCTCCATGACCTCGAGCAGCGCGGACTGGGTCTTGGGGCTCGCGCGATTGATCTCGTCCGCGAGCACCACGTTCGCGAACACCGGGCCCGCGTGGAATTCGAAGGTGCCCTGACTCTGGTCGAAGACCGTGATGCCGGTGACGTCGCCCGGAAGCAGGTCCGGCGTGAACTGGATGCGCGTGGAGGTGCCCTTCACCGTCTGTGCCAGGGCCCGTGCGAGCGACGTCTTGCCGGTCCCGGGGACGTCTTCGAGCAGCAGGTGCCCCTCCGAGATCATCGCGGTGAACGCGAGCTCGACCACGTGACGCTTGCCGAGCACCGCGCGCTCGACGTTGTCCGCGAGCGCCGCGAATGTCTGCGCGAACCAGTCGGCCTGCTCCTCGGTGACGGTCATCAGTTCTCCTTAGGCGTTGAGGTGGGGCGCGGCGCGCGCGCCCACTGGTCGGTGGGCCGGTGCTCGGGGCGACAGGGCCGATGCGCGCTCACGGCGCGTCCGTCGGGCTCGGCGCGGGATCGGGGCCCGGATCGGTGGGCTCCGGCGTCGGTTCGGGCGTGGGCTCGGGTGCGGTGTACTCGCAGTCCACGGTCGTGACCCAGTCGTTGAGGCTGGACAGGGCGCCCGAGAACGACACCTGCCAGCGCATGCGGCGCATCTGATCGATCGGCACCGCGCCGTTGCCGCTGACCCCCAGCATGGTGCGGGTCGTCTCGTAGTCGGCCGCGGCGGCCGAGACGTCGATTCCGCCGGGATCGGGATCGGCCCCTGCGCGACACGGTCGGACCTGGATCTCGACGGGGTAGCGCGGCGAGCCGGACTGCGCGGGGACCACGGAGGTCTCGCTTGAGCACTGGACCGTGCCATCGTCGTACTCGATGCAATACCGGGACCGCACCTCCGACGCGGAGCCGACGGGAAGGACGAAGGCCTCGTTCCAGCTGCCGCCGGCCACCGAGTACTGCGTGAACATCCCCGACGGTTCGTTGGGCCGCGGTTCCGTCACGCTCGTCGAGCACGACCAGTCGTCGCCGCTGCACGTGGAGTTGACGCGGTAGCCGCGCTGGAAGGTCGGCGCGCCTGGCTCGACGAAGGAGTTCACGGACTTGTCGATCGTGTTGGACGCCGCGAAGGTCGTGCCGTCGTACCGGCTCTCCCCGCACAGCGTGAAGTCCGTGCGCGTGTTCGGCTCCACATCGGCGCTGACCCGCGCGGTCCCGCCCGAGGCCTGCACCATCGCCGTGCACGCGTCGCCCACTTCGAGCCCGACCCACGTCTGCGAGCCCTGGCCACCCGATCGGGTCCGTACCGTGAACGTCACCTGCTCGCGCTCGTCGTCGAGGGCGAAGTCCGCGGAGAGCAGCGTGGGCGCGCCGACTCCGTGCGCACTGAAGGTGACGGCGGCGCCCGTGCTGCTGCCGCCGCCCACGGGCGGGATCTCGAGCGCCGTCGTGGGGATGGCCGTGACCGTCTGCGCCTGATTGGACCCCACGTCGTAGCCGCTGACCGTCAGGGTCCGCCCGGACACGCTGTACTCCCGCGTCGCGCCCGTGGGGCTCGAGAGGATCACCGAGCGGGTCGTCGGGTCGGGGATCCGCATCTCCACGTCGATGCGACGGCCGTCGCCGCCCGTGTCCCGCGTAGGACGCCACGTGACGTTGGTGGGCCGCTCCGGGGGCGCGTACGCCCACGCCGTGACCGACACCGCGTCGCGAGACCGTCCCACCGAGTTGATCGCCCTCGCGGTGTACTGCTGCCTGTCTCCGTTGACGAGGCCCGTGATCTCCTCGCACGCTCCGCGCGCCGTGCACGACGACACGCGCACGTCTCCGGCGTAGACGTCGAAACCGGAGATCGCCGGGTAGGCGGAGGCGGCTCGACCAGGAGAGACCGCGAGGGTCACCCGGCCGTCCGCGAACGCCGTCTGACGGATCTCCGCCGGCGCCGCGGGGTAGCCCTGGAGGTCGAGGCTGATCGACCCTTGGCGATCGCCCGCGCTCACCCGCCCCTGGGCGTCGCGGACGGAGAAGGTGGCGTCGCACACTGCACCCGGGGCGTCCGCCGTCCACGAGGCGCGCACCGTGCTGGCGTCGACGGGGGTGAACGAGACGTCGGGGCACGACGCAGCGCCGGCCACCGCGACCAGTTCCAGCGGAGTGCCCGGCAGCGGGTTGACCTCACCGGGCACCCCCGAGACGGTGATGGTGCATGATTCGCCGTCCGCCTGAGAGCAGCGCTGCACGACTGTGGCGCCCTTGGGCAGCTCGGAGGGCGCGGGGCCGACCTCGAGCGACAGCGACGCCGCAGGAGTGGCGGGGTCCGACGGGAGCGACACGGTGACGGCGTCCTGGCGCCCAGGCACGGCATCGTCCCTCGCCGTGACCGTCAGCACCGTGCCGCTGCGCGACACCTCGAACTGCTGTCCCGCGTAGGCCGTCGCGATCTCCACCGCCCGAGCCGCCGCACCAGGGGGCCAGGACACCATGCGTGCCACGTCGAACGCGGCCGCGTCCCCGGGGGAGATCTCGAGGGAGGCGCCGGTCAGGATGGGCTGCGGGTCCTCGGCGATGATCACGATCGGCACCGGCAGCACGGTGGACTCGTCCTGTCCGGCGATGGCGACGGGCACCAGGCAGGTGTCCGTGTAGGGCTCCCCCATGCCGGCCGAGTAGCGCAGCGTGGTGCCGGCGACGAGCGAGCAGCTCGAATCCTCCCGACGGCCCGAGTCCGTCACTCCGCCCGCCTCGATCGCGATCTGCACTCCCGCAGGCAGCGCCGCGAGATCCCGCAGGTCGAAGGTCACCGAGTCACCCTCGTCCACCTCGGGCGGGGTGAAGTCATCCCGGAGCGCGACACGGAAGTCGCCTTCTCCAGGCACGCGCAGGAAGCCGTAGGACACGACCTCCTCGCCCGCGTAGTCCACGCCGCTGACCTGGAACGGCACCAGCCGCGAGGACTCGGGGAGCGGCCCCGCGATGGTGCGTCCCTCGACCGTGAGGTCCGGCTGGTCGCCCCACAGCGACAGTTCGAGACCAGAGGAGTCGCCCGAGCCCCACGACACCCTGTCCGTCAGGACGTCCACGCCGGATTCGAACACGTCGCGCGTCTGCGCCGTCAGCACCGTGTCATCCACGATCGGCACGTCGGCCACCGGCACGCGCACGGCCTTGAGCACGATCCTGCCGATCGCCGTCGAGCCACCGGAGTTCCGCACTGTGTACACGAACGAGTGGGTGCCGGGCGATTCGCCCACCGACAGCGTGACCCGCCCATCGTCGACGGACTCGAGCCGCTCGCTGAGAGCGGCGAACTCCGTGGACTCCGGGTCGGCGTCCGGGCGCACCGAGACCAGTTCCAGGTCGCCGCCCGCCAAGTCGATGTCGTTGCCGGTGGGGTCGAGGCTGACGCGACGGTCGGGGCCCACCTGCGCCTGCACATAGTCGGAGTAGGTGACCGGGCGCGGGTCGACTCCGGCCGCCAGCACGCCGACGGTGGCCCTCGCCACCGCAGACTGGCCCCGGGCATCCTCCACGCTGTAGTCGAAGGCCACCTGTCCGGCGAAGCCCGGCTCGGCCGTGTAGACGATGGATTGCCCGTCGGAGGACACCCGCGCCGATCCCGACTCGGGCTGGGTCTCGATGCGCCGCAAGCCCACCGCGTCACCATCGGGGTCGGTGCCCGTGCCGTCGAAGGGCAGGCGCACGCTCTGGCCGGCGGCCACGCGTCCGGTCAGGGGGCGGGGCACCGGCGGTGCGTTCGTCTCCGACTCGAGAACCGTGACGACCACGGTCGCGGCGTCCCGCTGTGCCGGGTAGCCCAGGACATAGGTGGCATACGAGATCACATGAGTTCCCGGCTCGTCCGGAGCGAGGTACCGCACGGTCGAGCGCGCGGGGAAGGCGAGCCCCGCTTCGTCGTTCGCCTCGACCGAGCCGGCGTCCAACGCGATGACGTTGCCGGCGGGCCCCAGGTCGTTCGCGAGCACGTCGATATCGGCCTGGGTGCCCACTCGCACGGTGATCGCGTCATCCACCGCGAGCGGCGTCGAGGGCGCCTCTGAGTCGAGCAGCACCACGGTGACCTCCCCGCGAGCGGTCGCCTGGGGACGCCCCGAGCCGTCGGACACGGTGTAGCGCAGCACGCCCAGCTGGCCCGGCTGCGCGTCCGCAGTCTCGCCGCTGATGCGCAGCGCCGAGTGGCCGACGATGTCGGCGGACAGGCGCGCACCCTCTGCGGCCGCCGTATCGAGCTCGCTCAGCAGCAGCACGTGGCCCCCGGGGTTGGAGACGGAGGACAGCACGTCGATCGTGGCGTCCTCCCCCGTGCGGACGAAGGCCGTCAGTGGCGCGGTCGCCAGCCGCTCCTCCTCGGGAGGGACGACCGTGACCCGGGCGGAGGCGCGCACCTCGGAGACGCCGTCCGTGAGGGTGTAGTCCACCGGGTACGAGCCCGGCTGCGGTGAGGTGAAGGTGAACCCCACGGAGCCCTGCGCCACCGCCACGGACGCGTCATCGCTGGCATCCGTGCCCGCCTCGGTCACGACGAGCGGTCCGCGAGCGCCGGTCGCGAGCTCGGACACGTCGACGGTGGTGTCCGTCCCTGCGGTCACCGTCGCCACCGCGGCGTCGACCCGCAGCTCGGGCTCGCCCATCACGGTGACGTTCAGGGTTCGGGTCGCCCGCGCCCCGTTCACGTCCGCGACGGTGACCTCCACCGGCACGATCCCGGACGCGGTGGCCGATGCGTTGGTGTGCTGGAAGACGACGTCGCCTTCCGGCGAGGAGGCCACGACGCCCACCGATGCGGTGGTGCTCGCGCCCACCACGTACATCTGGTCCCCCTCGGGGTCCACCCAGCCGGACAGCACGTCCGTCGACACCGTTCCGCCAGGAGCGACCTGGGGAGCGGGCCACCGCGCCAGGCATTCGTCGGTTCCGCACCACACGGGTGCGCTGTTCTGGGACGGAGCCGCAACGGTCAGCGTCACCGAGGCGGGCTCAGAGAGCAGTCCGTCGCCTGCGGTGCCGTCGGTGACGACGTATGAGAAGGTCGCCGAGCCTGCCGCGTCGGGCGCGACGTCGACGACGATCGACTGCTGATCGTCGGCCAGCGTCAGCGTGCCGAAGGACGGTTCGAGCCTCGTCACCGAACCGGGCACGATGGTCAGCGCGTCCGCGTTGGCATCGTGGTCGTTGAGCAGGACCGGGAGGCTGACCTGACGCCCCGCACGCACGCCCAGGTCGTCATCGCGCGCCACGGGAGGCCGCGGTTCCGACACCTGGGTCGCGACCTCATCGTCATCCGGCGCGGTCTGCGTGGTGTCCTCGCGCACCCACTCCTGAGAGGACGGCACCAGCGCACCCGACGGGACTCCCCACACCCACCCCGAGCGCGACTCGTTCAGGATCAGGCGCGAGCCGTTGGTCCGGAGCCGGGGAGACCGACGTTCGCCGAGCGTCCCGTCGCCGTAGTCGAGCTGGGTCGTGGTGCCGTTCGACATCCACATGGTCCCCGCGCCCTCGCCGGCTGGCAGCCAGGCCCCGGCGATGATCGACGATCCCGGCAGCGGGGCGGGCTGCGCGGGCTGTCCGAGCACGAGCTCCGAGGCGCCATACGCGCGCTGCGGGGCCGTGCCGTCGAACGGGACCGTCACGGCGCCGAACTCGTCCGCGATGACGATCAGCTCCGACTCGGGAGACGGGGTCTGCAGCAGCGCGCTCTCCGAGGTGCCGGTGGCGATGGGCTCGTCGATGAGGCCCGTCCAGACGAGTCCGCTGGCCGGATCGAGCAGCACCCACTGCCCGCCCACCCACGAGATCTGCGTGGCTTCGCTCTCCGGTCCTTCGGGAAGGAACACCGTGTCCCGGATGTCGCCCGTGAGCGCGTCTGCGATCAGCACGCTGCGGCGCTCTGCGGAGTAGGCCGCCAGGGTGCCGTCGACCGCGACCGCCGCGGCGACCGCGCGAAATTGCGGTCGGTCCTCGCCCTCGGCCACCTCGACGTCCACGTACGGGTCGACGGCCCGCGGAGTCACGGCGGTGCCGTCGCTCACCGATCCCGCGAGCACCTCGCCCGTCTCGGTCACGTACGCCACCACGTCGCCGGTGTGAGCCACCTCGCTCGTGCCGCGCGGGGTCGTGACCGTCGCGTCGCCGCTCGTCTCTCCGACGTCCTGCGGTCGCGCCGTGTCGAGAGCGGTGACCGAGCCCAGGTTGTCGGAGTACACGAGCAGCGTCCGGTCGGCCTGGAGAATCTCGCTCGGGTCGGCGACCGCCTTCACCGTGTCCACCTCGGACACGACCGTGTTCACCCGGCCGAACCTCTCGCCAGACGCGGTCTGCAGCGCCCACACCGAGGGATCGTCGACCTGAACCTCGCGTTCGTCGAACCCCGGGGCCAGGACGACGCCCACCACCAGTGCCGTGAGCACGGCCGCCACCGAGGCGCGCCGGAAGGTCCGCCACCGCGCCGCGGTGGCTTCTCCCTGCCCGGCCTCGACTCCAGCCATGACCTAGGCCCCGACCACGATCAGCACGGTGACCGCCGCGCCGAGCGCAGCGGCGCCGATGACGGCGGCCGTGATCGCGACCGCGCGGCCCACGCGGTTCGCCGCGGCCTCGTGACGGGTGACGGTGCCCTGCCGAGTGCCGGTGGCCGCATCGCGCCGGGGACGGCGGGACTCCACGGACACCGTCGAGCGTCGCGTGGGCGGGGCCGGCTCCGCGTCGCGCAGGCCCACCGCCGCCTGCGCCCACTCGTCGGTGGGCACGTCGAGCGCCGTCGGCGCCCGCCCCAGCTCGCGCTCCACCTCGCGCAGCGCCTCCCCGAAAGCGAGCGCAGTCGGGTAGCGATCTCCCGGCAGGCGGCGCATGCCCCCCTCGAGCGCACGCTCGAGGGACGCGGGCACATCCGAGCGCCCGGTCGGGGTGTACTTGGCGCGCGAGATGCGGGCCCTCAACTGCAGGTCGTCGCCCCGGCGGCCGTCCGGCAGGTCGAAGGGCGCGCGCTGAGCCAGCAGCGTGTACACGGTGGCCGCGAGCGCCCACACCTCCGATGCGACCGTGCCGGACGTGCGCTGCTCGACCACCTCGGGCGCGCTCCACGGCGGCGACAGTGCAATGGTCTCCGCCTCGCCGTGCGCGAGCGCGGACGCGACGCCGAAGTCGGACAGCACGGGGTGGCCGAAAGAGGTGAGCAGGATGTTGGAGGGCTTGATGTCGCGGTGCAGCAGTCCCGCCCGGTGAGCGGCCTCGACCGCGCCCGTGATCTTCACGCCGATCGACAGCACCTCGGCCACGGGCATCAGTTCATTCCGGTACCGGTTCGTGAGCGAGGCGGGGCAGTACTCCACCACCAGGTAGGGGCGCCCGTCGGCGGAGACGCTCGCCTGATACACGGTGAGGATCGACGGGTGAGAGCTGAGACTCGCCATGATGTCGGCCTCGGCGGACAGCGTGCGCGCCGCGGCCTGATCCTCGATGCGACTGAGCAGCACCTTGACGGCGACGAGCCGGTGCGGCATGTCCTGCTGGAAGAGATAGACGTCCGCGAAGCCGCCGGAACCGAGCGGCCGGATGTAGGTGTAACCGGGCAGCACCGGGGGGCTCAGCGGTTGACGACGCGTCACGGCCTCTCCCTCCCCTGATCAACTCGTGCCACCGCGCTGCGGCCACAAGGCCATGGGAAACCAGGTCACTCTAACCGACGACGCGCACCGCGCCGCGGCGCGTGTGACCCAAGCCACCGCAGCGCAGATCCGGGGTCAGTCGTCGGCGTCCTCGACGTACGCCTCCACGGGCGGGCACGAGCACACGAGGTGGCGGTCGCCGTGCGCGTTGTCGACACGAGACACCGGGGGCCAGTACTTGTCCTGCCGCAGTCCGGGCACCGGGAACGCCGCCTGCTCCCGCGAATAGGCGCGATCCCAGCCGTCGGCGACGACCGCATCGGCCGTATGGGGGGCGTGCCGGAGCGGGGAGTCCGCCGCGGCGATGTCGCCGCGCTCGATCGCCGCGATCTCCTCGCGGATGACGAGCATCGCGTCGACGAATCGATCGATCTCGCCCAGGTCCTCGGACTCGGTGGGCTCGACCATCAGCGTGCCCGGCACCGGGAAGGACATCGTCGGTGCATGCAGCCCAAAGTCGACGAGCCGCTTCGCGACGTCCTCGTTGGTGATGCCGGTGGTCTTGGTCAGCGGACGGATGTCGAGCACGCACTCGTGCGCCACGAGGCCCCCGGGTCCGCGGTACAGCACGGGGAAGGCGTCCGCGAGCCGGGCGGCGACATAGTTGGCGGCGAGCACCGCGGTCTTGGTGGCATTCATGAGGCCCTCGTGACCCATGAGCGCGATGTACGCCCACGTGATCGGCAGGATCCCGGCCGATCCGTACGGGGCAGCGCTGACCGGGGCGCCGAGCCGGCGCAGCTCGGCCGGGCGCTGGATCGTCTGTCGCAGCGCGGGCAGGTAAGGAATCAGGTGCTCCGCGACCGCGACGGGCCCCACGCCTGGGCCTCCGCCGCCGTGAGGGATGCAGAACGTCTTGTGAAGGTTGAGGTGCGACACGTCGCCGCCGAAGTGGCCGGGCTTGGCGAGACCCACCAGAGCGTTCAGGTTCGCGCCGTCGATGAACACCTGACCACCCGCGTCGTGCACCGCGGCGCACACCTCGCCCACGTGCTCCTCGTAGACGCCGTGGGTCGACGGGTACGTGATCATCATGCACGCCACCCGGCCCTCGTGAGCCGCGAGCTTCGCGCGCAGGTCGGCGAGGTCGACCTCCCCGTCGGTGGCCGTGGACACCACCACCACACGCAGTCCCGCGAGCACCGCGGAGGCGGCATTCGTGCCATGCGCCGATGCGGGGATCAGGCATATGTCGCGCTCGGGCTGGCCCTGGTCGCGGTGGTAGGCCCGGATCGCCAGCAGTCCCGCGTACTCCCCCTGGGCGCCGGAATTGGGCTGCACCGACACTGCGGCGTAGCCCGTGATCTCCGCGAGCCATCCCTCGAGCTGAGCGATCATGTCGCGGTATCCCGCGGTCTGGTCCGACGGCGCGAACGGGTGGATGCGGGCGAAGCCGGGCCAGCTGATGGCCGCCATCTCGACGGCGGCGTTGAGCTTCATCGTGCACGAGCCGAGCGGGATCATGGTGCGGTCCAGCGCCAGGTCCCGGTCGGCCAGGCGGCGCATGTACCGCATGAGCGACGTCTCGGACCGGTGCTGGTGGAACACCGGGTGCGTCAGGTAGTCGCTGGTGCGGCGCAGGGAGCGGGGAATCGCCACGCGCGGCGCGGTGTACACCGCATGCCGCTTGACGGCCGTCACGGCCTCGACCAGGTGGTCGATGATGTCCAGGCTCGTCACCTCGTCGCATGCCATGGCGACGTGGTCGGCGTCGACGCGGCGCAGGTTGATGCCTGCGGCGGCCGCGCGAGCGATCACCGAGTCCGCGCCACCGTGCACCTCCGCCACGATCGTGTCGAAGAAGCTCTCGTGCTTGATGGTCACGCCAGCGGCGGACAGGGCGTCGGCCAGCGTGACAGCGGTGTTGTGCACCTGCTGCGCGATCGCGCGCAGTCCGTCGGGGCCGTGGTGGATCGCGTAGAAGCCGGACACGATCGCGAGCAGCGCCTGCGCGGTGCAGATGTTGGACGTCGCACGGTCGCGGCGGATGTGCTGCTCGCGCGTCTGCAGCGCGAGGCGATACGCGGTGCGACCGTCGGCGTCGACGCTCACCCCCACCAACCGGCCGGGGAGCTGCCGCTCGAGCCCCTCCCGCACCGCCATGAACGCCGCGTGCGGCCCGCCGAAGAACAACGGCACGCCGAACCGCTGCGCGGAGCCCACCGCGATGTCGGCGCCGATCTCTCCCGGCGACTTCACCATCGTGAGCGACAGCAGGTCCGCGGCGACCGCGACCAGGCCGCCGGCATCGTGCGCGGCGGCGACGACGTCCTGGATCTCGCGCAGCACTCCGGTGGCTCCCGGCTGCTGGAGCACCAGTCCCACGAGGTCGGCCGGCGGCTCCCAGCCCACGTCGATGTCGTGAATCTCGAGTCGCATGCCGATCGCCTCCGCGTGCGCCTCGACCACCGCGATGGTCTGAGGCAGGCATTCGGAGTCGAGCACCATCACCCCGTCCTCCCGGCCCGTGACGGCGCGGCGCATCAGCAGCACGGCCTCAGAGACCGCCGTGGCCTCGTCGAGCAGGGACGCACCGGCGACGGGCAGCGACGTGAGGTCGGAGACCATGGTCTGGAAGTTCAGCATCGCCTCGAGGCGGCCCTGCGAGATCTCGGCCTGATACGGGGTATAGGCGGTGTACCAGGCAGGGTTCTCGAGGACATTGCGGCGAATGACCATCGGGGTGATGGTGTCGTAGTAGCCCTGGCCGATCATCTGGGTGTGGACGTGGTTGCGCTGCGCGAACGACTGAAGAGCGCTCAGGGTGCCGTTCTCCGTGAGCGGGTCCGGCAGCACCAGCACGTCGTCCTGGCGGATCGACTCGGGCACGGCGGTCTCCGCCAGCACGGCGAGCGAGGGGTGGCCCACGGCCGCGAGCATGGTGTCGATGGCGGACTCGTCGGGGCCGATGTGGCGGTCTGCGAAGGAGGTCACGGGCCCATTGTGTCCCAAAGGCACGAGGGGCGACAGGGCCCCGACGGCGCGTGGCGACATTGCGGCCCTCGCGCGGGGACGTCGCGGCGTGCCGGCGCGGTGCCGCGAGCGCGGCACAGGCGGCGCGCCACTGCGAAAGGCGTCGCGGCCTGGCACGGAGCGCTGTGCCACCATGTGAACTCGAGGAGGTCACCCATGGAGGTCATGCTCGGCGCCGTGCTCGGACTGCTGTTGGGGTGGGGCGCGTCCCGCACCCACCCGTCGGTGGACGCGGGAGGCATCGTCGGCTCGCTGGCCGGGGTCGTCGGCGGCCTCATGGGCCAGGCCTGGCTGGGCCCCGTGCTCGCGCCCTCCCTGGCGGACGAGGCCTTGGCGGGAGCCGCCGCCGGCGGGGCCATCGGGGGCCTCGTGCTCGCCCTGCTCGTGGGCGCAGCCGTGCTCCAGCTGCGACGCCGCCTGCGCGATCGGGCCCGCGATACCCGCGACTGAGGGGCCGCGCCTTGTGTCAGGCGTGTGAACTCTTGAGGCAAGTGGACACGGGTCCCGGGTCCAGCGCCATAGATTGGGGGATGTGAAAGACAACCCCGCACCCATGGCCGCCCGCGAGCACACCGTCGAGAGCTTCACCCGCGAGTTCCTTCGCGAAGTGAACTTCGGGCAGGGAGTCGACCTCGACCGGGCCTCCCCCAACGACGCCTACCTCGCTCTCGCGCGCACCGTGCGTCACTACCTGATGACGGGCTGGCTCGAGACCCTCCGGCGTCAGCACCAGGAGCAGGCGAAGTCTGTCGCGTACCTGTCCGCCGAGTACCTGCTGGGACCGCAGCTCGAGAACGCGCTGCTGGCCGCCGACCTGGGGCCGATCGCCAAGGAGGCGCTGAGCGAGCTCGGCCTCGACATCGCGGACCTGTGCCAGGTGGAGATCGAGCCGGGCCTCGGCAACGGCGGGCTGGGCCGGCTGGCCGCGTGCTTCGTGGACTCGCTCGCCACCCTCGACGTGCCCTCGATCGGCTACGGAATCCGCTACGAGTTCGGCATCTTCCGCCAGTCCTTCGTGGAAGGCGAGCAGGTCGAGCGGCCGGATCACTGGCTGCGGCTCGGCTCTCCGTGGGAGCTGCCTCACCCCGAGAACTCGGTCGAGGTGTCGTTCGGCGGTCACACCGAGGCCGTCGGCGCCGGCCCGGATGGCGCCCGCACGTGGGTGCCCGGCTGGCAGGTGACCGCGGTCCCGTACAACTACATGGTCCCGGGATACCGCAATGGGCGCGTCAACACGCTGCGCCTGTGGTCCGCCAAGGCCACCCGTGAATTCGACCTGCAGATCTTCAACGCGGGCGACTACGCCGAGGCGGTGCGCGCCCGCACGTTCGCCGAGAACATCTCGAAGGTCCTCTACCCCGAGGACTCGACGCCCCAAGGCAAGGAGCTCAGGCTCCAGCAGCAGTACTTCTTCGTGGCCGCGTCGCTGCGCGACTTCCTCGAAACGGTGCTGCCGGAGGACTTCGACCTGCACAAGCTCCCGGACCGCGTCACGTGGCAGCTCAACGACACCCACCCGGTGATCGCGGTGCCCGAGTTCATGCGGCTGCTCGTCGACGAGCGCGGGTGGGCCTGGGAGGACGCCTGGGCCGTCACGCAGAAGGTGTTCGCCTACACGTGCCACACGCTGCTGCCCGAGGCCCTCGAGGTGTGGCCCGTCGCGCTGCTCGGCAAGCTGCTGCCCCGCCACCTGGAGATCATCTACCGCATCAACGACAACTTCCTCGACGAGCTGCGGGAGGCCTACCCGGGCGACGTGCTGCGCGCGCGGCGCATGTCGATCATCGCCGAGGAGCCGGTGCGCTCCGTCCGGATGGCGCACCTCGCGACCGTCGCGGGCTTCAAGGTCAACGGCGTGGCCGAGCTCCACTCTCAGCTGCTGCGGGACAAGGTGCTCGCCGACTTCGCCGAGCTGTGGCCGGACAAGTTCACGAACGTCACCAACGGCGTCACGCCGCGCCGGTTCCTGCGACTGTCGAACCCGGGCCTGTCCGAGCTCATCACCGAGGCGATCGGCGACGGCTGGGTCACCGACCTCGAACAGCTGCGCGGCCTCGAGCCGCTCGCCGACGACGCCGAGTTCCGGCGCCGGTTCCGCGAGGTCAAGGCCTCCAACAAGGTCCGCCTGGCCGAGGTCCTGCGCGAGCGCGACGGCATCGACATCGCGGGGGACGCGATGGTCGACGCCATGGTCAAGCGCCTACATGAGTACAAGCGTCAGTCCCTCAAGCTGCTGCACATCGTGTCCCTGTACGAGGGCATCACCAGCGGCCGCGTGCCCCTCGAGTCGGTCACGCCGCGGACGTTCGTGTTCGGCGCCAAGGCGGCGCCGGGCTACGTGCGCGCCAAGGAGACCATCGCCCTCATCAACGCCGTGGGCAGGACCATCAACGCCGACGCGTCGCTCGGGGGCCGCCTCCGGGTCGCCTTCCCCGCCAACTACAACGTGACCCTCGCCGAGACGCTGATCCCGGCCGCCGACCTGTCCGAGCAGATCTCGCTGGCCGGCAAGGAGGCCTCGGGGACGGGCAACATGAAGTTTGCTCTCAACGGCGCCCTGACCGTGGGCACCGACGACGGCGCGAACGTGGAGATCCGACAGCTGGTCGGGGACGACCACTTCTTCCTGTTCGGCATGACCGAGCCCGACGCCGCCGACCTCGAGGCCGGCGGCTACAAGCCGGGCGACGTCTACGAGACCGATCCCCAGCTGAAGGCCGCGCTCGACATGATCGCCTCTGGTGCGTTCACGGATGGGGAGCGAGGCGGCGCCGTCGCGTCGATCTTCGCGAGCCTCACCGAGCGCGACAGGTTCATGGCGCTCGCGGACTTCCGCTCGTACATGGACGCGCAGGAGCGGGTCGACGCCGCCTACGCGGACCCGGAGGCATGGTCGCGCTCGGCCGTGCTGAACGTCGCACGCTCCGGCTTCTTCAGCTCGGACCGGTCGATCCGGGACTACCTCCAGCGCATCTGGCGCGCCTAGCGGGTCATCACAGCGGCCGGCCGCCGCACCGCACCCATGGGGCCCTCATTCCGCCAGACCCCCCGTTTCGCCGCGCCCCCGTGACCCCGTGACCCCCTGACCCCGTGACCCCGCAACCCCCTGACCCCCTGACCCCCTGACCCCCTGACCCCCTGACCCCACCGCAAGTGTCGATAACTGTGCACTTTCGCGCCGAAAACCGGCCATAAATCGACACTTGCGCAGGCTTGGGGGCCTCGAGCGGGCAGGGGCCGATGCGCGGGCAGGGCCCGGTGCGCAGGCTTGGGCCTTGGAACGGGCGTGGGGCCGATGCGCGGGCAGGCTCAGCGCGTCCGGCGGCCGCGCAGCCGGTCGAGCTGGCGGCGTTCGCGCTTGGTGGGTCGTCCGGCACCGCGGTCCCGCACCCCGACCGCTGCCGGGCGCTCCGCTCGCGGCGGCGGTGGCGGACTGTGGTC
Organism: Demequina pilifera; assembly: GCF_048814985.1. Classification (NCBI taxonomy): domain Bacteria; kingdom Bacillati; phylum Actinomycetota; class Actinomycetes; order Micrococcales; family Demequinaceae; genus Demequina; species Demequina pilifera. Next base: position 486,893 of record NZ_JBMDTW010000003.1, read on the forward strand.
GATGTAGGCCGCCTGTGCCACGGGTGCGCCCACGCGCTTCACCAGCAGCTGGCGCACCTCGACGATCTTGATCTGCTCGTGCAGCCGCACCTCGACCCGGTCGCCCACGCGCACGGTGGTCGCAGGTTTGGCACGCTCGCCGTTCACGCGCACGTGACCGGCCCGCGCCGCCGCGGTCGCCGCTGACCGAGTCTTCGCCAGTCGCACGGCCCACACCCAGGCATCGGCCCTCGCGCTCGTCCTACTCTCCACGGATCGAGCCTAAGGGCGAGCGCGGAGGCGCGCGCGCATCGGCCGGGCATACGCTTGCCGGTATGAACGTCATCCTCGAAGTCATCGGCTGGACCGGTTCCCTCCTCATCGTCTGGTCGCTCATGCAGGCGCGCGTGCTGAAGTTCAGGTGGATGAACCTCGCGGGCGCGTTCATCGCCACCGTGTACAACGCGGTGATCGGGATCTGGCCGTTCGCCTTCATGAACCTCGCCATCACCGTCATCGACATCTACTGGCTGCGCCGGCTCTACCGGGAATCGCACGATGAGGCGATCTACCAGGTGCTTGCCGTGGACGCCGACAACGCCTTCCTGCACCGCGTGCTCGAGGAGCACGCGCAGGACGTTCAGGAGCACGCACCGAACTTCGCCATCGACGGCGACACCGGCACCGACGCCGGGGGAACCCGCCACACGTTCCTGGTGGTGCGCGGCGACGAGGCCGTCGGCGTGGTCGTGGTCCGCGACCTCGGCGACGGCGTGGGCCTGGTCGAGCTGGACTGGGTCAAGGAGCGGTTCCGAGACTTCACGCCCGGAGAGTTCGTCTACCGCAAGTCTCAGGTGCTGTCGGACGCGGGCTTCCAGCACCTCGAAGTCGTCCCCCATGACGCGACGGACCTCGACTACCTCCGGCGCGTGGGATTCCACCAAAACGGGTCGCGGTGGGTGCGAGAGGTCGCTGCGGCTTGAGCCACGAGGCCGGGACCGTGCACTTCGCCTCTGACAACTACGCGTCGGTCCACCCCGAGGTGTTCGCCGCGATGGCCGACGTCAACGTCGGGCACGACGCCGCCTATGGCGCCGATGCGGCAACGGCTGCCTTCGATGCGGCAGTGGCTCAGGAGTTCGGTGAGGCCGCGCTCGGGTATCCCGTCTTCAACGGCACCGGCGCGAATGTCGTGTCGCTGATGGCGCTGTCGCCCCGCTGGGGTGGGGTGGTCGCATCCGAGCACGCGCACATCCACCGGGACGAGAACGGCGCACCGGAACGCGTGGGCGGGTTGAAGCTCCTCGAGGTGCCGGCCCCAGACGGCCGCATCGATCCCGCGTCCCTCGACCGCTGGACGCCGGACATCGGCGACGAGCACCGCGCCCAGCCGCTGGTGCTGTCCGTCACCCAGTCGACCGAACTGGGAACCGTGTACGACCTGGACGCGCTGACGGCACTGGTGTCACGGGCGCATGCGCTGGGGATGAGGGTCCATCTGGACGGGGCGCGGCTTGCGAACGCCGCCGCGGCGCTGGGGGTGAGCCTGGCCGAGGCGTGCGGCGGGGCGGACATGGTGTCCCTCGGCGGCACCAAGAACGGCGCGATGGGCGCCGAGGCCATCGTGGTGCTCGCCCCCGACCTGCGCGACCGGTTGGCCGCCGAACTGCCCCACCTGCGCAAGTCCACCATGCAGCTGGGTTCGAAGATGCGCTACGCATCGGCGCAGCTGACCGCGCTGCTGACATCGCGCGACGAGTCGGGCGACCCGCTGTGGCTTCGCAACGCGCGCCACGCGAATGCGAGGGCGGCACGGCTGCGGCGAGAGCTCGAACCGCTTGCGGGGGACGGCACGGTGCGCTTCACGCAGGAGACGCAGGCCAACGCGGTCTTCGTCGAGATGCCGCGTACGCTGGCGGCACGGCTTCGCGAGGCGTCCCGCTTCTACGACTGGCAGGCCGGGTCGACCCCCGACACGGTCGAGGTGCGCCTGATGTGCGCGTGGGACACGTCCGCCGAGGACTGCGCTCGGCTCGCCGCGCACGCTCGTGCGCAGCGGTGACGAGCCCGTGCGGAAACTGACGCTGATGGCAGCAGCCCCGACCACGCTGCAGTGGAGGGCATGAATGGCAGTCGCGTGTCCCTGCGGCTCCGGCGAAGGATTCGCCGCCTGTTGCCGACCGCTGCTGCGTGGCGAACGCGAGGCCGCGACCGCATCGGCCCTCATGCGCTCGCGCTACACCGCGTACGTGCGCCGGGACCAGGAGTACCTGCTGCGCACGTGGCACCCGTCGACCCGCCCGGATCTGCTCGAACTGGAGGGGATCCGGTGGCGTGGGCTCGACGTTCGCGCCGCGGTCAAGGGCGGCGAGAGCGACACCGAGGGCACCGTGTCCTTCACCGCGCTGTTCGAGGACGCGGCGGGGGCTGCCGCCGCGATGCACGAGACGAGCAGGTTCGTGCGCGAGTCCAGGCGGTGGGTCTACGTCGATGGCGACGTGGACTGACGGTTCCGGCGGAATGCAACGCGGGTCGCGTGGGGTTGACGCTCGCGTAGACGGATTGCCCGCCGACGAGAGGAGAGCGCCGTGAGCGCACTGATCATCACCACCAACTATGGGGTCGAGCAGGACGAGTTGAAGAAGCCCCTGGAGGCGCTGCGCGAGGCGGGCGTGCCCGTGACCCTCGCCGCGTCCGAGTACAGCCCCGTGCAGTCGCTGGTGGGAGACAAGGACCTGGGCGAGACGTTTGAGCCCGACACTCTCCTCGCCGATGCCCAGATGGGCGATCACGCGGTGCTCGTCGTGCCCGGCGGCACCATCAACGCCGACAACCTACGGACGGACGATGCGGCAGTTGCCTTGGTGCGTGCATTCGCCGCCGATGGGCGCACGGTCGCGTCGATCTGCCACGGGCCGTGGCTGCTCGCCGAGGCCGACGTGGCACGAGGCAAGTCCCTGACGTCCTATCCGTCCATCGCGACCGATCTGCGCAACGCGGGTGCGACGTGGGAGGACGTGGAGCTGCGCCGGTGCGAGGCCGAGGGTTGGACGCTGCTGACATCGCGCAATCCCGGCGACCTCGACGCCTTCGCGCCCGCCGTCGTGGCGGCTGCGCACTAACGAGCGGCGGCGGCCGCGCACGCAGACGCGGCGCCGTCGGCCGCCAGCGTCCGAACGTACGAAGGCCCCCCAATCCCGGGATCGCCGGGGTGGGGGGCCTTCGCCTTTCGAGTGCCTCTAGTGTGCGGAGGTCACTGGGGCGTGGTCGCGGTCGTGTGGTCGCAGACCAACGTGTTCTCACGGCCGGTGGCGAGCAGGGCGAAGGTCCCCTCGGCGACGTCCGCCTCGAGCACCACCTCCTGGTCGCCGTGGTTCCAGCGCATGGTGAGGGCGGTGTCGGTGAAGTCGGACGTGAACTCGCCGGAAAAGGCACCGTGAGTGCGGCGCAGCCGGAGCGCGTCGAGCTGAGCGGCCACGACGGGCGTGCCGATCGCCGCGGTGATCTCATCCGCCGAGTAGTGGTGCCGGTTCACGTCGCGACCCACGCCGGACGCTTCGAGCAGCTCCATGTCGTTGGCGCCCGCCAGCAGTCCCACGTAGTACACCTGGGGGATTCCCGGGGTCATGATCTGGATGAGGCGCGCGAGCAGGTAGCGAGCATCGTCACGGCCGAGTGCATCGTAGAACGTGCAGTTCACCTGGTAGAGGTCGAGATTCGAGGCTGCGGCACCGGTGGCTGCGCGGCTCGTGCCGCCGCTCGCGTCGTGGATCGACTCCACGAGCGCGTCGATCTGCTCCGGGTTCAACAGTCCCGGGTCGCCGGGGCGCAGGTCGTTCGCACCCACGTCGACGATGCCGATGCCGTCGTGGGTGTCCAGCACCGTCACCGCATTCGCCGGCCGGACGTCGAACCATGCCTCGAGCGGCCGCAGGTCCTGGGCGTGCAGGGCATGCAGCACCAGCGGCGGCAGTGCGAAGTCGTACACGTAGTCGACGCTGCGCGCGATCTCGACCTGCTGCAGGTAGTGGCCGTGGATCTCGAGCAGGACCGTCGCGCCCCGCTCGTGAGCGAGCTCCAGGATGCGCTGCGTGTAGCGCGTCGCGGCCTCCGTCATGAAGCAGGACGTCCCCCTCTCCTTGCCCGTGTAGCCGACGGCGTCGAGACGCAGCATGGTGACACCTGCGGAGGTGAGGGCGTCGATCACGCTCTCGAGGTACTCCCATGCGACGTCGCTGCGCAGGTCGAGGTCGATCTGGTCGGGCGTGAACGTGGTCCACACCAGCCGGCGCTCGCCACCGAGGGTGATGGCCGTGAAGGGCATGCCCGGGCGCGGACGGTAGATGCGCGCCAGGTCCTGCTCGGTCGCGCCGTCCGGGAACAGCGACGACAGCGTCAAGAACATCGGCGCCCAGCGGGAAGCGTCGCCCTTCTCGATGACGTCCTGGAACATCGCCGAGCCCGACGACACGTGATTGACGATCACATCGCTCATCACGGTGTGATCAGAGCCGAGGGCGCTGACGTCCTGCCAGGTGCCCAGCCGCGGATCGACCTGAGTGTGGTCGGTCGGGTCGAAGCCCGCGTCCGTGCCATCGAAGGGCGTGTAGTACGGCAGCAGGTGCACGCCGTCGAACGCTCCGGAGAGCGGGCCGCGCATCACGGACTGCAGCCCGTCGAGGTCGCCGGCCAAGCGGTCGATGTAGGTGATGAGCTGGGGACCCCCAGCGTGCGGGACGGTCATGGCTGCTCCTTGAGTTTCAGGCGGTACGAAGACGGGTCAGCAGGCGCCGCAGCCACGCTTCGCGTGTGCCGCGTGCCGTGCGGGCCATACGGGCCCACGGCGCGAGCATGTCGAAGGCGTGCGCGCCGCCGGGCCACACGTGCAACTCGGCATCGCCGCCGTCCAGCCACACGCGGGACGCGAAGTCGATGCACTCGTCACGGAACGTCTCTGCCGAGCCTACGTCGATGAACACCGGGGGCATCCCGGACAGATCGTCTGCCAGGGCCGCCGATGCGTGTGGAGTCGGCTCCGCCTCGCCCAGATAGGCCTCCCACGCGACCGCGTTCGCGGTCGCATCCCACGAGCCCGCGCCGATCATCTGTCGCGCGGACGGCGAGTTCGAGCGGTGGTCCAGCATCGGGCACATCAGCAGCAGCCCACTGAGAGGCGGGCCGTCCGTGTCGCGGCACCGCAGGGCGACAGCGGCGGCGAGGCCACCGCCGGCGCTGATGCCCGCGAGCACGATTCGCCCAGCATCGAGCACGCCTGGCGCCTCGCCGGAGGCCAGCCACTCGAGGGCGGTCACGACGTCGTCGGCCGCCGCCGGATACGGATGCTCGGGGGCGAGACGGTACTCGATGGAGGCCACCGCGCAACCCGTCTGGTGTGCGAGGTCCGCCATCGAGTCCAGGTCGGACTCCGCGTTGCCGGCGATCATCCCGCCGCCGTGCAGGAACACCAGCACAGGCACCACGTCCTGCCCGGGCGGAGCGAGCACCACGACGGGCACGGCGGGGTTCGCCCCGCGACCCGGGGCCACGAGCTCCCACCGCTCGAACCCGCCGTGCGACGGCGGTGCCGTTGACGGATCGACGTCGGCCCCCAGGCTGCGCACGCGCGGAATGTCCTCGCGGCTCATCGTGGTCACCACGTTGTCCCGCTGCTGCGCCAGCGCTCGGGCCACCTCGGGATCGAACGGGGGGCGCACGACCGCCTCGGTCATCCCTTCACCGCTCCCTGCAGCAGTGCGGCGACGAACTGACGCTGGAACACGAGGAAGACGATCAGCGTCGGGGTGAGGATCAGCAGCGAGCCGGCGCACAGCAGCGGAATGTCGGTGCCCCACTGACCCTGGAACGCGCCCAGCGCGCCCGCCATGGTGCGTCTCTCGGGGTCGTCGACCAGCACGATCGCGAGCAGGAACTGATTCCAGGTCCACAGGAACAGCAGGATCGCAAGTGAGGCGATCGCGGGGCGGGACAAGGGCACGTGCACCTTCCAGAACAGCTGCCACGTGCTGGCACCGTCCATGCGGGCGGCCTCCGACAGCTCCTCCGGCATGTTCACGAAGTGCGCGCGCATCCACATCACGGCGAACGGCATGAACAGGCCGATGAGGGGCAGGATGATCGCGAGCTGGGTGTTGAGGAGCCCGTAGTCGCGCATCTGGTAGTACAGCGGCACGATGATGCCCTCGAATGGCAGCGTCAGGCCCAGCACGAAGATGATGAACAGGGTGCGCCTGAACGGCACCTTGAGGTGGCCCAGCGCAAAGCCGGCGAGGGTCGCGATCAGGATCGCGGCCGGCACCACGCCGAGCTCGATGAGGAAGCTCGACTGCAGCAGCGCTCCCATGTTCGCGGCTTGGAACGCGAGCAAGAAGTTGTTCCAGTGAAACTCCTCGGGCAGCGACAGCCCTGGCGGATAGGTGCCGGGGGGATGCAGCGCCGTGATGAACAGGCTCACGAACGGCACGATGGTCACCGCCATCACGACGATGAGGAGGATCCGCCCCGTCCAGAGCTCGCGAGCGGTGGTGTTCATGAGTCATCCGATCGGGTCAGGCGGTTGAGCGGAAGGACCACGATCAGCACCAGGACCGTGAGCGCCACAGCGAGGGCGGAGGCCTGGCCGATCTCCCGCTCGAAGAACGCGAGGTAGTAGATCTCGAGGCCGGGCACCATCGTGGAGCTTCCTGGGCCGCCTTGCGTCGAGATGAAGATGATGTCGAAGCTGCGCAGCGCGCTGATCACCGTGATGATGATCGCGACGCCGAGCTCCTGGCGGACGGCCGGGAGAGTCACGGACACGAACTCCCGGATGGGGCCAGCGCCGTCGAGGCGCGCGGCCTCGTACAGAGAGGGGTCCACCTTGGTCATGCCGGCGAGCATCAGCAGCATGCAGAGGCCGACGTTGACCCAGGCCCCGATCACGCCCACCGCGGGCAGAGCGGTGTCGAAGTCGCCCAGCCAGGCACGGGTGAGGCCGTCGAGGCCGATCACGCGCATCACCTGGTTGACCGCGCCGTCAGAGGCGAGCAGCCACGTCCACATGATGCCCGCAGCCACCAGCGGGATCACCTGGGGAAGGAACAGCACCGTCCGCGAGATACCCGCGAGACGGCTCGCGCCCATCTTGCGGATGATGGCCGCCGCGACGACGCCGAAGATCACCGGCACGAAGGAGAAGTAGATGATGAGCTGGAGGGCATTGATGATCGGACCGAGAAGATCGGGGTCCGTGAACAGGCGGACGTAATTCTCCACGCCCGCCCACGTGGCCGTGCTGATGCCGTTCCAGTCATAGAAGGAGTACTGCACCGTGGCCGCCAGGGGCCGCAGCACGAACACTCCGTAGAACGCGAGCGCCGGCGCTACGAGAAGCAGCCCCGGCAGCCCCACCCGCAGGCGCCGCACCTTGTCGGCACGGCGCCTGCGGCGGAGGTCGTCTGACGGCCCTGGAGCGGACGGCAGGCTCGGGGCCTTGTCCGTGGTGCGCCAGGACGTAGTCATGAGCTCAGTCACTCGCCAATCTGGTCGAGGTAGTCGGCCTGGACGGTCTCGAGGAGACCCTCAGGCGTCTGCTGACCGGCCACCATGTTCTGAAGCTGGGGGGTCCAGCTCTGAGCGTAGATCGAGCCGGTTGCGTTGGCGATGAAGTCCATCGCGCCGTTGTTCTCGGCCACCGTCGCGCCAGCCGCAAGGGTCTGAGCGATGACGGAGTCCTCGTCGAGCTCGGGCATGAACGCATCGGCCGGTCCCATGGGGTGCGAGCCGCCGATCTCAACCGCGATGGTGCGAGCGGTCTCGTCCGTGGCGACCCAGTCGAGGAACGTCGCGGCGCAGTCGGGGTTCGCGGCGTTCGCCGAGACTCCGTAGGTCAGCGGCGCGGACATGGCGCCCAGCTGGCCGCCCTCCTCCAGCGGGGGCATCAGGAAGAAGCCAGCGTTCCCGGGCATGTTGGTGTCGAGGTTGCCCGACTCCCAGTCGCCCGTGAAGATGAAGACGCTGTCGCCCTCGATGAAGCGGCTCATCATCTGCGCGTAGTCGATCGCGTTGATGTCGTCGGCGAAGTAGCCCGACTCGATCCAGCCGTTGAGGTGCTGTGCGGCCTCGAGGTTGGACTCGGTGTCGATGTTCGCACCCTCCTGCTGGTAGACCCACGAGTTGATCTCGCTCGGGTCTCCATAGGACGCCATGAGCGCCTGCAGCGGGAACGCGAGGCCACCGGTGGCGCCGCCGTTGAACTGGTGGAGCGGCGTCAGGCCCTCATCGGCAGCAGCCTGCAGGTAGGCGTCGAACTCGTCGAGCGTCGCGGGCGGCTCGGTCATGCCGATCTGCTCCGCGAGCTCGATGTTGTAGAACACGCCGGTCATCGAGTAGTTGAGGCCCATCGCGTAGAGCGGGCCGCTTCCGCGGCGTCCCTCGTCGTCGACGCGCATCTGCTCGAGCTGCGAGGACGGCCACTGGTCCCAGCCGAACTCGGCGGCGTAGGAGTCGAGGTCCATGAGCAGACCATCGGTCGCGAGCTCCGACATCTGCGGCAGGCGCATGATGTCCGTCTCGGAGTCGGCCAGGATGCGGGGGGCGTTCTGGGTGATGACCGCGAACTGGTCCTCGCGGATGTTGAACGTGACGTTGTCGTGCTGGTTCTCGAACTCGGCGGCGAGCTCCGCGAAGACCGGGAAGCCGGTCTCGACGTAGGCCTCGACCGTGACGGGCTCGGTTCCGCAGCTGATCTCGCCCGTGGGCGAAGCCGTCACGGAGCTCGTGGTGGCGGGCGTCTCCTCGGACGCCGTGTCGTCCTCCTCGCCTCCGGGCGGGGAGCATGCGGCGAGGGCGAGAAGCCCTGCCGCGCCGAGTGCGGCGAAGCGTACGGTGCGCCGCCTGGTGGTGCGGGGTGTGACTGGTGTCTGGGACATCGTTGTCTCCCATTCCTCTCATCATGCCCAAGTCTTGGGCGCTCGTGCTAAACCGAACTAGCAAGCGTTAGGTTCGCCTACGGCCGGGCATACTGTCAACTCGGATGCCATAAGGTGGCTGAATCGTTATGGCCCGTCAGGGCGTCGCTACGGGAGCGAAAAGGAGGAGGGTGGCGTGGCCAGCACCAGGGTGACTCTCGCCCACGTCGCCGCCGAGGCCGGGGTCGCAGTCTCGACTGCGTCGCTGGTGCTCTCCGGCCGCGGCACCGCGGTGCGCATCTCCGCCAGCTCCCAGCAGCGCGTCCGTGAGGCCGCGGCAAGGCTCGGCTACCGCCCCAACGCCGTATCAGTCGGGCTCCGCAAGGGCCACACCAGCACACTCGGGTTCATCTCCGACTCCGTCGCCTCGTCGCGGCTCGCGGGCGAGATGATCAAGGGCGCCATCGAGGCGGCACGCGACCGCGGCTTCATGGTGTTCGTCGGCGAGACCGGCGGCAACACCAATCTCGAGCGCCAGCTGCTCGACGCGATGTTCGACCGTCAGGTCGACGGAGTGATCCTGGCCTCCATGCTGACGCACGGCCGGGATCTGCCCACCGACCTCACGCGCACGCCGGCAGTGCTGCTCAACATCGCCACCGACGGTGATCCGGCGTTGCCCGTGGTGCTCCCGGCCGAGCACCAGGCAGGGCGCGACGCCGCCATGACGCTGGTCGAGGCGGGCCATCGCGACATCCACCTGATCGGCGCCGGACCGGGGCCGGATGATGTCCGCACCATCTCCAGCGCGGCGAGGCAGCGCCTCGCCGGAATCCTGGAAGTCCTGGGAGAGCACGGACTGACCCCCGCATCGGGCCGCTCCATCAACCAGTGGCTGCCACCCGAGGGCTACCGCGCCGCACGTGCGCTGCTCGAGCACGGCGTCCCCGGCGCCCTGCTGTGCTTCAACGACCGGCTGGCGATGGGTGCGTATCAGGCGGTGCAGGAGCATGGCCTGTCGATCCCGGGCGACGTCTCCGTGGTGTCGTTCGACGACGCGTCCATCGCCGCCTGGCTGCACCCCGGCCTCACCACGTTCGCGCTGCCCCACCGATCCATGGGCAAGCGGGCGGCGGACCTCGTGGTGGACGTCATCGAGCACGATCGCGGCAAGTCCCCTGGGCCGGCCCCGGGCAGCGGCATCCACTTGATCCCCATGCCGCTGCGCGACCGCGACTCGGTGCGCGAAGTCACTCTTTGAGGCGCGCGGGAACGACCAAGGCCCCCTCACCGGATCACCCGGTGAAGGCGCACAGCCCGGGCGGTCGGTGGGCTTGGTCGCTCCTCGCTCAGCCTCGTTTCGGCGGGTCGGGCCGGGCTCAGTCCGCCCCAGTCGACTGCTGAAGGAACGCAAGCCCCTCGATGGCGAGCTCGTCCTGAGACGCGGCGAGGGGACGCCAAATCGACGCGGCCTTGGCCATCGACTCATTCTCCGCGGTGAACGACTCGATCCCGAGCATGCCGGCGTAGCCGATCTCCCTGAGCGTCGTGAAAACCTCGTCCCACGGCGTGTGGTCACCGCCGGGCGCGCCGCGATCGGACCCGCACACCTGCAGGTGCAGGAGTCGGTCGCCGGCCAGGCGCAGGGCGCCTGCAAACGTCCGCTCCTCGATATTCATGTGGTACGTGTCGAGACCGAGCCCGATCACGTTGGGGTCAAGGTCGCCAATCACGTCAAGCACCTGCTCGGTCGTGTTGAACACGCTCGACTCGTACCGGTTGAGCGGCTCGATCGCCAACTTCACGCCGAGCGGTCCTGCGTGGTCGATGAGCCGGAGGTAGTTGTCGCGCAACTCACCGTTGACCCGGCGGCGGTCGTCGACGTCGAGAGGCCACGCCCGTCCGACCGAGCAGTACGTGGGGCCGATCACCAGCCCGCTGCCTTGCGCGGCGGCGACGTCGATCGCCGAGCGCACGTAGTCCAGGGTGTTCGCCTGGGTCTCGGCGGGCGCCGCGGCCAGCTCGCGGCCAGGAGAGAAGACCGTGCACACCGCCGAGCGCAGGCCCAACTCGGCCATGAGCACGCCGATCCGCTCCACGTCCCAGTCGCCCACCTGGTCCAGGGGTAACTCGACGGCGTCGAAGCCCCAGTCAGCGAGCTGAGGAAGGCGTGCCTCGAGGATCTGCGTGGTCAGCGGCGAGTGCCAGATGAACGTGCTGGCGGCGATCGGCCAGTGGTTCGTCACGCCGCACCGCCCTGGTCCAGGACCGGCAGATCGACGCGCACGCCACCGGCCATCGCCGACTCATGCGCGCAGATGCCGACAGATGTCCAGTTCGCTGCCGTCACCGCGTCGACCACCGACGGGCGCTCCTCGACGATGCTGCGGATGAACTCGTGGGCGAGGTGGGGGTGCGAACCGCCGTGACCGCTGCCCTGCTGGAACGACAGGTGAGCGTGCTCCTCGTCGTACACGCCCTTGGTCGTGTAGCGCTGGATCGGCTCAGGCAGCAGGTGCGCGTAGTCGGGCACCTCGACGTGCTCGGCGTGCTCGCCGGTGAAGAGCACCGGACCGCTGCCGTGAACCTGCTCCCACTCGAAGGACGCGCGGTCGCCATAGACCGAGAAGCTCTCCACGTACTCCCTGGCGGTCTCGAAGAGCGACCGGGTGATCTCCCCGCTGAGTTCAGAGTCGCGCACCTTGACCAGTGCGCTCTCGACCGCGAAGGGCGAGCCGTACTTCGCAGTGAGTTCCGGCGAGATGCGACCGGACCCGAGGCACACGACGTACTCTGCGAGCGCGCCACCGGCCAGCGCCAGCAGCGGGCTGATCGCGTGCGTCGCGTAGTGCATCGGAGGCAGCCCCTCCCAGTAGCCCGGCCACCCCGCCATCTCCTGCTGGTGGGCCCCCCGAAGGAACTGCAGCCGCCCGATCTTCCCGGATCGCACCAGGTCCTGCACGTAGAGGAACTCACGGGAGAAGACGGTGGTCTCCATCATCATGTAGTTCTTGCCCGACTCCCGGGATGCGTCGACGATCGCACGGCACTCCTCGAGCGTCGTGGCCATCGGCACCGTGCAGGCGACGTGCTTGCCTGCCCGCAGCGCGGCAATCGACTGTTCGGCGTGGTTCGGGATCGGCGTGTTGATGTGAACCGCGTCGATCTCCGGGTCGGCAATCAGGTCCTCGAAGCTCGTGAACCGCTGCTCGATGCCGAACGCGTCACCGATGCGCCCCAGGGACTCCTCGTTGCGTTGGCAAATCGCGGACATCACCGCATCGGGATGGTCGCGATAGATGGGAATGAACTCAGCCCCAAAGCCCAGACCTGCGATACCCACCCGCACCGGTTGCGTCACGACTGCCTCCTCCGTAGTCAAGAACCTGTGGCTCGACGACCGGGCAGCTGCCGGCGGCTCCTCATCGAGCTTCGCCCCGCCAGCGTAGCCCGCCCCTCCGCTGTGATGGCGCACCACACCGCCCGCCTCCGGGGCCACGCCACGCGCCGACGCCGGGAAGGACCGCTGAGGGTAGAAGTGACCCACTCAACCAACTTTGGGACAGACCGGAACGGCCATCGGGGCCGGACTGTGCTGGCGCGAGAACGTCGGAGCATTGCCGGCGACACGCCTGTCCATGCGGACACCTGACACGCCCGGGCAGGAACGACGAAGGCCCCCGCACCGGATCAACCGGTGAAGGGGCCTTCGTTGTAGTGCGCGAGGGGGGATTTGAACCCCCACGCCCTTTCGGACACTGGCACCTGAAGCCAGCGCGTCTGCCGTTCCGCCACTCGCGCGCGACGAGCAACTTTAGCATGGGGCTAGCGACCTATACGATTCAAGGCATGGGAGTCCTGGATCGCTTCGAGAAGGGCGTCGAGAACGTCGTCCACGGCGCGTTCGCCAAGACCTTCAAGTCCGGCGTGAAGCCGGTGGAGCTCGCGAGCGCGGTGCGCCGCCAGTGCGACGCGCGCGCCGCCGCAGTGGACCGCAATCGCACGGTGGCGCCCAACGAGTACTCGATCGCGCTGAGCCCGGCGGATCACGAGACCATCGAGGCCTGGGGCGCCGATGCGCTCTCCCACGAGCTCGAGGATTCCCTCCGTGACCACGCGGAGCGCCAGCGCTACAGCTTCGTGGGCGCAGTCAGCGTGGAGTTCACGGAGGACGAGTCCCTGTCGACCGGTCGCCTCGCGGTCACCAGCCGCACCACGCGCGGCCCGGTCGCGCCCGCCTCCGCTCACGATCACCACTCGCGTGACCCGCTGCTCGACATCGACGGCGACAGGTATCACCTCACGGGAGAGATGACCGTGGTGGGGCGCGGCTCAGAGTCTGACATCGTGGTCGATGACACCGGCGTGTCCCGCCAGCACTGCCGGTTCGAGGTGACGGACCAGGGCACGATCCTCACAGACCTGGGATCCACGAACGGCACCCTCGTCGAGGGCCAGCGCATCAATGAGGTGACGCTTCTCGACGGCAACGCCATCACCGTGGGCCGCACCACGATCATGTACTGGGATGGCCTCCCGGTGGACGAGGACGTGTAGCGGCATGAGCGAACTCTCGATCACTCTGCTGCGGTTCGGCTTTCTCATCCTGCTGTGGGCGCTGGTGCTGACGGCGATCGGCGTGCTGCGAGCCGACCTGTACGGCACCCGCGTCACTTCCCGCGGCCGCGGCCGCGCGGTGAGGCGCGGCGGCGAGAATCGCGCGGCCAAGGTCGCCGCACCGTCGCGCTCGAACACGGGCGTGCGCACCGGCTCGATCTCCACGAGGGACGATGCGGTCGCCCACTTGGCGGTCACGGCTGGGGCGCTCAAGGGCACCACGATTCCGCTCGGATCGGCGCCGATCCTGATCGGCCGGTCTCCCACGTGCACCCTGGTGATCGACGACGACTACTGCTCCGCACGGCACTGCCGCGTGTTCCCCGAGTCGGAGGGGTGGATGGTGGAGGACCTCGGCTCCACCAACGGCACGTTCCTCGACAACCAGCGAGTCGACGACCCCATGCCCTTCAAGCGCGGAGACAAGCTGCGGCTCGGCGGCACCACTCTCGAGCTGAGGTCCTGACGTGTTCCTCGGTCTCCACTTCGCCGCGCGCTCCGACGTAGGCCTGATCCGGTCCAACAACCAGGACTCTGCCTACGCGGGCCCGCACCTGCTGGTGGTGGCCGATGGAATGGGCGGCGCGGCAGGCGGGGACATCGCCTCGTCGATCGCCGTAGGACGGCTCGCCGCGCTCGATGGCGAGTCTCACGGCCCGGACGACGCTCTCGATGAGCTGAAGTCCGCGATCGCGGACGCTCACGCGGAGATCGTCGATCGCGCCCACAACGATCCCGAGCTGTCCGGCCTCGGGACCACCGTCACCGCGCTGCTGCGCGCCGGCTCCACGCTGTGCATGGCTCACATCGGCGACTCGCGGGCGTACCTTCTACGGGACGAGTCCCTCGACCAGGTCACGACCGACCACAGCTTCGTTCAGCACCTCGTGGACACGGGCCGCTTGAGCGCGGCGGACGCGGAGCACCATCCCAAGCGGTCGATGCTGCTGCGTGTCCTCGGGGACGTCGACGCCGACGTCCCCGTCGACATTTCTGTGCGCGAGACCCGGGCCGGGGATCGCTGGATGCTGTGCTCGGACGGACTGTCGGGGGTCGTGAGCCGCGACACCCTGCGCAAGACCCTTCTCGAGGTGACCGACCCCGCCGACTGCGCGGATGAGCTCGTGTCGCTCGCGCTCTCCGCCGGGGCGCCGGACAACATCACCTGCGTCGTCGCGGACGTGGTCGACATCGACGCCTCGCCCGACGGGGTGGGTCCGCCCACTGCGTCGCAGATCGTCGGCTCCGCGGCCCGGGACCGCCATCGCCCGTCGGCCGCGGGCCGCTCGGCCGCGGGAAAGGCCGCGCGGTTGTCGACCCCGGACGAGGTCGACGACGACGAGGAGCCCTCCCGAGCCTCTCAGCTGTGGAGCCGCGCGCGTCCGTGGCTGCTTCCCATCGCCGCCCTGCTGGTGGTGATCGGCGCCGCCTGGGGCGCGTACGCGTGGACGCAGACCCAGTACTACGTGGGGGCCGCAGGCGACGACGTCGCGATCTACCGGGGGATCCCTGAGCACCTGCCCGTGGTCCCACTCCACACTCTCGTCGAGCGCACGGACATCGCTCTCGAGGACCTCGCCCCGTATCAGCAGACGCGCATCGACGACACGATCCGGGCGGACACGCTCGACGGCGCGCGGGCGATCGTGCTGGCGCTCGAAGCCAACCTGCCCACCCCAGTGCCGCAGGCCCCTCCGTCGCCGACGCCTGAGGCCTCGCCGACGCCGGAGCCCACCGCGTCGCCCGACACCACCGCCGCGGCCATGGAAGACGGGACCTAGTGGCCACCGTCTCCGAGCTCCAGGTCCGCACGGGACGGCGTGCCGAGCTCGTGCTGCTCGGCCTGTCGTGGGCGATCGTCGTGCTGGCGCGCGCGCTCGTCGACTATCACGCCGACTATCTGGAGCTCGGGCCGCTCGGCATCTATGCGGGTGGGGCAGCCCTGCTCATGCTGGGAAGCCACCTGATCCTCAGGCGCTACGCCCCGTCCGCGGACCCGGTGCTCCTGCCTGCGGTGATCGCAATCAACGGCGTCGGCCTCGCGATGATCCGCCGCGTCGACTTCGCGTACGCCCAGTACCGGGGACGGGAGACGGACTTCGGGGACGCGCAGATCGGCTGGACGGCTGCCGGAATCCTGCTCGCCATGGTCGTGGTGTTCGTGATTCGCGACCATCGACTGCTGCGTCGCTTCACCTACACCGCCGGGGTCGTGGGGCTGGCGCTGTACCTGCTGCCTCTGGTTCCGGGTCTTGGCGTCACGATCAACGGTGCACGCATCTGGATCGACGTCTTCGGCCGCTCGCTGCAGCCCGGCGAATTCGCCAAGATCGCGATGGTGGTGTTCTTCGCGGGCTATCTCGTCACCAACCGCGACACGCTTGCCTTGGCGGGCCCGCGATTCCTGGGGCTCCGGTTCCCACGGCCGCGAGACATGGGTCCGCTGCTCCTGGTGTGGGTGGCCGCGCTCATGCTCATGGTGTACCAGCGCGACCTCGGGGCGTCCCTGCTGTTCTTCGGCATCTTCCTGGGGCTGCTCTACGTCGCGACCCAGCGGATCAGCTGGGTGGTGACGGGGGTGGCGATGTTCGGCGTCGGAGCCGTGCTCGCCGGGGCCGTCTTCCCTCACGTCCGCGCCCGCTATGACGCATGGCTCAATGCGCTCGACCCGCAGCTGTACTCCTCGGGCACCTCCGAGCAGCTCGTGCGCGGGCTGTTCGGCATGGCCTCGGGGGGCCTGTTCGGCACCGGGCTGGGCGAGGGGCGTCCCGACCTGGTGCCCTACGCCGAGTCGGACTTCATCATCGCTTCACTCGGTGAGGAGATGGGGCTGACCGGGCTGATGGCGATCCTCGCGCTCTACCTGATCCTCGTGCAGCGCGCCTTCCGCACCTCGATCGGCGTGCGCGACGGCTTCGGCAAGCTGGTCGCCGGAGGCCTGGGCTTCGCGCTCGCGCTGCAGGTGTTCATCGTCGTCGGCGGCGTGACCCGGGTGATCCCGCTGACGGGGCTCACGACTCCGTGGCTCGCGTACGGTGGTTCTTCAATGCTGGCCAACTGGATCATCGTGGGCCTGCTGCTGCGCATCTCTGACCAGGCCCGCCGCTCCGCCGCGGAGGTGAGCCTCAAGTGAACGAGCCCGCCCGCAGGCTGTCCGTCGTGGTTCTGATCCTGTTCCTTGCGCTCATGGGCGCCGCATCCTACATCCAGGTCCTGGGCGCCGAAGACCTGAACCAGGATCCGCGCAACGTCCGCACCCTCTATCGCGAGTACGGCAACTTCCGCGGACCCATCGTCGTGGACGGCGAGGCCGTGGTGTGGTCGGAGCCCATCGACGACCCGTTCAACTATCAGCGCAGCTACGCACAGGGATCGCTGTACTCCGCTGCGACCGGCTTCTATTCGATCGTGTATGGCCGCAGCGGCCTCGAGCAGACGGAGAACGCGCTGCTGAACGGCTCGGCCGATGCGCTGTTCTGGACGCGAGTGGGCAACCTTTTCGCGGGTGAGCAGCAGCAGGGAGCCTCCGTCGAGACCACGCTCTCGTCGGGCCTTCAGCGGGTCGCGGCGGAGTCGCTCGGCGACCAGCGCGGCGCGGTCGTCGCGATGGATCCCCAGACGGGCGAGGTGCTCGCCATGGTGACCAGCCCCACGTACGACCCCTCCCTGCTCGCCAGCCACGACACCCGCACGGTGAACGAGAACTACGCCGAGCTGCTGGCCCGCGAGGACGGCCCGCTGATCAACCGCGCGATCGCCGGCGACACGTACCCACCCGGGTCGACGTTCAAGCTCGTGGTCGCCGCCGCGGCTCTCGAGGGCGGCTACACCCCGGACACGGAACTGTACGCACCCAGGGAGCTCGAGCTCCCGCAGTCGAGCTCCACGATCGGCAACTACGGAGACGTCGAATGCGCAAGCGACGAGCGGCTGCCGCTGTCGGACGCGCTGCGGATCAGCTGCAACACGGCGTTCGCGGACCTCGGCATGTCGCTCGGGTGGGGAGTGCTCGAGCGCAAGGCGCGCGACTTCGGCTGGGACGAGCCACTCCAGATTCCGCTGCCCGTCACCGCCTCGCGGCTGCCCGAGTCCCCCGACGAGGCTCAGACAGCGATGAGCGCGATCGGCCAGTACGACATGCGCTCGACGCCCCTGCAGATGGCCATGGTCGCCTCCGCCATCGCGAACGACGGGGTGCTCATGCGGCCGTACCTGGTCGACGCCGTGCGTGCATCCGACCTCACCGTGGTGTCCGACACCGAACCGGAGGAGTATCGCCAGTCGATGACGTCCCAGGACGCCTCCGATCTCACTCAGATGATGGTTGGCACCGTCGCCGACGGGACCGGCCGGGCGGCGCGCATCGACGGGGTCGAGGTGGCGGGCAAGACCGGCACGTCGGAGACCGGCCGAGACACCCCGCCCCACGCGTGGTTCGTGGGCTTCGCGCCGGCACAGGACCCCGCCATCGCCATCGCCGTCATCGTGGAGGAGGGCGGCGCGACCGGCTCGGGCGCCACCGGGGGATCGGTCGCCGCACCGATCGCACGCTCGGTGATGGAACGGGCCATCGCACTCGACGCCGAGGGGGAGCTATGACCATCCATTCCGGCACGACCCTCGGAGGCCGCTACGTGCTGCGGTCGCTGCTCGCCGTGGGCGGCATGGGCGAGGTGTGGCGCGCCGAGGACACGGAACTGGACCGGCCGGTCGCGGTCAAGGTCCTCAAGGACTCCGCCTCCGCGAACGAGACGTTCCTCAAGCGCTTCGAGAACGAGGCCCGCAACGCCGCGGGCCTCACTCACCCGAACATCGCCCAGGTCCTGGACTACGGCGACCAGGACGGCACCGCCTACTTGGTCATGGAGCTCGTCGAGGGAGAGCCGTTGTCCGCGATCCTGGAGCGCGAGGTCACGCTCGAGGAGCCGCGGCTCGCTCACATCCTCATCGAGACGTGCCTGGGTCTCCAGGTCGCGCACGATGCGGGCGTCATGCACCGCGACATCAAGCCGGGAAACCTGCTGGTCGCCGAGGGCGACTCCGTCAAGATCACCGACTTCGGGGTGTCGCGCGCCACCGGCCAGACCACCCTCACGCAGACCGGAATGGTGATGGGCACTGCCCAGTATCTGGCGCCCGAACTGGCGCTGGGCAAGCCGGCGACCCCCGCATCGGACGTCTACGCGCTGGGAATCATCGCGTTCGAGGCGGTGGTGGGCAAGCGGCCCTTCACCGCCTCCTCCGCCGTGGACATCGCGATCGCCCACGTGAACGAGATGGTGCCCCACTTGCCGGCCAGCGTGTCCGAGGATCTCGCCCAGATCATCAACGATGTGCTCGAGAAGAATCCGCGCAAGCGCCTGCGCACGCCACAGGCGCTCGTCGAGAGGCTGCGGTCAGCGCACCTGAACGAGCACCACGCCGCGGGCGGCGCCGCTATCCTCGAGGCCGGCGGGGCCACGAGCCAGAACGTCGACCAAGGGGGCGCGACTTCCCCCCGATCACCGAGCACGGGAGGGGAGCGCACACGCGGGCGCACCTCACGCACGATGCCGCCCAGCATCGCGCCCACCGAGCACAGGCCGCGCCCGGACGTGCAGCCCAAGCGGGATTCCAACCGATGAGTGCGACAATGTCACCCGAAAGCGGTGCGGAACGTAGGAGACTGACGGACAGATGAACGACGACGCGAACATGCTTGCGGGACGATACGAGGTCGGGGACCTCATCGGCCGTGGCGGCATGGCCGAGGTTCACATCGGCTACGACACCCGCCTGGGCCGCACGGTCGCCATCAAGATCCTGCGCGCCGACCTGGCGCGCGACCCGTCCTTCCAGACCCGGTTCCGCCGCGAGGCACAGTCCGCGGCCGGGCTCAACCACCCCTCGATCGTCGCCGTCTACGACACCGGCGAGGACCACATCCCCGGTGCGACCGGCAACCCGCAGGCCGTGCCCTTCATCGTGATGGAGTACGTCGAGGGTCACACGGTCCGCGACATCCTGAAGGGCGATGTCGCGGCGCCGATCGACGAGGCCGTCGAGATCGCCTCCGGCGTGCTCACCGCTCTCGACTACGCGCACCACGCAGGGCTCGTCCACCGCGACATCAAGCCCGCGAACGTGATGCTCACCCCCACCGGCGCGGTCAAGGTGATGGACTTCGGCATCGCCCGCGCGCTCGCGGACGCCGGCAACACGATGACCCAGACCCAGGCCGTGGTGGGCACCGCCCAGTACCTGTCGCCCGAGCAGGCCAGGGGCGAGACCGTGGACGCCCGCTCCGACCTCTACTCTGCGGGATGCCTGCTGTTCGAACTGCTCACCGGGCGCCCACCGTTCATCGGCGATTCACCCGTGTCGGTCGCCTACCAGCACGTGCGCGAAGAGGCCCCCAAGCCATCCGACTTCGCCTCGGACGTGCCCTCCGCCCTGGACCAGGTCGTCCTGCGCGCCCTCGCGAAGAACCGCGACCACCGCTACGCGACCGCTCAGGAGTTCCTGGGCGACCTGCGCGCCGTGATGGGCGGCGGCCAGGTCAGTCCCTCCACCGGCGCGATCGCCGTCGGCGCCGCTGCGTTCGGCGCGGGCGCCGCCGCGGGGATGAGCCCCGACGAGATCGAGGACCAGCCGACCCAGGCCATGCCTGCCCAGCAGTCCGGGCCGCCCACCGACGCCACCCAGGTCATGCCGGCCGATGCCGCATCGCCGTGGGCCGCCGTCGGCGCCGGCGGCGCGGGCGGCTACGGCGGCGGCTCGGTGCCACCACCGCAGCCCGCCACGGTCGCCGTGAGCGATGAGCAGGAACTCGACGACGCTGACGACTCCCGTCGCCGCAAGATCATCCTGTGGACCTCCCTGGGTCTTGCCGCGCTCATCGCGATCATCCTCATGATCTGGCTGTTCAACCGCGACTCGGAGCCCGAGATCGTGGAGGTCGCCGTGCCCGACGTCGTCGAGATGACGGAGGAGCAGGCGCTCGCCGAGCTCGACGAGGTGGGGCTCGTGGGCGAAGTGACCCCCGAGGCCTCCACCGATGTCGACGAGGGCCTGGTCATCAGCACCGACCCCGCCGCCGACGTGATGGTCGAGGAGGGTACGACCGTCGCCGTCGTGGTCTCCGCAGGACCCGATGTCGTGACGGTTCCCAGCGTGCGCGCACTGCAACAGGAAGAGGCCATCCGTGATCTGGAGGACGCGGGGCTCGAGGTGTCACAGGTCGAGCAGGACGACGACCCGGACATCGAGGAGGGCCGTGCGACCAAGACCGATCCCGCCGAGGGCGAGGAAGTCTCCGCGGGCGAATCCGTCATCCTGTACGTCTCGAGCGGCATGGTCGAGCTCCCCGACCTGGAGGGCATGAGCGAGGACGAGGCGCGGGCCGTACTGAATGAACTGGGGCTGATCCCCGACACCACGGACGTGGAGGACGAGTCCGTCGAGTCCGGAACCGTCCTCTCCCAGAGCCCCGGCGAGGGGCGCGTTCCGCAGCGTTCGACCGTCAACATCGAGGTCGCGGTCGCGCCGTCGACGGTTGCGGTGCCCGACGTGACCGGGCGGTCCCAGGCGGACGCCGAGCGCGAGCTCGGCACGCAGGACCTGAACTTCGCGTACGACTCCGAGCAGTTCTCCGACGACATTCCCCAAGGCTCCGTGATCTCCCAGAACCCCAACGGGGGCACGCAGGTCGCGCCGGGCACCGAGGTGCGCCTGGTGCTCTCGCGGGGACCCGAGCCGGACGACGAGCCGGAGCCCGAGCCGGAGCCGACGGCAACCATGGGCTTGGGTTTGGGCTTGGGCTCATGACAGTGACCAGCTCCCAGGACGCGCCATGATGGCGACGGCCGATGCGCGGGCCGAGTCCGCGCATCGGGCGCCCGCCTGCGCCTCGCGGGCCGCGCGCATGTCCCCTGGTCGCGAGCGCCGCGACGGCCGGGAATGTTCCGGGCTTTGCCAAACGTTGACTGGGGCATCATGTCACCGGTGCTGACCATAGATGGCCTGCGTTCGTTCGTGGATGCGCGCCTTCCCCATGTCCACGAGGCCCTCGATTCTCACGTCGGGACCGCCGCGACGGAGTTGCCGGTGGCCGGCCCCGACTACGCACGCCTGTGGGAGACCATCGGCGAGCAGTTCTCCGGGGGCAAGAACCTGCGACCGTCCCTGACGCTCGCCTCCTACGCAGGCCTCGGCGGCGACGATGCCGACGCGGTGGTGCCCGTCGCCGCGGCGATGGAGATGCTGCACACCGCGATGCTGGTGCACGACGACATCCTGGACCACGACGAGGTGCGCCGGGGACGGCCCAACCTGGCGGGCTGTCGGCGGGCGGACCTCGCGGACCGCGGTCTTCCCGCGGAGCAGGTGGACAACCACGTGCTGTCTGCGGCGCTGCTGGGCGGGGACCTCGCGATCTCGAGCGCCTACGACCTGATCTCCCGCACTCAGCTGCCGGCTCACCACCGCATCGCGTGCCTGGACCTCATCACCCGTGCCGTCCGAGCGACCATCGCCGGCGAACTCCTGGACATGTACGGCGACCTCACGCCGGTCGCGGAGGCGGACGCCCTGCGCGTCGCTGAGCTCAAGACCGCGACCTATTCGTTCGTCGTGCCGCTGCTCGCGGGCGCCCAGCTCGCCGGCGCGGACCCCACGATGGTGTCGCACCTCGAACGCATCGGCACGGGGCTGGGACTGAGCTTCCAGCTCGCCGACGACGACCTTGGGGTGTTCGGCGACCCCTCCGAGACGGGCAAGTCGAATCTGTCCGACCTGCGTTCCGGCAAGCGCACCGAACTGGTGCGGCTCGCCTTCGTCGCCGCCACGCCTGAACAGCTCACCGTGCTGGAGCGCCACCTCGGCGACCCCGACCTCACCGAGGACGACGCCGACCGGCTGCGCGAGATCCTCGTCGAGACCGGCGCGCGCAAGCGCGCGACCGCGGTGTCTCGCCGGCACGCGCGCGATGCCGCAAGGGTGGCGCGCGAGCGCGTTCCAGCCCCGCTCAGCGGCTACCTCGTCGACCTCGTCGAGGCGCTTGACGGACGGTCGTCGTGACCTCGGCCAGGCGCCGCCTTCACCACGACAACCAGACGTCGATGGAGCTGTACGACAAGGCAGCCCAGTCCGCGGCGGCCCAGATCATCGTGCACTACTCGACCTCCTTCGGGGTCGGCGCGCGGATGCTGTCCCCGGCGCATCGGCGCCACATCGAGTCGGTGTACGCGATGGTGCGCATCGCGGACGAGATCGTCGACACGTATCAGGGTGAGGACGCCGGGGAGCTGCTCGACGCGTTCGAGGCCGAGGTCTGGCGCGCGATGGACGGCGGGTTCTCCACCAACGTGGTCGCGCACGCCTTCGGCGCCACCGCGCGCGCCGTCGGGATCACCCGGGAGCAGACGGACCCCTTCTTCGCGTCCATGCGCATGGACCTCGAGCGCACCGTCCACGACGACGAGTCCTTCGCGGCGTACGTGTTCGGCTCTGCCGAGGTCGTGGGCGAGATGTGCCTGGCGATCTTCATCAACTCGTCGTCGGGCCCACGCCCCCTCGACCCGGACCTGCGGGCCGGCGCCCGGAGGCTCGGCTCTGCGTACCAGAAGGTCAACTTTCTGCGCGATCTCGGCTCGGACGAGGACCGGCTCGGACGGTCCTACTTCCCAGGGGTGACGTCGCACACGCTCACCGACGCCGACGTGGCCGCCTTGGTCGCTGACTGCCGTGCCGACATCGGCGCGGCCCAGGCGTGCCTTCCGGGCCTGCCTCGACGCGCCGCCGCCGCGGTCAGCACGACCATCGACATCTACGCACGACTGCTGGACGAGATCGAGACGACCCCTGCGGATGCGCTCACCGGGTCGCGCGTCAGGGTCTCGAACGGCACCAAGCTCTACCTGGCGGTGCGCAACTCGTGCCCGTGGACCGCACCTCGCCGCAAGGCCGGGGGCGGCACTGAATGAACGGCGGTGTGAAGTGAGCGGTCCTGTCATCGTGATCGGTGGCGGCGTGGGCGGTCTCGCGACCGCCGCCCTGCTGGCGCGTGGGGGCGCCGACGTCACCCTCGTCGAGCGCCACGAGCAGGTGGGCGGCCGCGCCGGCAGGCTCGAGGTGGACGGATACACCTTCGACACCGGCCCCTCCTGGTACCTGATGCCCGAGGCGTTCGAGCACTTCTTCGCGCTGCTGGGGCGCCGCGTCGAGGACGAGCTCGACCTCGTCGACCTCGACCCGCGGTACCGGGTGTTCTTCGAGAGGGACGACGCCCCGCTCGCCGACGTCCTCGAGGTCACGGCCTCCAAGGAGACCAACCGCGAGAGGTTCGACGCGATGTCCCCCGGCGACGGAGCGGCGATCGACGAGTACGCCGACGAGTCCACGGATCTGTACCGCCTGGCCCTCGACCGGTTCCTGTACACGACGTTCGAGCGACCGCTGTCCGTCGCCGACCGGGCGCTCGTGCCCAAGCTCGCGTCGCTCGCCCCCCTCCTCACGCAGTCGCTGGGCAAGCGCATCGCTCGTCGGGTCACCGATCCGCGGCTGCGCCAGCTCCTGGGATTCCACGCGGTGTTCCTGGGATCCTCGCCGGACCGGGTGCCGTCGCTGTTCTCCCTCATGAGCCACCTCGACCTGCGGGACGGTGTGCGCTACCCCAAGGGCGGCCTCTACGCCGTGATCGAGGCGCTCGAGCGGGTAGCGGTCGCCGAGGGCGTGAAGATCCGCACCGGCGCCGATGTCTCCCAGATCGTCGTCGACGATGGGCGGGCCACCGGTGTGCGCCTCGCCTCGGGCGAGTTGCTGACGGCCGATGCGGTGGTCTCCGCCGCGGACATGCACCACACCGAGACGGAGCTGCTGGCACCCGAGCACCAGTCGCGGCCCGAGAAGTCGTGGCGCAAGGTGCGCCCAGGCGTGAGCGCGCTGCTGGTGATGGCCGGGGTCGAGGGCGAGCTCCCCGAGATCGCTCACCACTCGCTGTTCTTCACCAAGGACTGGGACGCGAACTTCCGCGCGATCATGACCGGCGGCAGCGTTCCCCACCCCGCCTCGGTCTATGTCGCGCGCACCACGGCGACCGACCCGTCCACGGCTCCTGCTGGACACGAGAACCTGGTGATGCTGGTGCCGTTCCCGGCCGAGCCGTCTCTGGGCGCGACCGACGAGTCCAGGGCCGCGATGGAGCAGCACGCGCAGCGGTATCTGGACCAGGTGGGTGCGTGGGCCGGCGTGCCCGACCTGCGGTCACGGTCGACCATCAAGGCGATCCTGACGCCGGCGCACTTCGCCGAGTCCCTCTCCGCCTTCAGAGGCGGTGCCCTTGGTCTCGAGCACACGCTCATGCAGTCCGCGATGTTCAGGCCCAAGAACGTATCCAGCAAGGTGTCTCACTTGCTTTACGCGGGCGCCTCCACCGCGCCGGGCATCGGCGTGCCGATCTGCCTGATCTCGGCGGAGCTCGTCGCCAAGCGCCTGCTGGGCGAGACCTCCCCACGGCCGCTCAACACTCCGCTGCCGGCCGGCTACCTCTCGCGGTCCCGCAAGCGCGGCCCGCTCGGAGACCTCGCCCGCGCTCTCGGCGCCAAGCCCACGGCCGCATCGGCCGCCGACCCGTCCGAGCGGGCGGCGCCGTGACCGCATGGCTCTACCTCGCTGCGCTGTCGGTGAGCCTGCTGGGCTTAGGCACGCTGGACTGGAGGTACCGGCTCGCCCTGTTCGCCGATGCCCGCCGCACCGCCCTGACCCTCGCATCGGCCGTCGTGCTGTTCTTGCTGTGGGACCTCGTCGGGGTGGGGCTGGGGATCTTCTTCAGGGGAGACGCCCCCTACATGACCGGGCTGGTCATCGCGCCCGAGGTGCCGGTCGAGGAGGTCCTCTTCCTCACGCTGCTGACCTACCAGACCCTGCTGCTGTGGAGGGCGTTCTCGCGCCGCACGCGTCGCGAAGCCGGGGGTGAGCGGGCGTGATGACTTATGTCGCGCTGTCCGTGGCGGTGCTCGCGGTGCTCACGGTCGCGACGCTCCCCCTGCTCCGCCGGCTCCCGCGCCGGCCGCTGCTTCTCACTCTGGTGGTGTTGCTGGTGCTCACCGTGGTGTTCGACAACATCATCGTGGGGGTGGGGCTCGTCGCCTATGACGAGTCCCTCATCAGCGGCGTGCGCATGCCGATCGCTCCGGTCGAGGACCTCGCCTACGCGATCGCCTCCGTCATGATCGTGCCGGTGCTGTGGCTGGTGTTCGGCGGTCGACGGTCTCGCGACGGCTCCGCGAACGACGGCGACGGCGACGGCGACGGCGACGGCAAGCCATGATCACGGCGATAGTGAGGGCCTCCCGCCCCATCAGCTGGATCAACACCGCCTTCCCGTTCGCCGCGGCGTACCTTCTGGCCGTCCGCGAGATCGACGCCGTGCTGATCGTGGGAACGCTGTTCTTCCTGATTCCGTACAACCTGCTCATGTATGGCATCAACGACGTGTTCGACTACGAGTCGGACCTCGCCAACCCTCGCAAGGGCGGCGTCGAGGGTGACGTGATCCGCGACCGTGCCGCCGCCGCTCGGATCCACCGCGGCATCCTGTGGGCGAGCGCGCTCACCACCCTGCCTCCGGCGATCTGGCTCGCGCTGCAGGGAGGAGTCGCGGCGGCCGTCACGCTCGCGCTCGTGCTGTTCGGGGTGGTCGCGTACTCCGCCCCGGGACTGCGCTTCAAGGAACGGCCGTTCCTCGACTCGCTGACCTCGGCTCTGCACTTCGTGGGCCCGCTGCTGTACGCGCTCGTGATCGCCGGCGTCTCCCTCACTGACGCGGGCGTGTGGCCCATCTGGGCCTCGTTCATCGCGTGGGGCATGGCGAGTCACGCGTTCGGCGCGGTGCAGGACGTGAGGGCGGATCGCGAGGGCGGCATCGGCTCCGTCGCCACCGTCATGGGTGCCCGGACGACAGCCCGGCTGTCCCTCCTGCTGTACGTGGCCGCATCCGCGCTGCTGCTGGCGTTGCCGTGGCCCGGGCTGCTGGCCGCCGTGCTGCCGCTCGCCTACGCGGTGTCGGTCGCGCGGTTCTGGAACGTCACCGATTCGACGTGCGAGGAGGCGAACCGCGGCTGGCGCACGTTCCTGTGGCTCAACCAGCCCGTCGGGTTCCTCGTGACGATGCTGCTGATCGTGGTGTGGAACGGCTGGCTCTGACGCCAGGCGCGGCGACCTTCCTCACGTACGCGGCGCCCATCCATGAGTGGCGAAGGCGCACACGCACCCTCCTCACTGATGAAGCGGCGAACGTACGTGGCGACGGGCGGGACCGAAGCCTATTCGCGCACGAGCGGGGACAGCCCCGCGGACCGTCCCTCCGCATCGGGCATGCCGCACACCTCGAGCCAGTTGGCGAGCAGGCGGTGGCCGCCCACCGTCAGCACCGACTCGGGGTGGAACTGCACGCCGTGCAGAGGCAGGTCGCGGTGCTTGAGGCCCATGATGATGCCGCTGTCGGTGCGCGCCGTGACCTCGAGCTCGTCCGCGACGGTCCCGGTCTCCACGGCCAGCGAGTGGTAGCGGGTGGCGGTGAACGGCGACGCGAGGCCGGTGAGGACCGAGCCGCCCTCGTGCACCACGTCGGAGGTCTTGCCGTGCATCAGCTCGGGCGCGTGCGACACGACGCCGCCGTAGACCTCGGCGAGCGCCTGATGACCCAGGCAGATGCCCAGCATGGGCGTTCCCGTGCGCGCGCAGTCGCGGATCACGTCGTTGGACGCCCCCGCATTGGCGGGAGTGCCGGGACCAGGCGACACCAGGACGCCGTCGTAGTCCTCGATCGCGCCGGCGTCGGCCACCGCGTCGTTGCGCACCACGACGGTCTCCGCGCCCATCTGGCGCAGGTACCCGACGATCGTGTAGACGAACGAGTCGTAGTTGTCGATCACCAGAATGCGCGTCATGTCTCTCCCACCGTCGTCTCCTGGATCTCCAGGTATTCGGACACCCACGGAAACACGTACTCGAACAAAACGAACACCAGGGCGACGAGCAGCACCAGCAGGATCAGCGCGCGCACCAGCGCGGGACCAGGCAGGGCGTTCCAGATCGCAGTCGAGATCACTTACCTCGCCTCCAAAAGTTCCTCGGGCACACCGTGCCCGGTGGGCGCCCAGTAGTCCAGCCGCCCGTGCACGATCCACCGCTCCGCCGCGGAGAAGCGCGGGTGGCACGTGGTGAGGGTGATGTAGCGGTCATCGGGCTCGACGCCGGGTTCACCGGGCATGGGCGCGATCACCTGCACGTCCCGCGGCAGCACGATGTCGTACGACTCGACGGTGTAGACGAACCACGTGTCCTCGGTCTGCACGATCAGGGAGTCGCCCTCCTCCAACGTGTCGATGTCGGTGAACGGCTTGCCGTAGGTGGTGCGGTGAGCGGAGATCGCGAAGTTGCCCATCTCTCCCGGCAGCGCGGTGTCCGGGTAGTGGCCGATGCCCAGGGGGTCGAGCACATCGGCTCGCGTGACGCCCTCGTGGATCATCTTGACGTAGTCCTCGCCCCAGCGCGGCACCATGAAAGCCGCGAGCGCCTCGGTGAACTCCGGGTACGCCAGCTCGGGCGGGTCAACGCCGCGCATCTTGAGGTCGTCGGGAATCGTCTCCGGCCCGGTCGCCTCACCAGCGGTCACTCCGCCCACCACGTCGGGGCTCACCCACTCGGTCTCCTCGACCTCCTCGCGCTGGGCCCGCTCGCCCTGCACGTCGGTGTAGAACAGCTGCCACACCACGAACAGCGCCAGCAGCACGCCTGCCCCGATGAGCAGCTCGCCAAGGATCCCGAGGGGGCTCAAGCGCCGCCGCCGGGGTCGCGCATGAGCGACTGGACGGGTGTAGGTGTCGGTCGTCATGATGCGTCAAGCGTACGCGAGCGCGCGCGCCGACTGTGGACCGCTCCAGCTCTGGGTACGCTAGTAGCCATTCATGCCCGCACGCCGCGGGCCGCACCACAGCATCGGAGAAGCACCGTGGCCCTCTCGAAGAAGCGCGAAAGCAACATCTACAAGAAGCCCCATGACGTGGACAAGCCGCAGAGCGACAATCCTCGCTGGCTGCTGCCCACCGCGATCACCCTGCTCATCCTGGGCCCGGTGTGGATCGTCACGTACTACATCTCGCGCGCCGAGCTTCCGTTGCCGATCGGCGACTGGAACCTGGCCGTCGGATTCGTGTTCATGGCGGCGGCGATGCTGCTGCTCACCCGCTGGAAGTAGCACCCGAGCCCTCCGCGGCCCCAAAGTGACACCCATGTAGTTTTCCCCCGCTGTGGACAAAGCTGGGGACAACTACACCGGTGTGATTCACCAGGGCACCGGGTGCGGCCGTCGTCTGGGTCGGTGCGGCCGATGCGCGGGCCGGCTTTTGCGCCATCGCGCCATAGCACCGCCTCGCAGCGGCGAAGGGGCGGTGCGGCGCAGGCTCAGCCGGTGGGCCGGTTCTTGGCGCGTTGGGCGCGCTCCCGGCTGTCCACGCCGCGGAACATCGCCAGCATGACGACGGCGCCGACGATGGCACCGCCCAGGTGACCCTGCCACGACAGCCCTGAGAAGAACGCGAGCGCGGGGACGAACTCCGCGATGAGCGGTCCGCCGATGAAGATCGCGGCGATCACCAGCACCGACTGGTACGGCAGCCGCAGGCGCCTGAGGACGATCCCGTACGACGCGAGCAGCCCGAAGATCGCTCCCGAGGCGCCGCCGTGCACTCCGGAATCGGCGAGCAGGATGACCCCCACCGAAGAGCCGATCAGCGACGCAGCGTACAGTCCGATGAAGCGCAGTCGCCCCATCGCCGGCTCGAGCGCCGTGCCGAGCTGGAACAGCGCGAACATGTTCATCGCGATGTGGAAGAAGCCGAAGTGGACGAACCCGGCGGTGATCCACCGGTACCAGTCGTCGCCGAGGCCGACGCACTGTGGATCGGCGGCCGCGGCGCAGTAGAGGTCGAGCTCCGCCGTGTACCCCGGAATGAGCCCCAGGGCATAGTCCCATCGCGCGCCGATCAGCAGCGGCGCGAGCAGGAACACCGCGACGTTGAGCCCCATGAGCACGTACGTGACCAGGGGCGGTCCCGTCGCCGCCGTGAAGCCCAGCCGCGAGCGCACCGGCCGAACGTGAGACCTCGCCTCGGCGAGGCAGTCCACGCACAGCACGCCCACCGCCGCCGGCCGCTGACACTCCGGGCACGCCGGGCGCTCGCAGCGCTGGCAGCGGACGTAGGAGACGCGGTCCGGGTGGCGGGGACAGGTGGGCTCGGCCGATGCGTCCGGCGGCTGGGACACGCGGGCGCGCCTTAGGAGACGGTGACGGCCGTGATCATGACGTCCTCGAGCGGGCGGTCGCGGCCATCCGTGGCGGTCGCACCGATCTTGTCGACCACCGCGCGGGACTCGTCGTCGACGACCTTGCCGAAGATGGTGTGAGCCTGGTTGAGGTGCGGAGTCTGGCCGAGCGTGATGAAGAACTGCGAACCGTTGGTGCCCGAGGGCTTGCCCGTGATCGGGTTGGTGCGCTTGCCGGCGTTGGCCATCGCGAGCAGGTAGGGCTCGGAGAACTGGTTGTTCGCGTGGATCTCGTCGTCGAACGTGTAACCCGGGCCGCCGGTGCCGGTGCCCTCGGGGCACCCGCCCTGGATCATGAAGCCCTCGATCACGCGGTGGAATACCAGCCCGTTGTAGAACGGCTCGGTGCTGGGCTTGCCGGTCTCGGGGTCCGTCCACTCCTTCTCGCCCGTGGCGAGGCCGACGAAGTTCTTGACGGTGGTGGGGGCGTCGTTCGGCATCAGTTCGATGCGGATGTTGCCTTCAGTGGTCTCAAGAGTTGCGATCATGAGGACTATTCTCGCATGCCCCTCGCGTTACCCATATGGAAGTGACAATATGGGGGATCAGCACACCCCTGCTAACTGGAGGCATCTCAAGTGGCACGCAAGAAGAATCCCATCGAACATCTCGACGTGGACCAGTACCGCGCGCAGGCTCAAGAGGCCGCCGCGCAGGCCAAGGTCGCGGCCGAGCAGGCATCGAAGTCCGCCAAGGAGGCGGCGAAGAAGGCTCAGAAGTGGGCCGGTCCGCAGTATGACAAGGCCGTCGACTGGGCCGCTCCCCAGGTCGGCAAGGCCAAGGATTGGGCCAAGCCCCACGCTCAGAAGGCCTACCACGAGGGCGCTCGCAAGGCTGAGCCGTACGTGCGCAAGGCCGGCGACAAGGCCGCTCATTGGGCGGATGTGGCACACGCCGCCGTGGTGAGCGCCGCGATCCCCGCTGCGCTCAACGCGGTCGAGAACGCCGCGCACGAGGACGAGAAGCGGAGCTGGGGACGCGTGCTGATCCCCATCGCCCTCGTCGGCGCGGCCACCGCCGCCGTCGTCGTGTGGGCGCGTCGCGACCCGGGCCGCGACCAGTGGGCAGGCGAGGACGAGGAGTGGGAGCTCTCGGGCGACGGCGACTTCAAGCGCCAGGTCCGCGACAACGTCAACAAGGCGACCGATGCCGCAGTGGAGGCCGCCAAGAAGGCCGCCGAGGCCGCGGCGTCCGCCGCCAGCGCGGTCAAGGACCAGGCCGGACCCACCGTGGACAAGGTCAAGGAGCAGGCGAGCCCCACCGCGGATCGCCTGCGCGAGACCGCCGTCGAGCAGAGCAAGAAGATCGCCGAGCAGGCCGAGGCGAGCGTGCACAAGGTGCGCGACTCGGCGAACTCGGAGGTCAAGCGCGTGCGGGCGTCCGTGGATGAGGCGCGCGACCGTGCCACCGCGGCGGCCGAGAGCACCATCGATGACGCGGAGGACGTGTGGGAGGACGCCAGCACCGGCGAGACCCCCGCTCAGAAGGTGGAGAACGCCGCGAAGTCAGCCAACAAGAAGGCGACTCCCGCCAAGAGCACCAAGAAGTCGGGCGGCAGCACCTCGAAGTAGCGCCGTCCCACCACGAAGGCCCCGGTCAAGCGACCGGGGCCTTCGTGCGTCACGGGGAGGATCAAGCAGTGCTTCGCGTCACGGCTTCCCCGCGGGCCTGACTAGGAAACGCCGGCGGGGCTCCGTTCGCGGTCCACGCGGTGATCATCGCGCGCCCGGCCCCGCCCCGGCCGCCACCAGTTCCACTCGCCGAGCAGCGTCATGGTCGCAGGCAGGAGCAGTCCGCGGATCAGTGTCACGTCGATGGCGATCGCGACGATCATGCCGATGCCCACCTCCTTCATGGCGGTGAGCGAGCTCATCGCGAAGGCGAGGAACACGATGCTGATCGCCACAGCCGCCATGGTGACCACCGGGCCGGTGGCGGTGATGCCACGGAGCACCGCGATCCTGTTCGCTTCGCGTGGTGTGAGGGAGCGATCACGCGCCCGCCACTCCTCATGGATGCGCGACAGCAGGAAGACCTCGTAGTCCATGGACAGCCCGAAGGCGAGCAGCCCGATGAACAGCGGGGTGGTCACGTCCAGCGCGCCCCACGGTTCGACCCCGAGCAGCGAGGCGAACCATCCCCACTGGAAGATCGCCACGAGCACCCCGAGCGTCGCGAAGATGGTCAACGCGTTGAGGATCAGCGCCTTGATGGGCACCACCACCGACCGGGTGAGTGCGAACAGCAGCGCGAACGTGGACAGCAGCACCAGGCCGAGCGCCATGGGCAGGCGCTGTGTCAGGTGATCCTGAGAATCCACCACCTCGGCCGCCGGCCCGCCGACGGAGAAGTCGACCTCGGCGTCGAGCGCCCGGATGTCGCGGACGAGCTGCTGCGCCCCGGCCCCGGTCGAGGCGCCCTCCGGGGTGAACTCGGCCACGGTCACGTCGTTCGGGAGATCCGGGACGGCACGTGCGTCCTCGACCCCGTCCAACTCATAGATGCGGTCGAGCAGTTCCGTCACGCCGGCCTGATCCACCGGAGCGTCGATGAGGACCGTGGCAGGCTCGACGCCGAGGTCGGCGAACCCTGTCGTGATGGCCTCATATGCCCGGCGTTCCTCACTGCCGTGGGGCAGCGAATGGATGTCGGAGCTGCCCAGGGTCAACGAGCCGATCGGAGCGGCGACGACGAGCAGCAGCCCTGCCGTGGCGGTGGCGACGAGCCCGGGACGGGCCTGAGAGGCGCGTGCCAGCCGGGCCAGCAGGGTGACGCGCTCGGTGCGAGCCGGACGGGACCACGGCCGCGACCAGGTGCGCACGCCGGCAGCGGGCACGTGGCGGTGAACGAGCATGAGCATGGCGGGGACGAACGTCAGACCGGTCGCGGTGGCCACCACCACGGCGATCGCACCCCCGACGGCCATGCCGCTCAAGAGTGGGTCGCCGAGCACGAGCATGCCCGCGAGAGCGATGCAGACAGCAAGGCCCGAGACGAGCACAGCGCGGCCCGCGCGCGCCGCTGCGCGCGTCACGTGCGTCCCTGGGTCCGATGCAGGACTGGCCTCTCGCTCTTCGCGGAACCTGGCGATGACGAGCAGGCTGTAGTCCACGGCGAGACCGAGTCCTAGGATCGTGACCACATTGACCGCGAACTCGTTCACGTCGACCACGTTCACGAGACCACGGAGCAGCAGCAGCGATCCGCAGATGGCAATCAGCGCGGTGAGAATGGGGATCGATCCGATCCGGAAGCCGCCGAGCACCATCACGAGCAGCACGAGCAGCACCGCGATCGCCACCCCTTCGCCGATCGCGGTGTCCTGAATCGCGCGCTGGACGAAGGCCTCCTGGCTCAACAGCTCTCCGCCGACCAGCACGTCTGGAGCCGGGAGTTCGCGGAGGATGGCGCCGACGTCCCGTGCCGCGGTGAGCGCCTCGTCCTCGCTCAGCGCCGCGTCGAGCTCGACGGAGACGAGGGAGCTGCGAGCGTCGTCTCCGATGAGCCCCCCAGCGGTGTAGGCGTCGGTCACCTCCACCACACCCGGCACTGCCCGCACGCGGTCCATGACTGCGGGCGCGCCGTCGACGAGCTCTGGGGCGAAGAAGTCCCGTCCCGCAATGACGGCCGTCACCACTTCCCCCTGGGGGTCGAGCACGTCGAGCGCGTCGCTGACGGCTACCGACTCGGTGCCTGCGGGCGAATCCTGCAGATCCACCGCCTCATCGAACACCGCGCCGCCGATCACGGCGCCGGCCACTGCGACCAGACCCCACAGCGCCACGACGATGCGCGGCCACGTGGCGACTGCTGCTCCGAGTCGGTCGAGCATTGAGACACGCTCCTTGGGTGCGGTGGTGAGAGGCGGACGCGCCCTTGGGACGAGAGGCTATCCCGCGCTCACGTCCCCGGTGTCACCAACCTCATGAGCCGCAACAACTGGCGACCCACGGGGGGTGCTCCACGACGCAGTCGGGCCCCGGCTCTCCTCGAGAGGAGGACCGGGGCCC